>NZ_CP019936.1:3395300-4092875 GCF_002009425.1 Thiosocius teredinicola
CCCAGTGTCAATAGAATCGGAAACACATGGCCGTCCTTGTGCCTGGCCATAACCTCACGGCCACGACCGAGAATCTTGCTTTCACCGGTCGCCAGATAATTGTGCAGGTAGCCATCGTGTGCTGAACGATCCGGATCGGGCATCAATATCTTCACGTTCTCGCCTGTCAGCTCGTTCGGTTCATAACCGAACAACGCGGTGATGGCGTTGTTGACGTCGCGGATCGTGCCTTTCTCGTCAATCGTCACCATGCCGTCGACCATGGACTGCAGGATCGCCCGCTGGCGCCCGACGCTCGCCTGCAGGCTGCGCATGAACACCGTGCTGTTGCGTTGTTCGAAGCGGCGAATCACGAACAACAAGGCGGCACTGATCAACAACAGGGTCACCACCCACGCAGCCACGTTGACGTAGATCTGGTGAATCGACTCGGCAATCTGCTCCACATCCGGCGTCACGAGCAAACGCCACTGCGTACCCGCGACATCCAAGGTGACATGGTCGGCGGCCAGTTCTTCATCCGACAGGCGGATCTCACTGCCCAAGACGTCGCGGGCGCCGCTCGCGGTCACCTCGACCAGGCCCGGATCGCGTGCGTTGACCAGCAACATGCGCATCCCCGAGTGCTGCTCACCGATGGCAAGGATCTCGGCAACGCGGCTCGGCGACATACTGACGAAAAACAGGCCGTGATTGCCGTCTTCCACCGACCACGGCGTGATCAGGTCGAAGTGGTAGGCATCAGGAACCGGATGAATGGGGGGGATTGCCGACGGCGCATCGTTTTCACGCAGCGCCAGCGCATACTCATGCATCGCCTGCTGGCAGATCGGGCCGACGAGTCCTTCGAAGTCCTCGAACAGCGGTTTGCCGTCGGTGTCGGTGATGCTGAACGCGAATGCGCCGGGAAACATGCGCTTGACGCTGGTCTGCAAGGCATCGATGGCCGGATAGTTGTCGTGAAAGGCGAGGATCTCGGTGATGACGCCGTGCTTTTCGTCAACGAAGGCGTTAAGCCTCTCCTGCTCGCGTTGGATGAAGCCGGTGATCTCACGTGCCGTCAGGTCGGCCTGTGAGCGCGCGCCAAACACCGCGGACATCTCGACCGTGCTGGCCAACAGGTAACCGTAATAGACGATCGCGCCGCAGGCAGCGAGCATCAACAGCATCGGGATCCACAGGCTGGTACCAACGAACGGACGCCGGATCTCGTTCAATGCCCCGTCGGTCGACGTCATACAGCCCTCCCGTTGCGGGAAGTCGATCGGTCCTTCGTGTGTGTCTGCATATCAGCGTATGCAGGGCACTGCCGCTCTTCCGTGCTCGCGCGGCAGCACATCGCGCTGGCTTTCGTCAGCACTGGTTCCCCCATGTTTGCACCGACGACGCCAACACCGGGCAATGCCTGGATCGAGCGACAGGTGTTTGGCACGGACACACCCCGCCCGAGGTTTGCTCCAGCGTCCGCAGTCGTTGCGGTGGATTCGAGTCAACAATGGTACCGGTTTGTCATCGAGCGGCCGCCGCCTTTGTTATGACTTGGTGACGGTCGTACCGGTCGATCCGGAGCCCAGAGTGTACCCGACTACCCGGCACAAAAACAAAAAAACGGGCCACCGGGGCCCGTTTTTCTCATCTACCGAGTACCGCCTAGTCGCAGTGGTAGCCGACCACGCGTTCGACCTCTTCGCTGGAGCCGAGAATGACCGGCACGCGCTGGTGCAGATCGTCCGGCTGAACCTCCATGATGCGCTGACGGCCGGTGCTCGACATGCCGCCGGCCTGCTCGACGACGAAGCTCATCGGGTTTGCTTCGTACATCAGGCGCAGCTTGCCGCCGGTACCCTTGGCTTTCATCTTTTCGTCGATCGGGTACATGAAGATGCCGCCGCGGGTCAGAATTCGATGCACCTCGGCAACCATCGAGGCGATCCAGCGCATGTTGAAGTCTTCGCCACGCGGGCCTTCGGCACCGGCCAGGCACTCGTCGACGTAGCGCTTCACCGGCTGCTCCCAGAAGCGCATGTTCGAGGCGTTGATCGCGAACTCGCGGGTGCTCTGCGGGATCGTCATGTTCGGATGGGTGAGGATGAATTCACCGATATCCTGATCAAGGGTGAAACCATTCACGCCGTTGCCGGTGGTCAATACCATCATGGTCGACGGACCGTACAGCGCATAGCCGGCAGCCACCTGCTGGGTGCCCGGCTGCAGGAAGGCATCCTTATTCGGGCAGACGCGCTCACCGGGGCAACGCAAGATCGAGAAGATCGTGCCGACCGAAACGTTGACGTCGGTGTTCGATGAGCCGTCGAGCGGGTCGAACGTCAGCAGGTACTTGCCGCGCGGATATTGATTGGGGATTTCGTAGATGTCGTCCATCTCTTCGGACGCCATGGCGGACAGGTGGCCGGCCCACTCGTTCGACTTCAGGAACACCTCGTTGGTGATGATGTCGAGCTTCTTCTGTGTCTCGCCCTGAACGTTCTCGCTGCCAGCCGAACCGAGCACGCCGATCAGCTCGCCCTTGTTCACCATGTTCGAGATGACCTTGCAGGCGGTCACGATGTCGTTCAGGAGTGATGTGAAGTCGCCGGTGGCGCCTTCAATCTTGCGTTGTTCTTCGATGATGAACTGCGTAATGGTAGTGCCATTGTGCATGCGCTTACTGCCCTCTACTGCTGTTGTCGGCGGACCGAGCCGGCCGAGTCATAAAATCAGGCGCGCATTCTATTAAATTTTATTTATTTCATAAACCAATAATATAAATTGCGTCATTTTTCACCTACTTTTAGTGCGGTCTTTTGCCACGATCACCAGGGCGATACCTCCGAGAATCGCCGCCGAAGCCAGTATCAAGCGCAGCGTGACCATCTCGTCGAGGAACAAAACGCCGCCGACCGCGGTTATTACCGGCACACTCAGCTGCACTGTCGCGGCCTGGGCGGCCTGCAAACCAGGCAGGGCCGCATACCAGATCGCATAACCAATTCCTGATGCCAATGCACCGGAAGCAACGGCGTAGATTATGCCGGCCGCGTCGACAGAGAGGTGGTTCATGCCCGCTACGGCCAGCACCGCCACCAGCGGCACGCTGCGGACGAAATTACCGGCAGTCGCCACGGTCGGGTCACCTCCGCCGCGCCCGCGCAGCGAATACACCCCCCAGGCGACCCCGGCGCTCAACATCAGGCTAGCAGCAAACAGCGGCGGCGCAGTCAGGCCCGGCAGCATCAAGCCGACCATGCCGGCCAAGGCGATCACGACACCGGCCGTTTGGCCGACACGCAGGCGTTCGCCGACCCACAGCGCGTGCCCGATCATGGTCGCCTGCACCGCGCCAAACAGCAGCAAGGCGCCGGTCGCGGCCGACAGATCGACATAGGCAAAGGAAAACGCAGCGGCATAGCCAAACAAGGCGAACGCCGAACCCCAGCTGCCGGCCACCGCCCGCTGACGCTTGATCACGACGACCAGCAGCCACAGCACCACGGCGCCGGAGACGAGCCGCAGTGAGGTGAACGCGGCCGGATCGATAGCGGTTTCTTTGAGTGCGACCCGGCACAAAAGGGAGTTGCCGGCGAACGCAATCATCGCCAGCACGGTCAGCGATATGACACGAACGGAAACCATCGCCATCCTCGCCCGCTAGGGGGCAGTGTTCAGAAACGGCGCGTTTTCCTCATTCGGGCGCATCCAGGCGCTTTCGGCCGCAGTCGATCGAAGATTCGTTACCGACGTGCCCGATGTTATAAAACCAACCCGACGACCGCCACCAGCCGGCAATCATCGATCACCGGCAGCAATACCAGCGGACCATCGTCTGCGCCCTCTGCCGGCGATGAGATCGACGGTCTGCCGGTGAGCCAGGCAAGGCCGCGCGTTCCGTGACCCTTGGCGAAGCTTACGTCGCGATAGATGCTGTGCAGATCCTCACCCGCTTCGGTGTGCCCGGTTTCGAATACCAGCCGCTTGCCTTCGGTATCCGGCACCCAGACCTCGAAACGCCGCGCGATCGGCGTACCGCGTGCCGAGAGAAAGGTCAGCACCTGGGTGTCACTTGCGCCATACGAGAACGGCACCGCAACGCCGGTGGTGATACCGGACTCAGCCGCATTGCGCGCCCGCAGAAAGGCGCTCGATTGACCGAGATCGGAGATGATCAGCGGCTTGCCGTCACCCCATGCGCCGCCAGGCAGCCCGCGGCCGCGCATTATCGTCAATCGACGTGAGACCCATTCGAAACGTTCAAGCACGCCGTAGTAGCCTTCGACCAGTTTCAGCTCGGTCTCACTGCCGCGGTTGCCCCAGACCTCCACCGCCCCGGTGACATCCTCGTCATCCGCGAAAAACAACACCAACACGGCCAACAGAAAGTCGCCGGCGAAGATTGGAATCGAAAGGCCACAGGCGATGCCGGCGCGCTTGGCACTTTCGGAGCGCAAAAACGCGTCGGTTTGCAGATCGGTCCAGACGAGCGGCCGCGCCTGGGCCCACGTCTGGCCCGGCAGACCTTCACCATAGGCAAAGCCCATGTCTTTGCTGGCCTCGGCAAACTCGATCAGGTCGCCGTAATAGCTGGTGCTCAGGTGCAGACGGTCGCCTTCAGGGCCCGTCTGCCAGATCTCAGCGGCTTTAACAAAAGATTTCATCACGCAGTCTCTCTCACACGATTTCGTGGCGCTGGGTGCAGGCATCCCAACGACATCGATTCACCACCATGGAAATCCCGTCGCCGATCAGCGACGAGTCATCGCATTTGAACGTCGTTCTAGATTGTTTGTGGCCTTAAGGCCTGTGGCTCTGGCTAGCAAGGGATATGCCGCAGGAAACCTGTGCGAGAAACAAGAACTTGGGGGAGAAGGCCGGTATGCCTGCGCCAAGGCAGTGCGGT
The DNA here is from genome assembly GCF_002009425.1 of Thiosocius teredinicola. Lineage (NCBI taxonomy): Bacteria > Pseudomonadati > Pseudomonadota > Gammaproteobacteria > Chromatiales > Sedimenticolaceae > Thiosocius > Thiosocius teredinicola. The sequence goes on from NZ_CP019936.1 coordinate 3,400,195, forward strand.
AGAGCAAGCGAATACGCACCAATTTCGGTCGAACCACGCAACATACCCCTGCCGCGCCGAGATCGACCAAGGCCGGCGTGAGGAGCAGACTCGCTACTTCAGGTTCTTCAGCGACCGTGTGTCGATGCCTTTCAGTACCTCGCGCTCAAGGTGACGCTGTTCGGCCTTCTCGCTGCGCTTACGGTCGTCCACGAGGCGTTGTTGCTCAAGCGTCATGCGCAACCGACGCTCGTAGGCCTCTTCCTCCGACTCGCATTGTCGAAAACCATCCGACCAGCCTTGCGCATAGCGATGGTCGTCGTCGAAGCGGCCGACATCTTTGCGAAACTCGTCGAACATGCTGCCGCCGGCCTTCTTTCCACTATGGCAGCCATCGTCGAATCCATCGGCATAGGCCATCGGGTAGCCCTTCTTGATCATCGCTTCCTTCTCGCTTACACAGCCGGCCAGCAAAGCCGCCAGCATCGCGATACCTGCGAACGTTATGAGACTGCGCAACATATTCCTTTCCTCGACAATGGAGGGTCACGCTGCTCATTGAGGGCTGCGCTGCTGGCAAGCTTAGGCGATATTCTGCCGAGCGGGGATGCCGCCTCGCAGTTCACTATTGTGCCGACGCGCGACTTGCGCTGGAGAATCGAGCCGTCACGGATGGATGGTAATGGGCGTACCGTTTGCGACGAGCTGTCCTATCTCTTCGATTTCCTCGTTGTTGACCGCGATACAGCCGTCGGTCCAGTCACGCCCCGCAAAGAAGTGCTTGGCCCAACCGTAACCGTTCGGCAATCCATGGATCATGATCATGCCGCCCGGATCGACGCCGGCCTTCTTCGCATTGGCCTTGTCGCGGGCATTGGGATAAGAGATGTGCAGCGACAGATGGTAGCCGCTTTGTGGATTGCGGTAATCGATGACGTAATTGCCCTCCGGCGTACGCTCATCGCCTTCTTGCTGTTTGTGCCCGAACGGGTCGTCACCCAGGCCGATGGCGTAGGTCTTGACGACCTTGCCCTTCGCCAGCAGCTGCATGGTACGTTCGGCCTTGTAGACGACGACATGATCGACGCCTGCAGCCAGCACCTCGCCGGCCCACAACACCAGACAACACAGTCCGGCCAACAACTTCCCTCTCAGCATGTTTCTTCCTTGCTGTCGTAATTCACGTCCGGCAGCTGCCGCGAAATTCAGCGCTCCGGTTTTTCCCAAATGGCTTCGACGATCAGGCGCTTGTCGACCGGCCGCATACCGATCTCCGCGCGCATCGCGATGACTACATCGGCCCATAAACCCTTGCAGCGATCCGATCCGGAGCGCACCGTGTCGTTGCAATGCGCCTGCACCCAGAGTGCGTGTGCCTGGATGACTTCGGGCGAGGCGTATATGGTCAATGAACTCACCTTGCGATCATACCGCTGGCGATCGTGACCCCAGGTCGCCTCCGCAAAATCAGCCAGCGCCTGCGCTCGACTCAACTCGGCCTGCTTCTCCGCTTCAGACCAACCCACACTGAACAGCGTGATCCCCGTGGCGACCAAACCACCGAGTATCGCCGACACAATGGACGTGGCTGTATTCGACATAGGGTCCTCTCCTCAGGGCTCGACCACAGGCGCACGCACCTTACTGCTGGCCGTGCTCGGCTGATCGGCCTGTATGCCGATCAAGCCGCGGTCACGCGATGGGCATCCGGTTCGCTTGCTTCGAAGCTTGCGTCAACGAGAAGTAAAACAGACGACACGCTGTGCGATCAATGCCGCACAGCGTGTCACACGGCGGAAATGCTGCTCAGTCGTCTGACTCGACTCCCGGTTGGGTCTCTATCCCGACAGCGGCGCGGAAATGCGACAGGGCGCCGGCACAGGCATCTTTGGCGCTGCCGTCGTAGCCGTTGCCGCGCGAGCACAACAAGCGGGCACTGGCAAAGCCGAGCTCACGATAGGCTTCGAACTGCTCTTCGTCGAAGAACTGATCGCCTGTGCTCTCGTCCGGGAAGTCCGGATTCGCCGCCCGGTATGCCACCACGTCCGGTGGGACGTTCTTCAGTTGCGCGCTCTTCACGTAGATCAGAATCCCCTCATCACGCGGCAGATCGCCATCCGGCAGATAGGTAATGGTGCCGGTGACGAACGGCACTTCACAGAAACCCTCATCGGATTCCGGATGCAGGGGGTCGAGATTGATATCCACCAGCGTGCCGAAATCAGCGCGCACACGCTCGACGGCACGGCCGAGGTCGCCGAATGTCATTTCGCGATCGCAGCCGACGTCGGAGATGACGATGGTCTTGCATCGACGCCGGATCAGTTCATACAGCCCCAGGTTTTCAAAGTGACCGCCGTCGGACAGGCGGACATTCAAAGCATCTTCGTCCATCCCACGGCCGAAGACCTCACGGAATAGATACCAATACCACATCGGGCGACGATGCATCGCCAACCACTGGCGCGGATAGGTCCACATCGGTTGCTTGCTCGCCCGCCATTGCGCCGGCGACGGCGTGGTGTGGCGAGGGTTGCGAATCCAGTAACCGAGCCGGATGTTGAACAAGGTCATCAGGAACACCAACGGACGCGAGCGCGTCGCATACGAGTTGGTATCCGCAGCGGCACCGGAAATCGCCATCGCCGTCGCCAGGTTCATCGAGCCACCGACGAAGTCTTGGGTTCGCACGTATTTGGTGGCCTCGGAGCCGCAGTATTCCGGGCTGAGCAGGAAGCTGTCGCCGCCGCGTTGGCGCAGACGTGCCGAGGTCGACCCCACGGTCTGCACATTGGTACAGATCAAGTGATAGGGGTAGTCCGTCTGCGGAATGGCGTGCAGAAAGCACTGATCGGGATCTTGCGGCAAACGCTCGGCAGGATCGTCATCACCCGTCGTCGGCTCGTCGGGCACCGGCATAAAGGATTCCATCAGGCGATTGCGATAGAAGCGGTGCATCGACACGTGATTGATATTGGCGAACCATGCCAGCATGACGGAAACACCGAGCAAGGCGAGGAAACGCCAATCCCACAACAACGCCGGCACATGGGCATGCACCAGGTGATAGATCCACAGCATCACGCCAAACACCGCGAGCAACAGACCCAGGCTCAATAGACTCGAACGCCCGAGCCGGACTTCGCTGCCCTTCTTCGCGCCGAACAGGCCCGCGCCAAACGATAGCGCGCCACCGATCGAAATGCCCGACATCGCCGTCGCTTTCCATTCCTGGAAATGCGTGGCGATAAACTCGTAGACGATCGGCACACAGCCGAGCACGATGAGCGCCAGGGCATACGCGAGTAATCGCCCCAGACCTTCGCGCATCATGCGCTGCGCACTCGCACTGCGGATCTTCGAGCCTCGCCCCAGACTGCTGACGATGCCGTAAACCAGCACGGAAACACCGAACAGGGCCGCGGAGAAAACGCCCAAGCCGAGCGCGATATCGAAGGTATTGAAACACGGCGGCAGCCAACCGTTGACCGAAGCCTGAGTGCAATCCGGCACCGAGACCAAAGGCGTTGCCAACAGCGCGACCACCAGCACCAGCACCGGCAGCAGCACCGCCATCGTCGTCAGACTGCCGGCCACAATCGCGGCGATCAGCGACCACAGGTTCAACCCGTCGCCAGGGATCAGATAACTGCCGTGCGCGCGCAGATACTGTAAGCGGTTGCGCACCTCGCCGCGTCTCTCGACCGAGTCCTCGTCGTGTGCGATATAGGGAAAATCGCGACCGAGCACGCTGGCGAACCAGGTCATACTCGCGCCGACATAGCCTCCGCCTGAAACCGTCGACAGGTAATCGACGTGACGCAACACATCGTAAAACCGCAGCCCCTGCAGCAGGCCGAGATTGAAAACGGCCGAGCGTATACCTCCGCCCGACAGCCCCAGACCGACAAGATCCTCCGGGCGCTGCGCCGGCTCATCGTCACTTTGATCCTTATCGCTCAGGCCGGCGAGATAACGCCTGCGGTGGATACGCCGCCATTCGGCGAACTGAATGTCTCGCGCGCTGTAATGATGCGTACGGATGTCGTGCGGCACTTCTGTTGTCATTATGTTTCCCCCTGGAGCCATCCTTGGCCATGACCCATCCCCGGGTCGGGTTCCCTGAAACTTGTTGCTTTTGTTAATGGCAAGTCTAGCGTGCGAATCTCGCGCGACTACCCGAACGGAAGTTTTCCTACACGATGTTGCTATTTCGGCGCATCAAAAAACCCCGCAATCGAACGATGGCGGGGTTTGATGTTTCATCGACCGAGGATTGCGATCAATCGAAGGGATGTCGCAGCACGATGGTTTCGTCACGATCCGGGCCGGTCGAGATGATATCGATCGGCGTTTCGCATAACTCTTCCACCTTGCGCAGATAGTTGATTGCCGCTTCGGGCAACTCGTCGCGAGACTTGAGTCCTACGGTAGATTCCTTCCAACCCGGCATCTCGATGAACACCGGCTCGCACTGTTCGAAACGATCGGCACCCACCGGCGGCGTGTCGGTTTCCTGGCCGTTGAGCTTGTACGCGATACAGATCTTGACCGTATCCAAGCCATCGAGCACATCCAGCTTGGTGATACACATACCGGTGACGCTGTTGATCTGCAGCGAGCGTTTCAGCGCGACGGTATCGAGCCAGCCACAGCGGCGCTTACGCCCAGTGGTGGCGCCGAACTCGTGACCCTTCTCGCCCAGATGATTGCCGTCGTCGTCGAACAACTCGGTCGGGAATGGACCCGCACCGACACGCGTCGTGTAGGCCTTGACGATACCCAGCACATAATCGAAATCGCACGGACCAACACCGCTGCCTGTTGCCGCACCGCCGGCCGTGGTGTTGGACGACGTGACGTAGGGATAGGTGCCATGGTCGATGTCGAGTAAGGCACCCTGTGCGCCTTCGAACATCACGCTGCGCCCCTGACGGCGAAGACCGTGCAAGGTGCCGGGCACGTCTTCGATCATTGGCTTAATCTGCTCGGCCTGTGCCAAAGCCTCGTCCAGGACCTGCTGATACTCCACCGTATCGAACTTGAAGTAATGCTCGAGGGCGAAGTTGTGATACTCCATGACCTCGCGCAGCCGGTCTTTGAAATGCTCGGCATCCAGCATCTCACCGAGGCGGATACCACGACGCGACACCTTGTCTTCGTAGCACGGGCCGATACCGCGACCGGTGGTACCGATTGCCTTCTTACCGCGTGCGGCTTCGCGCGCCTGATCCAAGGCGATGTGATACGGCAGAATCACCGGGCACGACTCGCTTATACCCATGCGGCCTCGCGCGTCAACGCCACCCTGTTCGAGCATGTCGATCTCTTCGAGCAACGCACTGGGCGACAACACGACACCGTTGCCGATCAGGCAACGCACATCGCTGCGCAGAATGCCCGATGGAATCAGGTGCAGGACCGTCTTGCGTCCCTGAATAACCAGGGTATGGCCGGCATTGTGCCCCCCTTGAAAACGCACCACGGCGTCGGCCTTGTCGGTCAGCAGATCGACGATCTTGCCTTTACCCTCATCGCCCCACTGGGTGCCAATGACGACTACGTTCTTACCCATCGGTTCATCTCTTTCCGGTTGACGGCTAAAGCGGGACGACGTCCCATTGTTCAGCCTGTTTTTCTAATCGATGCGAGCAACCCATCTCTGCGGGGTTACCTTCCTGGCCAGGCAAGGCGCGGATCACGACCTGCCCTGCTGCACGCAATTCAGCGATCTTCCTATTGAGCGCGGGTTCCAACTCGCTCGGCGCCAATATCGCGCCCTGCAGAACCTGCGGCGACCAGCTGCCCAGGCGCATCAGCGTCTTGAGGTCGGCGCTGAAACCAGTCGCCGGTCGCGCCCGACCGAACACCTCGCCAATCTCGTCGTAACGGCCGCCGCGCGCGACCTCCTGGCCCTCGCCGGGAACGAACGCCGCAAACACCACGCCCGTCTGGTAGTGATAGGCACGCAGCTCGGCCAGATCGAAATGCACGGGAAGGTCGGGCAGATAGGCACGCAACTGCGTGGCGACGGCTTCAACATAATCGATCGCATCGCCCACGGCCGCCGGCGCACCGGCCAGCACCTCGCGCGCGCGCGGCAGCACATCGGCGCCGCCGTTGAGGTCGGCAAGCGACAACAGCATGCGGCCAAGGTCCGCATCGACCCCGAAACCTTCGACCAGCGCGCTAATCTCAGCCGCCGCCTTGCGTTGCAGCGCCTCGAACAAGTCGGCTTCCTGACTCTGCGTCAGACCGGCGGCCTGCGCCAGCGAACGGTAGATGCCGACATGCCCCAGGTCGAGATAGACATCCTTCAAACCGGCTTGGCCCAGTGTTTCCATCATCAGGCAGACGATTTCCACATCGCTTTCAACGCCGGCGTGACCGTACAACTCCGCGCCGATCTGCAGCGGGCTGCGCGAACCGGAGAAACCGTCGGCGCGTGTGCGCAACACGCTGCCGATATAACAAAGACGGGTCGGCGCCTCGTGACGCAGGCGGTGAGCATCGATGCGCGCTGCCTGAGGTGTGATATCGGCGCGCACGCCGAGCTGCCTGCCGCTGACCTGATCGGTGAGCTTGAAGGTCTGCAGCTCAAGGTCGCGGCCGGTGCCGGTGAGCAGGGATTCGAGATACTCGATGAACGGCGTCATAACCAGTTGGTAGCCCCAACCGGCATAGCAATCGAGCAGGTTGCGGCGCAGCGTCTCGAGCGTCCGCGCCTGTGCGGGCAGCAGTTCGTCAATGCCGTCGGGCAACAACCAGGTGTTGTTTTGCATCATTCGTTAGCGCACCAGATACAGCAGCAACAGGCCCGCCACCATGGTAAACAGGCCGGCATTGCGCAGTGCCTTGTCATCCATGTCGCTGACCGTTTGCATCATCTTGCGGAAACCTCGTGGATTGACGAAGGGCAGGATACCTTCCAGCACCAGCATCAGGGCCAATGCGACCCAGAGATCGTCCCACATCGTTCCATCCACAAAAAAGCCGGGGTGTTCACCCGGCCACATTCGATTCGACCTTGGTTGCCGGCCGATAAAACCGGACACCAACAGCCGAAATTTTCCCAGATCACCCGCGAATTGTCCACGCGGCCCGTCGCTGAACGGTGCACAAAGCAAAAAAGCCGGGGTGGATCGCCCCGGCTTTGATTGCGTGCCGAATCTGGGTGATTCGGGTTACTGCTTTTCGGTGCCGAAGTAGCGGAAGAACTCCGAATCCGGATCCAGCACCATCATGCTGCCGCCGTCTTTGAAGACATCACGGTAGGCACTGAGGCTACGCCAGAATGCATAGAACTCGGGATTGCTCTCGAACGCGTTGGCGTAGATCTCGGCGGCTTGCGCATCGCCGTCACCGCGCAGCAGTTCCGCGTCGCGGTAGGCGTTCGACACAATCTCGATACGCTGCCTGTCGGCGTCGGCCTGGATACGCTCTGCGGCCTCCGCACCTTGTGCACGCAGCTCGGCGGCGACCCGGTGACGCTCGGTGCGCATACGTTCGTAGATGTTCTCGCTGATGTCGTCAGAGAAGTCGATCTGCTTGACCCGCACGTCGACGATCTCCACGCCGAGGTCGGCGGCCTGCTCGTTGGCGTTGCGCGCCAGCGTGGCCATGATCTCGGTGCGCTCACCCGACACCACTTCCTGTACCGTGCGTTTACCGAATTCGTCACGCAGTGCCGCATTGATCCGTGCAGCCAGCAGGCGTGATGCCGTGTCGGCGCTGCCGCGGGTCGAGCGGAAGAACTGGGCGACATCGGCGATCCGCCACTTGGCGTACGAGTTGACCACCACAAATTTCTTTTCGATGGTCAGAAAACGCTCGGGGTTGGCGTCCAGGGTCTGGATGCGCTTATCGAACTTGACCACTTCCTGGATCACAGGAACCTTGAAGTGCAGGCCGGGCTTGAAGTCGGCGTCGACGATCTCACCGAGTCGCAGCAACAGTGCCAGCTGTGCCTCGCGCACCACGAACAGCGACGAGCTGCCGATCACCACCAGCAGCGCCAGCACGATCAGAATGACAATACCTTTACCGGAATTCATTAACGGTCCCTCCGCGAGCGATCGAAGTTACGGCTGTCGCGAAAGCTCGAACGCGAGCTTTGGTCGGACGACGTCGAACTCGTGGTCGGCATGCGGCTGACCGACGGACTGTTGGTCGTCGATTCGCTGCTGCGCTGTTGCGGTGGCTGGATCATCCGATCGAGCGGCAGGTAGGTCAGGTTGCTGCCTTCTTTCACATCGAGCAGCACCTTGCCGGTATTCTTCAGTACGTCCTGCATGGTTTCCAGGTACAGGCGCTCACGGGTCACGCGCGGTGCCTTTTCATACTCGTTCTTCAGCGCAAGGAAGCGCTGCGACTCACCTTCAGCCTCGGCGACAACCCGCGCCTTGTAACCTTTACCGTCTTCGATCAGGCGTGCGGCCTCACCGCGGGCACGCGGCACGATGTCACGCGCATAGGCCTGGGCCTGGTTCTGCAAGCGTTCCTTGTCCTCACGTGCACGGATGGCGTCGGCAAACGCCTCGGCCACGGCCTCCGGTGCCTCGGCGCGCTGAATATTGACGTTGGTCACTTTCAGGCCCGTCTTGTACAGATCGAGCAGGGACTGCGTGCCGTCCTGCACGGATACGGCAATAGCACTACGGTTCTCGGTAATGATGTCGTCCAAGCGGCTCTTACCGATGACCTCACGCAGGCTCGATTCCATGGCGCCATGAATGGTGCCCTGCGGATTGGCGTCCTGGAACAGGAAGTCTGCCGCGTCTTGGATACGGTACTGCACCTCGAGCGTGACGTCGGCGATGTTCTCGTCCTTGGTCAGCATCTGGGCACGGTGCTGGAATTTGTTCACCTGGTCGACATTCACGACGTCGACGGTGTCGATGAACGGTAGCTTGAAGTGCGGACCGGGAGCCGTCACCACATGGTAGGCGCCGAAGCGTGTCACCACGCCGCGTTCTGCGGGCTCGACGATATAAAACGAATCCATTGCCAGGACCACGATCACCGCGAGAACAACGATGATGCCGACGCCGGCGAAACTGCCGCCGCCAGACGAACCGCCGCTGTCGCCCTCGTCACCGCCTCCGCCGCCACGACGTTTGCCGCCGAACAGCCCTCCCATCTTGTCCTGCAGTTTGCGGACAACTTCGTCGAGATCCGGAGGTCCCTGGTCACCACCCTTGTTATTCCAAGGGTCGCGATTGCCCCCACCCGGTTCATTCCAGGCCATGCATTACTCCCGTGCGCTGGTTCAATTCGATGTCATTAGGCGATTTATCGCGGCGATTCTACCAACAGTGCAGGGCGAAAGCCCATTACCCTGTTTGGTCAAACGCCGGCGGCTGGTCGCGCCACTGCGCTGCGAGGACGGATTCACGCTTCCTCAAGCGCTCGAAGTCCTGACGCCTGAGCTCCACTTCGAGTTCCCAACCCCCGTCACTGGCGTGGTTTTCACTGACGATGGCGCCCTGTTCGAACAGTAAGGCGCGCAGTCTACCGTCAGCCGGGCCCAATGAAACCCTCGTATTGATAATGTCGCTGCGGAACCAGTCGGCCAGCGCCCCCAACAGCAGCTCCACCCCCTGACCGGCCGCCGCAGACAGCCAGACGCGCTGCGGCCTGCCATCGGCATCCCGGTCAACCCGGGGCTCGGTGCCCGGTAACAGGTCGATCTTGTTGTACACCTCGATGCGCGGCACTTCGTCGGCGCCGATCTGCGCCAGGACATCCTCGACTTCGGCGATCTGTTCCGCCCGCTGCGCGCTGCTCGCGTCGACCACGTGCAGCAGCAGATCGGCCTCCACGGTCTCCTGCAGGGTGGATTTGAACGCAGCGACCAGCTCGTGCGGCAGGCGCGACACGAAGCCGACCGTATCCGCCAAAATGAGTGGCGCGCCGTCTTCGAGTTCGACCCGGCGGAGCGTCGGGTCGAGCGTGGCAAACAATTGATCGCGGGCGTACACCCCGGCCTCGGTCACCCGGTTGAACAGGGTCGACTTGCCGGCGTTGGTGTAGCCGACCAGGGAAACCGTCGGTACCTCGTTGCGGCGCCGCGAGCGACGCCCCTGCTCGCGCTGGCTGTCGACCCGTGCCAGGCGCTTGCCGATCTGGTCGATTCGTTGATTGAGCAGGCGGCGGTCGGTTTCGAGCTGGGTCTCACCCGGTCCGCGCAGGCCGATACCACCTTTTTGACGTTCCAAGTGGGTCCAGCCACGCACCAAGCGGGTCGACAGGTGGCGCAGTTGCGCCAATTCAACCTGCAGCTTGCCCTCGTGAGAGCGGGCGCGCTGGGCGAAAATATCGAGAATCAGGCCGGTGCGATCGAGCACACGGCACTCGAAGACCTTTTCGAGATTGCGTTCCTGGCTGGGTGACAAGGTGTTGTCGAAGATCACCAACTCGGCGCCCAGTGCCAACACCTGCTGGTGTATCTCTTCGGCCTTGCCGCTGCCGACATACAGCTTCGGATCGGGCACCTTGCGCTGACCCGAGATCAGGGCGAGCGGCTGCGCGCCCGCCGAGCTCGCCAACTCGGTGAACTCCTGCAGTTCTTCGGGTCGTGGGGCACCGTGCAGACCGACGTGCACGAGTACGGCTTTTTCGCCGCTTTGCGGACGTTCAAACACGACTGACGGTCACGTAGTTTTCAGCCACGCAGAACTCGTCGGCCCCGAGCCGGGGCTCGAGGTCGGACGCAGCAGTTCGGGCGAAAAATCTAAGTCAGGCGTTACCGGGTTCGGCCTCACCGTCACTATCACCATGCGCGTGCTGGATGCGCACATTGCGCGCCGGCACGACTGTCGAAATAGCGTGCTTGTATACCATCTGGCTGACACTGTTCTTTAACAGGACAACGAACTGATCGAACGATTCGATGGTTCCCTGCAACTTGATTCCATTCACAAGAAAAATAGATACCGGAACGCGCTCTTTGCGCAACGCGTTTAGAAACGGATCCTGAAGGCTTTGTCCCTTTGACATGGAGAGGGCTCCCTAGATTTATTTTGTTTAGGTTTAATTTGTCTTTACGCCAAACAACTCAGTGCGTAGATACGGTGCAGCGCTTCAGTCCAACTTGGCCAGCGCCACTGCACCAATCGATCCCTGTGTGTGCGATGCATGAAAACTATAGCACAGCGATTTACTCCGATAATTGGATTTATTAGCCGTCTCTTGGCTTTAGACCCGCTTCACAACATCACTTATGAAGTCAGCTCGGCGTAGCTTTCCCGCTTGAATTACTGATGATTGTCATTGCCTGTTTCAATACATCGCCAGCCTCGTCCAACCAATGACAATCTTTCTCACTACGCAACCAGGTCATTTGCCGCTTGGCCAGTTGGCGGGTCGCCGCCTGGCCTTTTTCGACCATTTCCTCGCGACTAAATTCCCCACGCAACCATGCCCACACCTGACGGTAACCGACCGAGCGCATCGACGGCATATCCGGATCGAGGTCACCCCGCCCCACCAGCCGCTCGACTTCATCGACAAACCCCTGCTCGAGCATGCGCACGAAGCGGTCGTTGATGCGCCGGTGCAGCTCGGCTCGCGACGCCGGACAACGCACCAGCTTGATCGCCTGGAACGGCATCCCCTCGCCCGGACCACCCTGCAACTCGCTCAACGGCTTGCCGGTCGCCTCGAACACCTCGAGCGCACGCAGGGTTCGTTGCGGGTCGTTGCGGTGGATGCGCTGCGCAGCGACGGGGTCGACCGACGCCAGGCGGGCATGCAGCGCCGCCAGGCCGTCTGACTTCAGCTCGCGCTCGAGGCGTTCGCGAATCGACGCATCGGCCGACGGCAGTTCGGACAGGCCATACTGCAGCGCGCGAAAGTACAACATGGTGCCACCGACCAACAAGGGGATTCGGCCACGTTGTGAGATTGCCGCCATCTCGGCCAGCGCATCCTGCCGAAAGCGGGCTGCCGAATAGGCCTCTGCCGGGTCGCAGATATCGATCAGGCTGTGCGGCGCCGCGGCCAGCTCTTGCGCTGACGGCTTGGCGGTACCGATATCCATGCCGCGATACACCATGGCCGAATCGACGCTGATCAACTCCACCGGCAGGTGCTCGCGCAGCGCGATCGCCAGGTCCGTCTTGCCCGACGCGGTAGGCCCCATCAGTAGAATGGCGGGCGGCAATGCGTTGGTCGCCGGCAAGGTGTTCAACGTCCGCGCAAGAACAGCTTGTCGAGCGACTGCATGTCCATCTGCGCCCAGGTCGGGCGACCGTGATTACATTGACCGCTGCGCTCGGTACTTTCTATATCGCGCAGCAGTGCGTTCATCTCCTCGATGCTCAGTCGGCGATTGGCACGCACCGAGCCATGACAGGCCATCGTCCCCAACACTTCATTGATCTGTTCGAGGATACGCCGGCTACTGCCGTGCACCACCAGGTCGGCCAGTACGTCGCGCATCAGGCGCTCGGCGTCGGCATGACGCAGCAGCGCCGGAAGGGCACGTACCACAAGGCTCTGATCGCCCAGGCGATCGACCTCCATACCCAATTCGGCAAACACCGCCGCATGCTCTTCAACCAGGTCGGCTTCGCGTTGGCTGACCGCCACGCTGACCGGAACCAGCAAGGGCTGACTCTTGATGCCCTCACCTTCACGCGCACGTTTGAACGCCTCGTAAGTGATGCGCTCGTGCGCCGCGTGCATGTCGACCACCACCAGGCCATGCCGGTTCTGCGCCAGCACATAGATGCCGTGCAACTGCGCAATAGCGAAGCCGAGCGGATGCTCGTCCGTATCGGCGTCATCGGCGGACTCGGTTGCTGTGTGCGCCACCGGCGTCGCCGGCGGCGTCTGCCATTCCTGCGCCGCGCGATAGGCCGCGCGCTGCTCGCCGACCGCCAGTCGCATCGTCGCCTGACGGGGCACCGCCTGTTCAATCGAACCGCCCGCCTCTGCACGCAGACCGAACTCCGCCGCACGCGCCTCGGTCGACGCCGGCTGGGTGACGGCTTGGTACTCTTCTGCCGTCACTGCAGGTTCGGCAAGCACCTGGTGCAACGTGCGAAACAGAAAATCATGCACCAGGCGGCTCTCACGGAACCTCACCTCGTGCTTGGTAGGGTGCACATTGACATCGACCAATGCCGGCGCAAGTTCCAGGAACAACACGAAGGCTGGATGGCGGCCGTGGTACAGCACATCCTGGTAGGCCTGACGGACCGCATGGGTCACGAGCTTGTCGCGCACCATCCTGCGGTTGACATAGAAATGCTGCATGTCGGCCTGGCTGCGCGAAAACGTCGGGCGCGCCACCCAACCGCTCAGGCGCAGACCGGCTGCCTCGTGTTCGAAGAACAAGGCGTCTTCGAGAAAGGCCGGGCCGAGCAGGTCTGCAAGGCGACGCTCACGTGCCACCCGATCTTCGGCCCGCTTCGCGCAGAACACCTCGCGACCATTGTGCGTCAGCACGAACGTTACATCGTGGCGCACCAGGGCAAGGCGTTTCACGACCTGTTCGAGATGAACGAATTCGGTCTTGTCGGTGCGCAGGAACTTGCGCCGCGCCGGGGTGTTGTAGAACAGATCGCGCACGGTTACCACCGTGCCTTGAGACAGCGCGGCAGGCTGCAGCTCGCCGCTATCGGGCTCGTATTGCCAGGCGCGGTCGGCATCTTGTGCGCGTGATGCGAGTGTCAGTCGCGAAACCGAGGCGATCGCCGGCAATGCCTCGCCGCGAAACCCCATGCTGGCGATCCGGTCCAGGTCCTCGAGCGCATTGAGCTTGCTGGTGGCGTGACGTGACAACGCCATCGCAAGGTCGTCGCGTTCGATGCCGCCACCGTCGTCGGTGATGCGGATCAGTTTGACCCCGCCCTGCTCGACATCTACCTGCACCCGGGTTGCGCCGGCGTCCAGGCTGTTTTCCATCAGCTCCTTAACCACCGAGGCCGGTCTTTCGACCACCTCGCCGGCGGCAATCTGGTTGACGAGTTGACTGGGTAAGGCGTGTATTCGTGACGACATGGCGGCATTCTGCCATTGCCGTTCGGCGCTTGACCACCGCCAGCACGCCGGGTTGTTCGGGCCTCTGTTTCAGCCCGTGCGGCAAACGCCGGGCGTAAAAAAGCCCGCGCAAGCGCGGGCGAACCCTTCCATATCTTCAGAGGAAAATCATTAGGGCCTGATGTAAGACCAGCCCTGCTCCTGGCGTTCGACCAGATGGATCACGCCGGACGGGACCATCTCGGCCTCGGCCATGAGCTTGACGTCTTTGCCGGCTTTGGCCGACATCTTGGCCAGCGTGTTGGAGCACGCTTTGAAACTGACGTTGTCGTAATTCTGCTTGATCGAGGTGACTCGATCGCCGACCGGCGACTTGCCGGGCACCAGCATGGTCAGTCCCGGACCGTAGGCAACAATCTCGACTTCGACCTCTTCGCCCTTGTCCAGATAGTACTTATTGATATTTGAGGCGTTGTTGAGGACCAGGTTTTGGCGTGCTGCGTCGGCTTCGTCGACGTGCAGAACGATACGATGGGCGTCAGCCGCGTACGCGCTGGCCGCCACCAACATCAGCAGTGGGAACAGTAGGAACCGCATTTTTATCTCCATCTCTTTTGAGGTTATGCGGGTGTAATCCCCGCTTGCCCCTAAATAGACGCGGTTCCCGAGACGTTATTCCCGAGTTGTGAGAGATCAGGTGCCCGGGATCACCAGAACCTGACCGACCTGGATGTGATTGTCGTTGCGCAGGTCGTTCTCTCGCCGCAGCGAGCTCAGGCTGACCTGGTAGCGACTGGCGATCTGCGACAGGGTGTCGCCGCGCTCGATCACGTGCTTGAGCGACTTGTTCTGACGTTCCGCCAGCAGCGTTCCGGGTGGCGGCGCTTCGTCGAAAAACGTCTGCACCCCCTTGAGGACAGCCTTGGCGATGCGCTCCTGATGCTTCGGATCGCGCAGATTGGTCTCTTCGGTCGGGTTGGAGATAAAGCCCGTTTCGACCAGCATCGACGGGATATCGGGCGACTTCAGCACCATGAAGCCGGCCTGCTGCACCCGCCGACCATGCACCTTGCCCATCGCACGCAGCTGCGCATACACCTTCGACGCCGCACTCAGGCTGGCATGACGCGTCGCCGATTGAGACAGGTCGAGCAACACCGACGCCAATACCGGATCCTTGTCTTCGAGGCTGACACCCCCGACCAGGTCGGAAGAGTTCTCTTTTTCTGCCAGCCAGCGCGCGGCCTCAGACGATGCGCCACGGTTCGACAAAACGTATACCGACGAGCCCCGCACGCGCTTGTCGCGGAATGCATCGGCGTGGATCGACACGAACAGATCGGCGCGCATCTCGCGCGCCAGCACCATACGCTGGCGCAGACCGACGTAGTAGTCGCCGGTGCGCGTCAGCTCGCCCTTCATGCCGGGCTGCGAATCGATCAGCTTCTTCAGCCGCTTGGCGATCTCGAGCGTGACCTTCTTTTCCTTGGTGCTGTATTTGCGGCCTGCCGCCCCGGGATCTTCGCCACCGTGGCCGGCGTCGATCGCGACGACGATGTCGCGTCCGCGGCCGATGTCCTTGGTCGTCTTGGCGACACGTGGCTCAGCGGCAGCACCGGCATCCGAGGGGTACAGGTCGACCACCAGCCGGTGGCCGTAGGTATCGTTTGGTTTGAGCAGGAAGGTTTTCGGCCGCACCGCCTGCTTGAGGTCGAGCACCACACGCAGGCTGCCGTCAGGACGGGCCGCGTGTCGCATGCCGTCGAGGTGCTTGTCTTTGACCTCGTTGACCGAAAAATCATCCGCCAGCGCCGCATCGGCGAAATCGATCACCAGGCGGTCGGGGTCTTTGAGCGCGAATACCTTGTGCACCGCACGGCTGCTGGTGTCGAACACCAGGCGGGTGTGGTCGGGTGCCGTCCACAGGCGCACGCCGGCCACTTGCGTGGCAAGCAGCGAGGGGGCGAATAACAGCAGTGTCAGAAAAGTCAGTAGCTTCTTCATGGGGTTCAGAGGTCCGGACTGCCCTGAGCCGATGCACTCAAGCTAGCATATCAAATCTGATTTTCCTAGTTAAATCTGTCAGATATGAGAACTTTCTAGAGCGCTTCCATAGGTATATCCGCTAGCCTCGACAGCATCTGCTCGCCGGTCTCGCTGCGCGCCTCAATCGTGATAGCCCGCCCCTGAGCTTCATGGGCGATCCGCACGTCGAGATCGGCCGGCGGCAACCAGCCGCTTCCCCGCTCGGGCCATTCGATCAGCACGGCTGCCGGCTCTTCCAGCAACTCGCGCAGCCCCAGATATTCGAGTTCACCCGGGTCGCCCAAGCGGTACAGGTCGAGGTGATAAACCTTTTTTCCATCAATGTCATACGGCTCGATCAGAGTGTATGTCGGACTTTTAACCGCACCCTTTAGGCCCAAACCACGCACGAAACCGCGCGTCAGCGTGGTTTTGCCGGCGCCCAGATCGCCTGAGAGATAGATCAGAACCCGCTCGTCTCGCCAAGACCTGGCAAGCGCCGCGCCGACGGCCTCCTGTGAGATCTCGTCTTGCGGATGGAACGTTCGCCCCGTCAAGAACGCCACCGATCGTTGATCAGCACGCGCAGCGGTTCGAAAAGATCGGTCGCCAGCAAGCCTCGCTCACCGGCCACGCCGGCCGTCCAGTCGGCTGCCGCGGCATGCACGCACACCCCGGCTTCGGCCGCATCGCGCACCGAAAGCCCTTGCGCGAGCAGGCCGGCGATGACGCCGGTCAGCACATCGCCCATACCGCCACTGGCCATCCCCGGGTTACCGTCGCTGCACAACGCCGGCGGCGCCGCACCTTCGCTCGCGATCAGGCTGCCGACCCCCTTGAGCACTACGCTGCCGCCGAAGCGCTGCTGCATTTGATCGACCGCATGCAGGCGCGCGGCATTGACGTCCGCGGTTCGCATACCCAGCAGCGCTGCCGCCTCCCCCGGATGCGGCGTCAGCACCCAATCGTTACGCCGACGCGGCTTGGCGGCCAGCAGGTGCAAGGCATCGGCATCGACGACCAAAGGACGGTCGGAATCGAGCGCGGCGCGCCACAGTGCCTGGGCCCAGTCGTCGCGCCCCAGGCCCGGTCCGATCGCAATCACGTCTGCCTGACGCAGCAACGGCAACACACCCACGGAACCTTCGACACCGTTGACCATGATCTCGGGGCGCGCCGCCAGCACCGCCCCGACGTGTTCCGGACGGGTCGCCAGGCTGACCAGGCCGCTGCCGACGCGCAGCGCCGCTTCGGCCGCCATCCGCGCGGCGCCGCCCATGCCGCGATTGCCGCCGATGATCAGCACATGGCCGAAATTACCTTTGTGTACGTTGTGGCGACGCGGCGGCAGCAGCGCGCCGAGTTTCGGCCAGTCGACGCGGCGTGCCGTCAGCACGCTGGTGGCAAATACCTTGGCCGGCACGTCCAGACCGGCGAACACGACGTCGCCCACGTGATCGGGGCCGTCGCCACTGAACAAGCCCAGCTTGAGGCCGATGAAGCTGATCGTTGCCGCAGCACGCACCGCGGTGCCCATTACCATGCCGCTATCCGAATGCAGGCCCGACGGGATATCGATGGCCAGACACGGCGAACGATGACTGTTGATGGTCTCGATGGCTTCGGCCCAACGCCCGGCCACCGGGCGCTCGAGACCCGTGCCGAACATGGCATCGACGATCACATCGACGTCGGGCGAGATCATTGCGTAGGCCTGCCAATCGCCGTCGAGCTCTTCCCAACGCTTGGCGTTGGTCAGCGCATCCCCCTGCAGGCGCGCCGGGTCACCGAGCTGCAGTACCTGAACCTGGAGGCCGGCCTTCTTGGCCAGCCGCGCAACGACGAAACCGTCGCCACCATTGTTGCCGGTGCCAACCAGAATCGCGATGCGTTTCGCATCGGGCCACTTCTTGCGCAGCAGTTCAAAGGCGGCCGCACCGGCGCGCTCCATCAGCGTCTCGCCGGGTATATCGAACTGCTCGATCGCGATGCGATCGAAACCCCGCACCTGTTCGGCCGTGTACAGGGCGCGCGGCAGTTCATCGGTTGGCGGAAGGGTACGAAAGGTCATAAGCAACGGCACCGTTCGTCGGAATAATAGTTATTAAAGCGCGATAAGACCCCAGGCAGAGCGCAAATTCAACAATTTCCGGCGCGCTAAGGGCCAAGCGCAGCCCACCCTATAGGCGATCGTTTGGCGTCGTACTGCCCGCGCGTCACGCTTGGCGCTCCAAACGCCGGCCACGGACCGGCGGTATGGGGCGAGCGACGCTACAATGCGACTTCCGCCCTGCGTGGCGGTCAGTGAACTTCACACGACGGAGCAACGATATGCCTCGAGAAGATCGGGCCAAGCGCAGCGGCCTCGCGGGCGTTGATACCGTCATCGTTGGTGAAAGCAGCGATAGCTACGACAGGACATCCGGCTCAGTGCGGCATTTATCTGGAACTGTTGTCATCCGCCGCCACATGATCGGCTGCTGCCCACCTATCGCAACGGCAACCGCCGGCGGCGTATCGGCCCGGTGAAGTTATGACCGAATGCAGCGACATCGATCTGCCGGCGTTGGCGACGCAAATCAAACAGTGGGGCAAGGAACTTGGCTTCCAACAGGTCGGCATCACCGACACCCATCTCGATGAGGCGGAAGGTCACCTGCACAGATGGCTGGCGAACGGTTTTCACGGCGACATGGACTACATGCAGCGCCACGGCAGCAAGCGAATCCGACCAGCAGAGCTGGTACCGGGAACGATGCGGGTGATTTCTGTACGCATGGATTACCTGCCGAACGAACCCGATCCACGTGCGATTCTCGACGACCCGGTGCAAGCATTCATCTCGCGCTATGCACTGGGTCGCGATTACCACAAGGTGTTGCGCAATCGCCTGCAAAAGCTTGCGCACAAGATCGAAGCGCACGTCGGCCCCTTCGGTTATCGCGCATTCGTGGACTCCGCGCCGGTTATGGAAAAAGCGCTGGCGGAGAAAGCCGGACTCGGCTGGATCGGCAAACACAGCAACCTGATCAATCGCGATGCCGGCTCTTGGTTTTTTCTCGGCGAGTTGTATACCGACCTGCCGCTGCCGACAGATGCGGCAGGCGAAGCACACTGCGGCACCTGTCAGGCCTGTATCGACGTGTGTCCCACCCAGGCAATCGTGGCGCCGTACCAGGTCGATGCCCGCCGTTGTATTTCGTACCTGACGATCGAACTCGACGGCGCGATCCCCCTGGCGCTGCGCCGCGGCATCGGCAATCGAATCTATGGCTGTGACGACTGTCAGCAGGTCTGTCCATGGAATCGCTTCGCCTCACCTACCGACGAAGGCGATTTTCGCCCGCGCCACGGACTGGATCGTACCGACCTGCTGACATTGTTCGCGTGGGACGAAGCTGCGTTCATGCGCCATACGGAGGGCTCCGCCATCCGTCGCATCGGGTATCACCGCTGGTCACGCAATATCGCCGTCGCACTCGGCAACGCCGACTTCGACCCGGGAATCGTCAGCGCGCTCGAACGTCGGTTGGAATACGAAACGCAGCCGATGGTCTGCGAACACCTGCGCTGGGCGCTCGATCAACAGCGGGCAAAACGATCAGCGTGATTGCACCTTGTGCTTTCGATCGAACAACACTGCTCGTTGTTCAGTGCGAAGTTTCAGGCGACAAGCCGTCCACCATAGTCTGCAGCGCCTCTGGATCACGCAGATAGATGGTACGACGATTGATTTCGATAAAGCCTTCGCCCTGCAGGCGATGCAGCTCGCGCGAAAAAGTTTCCGCCGAGATGTTCAAGGTGCTGGCGACAACCGCCTTGGGGGCCGGCAGGTTCACTTCGAGGTTCGGCGAAGGCGCTGCCGAGGCCTCGCGCAGCAGGTAAGACACGGTGCGCTGCATCGCTGTCTGCATACAGCAGGTTTCAAGGTCCTGGATCAGTTCGCGCATCATCACGCTCATGCCGCGCAGCATGGAGTTGGTGAATTCCGGGTCGCTGGCCAACGCCTCGTTGATGAGTTCACGCGGAAAGTAGCCGAGACGCGCCGGTGACAGGGTTTCGACATACACCGGGCTCGGGATCGCGTTGAACATGATCGCCTCGCCAAAGGTGTCGCCCGGGCGCAGTACGCGCAGCACACGCTCGTCGCCGTTGCACGACAACATATAAAGCTTCAAGCGGCCGTCAAACACGCCGTACAGGCCATCGATATGATCGCCGCGACCGATCACGCGAACCGATCGGGCATGCTCGACGGTCCAACCACCATCGGCCAGCGCCTCGACACGCTCCCGCCCCAGACCGTTGAACAAGGTAAGGCCTTCCATCATGTCGACGTCGATGGGAACTCCGGTGGAATGCATTGATGCTCCTGAAGATTCGAAGCGACGGGCCTCCTGCTCCCCGCTCGCTACCTGCCTATTGAGAATTATCAATAACGCCAAAAAGCGGCACCTTGACTTAAATCCAGTGACACCGCCGACCGTTCTTGATGCAGATCAATGCTGTGCGAGATTGCCGGTAATCACCCGCTTCCGAATTCAATTCTTGAGGCGCCTCAAGGTTTACCCACAAGAGAAGTGGGTATTTTGTCGCCGTACAGCCGAAAGCCGCGCAGTGTTCGCCTGTAGAAACCAAGAATAAGCGTTCAGGGTAGTCCTACCTGACCCAACCCAGACCCGCATTTTGGAGGAGTCTACGATGAGCCAAGCGAAGAGCGCGGCTGGCTGCCGCGTCGTCCGTCGTCTGCTGACTTTCACCCTGCTTCTCGCTGCCGGCACCGTGTTTGCCGCGCGTCCGGCTGGTGAAATCGGCAAGGACTGGGGGGATCCTGCCGGCCAGGAATGTGTCGAATGTCACTGGACCGAGAACCCTGGTCTGACCCAGGAATGGAACAACAGCCAACACGGCCAATCAGGCGTCAACTGTCTGGATTGCCACAAGGCCGAGAAAGGCGACAAAGACGCCTTCATGCACAAAAAGCAGCTGATCTCGATCATCGTCAGTCCGAAAGACTGCTCGCGCTGCCACACCACCGAATTCGAGGAAATGGACGGCTCGCACCACTCGCACGCCGGCCGCATCCTCGCATCGCTCGACAACCTGCTGGGTGAAGTGGTCGGCGGGCCGGCCGCGGTCAACGCCGGCTGTCGGCAATGTCACGGCGCCAAGATCGAGGTCGGTAAAGACGGCAAGCCGATCCCGACGACCTGGCCGAACACCGGCATCGGTCGTTTGAACCCGGATGGTTCGGAAGGCTCGTGCACCGCCTGTCACGGTCGCCACCGCTTCTCCAAGGCCCAGGCCCGTACGCCGGATACCTGCGGTAAGTGCCATGTCGGCCCCGACCATCCGCAGATCGAGGTCTACAACGAGTCGAAGCACGGCATCATCTACCGCGCCAAGGTCGACGAGATGAATCTCGAATCCGACAAGTGGGTTGCCGGTGTCGACTATTCGGCCGCACCGACCTGCGCGACCTGCCACATGAGCCGCGCCGGTGACCAACCGAAAACCCACAACGTCGGTGACCGCATCTCGTGGACGTTGCGTCCACCGATCTCACAGAAGATCAACTTGGTGCGCCTCGACAACGGCCAGGAAAAAGACATTCCGGGCGACAATCCGGAACTGCCGAAGGTCGGTTCTTCGCCGGACTGGGCCGAGGGTGCCAAGGTGGTCGAGGTGCTGACCTGGAAAGACCGTCGCGAAAAGATGGCCGAGGTCTGTGCCGCGTGCCACAGCGAAGGCGTGATCGAAGGTCACTACAAGCAGTTCGATGATGTGGTCGACCTGTACAACGACAAGTTCGCCAAGCCGATCGCGGCCGTCATGACCGAGTTGAAAGAGAACGGCTATATCTCGAAGAGCCCATTCGACGAGCAGATCGAATGGACCTGGTGGGAGATCTGGCACCACGAAGGTCGGCGGGCACGTCACGGCGCCTCGATGAACGGCCCGGACTACACCTGGTGGCACGGCCTGTACGAAGTGGCCAAGCACACCTACTTCAAGTGGATTCCGGAACTCAAAGAGGTCGTGCACAAGAAAGACGGCAACGAGAAGTTTGCCGACGAGATGCTCGCCAAGTACTTCAAGCCGATCGATGGTCACTCATGGTACTTCGACGGTATGAGCAAGGATCAGATCGACAAAGTTCGTAAGGGATTCGAAGAGCGCTACGGCAAGGGCAGCCTGAAGTAGCCGGGATGGGTAGCGGCGTATCCGGGGAACCGGGTACGCCGTTTTTTTATCTGAGACCGAACAACGATGCGTCACTTTATTGTTTTACTGATCGCCATCCTCACCCTGACGTTGAGCTGGGCCAACCTGACGTTCGCAGCCAGTCTGACCGATGGCGAGAATCTCGCGGCACAGGGCGATATCCAGGGTGCACTGACTATCTACCAGGATCTGGCGAAACAGCATCCTGACTCGGCGGAAACCTTCTCTCACCTCGGGGGCATGCAGCTGATCAGCCAGCAATACCCGGCCGCCATCAAGAGTTTTCAACGCGCCATAACCCTGGGCGACGAAGGCACCGGCACGTTCGTGGGTATGGGCATGGCCTACCTGCATATGGGGCAACACGGACCGGCACGCGCCGCGTTCGTCGAAGCCAAACAGCGTGGTGTCAGCAACCCGGAAGACATCGATCGCGTGATTGAATGGATCGACAAGCGAGACGGCGGCATGGCCGCTAACCACCCGCCGATAGGTTCAACTACTCACTGAGCGCCGCCGGGCGGCGCTTTTTCTCTGCGCCAGGTCAGCGCAATTCCTGCGGCCACCAGCGCCGCACCCAGGGCGTGGTGACTGGTGAAGCGCTCACCGAGGAACATTACCGCCATCAAGGTGCCGAACACCGGCATCAGGTGGATGATGTGCCCGGCCGCATTCGCACCGATGGCCGCAACGCCCCGGTTCCAGAAGATATAGGCCAGCGCAGACGGAAATGCAGCGACGTAGAGCACCGTCGCGGCGACCGGCAGGTTCCATTGCATCGGCCCGAGCAGATGGCGCTCGGCAAGATAAAACGGCACCAGCACCAGCCAACCCGCGATCAAGATGAAGCCGAGGAAGGCCATGGGATCGAGTCCCGCCGGCCGCCAGCGCAGCAGCACGGTGTATGCAGCCCACACCAGCACCGCAGTCAGTATCCACAGGTCGCCGCTGCCCCATTCGCCGCGCAGCCAATCGGTGATATCGCCGCCAGTGATGATCACGACGACGCCGGACAGCGACAACAGCACCGAGAACAGCTCGAGTGCATGAAACGGCGCGCGAAAGATCAACCAGTTGAGAAACAGTATCTGCACCGGCAGGGTCGATTGGATCAGCACGCTGCTGGTGGCGGTCGTCGTCTGCAGCCCCCAATAGACCAGCGTGTTGTAGCCCGACACGCCGAGTACGGCGAGTATCAGCATGTGCCAAAAATGCGCCCTGATCAGCGGCCATTGCGCACGCAGCGGACGCCATGCAAAGGGCAATATCAACGCGCAGGCCCCCGCCCAACGCCAGAACGCCAAGGCGATCGGCGGAATCGATTCGTGCATTGCCCGCGCAAGGACGAAGTTGCCGGCCCAGAACAAGGCACAGCAAGCCAACAACACACGGGGATGATCAAAGAGTCGACGCACGAGGTCTGTCAGCGGCTCATTGGATCATCGGGCAACTGACGGCATCGACCGGTCATGGCTATCTGCAATCAAAACTTCAGAAAGCGTTCCCGGTAGTAACGCAACTCGGCGATCGAATCGCGGATATCGTCCAGCGCGAGATGCGAAGAGTCTTTCGAAAACCCCTTGTACACCTCGGGCGCCCACCGCTTGGCCAGCTCCTTAAGGCTGGATACGTCGAGATTTCGGTAATGGAAATACGCCTCGAGCGTGGGCATCAGGCGTGCCATGAAACGCCGATCCTGACAGATCGAGTTGCCGCACATCGGTGAAGCACCCTGCCCGACCCATTGCTGCAGAAAGGTCACGGTTTCACTTTCGGCCGCTGCCGTACTGATACTGCTGTTACGCACCCGTTCGGTGAGTCCGGACCCACCGTGCTGCTTGGTGTTCCATTCGTCCATGCCATTGAGTATCTCGTCCGGCTGATGGATGGCGAACACCGGTCCCTCGGCGAGTTCGTTGAGTTCGGAGTCGGTGACCACCGTGGCGATTTCGATGATCTGATCGTTCTGCGGGTCGAGCCCCGTCATTTCGAGGTCGATCCAGATCAGATTGGTATCGGCAACCGGCATGCTGCTAACTCCTTGGTGAGGGCGTTCAAAATTCTGATTCTAGCGGCTTTGCCCCGCGGCGCGCACAGCGTTTGTCGCGCTGTGCGTTGGAGCTTCACACCTGCGCCAAAATAGTGGCGTAGAATTCGGTGCATGGAAACATTTACGCTGATTTTTCTGATCGTCGTCGCCGCCGGCCTCGGGCTGCAGTTGTGGCTAAGCGGACGCCAGGCGGCCTATGTGAGGTCGCATTCGGCAGCAGTCCCCGAGGCGTTCAGCGGCAAGATATCGCTCGATCAGCACCGCACGGCCGCCGAATACACGCTGGCGCGTCTCGCCATTCAACGCTGGGATCTGCTGCTGACAACCCTGCTGCTGCTGTTCTGGACACTCGGCGGCGGCCTCGATCTGCTGGATACCGCGCTGTCCGGTCTCGGCCTGTCGTCGCCATGGCATGGCGTGGCGTTGATCCTGGCCACGATCTTCATCGGCGCCGCGATCGAACTGCCCTTGTCGATCTGGTCGACCTTCGTCATCGAGGCGCGCTTCGGTTTCAATCGCACCACTCCGGGCGGGTTTGCCAAGGACAAGCTGTTGGCGATCGTGCTGACGCTGATGCTGGGCATACCGCTGGTCGCCATCATCCTGTGGCTGATGGCACGTGCGGGCAGCTATTGGTGGTTCTGGGCGTGGGTCGTCTGGATGGGATTCACCCTGTTTATCACCTGGGCCTACCCAGTATGGATAGCCCCGATATTCAATACCTTCAAACCGCTCGAGGATTCGACCCTGCGCCAACGCTTGGAATCCCTGCTCGCACGCTGCGGTTTCAAGAGCAACGGCATGTTCGTGATGGATGGGTCGCGTCGCTCGGCGCACGGCAACGCCTATTTCACCGGCTTCGGCGCCAACAAGCGCATCGTGTTCTTCGATACCTTGCTCGACGGCCTCGACGTGGATGAAATCGAGGCGGTGCTCGCGCATGAACTGGGGCATTTCAAGCGTCACCACATCACCAAGATGCTGCTGATTTCGTCAGCGCTGTCGTTGGCCGGACTGGGTCTGCTCGGCTGGCTTGCGCAGCAGCCCTGGTTCTACAGCGGGCTCGGCGTGCAACGCACCTCGCCGGAGATGGCGCTGGTGCTGTTCATGTTCGTGCTACCGGCTTTCACCGTGTTCGTCGGCCCGCTGATGGCGCGGCTTTCGCGACGCCACGAGTTCGAGGCAGACACCTTCGCCGCGCAGCAGACCGATCCCAGCCATCTGATCAGCGGACTGGTCAAGATGTACCGCGACAACGCCAGTACGTTGACGCCCGACCCACTGTATTCTGCGTTCTATCACAGTCACCCACCGGCACCCGTGCGCATCGCGCACCTGTCCTCTAAACTGGCAACCTGACCCTATCCTGAGGAGTGATCTGGATGTCTACGATTACCCGTGTTTCGTTGATGATTTCGCTGCTGGCGCTCGCGCTTGGCGCTCAATCCGCTGAATTCGACGCCAAGGCCTACCACGACAACAAATGTATGGGATGCCACGATACCGGCGTGTACACGCGCGAAGATCGTCGCGTGACCTCGATGGCGGCACTCGAAAGCCAGGTGGCGCGCTGCGACGCCAACCTCGGCACCAAACTATTTCCAGACGACCTGTCGCTGCTCGTCGACCACCTGAACACCAGCTACTACAAGTTCGCAAAATAACTCCATGGCGCGCAGAAGGCTCAGCGACCAGCAGAAAGCGCGCATTGCGAAAATCCAGGAAAAACGTCGACAACGAGCCGGCAGGCAGGCCGAGAAAAACCTCGCTGCCGCCGGCGCCGAACAGCAACGTGCCGGACGCGTCGTCGTCCGGCACGGCCGCAGCCTTCTGATCCGTAGCGACGACGGTCGCCTCATCTGGGGAATGTTCCGCGCCAACCTCGGCGAGGTCGTGTGCGGCGACAATGTGATCTGGCAGCCAACGGCCAACGGCGAAGGCGTTGTGGTCGCGGTCGAGCCACGCAGCACGGCGCTGTCGCGCCCCGCCTTCAACGGCCAGGAAAAAGCCATTGCGGCGAATATCACGCAGCTCGTCGTGGTCCTCGCCACCTATCCGGAACCGGCCGGATACCTGCTCGACCAGTACCTGGTCGCCGCCGAACGCGTCGGCGTGAACGGACTGATCTGTCTGAACAAGATCGACCTGCTCGACGCCGAGGCGCGTATCGCCTTTGCCGGCCAATATGCGTTATATCGCGACATCGGTTACCCGGTTGTGCAGATCAGCGCCAAGACCGAGCACGGTCTCGATCCGCTGCTCGAAAGGCTGCGCGGAGAGACCAGCATACTGGTCGGCCAATCGGGTGTGGGCAAGTCATCGTTGATCAACGCATTGATACCCGACGAAGACGTGCTCGAAGGGCGCCTGTCCGACGCCACCGGCCTGGGCAAACACACGACCTCCGCCGCAACCCTGTACCAACTCGAAAGCGGCGGTGAGTTGATCGATTCGCCGGGGGTGCGCAGCTTTCGACTGGGTAGCCTGTCACGCCAGGAGCTCGAACGAGGGTTTCGCGAGTTCGTTCCCTATCTGGGTCAGTGCCGTTTTCACAACTGCACCCATCTCAACGAACCGGGCTGCGCCATCCAGGCCGCCGTCGAACAGGGCGAGATCGCGCCAGACAGGCTCGCCAGCTATCAGCACATGATGCAGGCCAGCGCCGCCGGCGGCTGATGCCGGCAAACGAGGCTACCGCAGTGGATCCGGTTCGGCGCGGTCGGCAGTTCATCCAGCAACAGGACGTGCACACAAAATGAAACTCAAAGGGGCGCACCCTATCGAGTTCTCGGTGCTCGACTATGACGCATCGTCGGTGTCGGCCGCCAAGCCGGGTCGCCGACCAACACGATGAGCGACGTTGTTGCGTACCTGTTGGGCGGACTGATGTATCTCGTGTCGCCGCGATACCGACGCAAAAAGCAAAAGGCATGGGCCAGCCAGAGCGTCATGTTAAAGATCTACGAGATCGGCATGTAGATCACCATTCCGAGCCTGCTGACCTGGATGCTGATTGTCATCTGGTTTACCGTAGCCGACGGCCAACAGCCTGGCTGAGCCGACCGTCAACTGGCTCGCCGTTAGGCTGTCCTTGTACACTAGCGCGCATATCGCACCAGCCGAATAACACCGGCTGGATAGTTGGCCGAGACTGCAGTGTGTACCCGGCCACACAAAAAACTGGAGCAGTGCGAAACAACATGAATTACTGGCTGATGAAATCCGAGCCCGATGTCTTCGGCATCGATCACCTCAAGGCCATGCCGAAGAAAACCGAACACTGGGATGGCGTGCGCAACTACCAGGCACGCAACATGATGCGCGACGACATGAAGAAAGGCGATCAGGTGTTCTTTTATCACTCCAACTGCGACGAACCGGGTATCGTCGGTGTGATGGAGGTTGTTCGCGAAGGTTACCCCGACCACACGGCGTTCGATCCGGATGCCAAGTACTACGACCCCAAGAGCGACCCGGACAATCCGCGCTGGTACATGGTCGACGTCAAGTACAAGCGGCACCTCAAACGCAACATCTCGCTGCGTGAACTCAAAGAGCGCGACGATCCGAAACTGGCTGACCTGCCGTTGTTACGCAAGGGCAATCGCCTGTCGATCATGCCGTTGACCAAGAAACACTGGGATCTGCTGCTGAGCCTTGAATAGGCCGCAGCTAGTCTGAGACGAACCCGCAAGGACATGAACGCGCAGCAGAAGTTGACGACGCTTGTTGATATGCGCACGCTCGCGGCGCGTCTCAGCGATCCGCTGTGTATCGTGGTGGATTGCCGGTTCGACCTCGGCGATACCGGGCGCGGCGCTAGCGCCTATACACAATCGCATATCACCGGCGCGCGTTACGCGCACCTCGATCATGACCTTTCGAGCCCCATCACCCCGAGCAGCGGCCGTCACCCCCTGCCCGATACGGGCCGACTGTGCGACTGGTTGGGTCGACAAGGCATCACACCGACGTCACAGGTGGTCGTCTACGACGACAGCGGCGGCACCATGGCGGTACGTCTTTGGTGGTTGCTGCGTTGGCTCGGCCATGCCGAGGTGGCCGTGTTGGACGGTGGCTGGCAGGCGTGGAACGACGCCGGCCTGCCGGCAGACGCGCAACGACCGAGCATCACCGCTGTCGCTGCCTATCCCGGCAACCCGCGCGGCGACATGCTGGTGAACACCCGGGATATCGAAGCCCAGTTGCAGTCAGGCGGTGACGACTGGCTGTTGATCGATGCGCGCACCGCGGTACGTTTCCGCGGCGAAGCCGAGCCGATCGATCCGGTCGCCGGGCATATCCCCGGCGCAGTCAACCTGCCCCTGCAACAACATCTCACCGAGCGCGGCACCTTCAAGTCGGCTGACGAACTGCGCGCGATGTACGTGTCGTTGGTAGGCGAACGCGATCCGCGCAGCCTGGTGGCGATGTGTGGATCCGGCGTGACCGCATGTCACAACCTGCTGGCGATGGAGATCGCCGGTCTGCGCGATGCCAGGCTCTACGCCGGTTCGTGGAGTGAATGGATTCGCGATCCCGCCCGACCCGTCGCGGTCGACGTGTGATCCCCCGCTAGCCCGGCGTCAGCTCACCGAGATCGACACGCATGCGGACCGCCTGCGCCGCGGTGTTGGTTTCGTAGATCACGAGTATCTCGGCGTCGTTGTCCGACTGCCGCAACAGGCCGAGCCCCTCGGCCTTGGCGCCACCCGGCGTGGATACCGGACCGATGATCTGCGCCGCCACCACTTCGCGGTCTTTGCCGGGGATCTGGTCGCTGCCGTCCCACCACCACAAGACGAACGGACCCGGTGCATCGTTGACCGGGCCAGAGAGAATCAACAGCCCCTTCTTCAGCGCCACCAGGTCACGAATACCCTGCCCTGCAAGCTGCACGAAACGCAGTTCGTATCGCTTGGGGTGCTCGTAGTCGAGCAGCATCACCGGCACGTAATTGTCGCGCAGTACGGGGCCGCGAAAGCCGAGATACAAGTGCCCGTCGGCGAACGCCAGACCTTCGATATCGATACCGTTTTCTTTGCTCGGGATGCCGACGAAGCGCTTGAGGATCGGGTCTTTGCGCAAGCGCTTGGTCAAATCGATATGATCGCTTACCCCCAGCTTGCCCTTCTTCGGGTCGAAGCTGATCTTGTAGAGCCGATTGCGCAGCGGTTCCTCATCGATCATCTGCAGGCGTTCTAGATTCTTGTTGACCGACAGCTCGGGTTTCAGTCGCTTGCGGCGATGCGAATGCGAGCCCATGACGTACAGCTTGCCGTCGCCGTAGGTCAGGGCCTCGATATCCGTTTCCTGGTCATCCTTGGCCAGTGACAACTTATGCTGCAGGCACCATTCGTCGGGCGCTTCGGAGCATTTCAATATCTGCAGTCGATGGCCTTCATCGCCGCCCAGCGCGAGGAAATCTCCCACCACGACAACACCGCTCAGGTCCATGCCGGCATCTATGCCGCCATTCAGGCGCACCGGCAGCACGTCACTGACGCGTTGCCGGTCGGGCTCGGTCCAGGTGATTGGCGCGGTGCCGTCAGTCAATGTATTGCGCCCCCGCCATCAACGACTCATCGAACTGCTCGGGCAACTTGTCGAGACGATCGAGAACCTGATCGCGCGGCAATGTCAGGCGCAGGCAGCCGGTCGCTTCCGGGTACACCATCTCGAGTACCAGATCGGCCGGGTCGTCGGCCACGTAACATTGCAGGATCACATCATTGCCATCGACGATGCCAAGAAAGTTGTCTTCCGAGTTCAGTAACTGGTCGGCGAGCGGCACGATACGGCTGGCCTGCAACGATTCCGGCTGTGCAGACGAGATCGTCACGTTGTTTTTGTAGTCGCGATAGAACACCCGCAGGGTGCGATGGGCGCGCGCACCGTTCATGAACGTCGCCACGTGGTACCACCTGCGACATCTTCAAGTATGATGCCGGCTTCTTTCAGCTTGGCGCGGATTGCATCTGCCTCTGCCCAGTTCTTTTCCTGCTTGGCCTGCGCGCGGCGCTCGATCATCTCTTCGATCTCGGCATCGCTCAAGCCATCGGCCGGC
Organism: Thiosocius teredinicola; assembly: GCF_002009425.1. Classification (NCBI taxonomy): domain Bacteria; kingdom Pseudomonadati; phylum Pseudomonadota; class Gammaproteobacteria; order Chromatiales; family Sedimenticolaceae; genus Thiosocius; species Thiosocius teredinicola. The sequence continues at coordinate 3,430,527 of NZ_CP019936.1, forward strand.
GTGTCGCCGCCGCGCAGGTAGCTTTCCGGGTCGTCCTGCAGAATGCCCAACAGCTCACCGAGCTGGCGCAACAGGGCGCCGAGCGCGGCAGCGCGCGACTCGTCTTCGCTGCGCACCCGGTTGATCTCGCGTGCCAGCTCAAACATCGCCGCGAGCGCTTCGGGCGTGTTGAAATCATCTTCCATCGCGGCGTGGAACTTGGCCGCCAGCGGTTCGTCCGTCGCCGGCTCGGATGACGGCAACCCGCGCAACGCCGTGTAGAAGCGCGTCAACGCCCCACGCGCATTGTCCAGTTGCTCGTCGCCGTAGTTCAGCGGGCTGCGGTATTGGCTGGTGAGGATGAAATAGCGAACCTCTTCCGGGCGATAACGTTCGAGGATCTCGCGCACCGTAAAGAAGTTACCCAGCGACTTCGACATCTTCTCGTCGTTGATGCGCACGAAACCGTTGTGCATCCAGTACTTGACGAACGGATGCCCGGTTGCGCCCTCGGATTGGGCGATCTCGTTCTCGTGGTGCGGAAAGGTCAGATCCGCGCCGCCGCCGTGGATATCGAAGGTATCACCGAGCGATTTGGTCGACATTGCAGAGCATTCGATATGCCAGCCCGGTCGACCATCGCCCCACGGCGACGACCATGACGGCTCGCCCGGCTTGGCCGCCTTCCATAAGGCGAAATCGAGTGGGTCGCGTTTGACCTCGCCCGGTTCGACCCGGGCCCCGGCCTGCAGGTCGTCGATCGATTTCCCGGACAGTTTGCCGTACCCGGCAAAGCTCTTAACGTTGTAATAAACATCGCCGTTATCAGCGACATAGGCGTGCTCGCGCTCGATCAGGCGGGTGATCATGTCGATGATGTCCGGCAGGTGCTCGGTGGCCCGCGGCTCCTGGTCTGGCGGCAACACGCCCAGCGCCGCCGAATCCTGGTGCATCGCCTCGATGAAACGCTCGGTCAACGCATGGAACGGCTCACCGCGCTCGTTGGCGCGGGCAATGATCTTGTCGTCGATATCCGTGATGTTGCGCACATAGGTCACATCGAACCCGAGCGACCGCAGGTAACGGGCGACCACATCGAACACCACCATGACACGTGCGTGGCCCAGGTGGCACAGGTCGTACACCGTCATGCCGCACACGTACATATTGACGTGACCCGGCGTGATCGGCTCAAAGACTTCTTTTCGGCGGTTGAGATCGTTGTAGATGGTCAGCATCACTTCGGGAACCAATATCGTCGTGTTTCTGCTCGCAGGCGTGCATACTAACCGAACTGACGGTACAGCGGGGGCCTCCCCCGCACGGGCGGTTCCGTCGCCTTGCCGGCAATTTGTGCATGGCCGATGCGGAACCATTGGCAAATGACCGCAGCCCCTGCAGGTAGCAGTAGTGGGGCGTAGCACGAGACAGGGATCAACGTGCGATGAGCGAACAAACGGTCTTTGAGGCGCAGACCGAGCACAACCTCAAGCGGTTGCGCGCGGCGACGCTGCTCGCTTACCTGGTTGCCTTCTCGCTGCTGGCTGCCGCCGTGACCTACGGCGCGGTCCGCGTTCGCAACGCGCACCGTCACCTGCAGTCGGTGATGGAGCAGTACAACCACAAGATCGCCCTGATCACCGAGACCCAGATCGCTTCCTTCCAGCGCAGCGAAGCCCTGCAGCAACTGATTCTCGAAACCGACCCCTTTGCGCAGGACGAGGTCTATCTGGCCTTCCTCAACGCCGGCTTCCGCGTCGGCGATGGGCGCAACAAGATTCGCGCCCGGCTCGAGACGGATGCCGAAAGAGCGGCACTGGCCAAGCAGGATGCCGTGATCTACGAAATAGCCGCCCTGCACGACCGCGTCGCCGACCTGGCGCAGCGCGGCGAATTCGCTGCCGCGCGGCAGATCTTCATCGATCAGCTCAGAGCAGTGCACGTGGTCGGCCACCAAGCCTTTGCCGAGTTGCGCGAACTGCAGACCGACGCCGCGCAAGCCGCGGTCGCCGAAGCCAACCAGGCCTACCAGGACACCTTGCGCCACAGTGTCATCGCCGTGATCCTCGGTCTGCTCGGCGGCATCAGTATCGGCGTCGCGATGTACCGCGCCAGCTCGCGGATCGCCAACCGGGTCAGCGACAACGTCGACGATCTGCGCCGCATGGCGATGCACGACGGATTGACCGGGCTGCTCAACCGCACCGCCATGACGCAAAAGATCGATGAACTGCTCGAGCAGCGCAAACCGTTCGCCATTCTGTACATGGACCTGGATGGTTTTAAGAAGGTGAACGACGACCACGGACACAACTACGGCGACAACTTGCTGATGATGGCCGCGGCGCGCATCCGTGGCCGCATTCGTGGCGTCGACAGCATAGCCCGCATGGGCGGCGATGAATTCGTCGGCTTGCTCAACGGTATCGGCGACCAGGAAGAGGCCGTGCAGGTCGCACGCCACATCATCGAAGCGTTCGAGCCGGCGTTCGTGCACGAAGGCATCGAGACCCCAATCGGACTCAGCATCGGGGTTTGCCTGGCGCCACGGCATGGCCGATTCGCCGACGACATACTGCACAAGGCAGACCGCGCCATGTACCGGGCAAAGAATCGCGGCCACAACTGCTTCGAAGTACACGGCACCCAACCCGGGCTGATCATTCACGACGGTTCGGGCACCCGCCGCTGAGCCGACCGTAAATACGGGGTTTTGTCGTCGGCCGCTCGCGGCTACACTATCGGCCCCTAGTCGCTTTCCAGGTAACCCTATGAAATCCACGCTGCTTTCGGCGATCGGCGCTTTCGTTCTGTTGTTCTCAGCCTGCGCTTCTGCGCAACCGCAAAGCGTGCTGATGAAGACCAACAAAGGCGATATCGTGATTGAACTGGATGCCGAAAAGGCCCCCAAGACCGTCGCGAACTTTCTCGAGTACGTGAACGCGGGATTTTACAATGGCGTTATCTTTCACCGGGTGATCGAGGACTTCATGATCCAGGGCGGCGGTTTCACGCCGGACATGCAGCAGAAGACCCCGCGCGAACCTGTCGAGAACGAGGCCAAGAACGGCCTGAAGAACGAGCGCGGCACCATTGCAATGGCGCGCACCTCCGACCCGCACTCGGCGACTGCCCAGTTTTTCATCAACCATAAAGACAATCCGAACCTCGACTACCCCAGCTTCGATGGCTGGGGTTACGCCGTGTTCGGTCGAGTGACCGAGGGCATGGATGTTGTCGACACCATCGCGGAAACGCGTACCGGTGTCGTCGGCGGTTACCGGGACGTTCCGCGCGAGACGATTCTGATCGAGTCCGTTTCGCTCATCCAGGCCGATACCCCCGCCGGGCAATAAGCCCTTAGCGGCACCTTCGAACACAGCCTCATACCAGGAGCTTGTACATGATTACCCTGAAAACCAGCATGGGCGACATCGTTATCGAACTCGACCACGAGAAAGCGCCGAAGACCTGCGAGAACTTCGAACAGTATGTCCGCGACGGGCACTTCGACGGCACGATATTTCACCGTGTGATCAGCAACTTTATGATCCAGGGCGGCGGTTTCATGCCCGACATGATGCAGAAAGCCACCCGCGAGCCGATCGAGAACGAGGCCAACAACGGCCTGAGCAACGTGACCGGCAGCATCGCCATGGCGCGTACCATGGCCCCACATTCGGCCACCGCCCAGTTCTTCATCAACGTCAAAGACAACGGTTTTCTCGACCACCCCGGTCAGGACGGCTGGGGTTACTGCGTGTTCGGCAAGGTGACCAGCGGCATGGATGTCGTCGACAAGATCAAGGGAGTCGAAACCACCAATCGCGCCGGTCATTCAGACGTACCGGTCGATCCGGTCGTCATCGAAAAGGCCGAGCTCAGCGAATAAGCCCTGCCCTCCGTTTCCCGGCACCTCGCCGGGAAACGCTCACAGCGCGTAGAAAAGCACCGCCGGCACTACCGCCAGGCTGGCGAGATTCCCCAGCAAGACCACCGCCGCCACCTTGCGTGGCTCGACACCATAGCGCTCGGCCAGCATGAAGTTGAGCACCGCCGGTGGCAACGCAGCGAACACGATGAGCTGCGACACCTGCAGCTGCGGCAACGAAATCACCTGCACCGCCAACCACGCCATCAGCAGGCCGCTGAGCGGACACAGCACCGCACCGGCCAGGCCGATACGCCAATCCGACAGGTCCACGCCCGTCATACGCACCCCCAATGCAAACAGCATCAAGGGGATCGCGATCTGACCGACCAGGCCGATCGCCTCGTGCAACGGGCCGGGCACCCGCCACTGCATGACGGCGACGACCAGGCCGGCGAGCGTCGCCACCAGCATCGGCATGCGCAGCAACTTGAGCGGATTGACGTGACCGGTCAGGATCGCGTTGCCGACCGTGAAGTGCAGCGTGTTCTCGACCAGGAACAGGATCATCGCCGCGGGAAGTGCGGCCTCACCAAAAGCGAACAGCGCCAGCGGCAGCCCCATGTTGCCGGAGTTATTGAACATCATCGGCGGCAGGAACACCTTGGTGCGGTACCCGAGCAGGCGACTCACCGGCCAAACCAGCAGGCCTGAGCCGAGCACCACGATCACTGCGGCGATCGCCAACTCGGCATAACGCGACAGTTCGAAGCCCTCGCCCGAGAGCACCGAAAAGATCAGCGCAGGCGTGAAGATCTCGAGGTTGAGCCGGTTGGCCGAGGCCATGTCCGGTCCGTGTCGTCGCGCGTACAGATAACCGAGCAGCACGATCGCGAAGATCGGAAAGACAATTTCGAAGACCTGGAACATAAGACGACAACGGCAAACAAACACTGGAGAATAAAGGCCGTTCAGCGCCGGCACAATGGCGGATGACGCACTGGCAAAGCGTGCGTCGACGCAAAGTCACCCGGCCTTCCCCGACGACGGCGCACGCCAGGCGTTACAATCCGGCTCCATGGCTAAGCAATGGTTCATTTCTGATCTGCATCTGTCGAGCGAACGGCCCGAGACGTTGGCTCTGTTCGAGCAGTTCTGCGCCGAGCAGCCGCACAGCGGCGACCGGGTGTTTATCCTCGGTGACCTGTTCGACGCGTGGATCGGTGACGACGACGACGCGGAAACCGCCACCCGCGTGCGCAATGCGCTGCGCGCGCTCGGCGCGCGCGGCGTCGGCATCTTCATTCAACGCGGCAACCGGGATTTTCTGATGGGCAAACGCCTGATGCGTGACTGCGGTGCGCACCTGCTGCCCGACACGTTCGTCACCCAGGTGGCCGGCCAGCCGACGCTACTGATGCACGGCGATCTGCTGTGCACCGACGATGTCGATTACCAGAAGGCGCGACGCCGTTTCCGCAACCCGCTGTTTCAGTGGATCATGCTGCGCAAGCCGCTCGAGGAGCGCCGCCGGATCGCTGCCGAATACCGCCGACGCAGCAAACAGAAGACCTCGATGAAGGCGGCCGACATCATGGACGTCAACGACGACACCGTCGTGCGTTACCTGCGCAAACATCGCGTCGCGCAGCTGATCCACGGCCATACCCACCGCCCGGCAACACACCAACACGCCTTGGCCGACGGACAGTCAGCAACTCGCCTGGTGCTGCCCGAATGGCACACCGACCACACGACCTTGTGGCTTGACGACGGTGTGCAATTGCAGCCCGTCGAACTGGCTGCCGACACGTACAAACCGTAGACGCACAGGAATCAAGACATGATCATCGACCACATCGGCTTCGCGATCTCAGACAAGAGCACCAGCGACACCTTCTATGCGAAGGCACTCGCCCCGCTGGGCATTGTGAAAATCGCCGAGGTGGAGGGCTGGGTCGGTTACGGCAGAAGCGGCAAACCGGAATTCTGGTTCGGCGAGCACGAACAGCCACACAATCCAATGCATATCGCCTTCCTTGCCGATACGCGCGACCAGGTCGATGCATTTTATGCAGCGGCTCTGGATGCCGGAGGCAAAGACAACGGACCACCCGGCATCCGCGCGATCTATCACCCCAATTACTACGGTGCATTCGTCATCGACCCGGATGGCCACAACATCGAGGCGGTCTGTCACACAGCGACATGACAGCAATACCGGGCAAAGCGCCGCGCTGCTTGCCCGCGATCAGACGCCGGTTGCCGAGAACATCGAGCGCCGGCTGAAATTCGCCGGCAGTTCGAACGTCTGCGCGTCCACTTCGAAGCTGTCGGAAAAATCGACCAGCGACTGGCTGCGACCTTCACTGCGCTCGTGCAAAGGCAGCCCGAAGCGCAGCGTCCAATCGGATTCGTAGACGTTGGTCGCCATATCGCACGGCGTGCGCATTTCAAGCGGCATGGCTTGCAGCGTTGCTGCCTGGATGCGGGCCAGTACGCCTTTCAACTCACTGAGTCCGTCGATGGCGTCCTGCATCACACCCTCGATTACCACGAGATGGCCGCATTCTTCCCCGTTGGCCAACAGCCTGACATTGTTCGGCTGTTGGCCGGCAACCGCCGGTGCTTTCTCGTCCGCTTTAATCTCTTCCTGCAGTATCAGGCCGGGCTGCTTGTCAGGCACGTCGGCTGTGGGATTCATGACGAGAATCGCCTGGTCGTCGACCGAGACGTTGTACAGAATCTCCTGCTGCCGATCGAACAGGGTGTAGCCGTTGGCGCCGCTGCCTTCATCGAGACGCACGTAGTCCGGCGTCACCAGTACACGACTGATGTAGGGTTCAGAGCCCTTCTCCCAGACCTGGTAGACGAGCAGCGACGCCTGCTCGGCGCCCGCACTCACAGCGGCCAGCAACATCGACACGGTGATCAGGATTTTTTGCATAACGCCTCCAGGCGTCCCAGCTCAGATTCAGTGAAACCCGCCTGCAGGCGGGCGCTCTTGTGTAGCGGGCAGCGTATCGCCCCGCCGACATGCTGCTCGAGCAAGTCGAAATAGGTGTCTTCCGGGTCCAGTCCCCGCTGCTCGCACAGATAACGGAACCAGCGTGTACCCGCTTCGACGTGACCGACCTCGTCACGCAGGATGATGCTGAGCACGTCAACCGTCTGTTGGTCACCGATCGACGCGAATCGTTCCATCATGCCGGGGGTAACGTCCAGACCGCGGGCCTCGGTCACGCGTGGTACCAGCGCCATGCGGAGCAACACGTCATCGGCCGTCTTCATCGCCAGGTCCCACAGTCCATTGTGGGCCGGGAAATCGCCGTAACGGTAGCCGAGCTGCCCTAGACGATCCCGCACCAGGCTGAAGTGATAAGCCTCTTCGGCGGCCACCTGCAACCAGTCGCCGTAGTAGCTGTCGGGCATATCGCGAAAGCGGTACACCGCATCGCAGGCTAGGTTGATGGCATTGAACTCGATGTGCGCGACCGCATGCACCAGCGCCGCCTGCCCCTCAGGGCTGCCGATGCGACGCTGCGCAAGTTGCGAGGGCGGCACCAGCACCGGCTTGGCGGGACGACCGGCGACCCGGATATCGACCGCCGGTGCCTCACCGTCACGCCCCAGCTGTCCCACGCACCAGTCGTCGCGCAAGGCCTTGGCCATCGCGAGTTTCTGATCGACATCGGTTTCGCTGACGCAAGCGGCGGCAGCGGCAAAGAGGTTTTCGGGCATCCGCCGATTCTACGCGGCGCCGGTCCCCGCACGCCAGATCATGACCAGATCGGTCACGTTGGTGCCGGTCGGACCGGTGCAAATCAGATCGCCGGTGTTTTCCAGAAAGGTACCGGCGTCGGCGCGCCTGAGGCAATCCGCGACCGACAGCTCATCCGTTCGGCCCCGCGAGACGGTCTGGTTGTCCACCAGTCCACCGGCATCCTCGGTCGGACCGTCGGTGCCGTCGGTGCCGGCACACAGGGCAACCGCCGGGATGTCGCCGGCAACAGCCTGCGCAAGGTGCAAAGCGAGCTGCTGGTTGCGCCCGCCGCGCCCGGGGCGGTCCGGCAGCATCACGGTCACCTCGCCGCCCCACAGATGCACCGTATCCGGAACCGCCTGCACGGCTTGCGCGATGTGCCGCGCGACATCTTCGATGTCGCCGTCGACGTGATCGGCATAGCGTTCGACCGACAGCCCTCGCCCACGCAGTACCCGCTCGGCCGCTGCCAGGGCGTGATCGAGCGTGGCGATCACCTCAACATCAGGTCTTGCGCCGTCTCCCGCAGGCGGGTCGCCCGCCGATGGCAGCAGCTTGGTCATCCAATCCGGCAGGCCCGGCGGCAGATCGTAGGTCTCCGGCGGTACCAGCGGTCCGGATCCGATCACCGCGGGGTCGTCACCCTCGACGTCCGAGATCAGCAGACCCGTCACCGGGTGTCCGGCAAGCAATTCGGCCAGCCCGCCGCCTTTTAGCTGTGACAGACGACGCCTGACCGCATTGACCTGGGCGATCGGCAGACCGTTGCCGAGCAACCAACGGTTGACGCGCGCCAGGTCGCCGAGCGTTACGCCCGGTCGCAGCACCTCGACGATCGCTGATGCCCCGCCGGAAATCAGCACCAGCACCGGGAGGTCTTGCGGCAGTCCGGCCACGTAGTCCACCAGGACCTCGCCGCCAGCAAGGCTGCTCTCATCGGGCATCGGGTGCGCACCTTCACACACGCGAAAGATCGCGGGATCGAGTGCATAGCCGCCGGCATGGCCGGTCTTGGTGACGACCAGCCCGCTGTGGCAATTGTCGCCGAGTACCTGCTGCGCCCCATAGGCCATCGCGGCTGCCGCCTTGCCCAAGGCAATGACGGCCATCGGCGCACTCTGTGGATGGCTGCGCAGCCAGTTGGCGGTGACATTGTCGCCTTCGACCACGCTCACAGCGGCCTCGAACGCCGCCAGCAGCGCTTCCCTTATCCGTTTCACATCTTTGGCTGCCATCAGCGCTCCGAATACAACTCGACCAAGGCCTCATGATAGTATCGGGCCGGTTTTCAGCGGTGCGAAACCGTTTGCCCGGGGTCTCATCCTAACCCCTACGAGGTTATCCAGTTGGAAAGCATCAACCTGCGGCGCCACTACAGCCGAAACACCCTGCTCCGCCTGATTCTGATAGCCGCGGCCGCCGCCGCGTTGATCGTGTGGAAACTCGACCTGATCAACACCGTCTATTTCAAGGATCAGCTTACCGCAACCGGCTGGGTGATCAACGGCGCGATCCTGGCGTTGTTTCTGGTCGGGTTGTTGCGCGCCGTCGGCATTCTCGTCGGCTATATGCGTGAAGAAGGTGCGCTCGAACGCTTCGTGCGCAACCTGGAAAAACACGCCGATGCCGAGCCGCTCAAGGGCGTGAACACCGGCACGATCATCGCTCGCCGCTACATCACGATGCGCCGTCTGAGCGAGGCGCGCACGCCGATCAACCAGAATGCCCTGGCGGCCACCCTGGTCGCCAGCGAAAGCACGCGCAACGGCCTGCCGCGCTTCATCAACAATATCCTGATCCTCACCGGCGTGTTCGGCACCATCGTATCGCTGTCGATGGCCCTGATCGGCGCGTCCGACGTGTTGGAAAACGCCATCAGTGCGACCGGCATGGGCATGGTCATTCACGGCATGTCGACGGCGCTGTCCACCACGATCACCGCTATCGTGTGCTACGTATTCTTCGGTTATATCTATCAACGCCTGACCGATGCGCAGACCAACCTGATCAGTGGCGTCGAACAGGTCACGACGAACTACCTGATGCCCAAGTTCCAGGTACAGACCGACAACGTGCTGTACGAATTCACCGGCTTGCTGCGCTCGATTCAGGGCCTGGTCGACCAGCTGCAGAAATCGCAGCTCGGCTTCGAGTCGATGCAGGATCAGATCGCCGACACCCTCGAGATCTACCGCGACAAGATTGAAACCTTCGATGAGCGCCTCGACGTCATCGTGCGCCAGCTGCGCCTCGGCTTCCGTCTGCGGGAAGACGAATGAGTCACGATGGCTTTACCGACCTTCGGCTGAACAACGGCGGCACCGAGCTGCAGGAAGGCTTCTGGCCTTCGTTCACCGACATCATGACCGTGGTGGTCATGATCTTCCTGATCTCGATGGTGGTGCTCCTGGTGCGCAACATGGAGCTGGTTACCCAGCTGCGCGCGACGATGGAAGCCGAGCGCATCGCCGCCGAACTGGCGCGCGCTACCGGCGAAGAAAAAGACAATCTGTCGGTCGCGCTGCACCAGGCCGAAGAGCGGCTGCAAAGCATGCAGCTCGAAATCATGCGATTACAGGACAAAGGACTGGAAAGCGAACAGCTGATCGCCGAACAGCTGCGTGCAATCACCGGCCTCACCAATCAACGCGATGACCTGACCAAGCAGGCAGCCCGTCTCAGCCTGTTGCGCGAGCAACTGGAGGCGGATGTCAAAAAGCGGCAGGCGCAACTGGAACAGACCCGGGCCACGCTGGACGACAAGCAGCTCAAACTCAGCACAGCGGAGCGCAGCATAACCACGCTGGAAGAAAACCTGGCCGAACTGCGTACCCGCTACGATGCAAGCCAGGCGCAGAGCGAACGCCTGCAGCAGACGCTCGACGAACAGCGCGACACCATCGAGGCGGCGCAACTCTCGCAGCAGGAGATGGAACGACGCTACCTGGTGCTCAACGACGACTACGACAAGCTCAAGGTCAAATACGACAAGCTGGTACGCCCAGCGCGCAGCCCGGCCGGCCGCTACCTGATCGAAGTGCGCTATTGGAAGGAAAACGGCGGTTATCGCCTGTCATGGCGTGAAGGCGGCGACGGGGCCTTCCAGTCGGTCAGTCGCAAGCAACTCGATAACGTCTTGTCGCGTCTGTCAACGGAGAAACCGGACGGCCTGTACGTCAAAGTGATCTTCCCCGAGAACAGCGGCTTGTCGTACAACGAGGCCTGGGAACTGACCAGTCACCTGCACAACAACTACGACTACTACTTCAAAGAAGAGTCGACGGGCAGCGAGTAATAGCCGCATGGCGCTGATACCCGTCAACCTGATCACCGGGTTTCTCGGCGTCGGCAAGACAACGTCGGTACGTCATCTGCTCGACCATCACCCAGCCAATGAACGCTGGGCGGTGCTGGTCAACGAATTCGGCGATGTCGGTATCGATGGCGCGCTGCTCGGCGACGAGGGTGTGGTCGTGCAAGAGGTCGCCGGCGGCTGTCTGTGTTGCGTCAGCGCGCCAGCGTTCACGACCGGTCTAAACCGCCTGATCCGACAACACAGACCCGACCGCATCCTGATCGAACCGAGCGGCCTCGGCCACCCAGCGCAGGTGCTGAGCACACTGACCGGCCCGCTGTATCAACAGGTGCTCGATGTACGCGCCACGATCTGCATCATCGACGCACGCCATCTCGCTTCGGCTCGGCACATTGAGCATCCGACCTTTCAGGACCAGATACACCTTGCCGACGTGCTGGTCGCCAACAAGGTCGACCTGTATTCCGATGTCGACAAGTCGAGATTCGAGGGCTTCGCCAACACCCTTGATCCGGCCAAGAGCAAGATCGGCTACACCGACCACGGCCAATTCGATCCCCAGTGGCTCGACCTGGCGCGCGCATCCGAACGCCGTGCCGCGTTTCCCGAGGCCCACGCGTTCCTTGTCGAGACCGCCAACGAACACGACCACCAACATGCTCCGCAAGTCGACAGTGAATGGTTGCTGCTCGAAGGGCAGGCAGACGGCTACTACCGCGCCGGCTGGGTCATGAACGCGCAACATCCATGGTCGAGCGGAAAGCTCACGCGGTTTCTCGACGGCCTCGGTGTGGAACGCAAGAAAGGCGTGTTCCGTACCGATCATGGCTGGCAAGGTTATAACCAGGGTGCATGGCAGCCTGCGTCTGCTCCTTCCGATAGCAACAACCGCTTCGAAGTCATCGATGCCGATCGCATCGATGTGAACGCAATAGATAAAGGGATGAGGAACATCGATGCCGACGCTGCGCCATGATGGCGATCCGATGGCCGCAAGCGACATACACTAGCGCCTGATGATTCAAGCTGGTATTGACGGCGATCATTCAAGCTTGGCTTATGTCGGTCGATGGGTGCTGCATCGATCAAACGTTTCCCGGCAACCCTTCGACAATGGACTTCGATCAAATCTACAAGCCGCCGCAAAGCGAGAGCGTCGACAACGTTCGCCCACCCTTGGCAATCATCGCCTGCTACGCACTCGTCGCATTGTTCTGTGCGGCGGGCTTAACCTTGGCCGTGCTGGAACTCGGTTTCGCCAGATTAGATTTCTCGGACGGGATCGAATACTTTGCGCTTCAATGTACGCTCACGCTGGTACTCGGCTGGCTGTTGTTCAATCCGATCAGGCAACGGGACGCTAAAGCCCACCTGACACCAGCTGTCCTGATTGTCGTTGTCGTTGCGTTCGAATTATTCGACATCATGGACAACGGCTTTGCGTTCAATGCGGCCTTCTATGTATCGATTATCGAATCCATCGTATTGGCCACGATGATTGCACTATTGAGAACACCCGCGGGACGAAGCTGGTGCAACATTCCGTAGGTTGAACGACCAGGATCGGCACGTCTTCCACACACCATGAATACCTCATCAGAAAAGCCAGACCAAGGTATCGTTGAGCGTGACGCGGCACCCTCCGTGTACCGGCGCCCATGGGTGCTGATTGTTCTGTACGCGCTGACCGGGCCTTTCATCGGTGCGCTGGTCGTCATCGCTGGGATATCGTTGACCACCGAAGATATCAATGCATCCCGGTTCAAGGAGCTGGCCCTGTTCACACTGGTATTCGCCTATCCGCTTGGGCTCATCCCAGCCATCACAGCCGGCATTGTCCACGCGCTCACTCAAACCACGCTGGCGCGCATGGCGACAATCGCACTGGTGTGCACGAGCGGCATGACGGCCGCGTTCCTTCAGCTTTTTGTGCTGGGCAACCCCGGCTCCGTTTTCAGCGATCTGTATTCGCTGATGGCGTTCGCGCTCCCTTCGTTGACCGCCGCGCTGATCCTTTCGACTTGGTTCACGCGCCCGCATCGCGCCTAGGTCACACGAAGAGTCATCCTGTTCTCGAACACCCTGCAGTGATTGTTGGTGCCGACAGGGGCTGGTAAATTGTTCGTTCCATGGACACACGCCAAACCAGCCTACTGTCGAACGGCGAACAATAAGGAAATCCGATGGTCACCACGTCGCCGCATTGCCGGCCACCATCACACTACCCCGCCGACCTGCGTATCGGGAGACTTCCGCCGTGGCGCGCTTAGTTGGATTCTTCGTGTTCTGGGGCGGCGTTATCGCCAGCGTTGACGATCTTTCTGCCTGGTCGGTTCTCTTTGCCCTTGCCGGGGCAGCCATGTGGTTCAATCTGAAACCGACATTCCGCCCGCTCGGCATCGCTCTGATGGTCTGGGCCGTGGTCGATGGGTTTACCATCGAACTCGGTGTGATGAACTTCTTCGGCTTCCTCATCGGCCTTGTGCTAAGCGGCTACGTGGATGGGGACATCGATGATCAAGACGAGCAATTTCCTTTCATCAGATGAGCACAGCCCGAATATGCCCATAAACCCGATGCCAGCACGCAGCGCACAACTATCGGTTCTGCTGGCCCCGCTCGCGGCGCCGCTGCTGTTCTTTATCGGCCTGTTGTTCGCCGGCGGTTTCGGCTTTCACGGCCTTGCTGAGGCGTTGAAATTGATGTTCGTCGTGTTCGCTATCGGCGCTCCCGTCAGTTACGGCGCGACCATCTTGTTCGGTTATCCGCTGTATCGGTTTCTGCTCGCCAACAACTGGTTCTCGACAGGCGCCCTGGTCGTCGGCGGTATTGTCATCGGCGCACCGGTGAACATGGCGCTGTTCCATTTTGTCATTGGCGGCCAAGGTCACTTTTTTGCAGAGGGTGGCCAACTGCTCTGGAGCAGCATCGTCGGTGCTGCAATGGGTGGCATCGTGGCCTTGATGTTCTCCCTGCTGCTTTACGGCCCCAAAAGACCGCTACCCCCATCCGCTGACAACTGGTGAACGTTGCCGGTTGAGACAACCGCAGTGTGACAGGGGTGGCGCGAATAGTTCGAAGTCGACATGCACCGTCGTTTTGGTCGGCCACATCACGAACGATGCGGCGGGATCGTGGTCTATTGACCCGATTGAACGGCCACGCTGACCCGCAGGTCGGCGATGCCTTTCAAAACCGATGCAGAAGCGACGATCGACCGGAGCAGTATCATGCCAACCTTTTTCACACGACACGCTTCGTCTCCACAACATAACCATGCTCGTCGAACGAACGCGCCTCACTGGCGATCGATCGCTTTCTGTCTGCTGCTGACGATCGCCAGCGCACACGCAGCAGGTACGGACGAACAATGGATGGGAGCAGCCTTCGAAGCCGATCAGGCCTCGTTGGAAGATCTTGCCGCCGCCGGTGCCAACGCCGTCAAGGTCTATCGACAGGCCGATACCTGGGTGCTCGACGAAGCGCACCGCCTGGGCTTGAAGGTCGTCATGGGGTTGTGGATACCGCACCCGCGACACGGCGCCGATCTGCACGATCCACAGGTCGTCGACGAGATCACCCGCGACCTGGTGGCATACGTCAACCGTCACAAAAAACATCCCGCGCTGCTGGCCTGGAACATCGGCAACGAAGTCGAGACCGGTCTCGACGACCCGCGCTTTGTCTGGGGTGTGGTCGACCGGATCGCGGCCGCCATCAAGGCCGAAGACCCCGACCATCCCACCATCATGGTCGTGGCCGACTCGGGGCCGCAGGAGTACCGCTGGTTGGCCGCCTGCTGCAAGCAGGTGGACATGCTGGGGCTCAATGTCTACGGCGGCGCCATATTCAACCTGCCGGAACGCCTGCAGTCGGCAGGTATCGACAAACCCGTGGTCATTACCGAACTCGGCCCCCTCGGGCAATGGCAGGCTGGCCAGAAACCATGGGGCGCACCGGTGGAACTGAGCAGCAGAAGCAAGGCCGACTTCTTCCGCGATGCGCTGGGATTCCTGCAACACCAACCCCAGATCAAGGGGGTATTCGCCTTTTTATGGGGCGCCAAACAAGAGCAGACAGCGACCTGGCACGGTCTGCTGTTGCGTGACGGCACTATGACGGAAATGACCGATGCACTCGCCACGGCTTGGGGACAACCGCCCGAGATGAAGGCACCAACGATCCGCGGCATCGGCATCTCTGCCGACGAGTTCAGGCCCGGAGACACGGTGTCGGCAGGCATCGATGCTGCGTCATTGAACAACTCCGAGCTGCGCGCCAATTGGCAGCTGTTCGCCGAGGCAACCGACCTTCGCAAAGGTGGAGACGAAGAAACACCGCCAGAGCGGATTCCCGTCATATTCCAACAGGCGGACAGTACGGGAGCGCAATTCGTCGCGCCGGGCAAGGCGGGGGCCTATCGATTGTTCGTGACAGTGCGCGATGCGAGCCACAAAGCCGCTACCGCCAACCTCCCCTTCAACGTTACGGCCCAATGAACCGCCGCACGGCGGCCGTAGTGCAAGACACCTGCTAGACTGTCGCAGACCGCCGACGCCAACGCCGACTCGGCCGGCCACAAGAACAATTCGCCAGCGTCCGCACGTCGTCTTTCTTGTTTGAAACCCGATCATCCATGCGGCGCCCCACATCACAGGTGAAACATGACGCGAACCGCTCTTGTCTTACTACTGTTACCGATGACGGCGAATGCCGATGCCTTATTCGATCTGCATGTCGGCGATACGTGGCACTATGAAACGAGCGGCGACCCCAACGACAGCGTGACCAACCGCATCAGCGAAATCCGAACCAACGCCGGCGTAACTTGGTACCGCCTGATCGAATATGGGGAGACCTACTGGGTGCGCAACAGCGAAAGTGGTCAAGTCGAAGCCATCGACTATTTCGAAACCGACCTACCTGAACAACCCAAGGCACAAGAATCACTGATCTTCAAGTTTCCCGCCACACCGGGGGATTCATGGCGCACCGGCGAGACCATCATCCGCTATGAAGGCATTGAGGAGATCCAGGTACCGGCCGGTACCTATAAATGCCATATGTATCTGTTCGACATGGGCGCGGACTTTTCCAAAACCTGTATCGCCAAAGACATCGGCGTGATCTATAACGAGTTCAGAATCGGCGACGAACCGCCACGCATCTCACGTCTACAATCCTTCGCCAAAGGCTCCTGAGCGCCGTCTGACGACATCGGGTTGCTCGATACTCAGGCAGCACGTAGAAAGACGCCGCGCCTGACGACGCGATTGATTGCACCGCTCCCCTTCTTGCCTCGCGTCGACCCCAGCCGGTATCGCATGGTATAAAAATGTGGCCATGTGGGCGGAAGGATTCCATGTTGAGAAAAATAAGCAAAATCGTATTCTTTCTGTTGATCTGCATCGCGCTGGCCATTGTCCTGCTGCAGATCGATGATCCGCTGGAACCTGAGGTGGCGACCCTCATACAGATGGCCGAACCGCAGACATCGTCGCAGGCGTATCTCTATCTGCTGGGTCTGCACGCCCCACCGGCACAGGATCCACTCGAACTGGGCAAACAAAGGCTTGCCAGCACCCTGCGGGCCGGTTCAGTCGATCCACTGTCGCCTCACGACAGCGATCCCTCAGAGATCCTTGCAATCCCTGAGGGCGAGCTGTTCTGCCGAACGAGCGACGACGGCTGCCAGGCGAAATTATTCGGTGCTACCGATGAGTTTGCCACGGTCATCGAATCAAACAAGACGCTGCTCGATCGCTATCGCGCGTTCCTCGCGCTCAATGACTTTGCGACACTCCAGAAAGCCGGCCTCGACGACGAATTACCCATCGCCTACCGACACCTGAAGCATGGACATCGACTGTTGATGCTGAACACCATACTGACAGCTCGCAATGGCCAGGCGGAGCAAGCCGGCGCTGAGCTTCACGACACGATCGATGCGCTGCGACGTAAACTCGAAACGGCGGACACACTGCTATCCAAAATGATCTTCACGACATTGGTCAGCGAAAGCCTCGACACGCTATCTGTACTTGTACGCCAATCCGCGACAACCACCGCTCAACTTGCCCCCCTGAGTCCGGCGGAAAAAAGTCTGAAAAAGCCAATTGCACATGAATTGCGCGGCATGCATAGCTTCTATTCCGAATTGGACCAGGGTTCGGACGACCCGACACTCCCCGCCCAATGGCCGCATTGGGTAAGGCGCATGTTCTTCAAACCCAACATGTCGAGTAATGCAGGGTTCATTTACTACCGCGATGCGCTCACGCTCGTCGATGTGCCACCGGTCGATTTTGCCGCTAAGGTTCGTGGCACGACATTCGAAGAGCCCCCGCGTGCGTGGTTGCGAAATTACGGCGGATCGATTCTGGCAGGCATTGCCGGGCCGGCCATGAACCGGTACGTCGAATCAATCTTTGACCTCGACGCCAAGATTGCCTTATTCAATGCATCGATCACCGATCCGTCGATGACATCCATCGTCGGCCGATTGCCGAACCCCTACTTCACGACGGGTGAATTCGCCTACCTTTCCGACTCGGGTAATGCCGTCTGTTTCGCAAGTGCATCAAAGAACGCAGATGCGCCGGTCTGTTTGCTGGTGGCGACAGACGGCAGCACGACTGGCGATTGAAAGGAAGGATTGAAGGGCACGCAAACCAATCATCCGGGTCCAATGCCATGATAAGGATACTGCAGTTAATCGGACTGACCGGCGCCATTGTCTTCGGCGCGTTGCTCGCGCTCACGTTTTCTGCGCCCGAAACCGTCGAGCAGTCGGCCAAGGGTTTCATCAAATTGCAGATCGATAAAGAGGTGCGTGAACGCTACCTTGCGAGCAAAGAATCGGGCATCGCCGACAAGGCGAAGGCGCTGGCCGGAAAGCTCGGCTACGACGAGCAACGGCTGCAGCAATGGCTGGATGAGGAACTACCGAAGAAAATCGCGCAGGTACTGGCGGCGGCCTGCGGTTACGACTGCGAGAAAAAGAAGGCCATCGCGCAGAACATTGCCACGTCATGGAAAGAGAAGATTTCAAACCTCAAAGTGGCACAGCAGCGACTGGGCGACATCGTCAGGGGAAAGTATGTCGAGATCGTCGGCAAGCTGAGAAGCGATGTGCGCATCTTTCTCGGTTCCAACACCGCGGTGTTCCTGGTGTTGCTGCTGGTCAGCTTCGTGAAACCCGCCGCAAGCCGCCATCTGCTGCTACCTGCCGGCTTGCTGCTGCTCGCAACCATTGTAATGACATCGTTCTACCTGTTCGGCCAGAACTGGTTCTACACCATCATCTACAACGACTACATGGGATTCAGCTACCTCGGGTACCTGGGCGTGGTCTTCCTGTTTCTGATGGACATCGTGTTTAACTCGGCCAGGGTAACGGTCGAAATCGTCAACGCGATACTCCAGGCCATTGGATCGGCTCTCAGTCTCGGCCCATGCTGAAAGAAAGCAATGCCACGGCTACGACGAGTCAACTAACGACGGCATGCTGTTTCACAACGCAATGAAGCGCCGGTCCCTGTAAGCGAACCAACAAAAAAGCCGTTGCGCGAACGCAACGGCTTTTTCGAACCAGCGAGCGGTAAAGATCAGGAAGCGGACTTGATCTTTTCCTTGATACGGGCTGCCTTGCCGGTCAGGCCGCGCAGGTAGTACAGCTTGGCGCGGCGGACGTCGCCACGACGCTTGACCTGCACTTCGGCAACGCTCGGGCTGTACGACTGGAAGACACGCTCGACGCCTTCGCCGTGCGAAATCTTGCGCACGGTGAACGAAGAGTTCAGGCCGCGGTTGCGCTTGGCGATGCAGACACCTTCGAAGGCCTGCAGGCGCTTGCGCTGACCTTCAACGACCTCTACCTGCACAATCACGGTATCGCCAGGACCGAAATCCGGCAGTTCTTTGCCCATCTGTTCTTTTTCGAGTTCCTGGATGATATTGCTCATCGCCGCTGTGCTCCTATACCTCAGGTGCCCGCCTGGGCACGGATAAATTCGTCAAGTAATTCACGTTCTTCGCTGTTGAGCTCTCGACCTTCGAGAAGGTCGGGCCTGCGCAGCCACGTCCGGCCTAGGGACTGCTGCAAACGCCAGCGACGAATCAGTTCGTGGTTACCGGATTTCAACACCTCCGGCACCGTTCGCCCTTCGATCTCCTCGGGGCGCGTGTAATGCGGACAATCCAACAGGCCATCCACATACGAATCCTGCTCGGCGGAATCGGCATGACCCAGCGCACCGGGCAACAAGCGGATCACCGCATCCATCAACACCATCGCCGGCAACTCGCCACCGGACAACACGTAGTCGCCGATCGAGACCTCATCATCGACGTATGCCTCGATCAGGCGTTCGTCGATGCCCTCGTAACGGCCCGCCAACAACACCAGGCCGGGCTCGTCCGCCAGCGATCTGGCCGTCGCCTGGTCAAACCGTCGACCCTGCGGACTCAGGTAGACCACCTTGCTGTCCGGCGCTGCAGTCTTGGCCTCGGCCAGCGCCGCGCGCAACGGTTCGACCATCATCACCATGCCCGGCCCACCGCCGTAGGGTCGATCATCGACCGTGCGATGCAGATCGTGCGTGTAATCCCGCGGATTCCACAACACCATCTCGGCCAGACCACGCTCGAGAGCGCGGCCGGTGACGCCTACGCGCAAGGCGTCGAACATCTCGGGAAACAGGCTGACCACGTCGAAACGCATCGCCCCGCCCCTAAAAATCCGGATCCCAGTCCACCCGCATCACGCCGGCGTCGAGATCGACATCCTTCACCACCTGCTCCCAGATGTAGGGCACCAGGCGTTCCCGATCCCCTTTTACGACGATGACGTCGTTCGACCCGGTCTCGAACAGCTGGTCGATGGTTCCCAGCTCCTGGCCGTCGACGGTGACCACCGTCAGGCCCACGAGATCGGCCCAGTAATATTCGCCCGGACTATCCGTCTCCGGCAGCTGCGAACGCAGCACCCGGATATCGGCACCGGTCAATGCCTCGGCCGCGTCGCGATCGTTGCAGCCTTCGAGCTTGGCGACCATCGCCTTGCCCTGCCGGCGCCCGGCCTTCACCTTGACCTTGCTGCGCACACCGTTGCGCTCGAGATACCAAGGCGAGTACTCCACGATGTTCTCGCGCGGGCTGGTATCGGAATGAACCTTGATCCAGCCCTGGATGCCATGTGCCCCGGAAACGCGACCGAGGGTGACGAAGCGCTGCTCGTCACCCTCGGTTCGCATCCCATTTTCCCTGCTGACCTCGTCGCTCACGGGAACACTCCCAAGCGGGCCGGCACGGAAAGAATCTTCCGGCTGATCAGCCCTGCGCGGTCTGACGGTAGCTGTCGACCAGCTTCCGCGCGCGATCGCTCAGTTGGGCACCGACCGATACCCAATGATCAACGCGGCTCAGATCGATGCGCAGACCTTCTTCACCCTCGACGGCAACCGGGTTGTAGAAACCCAGACGCTCGATATAACGACCGCCACGCGCACGGCGCGAGTCAGCGGCGACGAGATGATAGAAAGGACGCTTTTTCGCACCCGATCTTGAAAGACGAATCGATACCATTTTCTGTTAGCCTTAATTCAACGTCTGTTAGCCCGGTTCCGCAGGGCGGCCCCGAGAGAAACGGCGTATTCTACTGAAAAATTGCGCGTTGTGAAGACTCTAATTGTCCGAAAATCAGGGTTTTGCCGGGGTGACGGATGAGCGCCGACGGCGACGATCCGAAAAAGCCGACGATTCACCAGGGGGCCGACCACAGCGCGCCCTATCCCGTGAGCCGACTGGCGCCGAGTTTCGGCCTGGTCGACCTGGCGCGCGAGATCGATCAGGCGGATCAGATGGTCTCCAACCGCCTCGGCGCCCAGCTGCAGGTGATCGCCGATCAGGTCAAGGCCCTGCAGGCACAGGCGCGCGATATCCTCGAACAGGCACGCGATGACCAGCGCCTGCACCACGCGCGGTGCGCTTTCCGCCGCATCCCCGGTCACATCTACCACCTTTACGAAGAGGCCGACGGCAGCCTCGCGTTCTCAATGCTCTCGCCCACGGATTGGGGCGGCAAACCACCCAAACCGTTCCGCGGTTCGTACCGGTTGGAAAATGACATGAGCTGGACGCCGGCCGAGCGGCTCGACGCGCACGACGACAGCCGCGCGCTGGTCACCCGCCTGTTGGCCGCGGCCGATCCCAAGCCCGATTGACGGTTATTCGGCGGCCGGGAACGGCTCGTAGATCAGGTGGACCTCGATACGCCGATTGCGCCGATGGGCGGCCTTGCTGTCGCCCGGGTCGCGCAGATGCGTATCTGCCAGGCCAACCGCCGACAGACGGTCTTCAGGGAATCCCTGCTCGACCATGAATTGCAGCATGCTGACCGAGCGCGCCACCGACAGCTCCCAGTTGTTGTCGAACTTGGGATTGGTGCGCAGCGGCCGGCTGTCGCTGTGGCCTTCGACCCGGATGCGCCAGGGAAAAGACTTGGGCAACTGCTCTACCAGGCTGCGAAAGGTCTGCATCAGGGGGCTCAGGCGCTCCTGCCCCTCGGCACCGAGTTCGCCCTTGCCGAAAATGAACACCGGATCGCTGGCGATGATGAGCCGGTCGGGCGATACCTCGTAGAGCGTCGACAACGGCAGCTCGCGGCGTAGCGCGACGAAGAACTCACGGCGCTGGCGGTCGTGCTCCGTCGGATCACGCGCGCGCAGCTTGCGCAGTTCGGCCTCGAGGCGTTCGATCAGCGCGGTCTGTTCGGCATTGCGCCGGTCGGCCTGCGCCAGCGCGGCACTCAGTTCCTCAAGACTCTGCTGGAACGACTCGGCATAGCGCTGCATCGCCTCGAGCTGGGCGTGGTTTTGCTCGATCAGCGCGTCGCATGGGGCCTGTGCCGCAACCGGCAGGGACAGACCCGCACAACACACCAAGCCAATGATTATTCGACCAAGCCTGCATGCCATTGCTTAAAAAGGGAATCCTCCACCCCCAGGCGGCATGCCACCACCCGGGAACCCGCCCGGCATCTTCCCTTTCATGCCGCGCATCATTTTCGCCAGGCCGCCGCCTTTCATCTTTTTCATCATCTTCTGCATCTGCGTGAACTGTTTGAGCAGCTTGTTCACGTCCTGCACCTGGGTGCCGGAACCGGCCGCGATGCGTTTCTTGCGCGACCCCTTGATCACGGCCGGAAAGGCGCGTTCCTGCGGGGTCATCGAGTTGACGATCGCGATCAGTTTCTTGACCTCTTTGTCGCCGACCTGGGCCTTGACCGCGTCGGGCACCTGGTTCATGCCCGGCAGCTTGTCCAGCAGCCCGGCCATGCCCCCCATGTTGGCCATCTGCTCCATCTGTTCTTTGAAGTCCACCAGGGTGAATCCTTCGCCCTTGGTAATCTTCTTCGCCAGCTTAGCGGCCTTATCCTGGTCAACCTTAGCGGTGACTTCCTCGACCAGCGACAACACGTCGCCCATGCCCAGGATGCGCGAGGCGACACGGTCGGGGTGGAACGGTTCGAGCGCCGTGGTCTTCTCGCCGACACCGAGGAACTTGATCGGCTTGCCGGTGATCTGGCGGATCGACAGCGCCGCGCCGCCGCGTGCGTCACCGTCGGTCTTGGTCAGGATCACGCCGGTCAGCGGCAGTGCGTCGTTGAACGCCTTGGCGGTATTGGCCGCATCCTGACCGGTCATCGCATCGACCACGAACAGGGTCTCGACCGGTTTTAGTTCGCCGTGCAACTCCTGGATCTCGGACATCATGTCCTGGTCGATGTGCAGGCGGCCGGCGGTATCGACGATCAGCACATCGAAGTAACCCTTGCGCGCCGCCGAGATCGCCGAGCGTGCAATCGCCAACGGTTTTTGATCGGCAGTCGACGGAAAGAACTCGGCATCGACCTCACCGGCCAGCGTCTGCAGCTGGTCGATAGCGGCCGGACGGTACACGTCGGCGCTGACCACCATGACCTTCTTCTTGTCGCGCTCTTTGAGCAGCCGGGCCAGCTTGCCGACGCTGGTCGTCTTACCCGAGCCCTGCAGGCCGGCCATCAGGATCACCGCCGGCGGCTGTGCGGCCAGGTTGAGCTGCTCGTTGGCCTCGCCCATGACATGGACAAGTTCATCGTTGACGATCTTGACCAGCACCTGACCCGGCGTCAGGCTGCGCAGCACCTCTTCGCCGAGCGCCTTCTCGCGCACCTGGTCGACAAATGTCTTGACGACCGGCAATGCAACATCGGCCTCCAACAACGCCATGCGCACTTCGCGCAAGGTGTCCTTGATGTTGTCTTCACTGATGCGGCCCTGGCCGCGGACTTTCTGCAGTACACCGCTCAAGCGGTCCGAGAGACTGGCAAACATGATCTTGATCTATGGCGGGTTGAATCCCTGATGGCGTCAACATTATACGGATGCAGGGCACGAAGCGTTATGCCATGATTTGCGCTCGAATGAACATTAACCTGATCGCCTTCCCCGCCGCGGTGTTGTATTTCATTGGCGGCCTGAGTACCGGCCTGCGACTGTTCGGCGCCGAAGGCGCGTGGCGTCCGCCACGCGGCCTGGGCATCGGCCTGGGGTTTGCCGCGCTGCTGCTGCACGCCATCCTGCTGTACCAGGAGCTGTTCACCAGCGGCGGGCTCAACCTGAGCTTCTTCAACGCCGTATCGCTGGCGGCATGGACGGTGGCCGGCCTGCTGCTGGTCTCGGCACTGAGCAAGCCGGTCGAGAACCTGGCGATCGTCGCCCTGCCGATTGCCGCAATCACGGTGCTGCTCGATCTGCGTTTTCACGGCAATCACCTGCTCGGCGAGCACGTCGGCTGGGACCTGCGGGTGCACGTGCTGACCTCGATGCTGGCCTACAGCCTGCTGACGCTGGCCAGCGTGCAGGCCATTCTGCTCGCGGTGCAGGACAACCACCTGCGCCGCCACCACCCTGGCGGCTTCATCCGCGCACTGCCGCCGTTGCAGACCATGGAGTCACTGCTGTTCGAGATGATCAGCCTCGGCTTCGTGCTGCTCAGCGTCAGCCTGGTCACCGGCTTCGTCTACCTCGAAGACATGTTCGCCCAGCACCTGGTACACAAGACCGTACTGTCGATCGTCGCCTGGTTCGCCTTCGCCGTGTTGTTGTGGGGACGCTATCGTTTCGGCTGGCGCGGACGCACCGCGATCCGCTGGACACTGGTTGGCTTTGCCGTGCTGATGCTGGCGTATTTCGGCAGCAAGGCCGTCATCGAACTGATTCTGAAACGCTGACCTGCGATCGCAGGTAGAGACGTTGCAGGCGCGCTTAGCGCCCGGCTGCCTGGTAGGCGTTGTTCGCCTTGCGTGCCTTGTTGGATTGACTCAGCTCGACCGCGATCGCCTCGCGTGCCTCGATGCTGCGCTCCATCAGGCTCTTGTCCAGTTCCAGTATGGTACGCACCCGCTCAGCCACCAGTTCGTCGACCGGCGCGTGGGTGGCAAAGGCCTTTTCGAGCAGCGAGCGCCGCTCGGGCTCAAGTGCAATGACCTGATCCCAGTCACCCTGCTCGCCGGCCTGCGCCATACGCCGGCTCATCGCCAAGGCGTCGTCGAGAAGTTGGTGACGCGAAACGCTCATCGATCAGGTCGCCGCCTGATCGGCAGACAACTTACTGCCGCGCATCTGACGTACGTCTTCGGGCATCGCGTCCCATGCGCCTTTGATCTCGAGCAGCAGGTCGATGCTTTCGGCCAGCGGCTGCGGATCGTTCTGCACCGAGGCATCGACCAAGCGGCGGCTGATGTAGGTGTAGAGGTCGTCGAGATTGGCGGCGATCTCACCGCCGCTTTCCATGTCGAGGCTGCTACGCAGACCGTTGACGATCGACATGGCCCAGGTGATGTGGCGGCTCTTGCCTTCGAGATCCTTTCGCTCGATACAGCCTTTGGCGGTCGCAATCTTGTCGAGTGCGCCCTCCATCAGCATCTGTACAAGGCGGTGCGGGCTCGCGTACGCGACTTCAGACTCCGCAGCGACCTTGCCGTATTGTTCGATTCCTGAACGCTTCTTGCCGTAGCTCATTCGTGCTGTTTCCGGGATGGTTTGCCAACACCCTACCTAACGGCCGCGGACCGCGGAAATTGAGGGATTTCCGATCACAATCGGGCGCGAAACTTACGACGAGCCCGAAGACAGACTGGAGGTCAAGAAGTTACCGGTGGATTGTAAAGTACCGATTAAACTGTCGAGCGCGGCGTACTGCGATCGCAACGCCTGTTCCTTGAGGATCATGCGACCCTCGAGCGTGTCGACCCGGTTCTCCATGCTGCGAATCCGGTCGTTAAGACTGTCTACCCGCCCCTCGACCGGCCCGTCGCCATCGAGGTAGTAGTCCATCATCGACTCCATACGAAACGCAAAGCCCTGGTCGTCGTGGGCGAACAATTCGGCGACACCGGCAAAGTCGGCATTCAGCGCATCGTTGAAATCGTCGCTGTTGAATTCGAGCTCGCCGGTCTTGGCGTTGGTCGTGATACCCAGTTCCGACAGGCTGCCGAATGCCGTGGTCAATCCTGCCGGTGCCGTGTTGAGTACCGAGCGCATCGCGCGTGCCACGCCGGTCAGCACCGAGCTGCTCGACAGACCATCGCCGCGAATATCGCCGACCGTATTGATGACCTCGTTGTAGGCATCGACAAAGGCCTTGGCCGATGCCTCGATCGATTCCGTGTCGCGCTCGAGGGTGAGCGTGGATGAACCGATGCCTTTGAGTTCGAAGGTGATGCCGTCGATCGCGTCACTGACGTTGTTACTCGACGCGGTCAACGCGTATCCGTCAACGCTGAACGCGGCATCGAGCTCAGTCAGGTCCGTCAGGGTCGCGCCGAGCGCGTCCTTGTTGGCCGTGGCGAAACCGAAGGTGCCGGCACCGATTGAGCCACCGTAAGAAAGCTCGACGCGATTGTCGTAGCCCGACTCACTGGCGGTCAGGATCAGGCGCTGGTTGCCACCCCCGGTATTGAGGATGGTCGCCTGCACGCCCGGGTTGTCGGACGCAGAATTGATTGCATCGCGTACCTGCGACAAGGTCTTGGCCGACGACAGGTCGACCGTCGTCGAATTGCCGGCAACGGTCAGCGTCAGCGCATCGCCGGCGCCGCCACCGAAGGTCGCGGTGTCGAGAGATTCGTTGGAACCCAGCTTGTGATTCTGTGCCAGGCGGGTGACGTCGATGCTGTAGCTGCCAGAAGCGGCGCTGGACGTCGTGGATGCGGTGAGCACATCCTCGTCGGACGAAACGGACGTAAATTTGCGGAATGCATCAAAGGAACTTAGTTCCTTCATTTTGTCCTGGAACGTCGACAACACGCTCTTGAGGTTGCCGTACGCCGAGATTTCCGCACGTGTGTCGGAAATCTTGCTCTCCAAGGTGTCGATGGGCCGACGCTCGAGCGACATCAGCTGGGTCACGATGTTCTCGATATCCAGCCCTGAGCCTACGCCCGCTGCGGTGATTGCCATCGTCCTTTCTCCACCTTCCGGTTACGGAAGGAATCGTTGCTAAACTCAGGCAGAGCCTTGAAAAATCACCCCTGCCGCTTCTGCAAGTCGCTTGCGCAGGCGAACCACTTCTTCGCTCGGAATCTGCCGCACGACCTCTTCGGTTGCACTGTCCACGACCTTGACGACGGTCTCGCCGCTTTCGTTGTCGACAGAGAAACGCAGTTCACGATGCAGATCGTGTGCCAGAGTGTTGAGCTCGGAGACGACCTGGTCGAGGCTCTCGGCAGCTTCTTTTGCCTTTTCGCCTCGCTCAGCAGGATCCTCTTTCCGGGTTCCACCGACAGGTGCGACACGCTCCACCGGCTTGGTGGATTCGGACGGCACAGCAGCGGGTGCCACTGCCTTGATTGTCCCAATGTCATTGATCATTGTTCTACCCCTCACGCTGGGGGCGGTTTCGGCGAACGGCCAAACCGTTGAGCGATCAATTGCCGGGCTAGGCAGAGCCTTTATGACCCGACATCGCTCGACGGTCAGACGCCTTGCTTCACGTCCACCGCCGGCTGCCTCCGGGCGATCCGGGTGTCAGACACCCGGATCAGGAGGCAACAGCCTCAACCCGCTTAACGCAGCAGCGACAGGACGTTCTGCGGCAGCTGGTTGGCCTGGGCCAACATGGCTGCACCGGCCTGCTGCAGGATCTGCGTACGCGTCAGGTTTGCCGTTTCTGCGGCAAAATCGGCGTCACGGATACCCGAACGGGCAGCACTCACGTTCTCGACGATGTTCGCCAGGTTGCGCGAGGTGCTTTCCAGACGGCTCTGCGCGGCACCAGCGGTAGCGCGGGCCGACGAGATGGTGTCGAGGTCAGCGTCCAGCTTGGTGATCGCAGCCGATGCACCGGTGCTGATGTCGTCACTCAGGGCGGTCAGCGAGCTGACGTCGGTCAGGTTCACTGCGGTGGTCTCGCCACTCTTGTAACCGCTCTGTACGGTGATCGAGGCGCCGTCCAGCAGGGTCACGTTGTTGAAGCTGGTACGCGAGGTGATCTCACCGATCGATGCAGCCAGAGCCGCATATTCAGAGTTCAGCGAGCCCTTGTCGGTGGTGTTGACGGTACCGGTAGAGGCCTGAACGGCGAGTTCACGCATACGCTGCAGCGAGTTCGAGATCTCTTCCATCGCGCCGTCAGCGGTCTGGATCATCGAGACACCGTCGTTGACGTTACGCATGGCCTGGCTGAGGCCGCGGATCTGAGAGGTCATACGCTCGGCGATTGCAAGGCCGGCAGCGTCGTCTTTAGCGTGGTTGATACGGAGACCTGAAGAAAGACGCTCGAGAGAGGTCTTCATGCTCGCTTGCGAGTTCATCAGGGAACGCTGAGAGTTCAGAGAGAATACGTTGGTATTGATTACCTGTGCCATTTTGTAAGCTCCTAGCAACCGGCACGGCCTTATAAAAAGGCGAACCAGTCACTTATCGTGAGCGGATATGCTGGGCCCATCCCTGCATTTACCGCTTTCACGCTGCTTAACGGCGCTAGATCAGCTTTCTTTAATACTTGGAATCCCCAATTCGGCAAATCTTTGCCGCCTGAAAGCCGCTCTGTTGCCGCGTGTTGCCGCAGCGTCGAATGGCTATCGGCAAGACGACGCTCGGCTTCAATTCGCTAAATTCCTCTATTTATATGGATGCAACGACCAAGCGCCGCACCCCGCCTCGCGTTGCCGATTCACATGGCACACATCATGCAAAACTCTCGGCACCTGGATTGTGTCGGCAAGATCGTGCAAGCCCTGTTCGTACCTGCCGTCCATCGAACGACTGTATGCAAAGGAGCATATCGAAATGGCTATGAGCAATGCGGTACAACACGCGCACGACGAGTATGTCGAGATCGAAACCCTGTATGGCAAACAGGTCGTCGACAAGGCGAGCCTGCTGAACTTCCCGGAAGGCCTCGCCGGTTTTGAAGACCTGCACGTCTTCAAGCTGTTCCACGAAGAAGGCGCGTCGACGGTTTATTACCTTCAATCGACCGAAGACCCCTACATCCGTTTCCCGATGGTGCCGGCCGAGGCCTGCAACATCGACTACCGCATCGAGCTCACCGATGACGAAGCCGATACGCTGGCGATCGAAACCCCTGAAGACATTCTGATGCTGGTCACGATCTCCGATAATCCCGAGCAGCCGCAGCGCGGTATTACCGCGAACCTGATGGCGCCGATCATCATCAATGCCCATACCCGCGTTGGCCTGCAGAAACCCCTGCAGCAGATTCGCGGCGGTGTCGTATTCGAAGCCCGTTGATGCGGCAAAGCCCTGCCGTCCGGCCGGCAGCCGACAACGGCAAAGGCTTGCCACACTGAGCGAAGCACACAATGCCAGGTACGCCGAATCAGCCCGCAAAGACACCCATTGCGGGCTTTTTCGTGCCCGGTTGCAAGAATACGCCGTAAAACAAGGCATCTTTCAACCTGGCATCTATTTTGCTGATTCACTAACAGCGCGCTGATGGCAAGAACCGACAAGAGCCTGCGCCGAATCAAACTAAATTTGGCAATGAGGAATGCAACATGCCACAAGTGATTAATACCAACATGATGTCGCTGAACTCGCAGCGCGCATTGAACAACTCGCAGTCCAGCCTGATGACGTCGGTCGAACGCCTGTCTTCCGGATTGCGCATCAACCGCGCCAAGGACGACGCTGCCGGCCTGGCTATCGCCGAACGCATCACGTCGCAGGTTCGCGGCTTGGAGCAGGCGATGCGCAACGCCAACGACGGCATCTCGATGCTGCAGACCACGGAAGGCGCAATGGACGAGATCACCAACGCCCTGCAGCGTATGCGCGAACTCGCGGTACAAGCGGCGAACGGCACGGTCAACACCACCGACAAGGCATCGCTGAACCAGGAATTCGTGGCATTGTCTGCAGAGATCTCGCGAATCACCACGTCGACTGAATTCAACGGCACCGATGTATTGAACGGCGGCGCCACGATCACCCTGCAGGTCGGCTTCAAAGACGCTACAGACAACCAGATCTCTATCACGCTGGCCGACATCACCAGCCTGACGTCACTGGCCGATACGATCACCACGGCAGGCGGTGCGACCGGCGCACTCGCCAAGATCGATGCCGACCTCGATACCATTTCATCGGCACGCGCCGATATCGGTGCCACGCAGAACCGATTGGAATCGACAATCCGCAACATCGCCAACGTGGTCGAGAACCAGAGCGCCGCGCGCTCACGCGTCCGCGATGCAGACTTTGCCGCAGAAACGGCCAACCTGACGCGTGCGCAGATTCTGCAGCAGGCAGGTACGGCCATGCTGGCACAAGCCAACCAGATCCCGCAGAACGTTCTGCAACTGTTGGGATAAGCATGAGGTAAGAACCGGCCTGTTGCGACGGGCCGGTACGGTTGACCTCACGCAACTTTTCGCCAAAGGGTGGGCGGCGGCTTTCGGGCCGTCGTCCAGCCACCTCAAACAAGTCCTTTCACTTGGCGTCGGGCAACGCAGGCACTATGCTCCGCTCAAGATGCACGAATCCCATTCAGCTTTCACGCACATTGCTGGCCTGAAGTCGCGACCGATATGAGCGATATCGCCGCGGAAAACATCGCCCTCCTCCGCAGTCGTTGGCCACAGCTCGCGGAAAAGATTCTGGCCTCGCCGCCGCCGCAAGACATGCAGTGGGACGAGACGGGTAACCACCCCACCCTGGTCATCGCCGGCGCACGGCTGTGGAGCGCCTACGACTCCGACGCCGAAGCACAGATGCAGGCCGGCATGATCCCGCAAGACAGCGAGCATGCCGCGGTCTACGGTATCGGTGGTGCCGACCTGATCCGCGAACTGCTGCAACGACCGCAGCTCAAGACACTATATGTGATCGTATTGAACACCGGCGTGTTGCATGTTCTGCTGCACTGCCTCGATCATCGTGGCTGGCTGCAGGATTCACGTGTGACCCTGGTCGATGGCGCGACGCAAAACAAGGTCCTGCTGCCGTTCGCCGTCATACCGCCGTGCCTGAAGCTGAGCACACCCGACAACGCCAAGCTGCACGATATGCTCGTCAGCGAACTGATCCTGCCTTTCGAGCGTGAACGCCACCGCCAGCTCGAGCCGTTGCGCAAGCGCCAGATCGAACAGAATCTCACCTTCGTTGAACAAGACGGCGACGTGCAGGAACTGTTCGACACCCAACCCGGCAGCACGGCATTTGTCGCCATTGCGGGCCCGACGCTCGCCAAAACCGCCGGCTGGATCAAGCGACATCGCACCGAGGGCATGGTGATCGCCGTGGACGGTGCACTGAAACCCCTGCTCGATGAAGGCATCACGCCGGACATCGTGGTCAGTGTCGACGACAACCGCGAAACAATCCTGCGCTACTTTCAGATCGATCTCGAACCATGCCGTGACGCACGGCTGGTGTATACGCCGCTGGTACACAACGACATCCTCAAGCTGTGGCCGGGCAGACGGCTCACCAGCTATACCTTCGAGTCGATCTATCACGACGTGAAAGCGCGCTTCCCCAAGGGCGAGCTGTTCGTCGCAGGATCGGTGTCGCATCCTGCGGTCGACCTCGCGGCAAAGATCGGTGCGCAAACCATTTACCTGTTCGGTGCGGATTTCGGTTTCCCCGGCGGTAAGATCCACGCGAACACCGAGGCGCCAGCCGATTTCTATGCCGCCGCATCACAGGCCGGCGCATCGGCGATGGACGGTCACGGTAAACGCATTCCAACGATGACCAGCTTCAACGGTTACCGACTCGGGCTGGAGCATTACATCGGGCGCAATTCCGCTATTCGCTTCATCAATGCAAGTCGCGACGGCGCTCATATCCAGGGCACGACCTATCTCGAGGATACAGCGGCGTGATTCTGGGCAGCGAGTGCGTGTTCTACAACGACTACTACGAGACCTTGCGCGGTCTGCGTTGCGCAGAGATCGGACGTGCCAACACCCATCTCGAGCGCTTCATCGACCTGCTGGCGATACAACTGCAACGCATGAGTCCCAATGCGCAGCAGAAGGCGCTGCTGTGCATCAACACCATGCTGGCGGCCAGACAACGCGATGACAGTATCGGCCTCGCCGATTGTCTGCAGTACGAGTTGCCGCAGACCCTGGAAGAGGCCGAGTTCAGCCCGACGTTGCTGAACGTCGACCTGTTGCAACGGCTGCGCGCGATACCCAAACCGACCGGCGATGCCGGTGATACCGAAAGAATCGCTGCCGAGCTGCGTTCGATCTACCGCGAGTTTCCGCAAGCGCAAGGCCTGGCCACCTACTACGCCAGCCAGGTCTACCTGTTCGAGCAGTTCGATGATGCCGCCACGCTGATTGCACTCGATGAAAGCGAAGGCCGCCTGACGGCTGCCGGTTCCTACATCCGCGCTATTGCTCTGGGCAAGGCGTCCGATGCCAATATGCCGCAGTCGCGCGCCGAAATCGCGGCTGCCTACCAAGCTTGTGCCGCGTTGCGCGACGGCAACATCCAACTGGGATGGTTCAAGGCCGAACGTGGCGATTGGCCCACCGCATTGCAGTTGATGCAGGAAGACATCGAGCAGGGTCGCACCGGTGCCACCGGCATCGCCGACGTCGGTTTCGCCCTCGCCCACCTTGAGGACTGGGCAAACGCACGCACCGCGGTCGAAGAGGCCTACAAAGCCGACGAGAGCATGACCGATCGTTTCGGCTGGATGGGTTGGATCGGCTACCTGAAAGGCAAAGGCACCGCGTTTTTTGCCGATTGCCTGCGCGAAGATGAAACGCGCGACCGCACCTGGATCTGGGGACAGGTATTCGCCGGCTGCCTCGCCGCCGCGCGAGGCGATGCCGCGAAGGCCGAGGCTGAGATCGACGCCGCGTACACCGAACTGCCGGGAAAGCACAGTTGGTACTGCGCCATCGGCTGGCTGCTGATCCGCTCCGGCGATACCGCAACCGGCTGCAGGTTGATGCAGCGCGACCTGGATCAGGACGCCATGCCGCACTTCTGGAAACCGGCGTACGCGATCGCCCAGGCAATCCACGGCCAACGCGATCAGGCCTCGGATACCGTCGCCGCAATCTCGGAGCGATACCGTACGAAACCGTTCTTCCCGATCGGTTACTGGCATGTACCCGACGCCTGGATGACGTTCGAAACGTTGCAGCGTTGTGTCGAAGAAATAAGCGATTTTTCGCAACTGGCCAGTTACTCCGAACCGGCTAAACTAGATAACGACAGCTAAACTGACTTTTTGTATCAAGGACTTAGAAGGCCCAATTTGATGAATCTCGCTGATGAAGTCATTCAATCGATGGTGTACCCCGGCAACGAAAGACCGTTTATCTGGCATGGCGGTATCCTGCAGATCTGGGTGACACGCGCCTGCGACCAGGCGTGCTTCGGCTGCACCCAGGGAAGCAACCTGCGCGGCAAGCCCGGGATGATCACGCTCGAACAGTTCGAGCAGGCAGTGAGCTCCTTGCGCAACTACTTCGGCGTGGTCGGCATGTTCGGCGGCAATCCCGCGATCCATCCACAGTTCGAGGAACTGTGCGCGATCATGAAGAAGTACATCCCCTTCGAACGCCGTGGGTTATGGTGCAACCACCCGCGCGGTAAAGGCGCCATCTGCCGCGACACCTTCAACCCCGAGGTGTCGAATCTGAATGTCCACATGGATCAAGAGGCCTGGGACGAGTTCGTGCGCGACTGGCCCGAGAGCGAACCCCGATTGAAGGGCCTCGACGAAGATGCACTGCACACCCCGCCGTTCGCCGCCTTGATCGATCACTACCCGGATGAAAACCAGCGCTGGGAAAAGATCCGCGGCTGCGACATCAACCGTAACTGGTCGGCAATGGTCTGCGTGGTACGCGGCAAGGTGCGCGGTTATTTCTGCGAGATCGCCGGCGCACAGGCCATGCTGCACGCCGACAATCCCGATTGGCCGGACCTGGGGGTCGAGGTGACTGACGATTGGTGGCGCAAGGGCCCCGAGGCATTTGCCGATCAGGTCAGATGGCACTGCCACCGTTGCGGTATCCCGATGCGCGAAGATCCGGTCAAGGCGATCGGCGACACTCATGAAAAGTGCAGCCCGACGCATGCCGCGATCTATCGACCGAAGGTCAAAGACCGTCCGGTGCTGGTGCTCGACGAAGTGCACGAGGCCGAACGCTACGCCACCCAATACCTGTCGACCGAAGCGGCGCGTTGACCTTGAGATGGCACGAACCCCGAACCTTCATCGATAACCGTTCGATGCCGCGGGCGACCGCTGGGGTTTCACAAGCCGTCGACCGCTGGTGCACGCTCCTGCCCAGCAGCAGACGCTACGCCGTTATGGATTCGCAATAGAAAACCGAAACATGCCAAAACCCTACTTGATCGTCATGTGTTCACCCGACCGCGACCGTTTCACCACGCGGCGGGCGATGGGTTCGATCAAAGCCACCGATCTTTCCAAGGCGGAATTCTGGCTGATCGACAACAACTACAACACCGGCTTCAGTCATCCCGTCGTGATGAACCGTGCGCTCGAGGTCGCGGCCAAGCGCGGCCAATCCGTGATCTTTCTCGACGACGATATCGAGATCACGACCTACGACTGGATCGATCAGCTGGAAAGTGCGACGCAGGCAACCGGCGCCGACATCGCCAGCTGCCGCCACGTCTGGGACAACGGCGAGACCAATCACGAAGGCTATTGGATCGATCAGAGCGGCATGGTCGCGCCGATCATCGGCGCGCAGCATCACTATGCGCCCAACCACGCAGGTGCCGCCTATGTGCCCTCATTGTGCAGCGCACTGATGCTGGTACACAACCCCAAGCACTACCATTTCGATACCGGTTACCTGAAGTATCAGCAGGATCTCGACATCTGTCTGCAGGCGTGGGAACGGGACAGGCCCGTGATCTGCTTGCTCGATCTGAAGATCATGCACCATGCAGGTTCGACCGGTGAACGTCATGAGAACTTCGTGCAGCGACTGCAGGCCGACAGCGTGTTCTTCGCCAACAAGTGGCGCCACCTGCTACCGACGCTGATGGACCGACCGGAGCTGTCGCACCTGCGTGATTATCAGCCCGGCTCGAACTACTGGCGCAATCTGTATCGCAAGGCTTCGCTGCTGAAGTCCGTCGACCGCGAAGCGGCACAGGCGGTGTTTGCCGATATCGCGCGCAACTGTTTCGACGAGTCGATGCGCAGCGGCGCGAACTATCACCTGTACACGCTCACCGAGGATCTGTCTGCATTGTCGAGCTGCCTCGCACTCAATCCATGCCACCGTGCAGCGCGCGAGATCCTGCGCGAGAAAACGCCAAACAGCACCGCAGATCACAAGGCCTGCACGCACGGCTTCGACTGCGCGCACTGCCAACTCGGATCACGTTAGGAATCCATGAATGAACGATAAGCTGATCGCCCTTTGCACCCCGGACGCCTACCGTCCGTCGGCCAAGGCGCTCATTGCCGGCATCAAGGCGACGAATCTCGCCAATACCGATCTCATCATCCTCGATAACGGTTACGACGCCGATTTCCAGCATGCCGAGACGATGAATGCCGTCCTCGATTATGCCGACGATCAATGGGTGTTCTTCATCGACGACGACGTGCTGATCGACACGCCCGACTGGTTGAACACCCTGTTATCGACAGCGCAGGAGATGGATGCCGCCGTGATCGGCTGCACGCACACCTATCGCTCGGGCGAGATCAATCACAGCGGGGCCTTGATCCACGACGACGGCAGCACCGAACTGATGCGCGAGCCGTTCGGCAAGGCGCGCTACATACCTGCCGTCAGCAGTGCCGTGGTCGGCATCCGGCCGGGCACCGGGCTGCGCTTTGATACCCGCTACGCCAAGTACCAACACGACCTCGATCTTTGTGTCAGCGCCTGGCAGCAAGGCCTCAAGGTCGCGGTGACCCCGCAGCTGTCGGTGGTTCACGACATGGCGGGCTACTATTCCACGCTGAGCGCACCGGCGGTCGCCTACCAGGCAGACAGCCAATTGTTTCGCGACAAATGGGCAGGCTTCTGCCGCGACGGGCTGTACCGTGTCGCCGAACTTGAAACCTTCCAGCCCCAGGCGCACGGGCCGAACTGGGAGGTTCGATACAACGAGGCCTCCGCCTGCAAACGCGACGACCCGACCCAGGCTGCGCACGGATTTCAGGCCCTTGTCGAAAGCTGCCCGTACCCGCACCTCGTGGCCGGCGCCCATTTTCACCTGTTCGAACTGACCCGGGATATCGATCATCTGCGATCCTGCGTGGCGATCAACCCGCTGCACGGCAAGGCGCAATCCATGCTCTCGCAGCACGAGCAGAGCGGCATCGGCGAACCGCGCGAGGCCGAACGCGCCTGACCGGGGCGCGCTGTGTTTAAACAAATTTGGATATGTACCGATCACTACCTAACAGGCAATCAACGCTGCGCATCGCAAACGCGGCCTGAAGCAGTAGTAACGGGAGAACTCATCAACGTGGTCATCGATTTCTCAGTCATCGAACAGTTCGAGGAAGGCAAGCCGTTCTTTCCACAGCACCTTCCGGTTTTCGCGAACTCACCGTCGCGCAACGTGGTGCTGCTCGAATTGTTGGTCGACTACCTGAAGAAGCGTGACGACGATGGCCCGGTGCGCATCCTCGAGATAGGCGCACGCGCCGGGGCTTCTGCGCTCGCATGGGTAGAAGGCATCAACACCCACAACCACGGCTTGGGCGAGGTGCTGTGCGTGGATATGTGGTTCAAGCTCGGTCCACAGGACGACGTGTTCTTTTCGATCTTCCGGCACAACATCAAGGCCACCGATTCGCAAGACCTGGTGGTGCCGATCATCGGCGACAGCCAAAAGGTATTGCCTTCCCTGCCCCACGAGCACTTCGACCTGATCTATATCGACGGCGCCCATTGTTACTCGATCTGCACGACCGACATGGCCAATGCGAAACGGCTGATCAAACCCGGCGGCATCATCTGCGGTGACGATCTCGAAGTGCAATACAAAGACTGCGACACCACGCTGCTCGACAAGCTGAAAGAACAGGATGCGGCGATGGAACCCTCTCCCTGGCATCCCGGTGTCACCAAAGCGGTGTACGAAAACTTCGGTACAGTGAAACCCTATCTCGGCGTGTGGGCCGTGCAGAAAGCTGAAGGCGACAGGTTCGACGTGATCGATGTCGAACAGGTACCGATCACGGCCGTACCGGCCTACTTTCCCGATTGGGCGGTCAATGTCGCCAAACGTGATCTGGGGCTGGACACATCACCCTCCGTGCTGGTCGAACACCATGTCGAATTCATTGCCGGCGCCACGCCTGCACCTGCGCTGAAGGCCGGTAACGGCGACGAACTCGCCGTCGTGGATTTCACTAGCGCAGCGACACCGACAGCGCCGATCTCACTCGGCGAGATCTCCGCCCTGCAAACGGATGCGACCGCGTGGACGATCGCCAGCGTGAACGGCGACCCGGAACTCTATCTGAGCCGCGACGCGCGCTGCGGCCTGACGATCTCGGTACTGAACCCGAAAGGGACAACGGACATCGGCATCCAGATGCCAATCGACAGTATCGACGCTTGGCGCGACAAAGAGATCGAACTGCACGCCTGTCTGCGTACTGACGGCGCTGCGCAGCTCAATCTGTATGATGGCGTGCTCGGTTTCGGTGACAACGACGTGCCCGCAGATGCCACTTGGCAGACGGTAAGCTGGCGAACCTTCCTGCCGCAGGACGCGACATGCTTCTTTCCACAGATCCGACTACACGGTACACGTGGCGCGATCGCGCCCGGCACCCAGATATCGATCGCCTGGTTGAAGATCGACACCACGCAACGTGACGCGTCGGTGGCACAGGTGGCAGACATGCACCTGCAGCGCGCATTGCACTACCTGGTTGGCGGCGCGTTCGACAAGGCTGGGAGCGCCATGGCCGATGCTGTCGCCCATTGTGTCGACGTCGAAGCCCTCGCTGCGAGTATCCAAGCCAACGGCTTCGTCGATCCGCTGTTCCGTTCACAGGCATTGGAGTTACTCAACGAACACAGCGCGATCTCGGCATAGATTGACGGTGCTCGCGATGCGCGCTGCAGGCATTCAATCGCGAACCGCTCGTCCGGCAGCAAACGCGATATGGCACGCTTGACTGTTTTGATCGCGGCGCGCAACGCCGCCGAGACGATCCGCCGCGCGGTATCGTCCTGCGTCGATGAGCGCATCCCCATCTGTCTGGTCGACGACAATTCAACCGACAACACCGTTGAACTCGCACGCTCCGTTGGCGACGGCCTGCTCGAGGTTGTCGAGTGCGAAGCGCCGGGCGGCGTGGGCGCTGCACGACAGGCCGGACTGGACGCCGTGGATACACCCTATGCCGCTTGGCTCGATGCCGACGATGAGTGGATTCACGGCCGCGCACAACGTGTCGAACAGGCACTCGATGCCGGTGCAGACGTGGTCTCCGACACCATCGAACTCTACGATGGGCGCTCGGGCAAGTTTCTCAGATCGCTTCGCCCGCCTGCGTTCCTCCGCTCTACACCGTATGCCTGGCGCCTGTTCGAGCGCAACTACCTGCCGGGCGATACGCAGCTCGGTTTTCGTGTGGACGCCTTCAGGCAAGCCGGTGGCTATGATCGCACCGTGTTCGGCCCCGAGAGCTATGACGTATTGCTACGCAGCGTCGCCAACGGTGCCCGTCTTGCCTATCTCGACGAACCCGGCTATCGCATGCATGCATACCCCGACAGTGTCTCTCGTGACCTTGGCAGGCAACGCGCCGCGGTTCGATCGGTACTGCGTAAACACGACTATGAGAATGTTCGTGCCGGCTGCCACGCGCAAGGCTGTGCACCTGCCGTTGCGCATTGGATTCTGTTGTCGATGGCCATGTTTCGTGAAGACTACGGAGCGGCCGCGCAGATGCTGGACAGGATTCAATCGGAGGTCGGCGCAAACGACATCGTCCTCGAGCCCGACGGACCCTTCCCCGTTGCGGAGTCATGGCGACAGTTCTTCTATCGCGCAACCCTACTGTTGCTGACCAATGGCGATGCCGAACGTGCGGTGGACTACCTGCGCAGCGCCGAATCCCTCAGGCCGACCGCGGAAGGGGCAAACAATCTGGGCGTGGCGCTTCATCGGCTCGGCGACAACGCTGCATCTCGCGCCTGTTTTCTCGATGCACTGCAACGATTCGCGGGCTATCGCGATGCCTCGCTGAACCTGGCCGATCCCGACACTTGCACGATCACGACGCACTCGCTGCGACACCAGCCGAGTCGCTCGGAATATCACACCGAACTACCGGACTGATCTGCGTTACCTTGGTGGCTGCGCCGGATTGCAGCCGTCATCCGAAACTGAGCCGCCTCTGCTGAGGGCGCGCATTGGCTGTACCCTCCTACGCAGAGAAGGCGTTCTCGAAATAGTCGATCGTCTTTTTCAGGCCTTCTTCCAGCTCGGTGGTCGGTTCCCAATCGAGCAGCTCTTTGGCACGGCCGATATTGGGCTGACGCTGCCTGGGATCATCGGACGGCAAGGGACGAAACGCCATCGTCGATGACGATCCGGTCAATTCAATTATCTTCTCCGCCAATTGCTTCACTGTGTACTCGACCGGATTACCCAGGTTGATCGGTCCGATAACGTCGGCGGGCGACGCCATCAGGCGTATCAAGCCGTCGACCAGATCGTCGACGTAGCAGAACGACCTTGTCTGCATGCCATCGCCGTACAGGGTGATCG
This sequence comes from Thiosocius teredinicola, assembly GCF_002009425.1. Taxonomy (NCBI): domain Bacteria; kingdom Pseudomonadati; phylum Pseudomonadota; class Gammaproteobacteria; order Chromatiales; family Sedimenticolaceae; genus Thiosocius; species Thiosocius teredinicola. The sequence continues at coordinate 3,469,736 of NZ_CP019936.1, forward strand.
GTTCGTTCTTCAGCGCCTGAACGATGAAGTTACTGACCACCCGGCCATCGTTGGGGTGCATCCGCGGACCATAGGTGTTGAATATCCGCGCAACCTTGATCTCGAGGCCGTGCTGGCGGTGATAATCGAAAAACAGCGTTTCTGCGCAGCGCTTGCCCTCATCGTAACAAGCGCGCTCGCCGATCGGGTTGACCCTGCCCCAGTACGATTCCTCTTGCGGATGCACTTCCGGATCGCCATACACTTCGCTGGTCGACGCCTGCAGAATGCGCGCTTTCACCCGCTTGGCCAGACCCAACATATTAATCGCCCCATGCACGCTGGTTTTGGTCGTCTGCACTGGATCGAACTGGTAGTGGATCGGTGACGCCGGGCATGCCAGGTTGAAGATCTCGTCGACCTCGACATACAGCGGGAACGTCACATCGTGACGCATGAACTCAAACCGCGTCTCGCCGAGCATGTGCGCGATATTCTCTTTGGTGCCGGTGTACATATTGTCCAGGCACAGTACGTCGTATCCTTTCTCCAGCAATCGCCCGCAAAGATGAGAGCCGAGAAAACCCGCACCACCGGTTACCAGAACACGCTTTGTCGTCGAATAGTTACGCATAGTTTCCGTTAGAGTCGTTGCCGCAAGCGGCGGCGTTATTGTTGTTATCGCAATAAGCGCTGTTCAGTGCCGGGATGCATTGAACCAGCTGCCGTCAACGACCGACGCCCTACCCACGCAAGCCCGGTTCGTTTAGAAGGCATTGTATCGTCCAATCGAGGAATGGATAGCCCGCGGCCTCGGTTATCGCGATACCCCCGGTACGCGCGGATTCACGTCGATCAACAGCGGGCCATCTTCGCTGTCGATGAACTGCATATTGACGATACCGCGAAACAGCATGGCGTTCGCCAACCGTTTGCATGCCGCCACCAGGTGCGGCGCATCGATGACGGTTCCCTCGATACACTCCCCCGCGACCACCCGATCGCGGCGACGCGCGCAGAACGCCTGCGGTATGCCTTGATCGTCTACATAGCAATCGACGCTGACTTCAGGGCCATCGACCATGCGCTGCGCCAACAGACCTCGCGTCGCGGCAGGGAGCTCCGCAAGGCTGCGAACGATCGTAACGTCTCTGGAGCCGGCGCCGAACCTGGGCTTGATCACGGCGGGAAATCCCAACGATTCGATCTCGTCTCCGTTGCCCGACCAAGGCAGCCACGCCGGACAATCGACACCGACCTCTGCCGCACGCCGGTAGAGTGCAAACTTGTCGTGACAGCAGCCCAGGGCCGACATATCAGACAGCAACAACCGCGCATCGAGCGCGTTGTTGTCGGCTCGCTCTGCCCAGCCTGCAAGCTCTGCTTCCCTGACAGGCAGCACGGCAACGATATCCAGGTCTTCGAGCGCGGCATCGACGTCTGACCAGTAGGCTGCATGACCGAAAGGCGGCAGCGTTACGAACGCATCCGCGAACTCGACTGCCGGGGCATTGGAATCCATGTCGGCAACAATCAGTTTGCCACCTCGCGATTGCATGGCATCGCGCATCCGACGCGCGAGATAACGTTTGTTGCCGACACTGGGGATCAACAGATTCACAACGCGCTCACCGCCAAGGTCGCGATGCAACCGCTCCATCGAGCCACACGCACAGTTCGGTTACCTTGTCCAACGTGTCGTCTGCGGAGTAACGATCACCGGGCGGAGTGGCTGTTGCATGCTCGCCAGTCAGCACCCGCAACGTCCGCCAACCGCGTCTGCGCGCGCCGTAGAAGTCCTTGGCCGGATTGTCACCGACGTATAGCAGCTGTGATGCCGCAAGATCGAAGTGTTGCTCGAACCATGCGAACAATCGTTCATCCGGTTTCTGCGTCGCTAGTTCATCGCTGAACAACAATGCATCCATGCCGGCATCCAATCCAAGGGCAGCGACCTTGTTGCGTTGAACCTGCGCCAAGCCATCGGTCAACAGGCCCACGCGTTTGCTCGCACGCAGTTTCATCAACAAATCGTCGACGCCCGTATACAGTTCGATCTGCGGCACATGGGTGCGGAAGACCTCGATCAAGTCAGCTGCGGCGACCTGCTCGATACCCAGTCGCTGCAGGGCGTCATCGAACATCTTGCCGTACGAAGGTCCATTCTGCTGCAGAACGTCTTCGAGCGTCGCCAGTACGGTTTCGTAGTCCGCCAAGGCCCGCTCGGCAAGCCGGGATGCCACGGCACGAAAGCCGCTGCGCTTGAAGCTCACCTGCGGATACAGGGTGTCGTCCAGGTCGAACACGATGCCCTTGATGGTATGTAGCAACGTCATGCCCAGGTTTTGCGCAACTCGGCAAGCCGCTGGACGATCGCCGGTGTACCGTCGGTCAGCTTCGGGGCGTCGGCCAGGCGTTCGTTGAGCGCTCCCTGTAATACCGATGCCAGGCCGCCGACATCGGCAACGATGTATTTGGGCAATGCAACGGCCGCGTAGAAGGCCTCGGCATCGGCGCGGTGCAGCGCCGACAATGGCCAGGCAACCGGAAAGGTGCGCAGCGCCAAGGCCTCGTAAAAAGTCTGCCCGTAACCACTCAAGAACACCTTGCTTCTTGCCAGCAGTTCGGGAAAGCCCTCGCGAAAACCGGTCAATACCACCGCAGTCCAACCTTGCGCTGCCGCCAAGCGCGATACCGCGTCTCGTTCCACCTCATCGTGCAGATACACCAGCACATCGATGTCCTTGTCGATGTCCAGACCGATGTAACGGCGGATCTCGCGGCGAATAATGGCGAACTCCAAACCGGAGGCGACCGGCGGCATCGACAAAGCGGATTGCGCCGGCCGCCCCGTAATGCCGGGGCACACGATCAGGTCGGCCTCTGCCGCAGTGCTGTCCTCACGATCGATGACGACGACCGGACAATCTGCCGTCAAGCGTTCACGCCAGCCCGGCTGCAGATCCCTGCGCGCCGACAGGTCGACCACGACAAGATCGTGACCATGCGCAAGCTCGCTGAACGCTACCGAACTACGACTGCGGGGCGCGACCGTCGCCTGTCGACCAAGCGCGCCCCACAGCACGCGAAAACCGCAGGCCTCGACGGACTGCGCTGCATGTTCATCGTCCAACACGAAGGTCACCGGCCAGCCGAGACGCTCGACGACCTGCCCCGCGAGCTCCCGGCAACGCATCAGGTGTCCGTAGCCGAAAGGACCACCGGCATCGACAATGAATAGCACTTTGTGCACCGTTTCCACCAGGCGGCGCTGATGCACGTGGCTGTTGAGCGATCTGAGCAGCGGCTCCGCTTCGAGCAGTCCGACCACCGCCGGCAGATCGAATACCTTGCCTTCGGATTTCAAGCGCTCATGCAGCGTGTGCATGAATTCGAGATCCGCCCAGGTGTCGATACTCAGGCGATGCGGCTCGCCGTACACGGCCGTACTCAGTCGCACATCCAGCCGGGTGAAGGCATCCGGTCGCTGATAGATGACGGGAAACTGATGCTCGCGCAACTCGGGACGATCGGACATCGCATCGGCACGATGCCACGCCCGGCTGCGCGCCACATGCACGCCTTCGAGCAGGCTGACCCTGCCGCGTTCGTCGGGCAACATGCCGACATAGTCGGCCTGTGGCTCAGCACGCATCGCCGCGACCAGTTCGCCGACCGACGGACCATGCACCAGCGGACAGTCGGCGCTGATCAGCAAGCAGATCTCGGCTGCGAAGCTTTGCGCGGCGTTGTGCAATCGTCCGACCACGTCATCGACCTCGCCCTCGTACCAGAACAGCGTCCAGCCACGTTCTTCGGCAAGCACTCTCAGGGGTTCGTTGTCTGGCTCGGCGACGGTGGCCAGCACGACCTGGTCCACTGCCTCGACTTCGGCGAGCTCAGACATGATGCGATCGAGCACGGACACATCGCCGATCGAACGTAGCTGTTTGCGTGGCAGGCGCGAAGAGCTGAGGCGCGTGACGACAAAGGCAACGGCTTTTTCCGTTGTCCCGCTCATTCGCCGGCCCCGCCGACCTCGTCGAGCAGTTCCCACGCGATCGGCGTACCCTTCTTGATCGCAACCCGTGCGCGGCAGCCGAGTACCCGCTGCAACTCGCGCGGATGCAGACCGAGACCGGGCCGCACCGAGCGCACCTGCGCGTCGGTGATCACCGAGCCGGCCGGGATATCGGCGACCGCATACAACGAACGCCGGAAAGCCTTTTGCGAATGCTCTACCGGCGCCATCTCGCGGCGCGGCTGGCCGATCGCCAGCGCCGCCTCGCGGCAAGCGCGCGCCATGTTCGAGAACTCATCCGGGTCGAGCGAAAACGCGGCATCGACCGCGCCATCAGCGCGATCCAGCGTGAAGTGCTTTTCCACCAGACAGGCACCGAGCGCCACGGCCGCGATCGGTACGGCTATGCCCAGCGTGTGATCGGACAGCCCGACCGGCACGCGATAACGCTCCATCAGCATCGGGATGGTCGCCAGATCGGCCTCGGCGATCGGTGTCGGGTAGCCGCTGGTACAGTGCAACAGGATGAACGGTGTCTTCGGATAGCGCTTGAGTACCGAGACCGCCTCGTCGATCTCATCCAGCGATGCAATGCCGGTCGACAACACCATCGGCTTGCCGGTGGCGGCAACGCGCTCGATCAAACCATGATCGACCAGTTCAAACGACGCAATCTTGTAGGCCGGACAATCGAGCGACTCCAACAGATCGACCGCGGTCGGGTCGAACGGCGAGCTGAACATCGGCACGCCGTGAGCACGCGCCCGCGCGAACAACGCCTCGTGCCACTCCCATGGCGTATGCGCCTCTGCGTACAGTTCGTACAGCGTTCGGCCCTGCCACAGACCCGACTCGATCCTGAACTCGGGGCCGTCATGATCGACGGTGATCGTATCCGGCCGATACGTTTGGATCTTGACCAGGTCGGCGCCCGCCGCAACCGCGGCATCCACCAGCGCCAGCGCGCGCTCGATGTCGCCGCCATGGTTTCCCGACAGCTCCGCAATCAGCAGCGGCGGCTGCCCGGGGCCGCAGAGCTTGCCCGCCAGCATCACCGGCTCAACGGCGAACTTTTCAGTCGGGCTCATCAATCCAGTTCCAGCCAGGTACCGATGATCTGGCGCGTACCTTCCTCATCGGTCCAGTAGTACGCCAGCAATACTCGGCCATCGCGAAGCTGCACCGCCCACGGATAACCCAGGTCGGCACACAGGCCGTCATCGCGAATGACGATCTCTTGCACATCGTCCGGGTTGGATGCCGGGCTATCGAGCAGGCGCACACGGATACCATAGGGCTCATCGCGGTAACCGTAGCTGAGCAGCACGCGGCCATCGTTGAGCACCAGCGGATGAAAGGGATGACCGACCAGGTCGTGCAGCACAGCGGGTTGCCAGGTGATGCCGTCGTCCGAGCGGCTGGTCGCCAGTCGACCATCTGCATCGGCGGTGCGCATGAAGCACACCAAACCGCCCTGCCCATCTTCGCACAGGGCCGGTTCCTGATAGGTCACCTGCTGCTCGGGATCGACCGCGATGCGGCCTGTGTAGTGCCAGGTATTACCCTGGTCACCGCTGACGAACAAGGCGCACCCGGTCTCGACACCGCTGTAGACGGGCAACAGAATTTCGTCACCGCGGCGTAACGCCTGACCGCGGATCGGGCCGACCAGGATCTTCAACGATCCCTCGCGCAGCGGGCCGCCGAAACCGCCATCCGGTTGCAGGTAGCGATGGTGCGCCAACCAGCGTCCGGGCTCACGCTCGCGCAGGCCGGTGTGACCACCCCAGAACAGGTAGCGGCAACCCGGATGGCGTTCATCCGGCGGTTTCTTGGCCAACAGCATCTCGGTGACGTCGGACGGCAACGGATACCACGACATCGACGCCAGAAAAACACGATCGTTTTCCACCAGCAGCAGCGAAGGATCCTGATCGCCCGCTTCCGGGTCACACGGCATCAGGTCGAGGTCGCCGACCGGATGTTCTCCGCTGGGATCAAGTTCCATCAAGGCGATATGCGAGCGGCTGTCGATGTGATCCATGCGGTTGATCGGATCCATTTCGTGCTTGCGATCCTCGGGCACCAGCCACAGGCCATTGCGGGCGCGGCGAAACGCCAGCAAGAGATTGTCGTCGCTGAAGCGCACGATGCTGGGAAAGGCTGCATGAAACCGCATCGCCCGGTACAAAACCTTGTGCTGCAAAACCTTCATCGAAAATGCGTCAAACCCTTGCGGATAGCTGGCGGTTCAGTCGCCGCCATCGTTGCCTGACCATCGTGCCGCACGCGTGCTCACACGATCTGTTTGACGAGTCGGATCACCTTGTCCTGCTGCTCGTCGGTCAATGTGGGAAACAACGGCAGGCTCAGCGCGCCCGCGTAATAGGCCTCGGCGTGCGGAAAATCGCCCGGGCCGAAACCCTTGTCGCGGTAGTAAGGTTGCAGATGAACCGGGATATAGTGCACCTGCGCCATCACCTCGTTCGCGTGCAGATGATCGTAGAGTTGTCGTCTGACGGCCTCGCCGCCATCGACACGAACCACGTAGAGATGGTGGGCAGTGGACAGCGCATCGCTCGGGCTGCCGACGACACGCAGAGCACAATCGGCAAACGCCTCGTCATAGCGCTTAACCAGCCTGGCCCTGTCTTCGATGAACTGATCCAGGCGCTGCAACTGACTCAGCCCCAAGGCGGCCTGCATGTCGGTCAGACGATAGTTGAATCCCAACGCCTGCTGTTCGTAGTACCAGCCACCTGCATTGTCGTCGGACAATAACGGCGGTGTCTTTTCGATACCGTGACTGCGCAATCTCGTCATTCGCTCGGCCAGGGCGTCGTCGTTGGTGGTTACGATGCCGCCTTCACCGGTGGTGATGTTCTTTACCGGATGAAAGCTGAATACCGCCATGTCGGCGAAGCGACCGTTGCCGACCGGCCGGCTGCAGTAGCGCGCACCCAAGGCATGCGATGCGTCTTCGATAACGGTAAAACCGAACCGTTGCGCGAGCTCGTCAATACTCTCCAGGTCGCAGGGAAGACCGGCAAAATGCACCGGCACGACCACGTCCGGCAGGCGACCGTTGCGCTCGGCAGCCTCGAGTTTCGCCTCGAGTGCCTGCACCGACATATTGGCCGTGTCCGCTTCGACGTCGACAAAGTCGACCTCGGCGCCACAATACAGGGCAGCATTGGCTGACGCGACGAATGTGATCGGGCTGGTCCACAACAGGCTACCGGGACCAAGACCGGCGGCGAGATAAGCGAGGTGCAGACCGGCCGTGCCGCTGGATACCGCGACCGCGCGGCGCGCGCAGCAGTAGTCGGCGATCGCCTGCTCGAACATGGGCACAACCGGCCCCTGTGTTAGCCAGTCGCTGCGCAACACATCGACCACGGCCTCGATGTCGTTTTCGTCGACGTCCTGTCGGCCGTAGGGAATCATGCGAGAAACTGCGCGTTCAGCCGCGTCAATTCATCGATGCTGAGAAAGTGGTCATTGGTATCCGAGCTGTAGGCGAAACCATGGGCCACCGGCCTGCCCTTCTCGCCCAGCGCGTTCACCGAGTAAGGCGCTTTATGCGACATGCGAATGCTCGGTTGGATCACGTAGTGATCGTCGAACCCCAGCGTCAGGTGCGAATCGTCCGACGGGCACATCACTTCGTGCAGCTTCTCGCCCGGACGAATGCCGATGATCTCGTGCGGCAGTCCCGGCGCCATCGACTCGGCCAGATCGACGATGCGCACCGACGGGATCTTGGGCACGAAGATCTCGCCGCCGTGCATCCGCTCGAAGCTCTTGACGACGAAGTCCACACCCTGCTGCAGCGTGATCCAGAACCGCGTCATGCGCTCGTCGGTGATCGGCAGTTGATCCACGCCCTTGTCGAGCAGCGATTTGAAGAACGGCACGACCGAACCGCGCGAACACACCACGTTGCCATAGCGCACGACCGAAAACCGGGTGATGCGCTTGCCGACGATGTTGTTGGCCGCGACGAACAGCTTGTCGGATGCCAGCTTGGTCGCGCCGTACAGGTTGATCGGGTTGGCCGCCTTGTCGGTCGACAGCGCGATGACCTTCTCGACGTTGTTCTGCAACGCCGCTTCGATCACGTTCTGTGCCCCGTGGATGTTGGTCTTGATGCACTCCATCGGGTTGTACTCGGCGGCCGGCACGTGTTTGAGCGCCGCCGCATGCACCACGAAATCGATATCCCGCATCGCCTGGGCGAGACGCTCGGCGTCGCGCACGTCACCGATGAAATAGCGCATCATCGGTCCGGCGAATTTCTGGTTCATTTCGTACTGCTTGAGTTCGTCGCGGGAGAAAACCACGACCCGGCGGGGCGAGTAGTTGTCGAGTAGCGTCTTGACGAAGGCCTGACCGAAAGAACCCGTGCCCCCGGTCACCAGAATCGCCCGGTCATCGAACATGTTGGTTTACGCTCTCCTGTGTCGCGCCGCTGACGCCGCAAAGGCGTCGCGACGACGCATCCGGACGCTGCAATATAATTGATTTAACACGAAATATAGCTGGAAACGCCGAAGATACCGGGAATACCCTGAAGACGGAAGCAAATGCCGCTGGATTCGCGCGCCACGCGGCGCTGAGCCCAACCGGCGGCACTCCACGCCAACGGCCGCTGCGCTGCGATCAATGTCGCACTCCAACACGATTTAAAATACATCAGACTTTCAACAACCTGCCGATAACCTTGCAACCACGACTCTTGGCGCCGAGAGGCGGCCGATAAACGAAAAAAGAAAGTTATCCACACAGAATGAAGCATCCTCTTGTTGGAATAGCACTGATCGCCGCGCTCGTCTTCACCAACGTCGGCCATGCCGCCTCACTCGGTCGGGCGAAGGTACTGTCGTACCTGAACCAGCCCCTGAACCTGGAGATCGACCTGGTCGGCATCACGCCGGGTGAGCATCTCGACCTGCGCCTGCGCATCGCCAACCAAGAACACTTCGACCGCCTCGGCATCGCCTACCTGCCGATCCATCGGCAGATGCAGTTCGATATCGTGCAAACGGGAGGCCGCTGGGTCGCTCGGGCGCGTACCCCAGTGCCGGTTTCCGAACCGTTCGTCGACTTTCCTCTGCAGATGAGCTGGCCCGGCGGTCGCCTGGTCAAGCAATACAGTGTGCTTCTCGACCCGGTCAACTACGCGCAGCCGGCCGAGGTCAGTCGAACGGCATCCAAACCACCGGCCCGAGCGCAGGCATCGCGCCCGCCGCAAACCGAGAATTCTGCGAATCTTTCGGGCGCGCGCCGCTACGGCAGCGTGCAGCGCGGCGAGACGCTGTGGCCGATCGCCCAGAAGACCAAGCCACGTGGTATCACCACCCATCAGATGGCTGTGGCCCTGGTTCGCGCCAACCCGCATGCCTTCATCGATGGCGACATGAACAAGCTGCGCGCCGGCGTGACGCTCGACATCCCGACGCGCGAGTTCATCGAACAAACCGATCCGTCCAGCGCGCGCAAGACCTTTGCCGAACAGACGCGCATCAAACAGCCGGACGTCGCGACTTCTCGTCGCGTTCTGCAGGGCGAGGCCGACGTCAGCACGACTGAGCGCACACCCAGCAAGACCGACACGGCGCAGAACAACGAAGCGCCAAGCGACGAAAGTGCTACCTTGCGCATCGTCACCAAGGATTCGGTCAGCGGTGAACAGGCGCTGGAACACCAGCTGCTTGCGACCATGGAAGAGATCGAAAGCAATCGCCTGAACACCGGCGCTATAGAAACCCGTTTGGCGCGCCTGGAAGAAGAGCTGGCGCGCATGCAGAAGCTGATCGATTTGAAGGATGAGCAGATCGTGGCGCTGGAATCGGAACTGGCCGGTCGCGCCACCGACGAGCCGACGACGGCCCCCGCCCCCAGCGAAGTGCCGGCAACGGATGTCGCCAACATCACGACCGCCGAACTCGAAGTACCACTTGCGCCAGCGGACGATGACGTGGTTCCGGTTGTTGCCTCGGTGACCCCCACCCCGACGGCGATGCCGATCACCACGATAGAGCGCATGCCGACACCGGCGCGCGCCAGCGATAGCACGCTGTACGACCGGTATCTGTGGGTCGTCTGGGTGATACTCGGCTTGCTCGGCGCAACCGCTTTAATTCTGTGGATGCGCCGCCCGACGGCAGCTGCCGGGGTACCGATGGCGCAACTGCCGGAGATCAGCAATGCGCCACCGCGACCCTACACTCAGAACACGGCGGCCACCTCCAGCCCGACGATGGACGATCCGAGACTGCAACCGGCCGCCGGCGGCAGTCCATCGGATTTCACGACATCGACGCTGCCGTTGGCCGAGCTGGATATCTCGGACATGCTCGACGATACCGAAGAAACGGTCGAGGTCGCCGATTCGCTGCTGCAGGAAATCATCGACGAAAGCAAACTGTTGGAAGATCATCCCGCGCCACAGACCGCGCAGACGGATCAACCCGATGATGACGACATCGCGTCGTGGGTCGCCGATCTTGGCGGCGAAGCCGAGGTGTCGGACAAGCACAGCGCCAACGACGAGCGCATCGATGAAGAAGACGACCTCGACATCCCGAGCATCCTCACCGAGATCGACGATCGACTGAACGGCGCCGACGCCGATCAGTTCGATCAGCAGCAACACGTACACATGGAACCGGTGGACGACGGTGTCGAAGACGAAACCTTCGCCATGAGCCTCGACCTCGCCCGCGCCTACCTCGAGATCGGCGACCAGGACGGCGCACGCGATATGCTCAAGCAGGCGTTGCACGGTGCGCGCTCACCCGCCCATCGCACGCAGATCGAAGACCTACTCAAGCAGATCGATTGACATTGCCCTGGGCACGTAGACCGGCCCGCCTGCTACCATCGGTGCATGAACGCGATAAGGCAATGCACCGTTCGATCGTTTCGGCTTGAGCCACAACCGAACCTCTCGCCGACGCTTGCGCGCACCGACACGGCAGGCGCGCCGCAATGATCCGCCGACCGCCAGACTGTCACACCGGGTCACCGGCCTTTCCGGCGCTGGCCGAATTGCGCGAACAATTGCTCAGCCGACGCCAGTTTCTGCTACGCGCAGCCGGCGGCTCACTGGCCGTGTTGTTCAACGCCGGCGCGACAGCCAGGTCGTCGGCCCAAGAGGATTCGGGCCAGGCGCCCTCGTCTCCAGACCCCTGGCCGACGCTCGATGCCGTCACAGCGCATCTGCTGCCAAGTGAAACCGACAGCCCCGGCGCCAAAGAGATCAACGCTGTCGGCTATCTGCGCTTCGTCGTCAACGACCCGCACGTCGACAGCGACGAGCGTGCGTTCGTCACCCAGGGCGTTATCTGGTTGAACCAGCTTTCGCACGACACGCACCACAAGACGTTCAGCGAACTCGGTTTCGATGACAAAGAATCGATGCTGCGCAGGATCGCCGCCAGCGAGGCCGGCGAGAACTGGTTGTCGACGCTGCTCACCTACCTGTTCGAAGCATTGCTGACGGCGCCGGCCTACGGCGGCAACCCTGACGGTATCGGCTGGCGCTGGCTGCAATACGTGCCCGGCTTTCCCCTGCCAGATCGCAATACCATCTACTCCGAGCTGCCGCTATGAGTCGCGATTTCGATGTCTGCATCGTCGGCAGTGGCGCGGGTGCCGGTCCGATCGCGCATCAGCTCGCGCAAGCCGGGTTTTCAGTCGTCGTGCTCGAGAAGGGGCCGTGGCTGAAAGAACAGCACTTCACCAAGGATGAACTGGCGTGCTGCAGGCGCAATGTCTACACGCCTTCGTTGGCCGATGAGCAGCACGTGATCGAATCGCAGGGCGACGACGATCGTTGGCGCGCCGAGACCTCCGTCGAATCCGGTTGGAACTTTTGGAACGGCAACTGCGTCGGTGGTTCGAGCAACTTCATGAGCGGTTACTTTCACCGCCTCAAACCGTTCGACTTCAAACTGCTGAGCACATTCGGGCCCATCGATGGCGCGAATATCGCCGACTGGCCGATCGAGTACGTCGATCTCGAACCGTATTACGACAAGGTGGAACGCCTGGTCGGCGTCTCCGGCAAGGCAGAACCGCAGGCCGGCGAATCACTGCGCTCGTCACCCGACTTCCCTTATCCACCGGTCGCGGAACACCCGATATCGGCCGACATAGACAAAGCGGCCGACAAGCTCGGCATTCATGCGCTGCGCGTACCGCGCGCCATCCTGTCGCAACCGGCGATGCAGCGACGTTCCTGTGAATACTCGGGTTTCTGCGGCAGCTTCGGCTGTTCGAGCGGCGCCAAAGGCAGCGCACGCGCCGCCCTGCTCGATCATGCGGTCGCCACCGGTCGCTGCGAGATACGTCCACACGCCAAGGTATTCCGTATCAGTACCGGCAACGATGGACGCATCACCTCGGTCGATTATTTCGATCGCGCAGGCAAAATAATAAGAGTCGATGCACGCATCTATGTCGTCGCCTGCCAGGCCATCGAGAGCAGCCGCCTGCTGCTGGCGTCGACCGGAGCGAAACACCCGCACGGCCTGGGCAATCGCAACGCCCAAGTCGGGCGCAACCTGCTGTTCTCCGCGGGCGGTGCCGGTAGCGGCGACTTCGCGTTCGCCGACTACACAGCCGAAAAGGTCGATCAACTGCGCGTTGTCGGACCGTTCGTCAATCGCGCACTCGACGACTGGTACAGCTTTGATGATCCGCGGCTCGGCCGCGTGAAAGGCGGCATTGTCGAGTTCCTGTGGGATCATCCAAACGCCGTCACGCGCGCACAGAACGCCAAGTGGCGCGACGGCGAACTGGTCTGGGGAAAACCGCTGAAACGCCAGCTCGAGACCTGGTTTCGCACCGACCGCACGCTCAACTTCGAGGTCTTCAACGACTGGTTGCCGACCGACGACTGTTACGTGTCTCTCGACAATGCGGTTAAGGATCGCTGGGGAAAGGCAGTGGCCAAGATCCGCGTCGGCGCACATCCGCACGACCTGCACATCGGCCGCGCGCTCGCTGAGAAAGGTGAACGGCTGCTGCGCGAACTCGGCGCCCGGCGCATCAGCTCATCGGTCGGTTCCTCACCACCACCCAACCTGCAGGCCGGCGGCTGCCGTTTCGGTAACGATGCCGCCACCTCCGTGCTGGACGCCGATTGCCGCAGTCACGAGGTCGACAACCTGTTCGTCAGCGACGGCAGCTTCATGCCCACCGGTGGCAGCGTGCCCTACACGTTTACGATCTATGCCAACAGCTTCCGCGTCGCCGATCGCATCGTCGCCCAACTGGGTGGAGCGCGGAGCGATTCGACAGCCTGAGTCGCCAATTCAGATCGGCGATTGAAAGCTGAGCGACGGCCGCAAACCGCTGACGTGGGTTTTCAGCTCATCCCACAGTGACTGGTAGGCGCGACCGGCCGGCGAGCGCGGCGCATAGTCGGTTACCGGGCGACGCTCCAAACCCATGCGCTCGACTTCCGTCGCGTAAGGGATTGCCGCATCGAGTACCGTGCAACGTGGATCACCGGCGGCTGCAATCACATCCTGATGCATGCGCTTGCGCCGATCGACCATTGAGTAGAACGCATACGCCGGCACCTTGAGCTGGTGGCCTTCGATGAAGTCGAGTACCTGGGTCAATGTGCGCAACGACAAGGTCGTGGGTATGGTCGGCAACAACAAGGCGTCGGCGGCACGAAAGATGTTTTCCGACACCAGCGAGATGCTCGGCGGACAATCGAGTATCACGAGGTCGTATTTTTCCGACAGCGGACGCAGCAGCTTGAGCAGGCGCACGATCGGTTTCTTGCTCTCACCCAACAGCAGATCCATGTTGCGGTAAGAGAAATCCGACGGCAGCAGGTCCAGGTTCGGATAATCCGATCCCTTCAACACCTCGTCGAGATCGCGCTTTCCTTTGAGCACCTTGGTGGTGCCCTTCACTTTCGGTTTTACACGCAGGTAATAGGTGGCTGCCGCCTGTGGGTCGAGATCCCAGATCACGGTGCGCAGACCGCTCGATGCCGCCAGATGCGCCAGGTTGACCGCGGTGGCCGTTTTGCCGACCCCGCCCTTGATGTTGTAGACACCGAAAATTTTCATCCGAGCACCTCCGCCTGTTCCTTGAACAGGCGTTTGCAACGCGCCCGGTTTTCCTTCGAATCGAAATGCTCGAAACGCTCGGCGAAACGCTCATGCGCCAACTGCTGGCGACGCAGAAGGTCCGCAATCAGACCGCCGATGGCGAGCACGGTCGGCAGGTGCCCGGGGTCATCCTGGTTCAGCTCGGCGGCGAACGCCCTGAGCTTGTCGGCCTGCACCACCAGGTCCTGGTAGTCGCCGAGATTGTCGAGCAGATCCTTGAGTACGCGGATGATCGCTTTGACATCCTTGGCGTCGTACAGGCTGCGGAAGAACTCGATCAGGTAGCGCAGCTTTTTGCAGTCCTTGCGCAACTCGTGCATTGCCTCGGGTGGATCGTCGGGGGTCACGGCACGCCCTGCCTTGAGCGTCTTGCGGTACATCTTCCAGATACGCTGCGACGCGACCTGGCCGATCGGCAGGTCGGCGAACCAGCCCGCCTGGTCGAGCGGGAGATCGCCCTCGAGCACATTGCGCCAATCATCGAGCAGGGTCTTCATCTCGGCCGAACCCAACTTGCGTTTGAGTCTCGCCTGCTCGGTCTGATGGGCCGCTCTGAGGTGTTCTTCCAAGGCGTCGAGGTCACCGGCCATCACGGTCGGCAGACTGGCACGGTAGTGCGGTAGTTCGAGCAGAAAGACGTCGAGGTCGCGCACCGGGCCGGTGATCTGGCCGACCCAGGCGAAGCGTGTCTTGTACTCGGCGACCACCGCATCCGGCAATACGCGCTTGATCTGTGACAGTGCCGAGCGCGTACGGCGCGTCGCAACGCGCAGGTCGTGCAGAAACTCCGAGTCGAGATCGGCGCGCGCACCGGGGATGTTGCGTTCCAGCGTATCGAGCAGGGTTAGCAGAATCTTGCGCACCGCCTTGATCGCCATCTGCTCGGCGCGCAGCGACAGCTTGAGCTTGGAACTGTAGTCGCCGGCCTCACGCCCCACCGACGCCATCGCCTCGTCGAACAGGCACTCCGGCGCCGATGGCCATTCGAACTCGTTGGCGAGTTTTTCCGCCAAGGCATCGAAGTCGCCCTCGTAACCCTTGAGCGACAGCAGTCGCAGGCGCGGCCACAGCGCCCGCGGTTCCTTGATCTCGGGCGCTGTGCTGTGCAACTGCAGATTCTGCAGTCGTACCACGGTCTTCGCGTCGTCATTCAGCAGGCGCATCTCGGTGACTTCGCCGTCGATGGTCGCCAACGGCAACAGCACGCGCATATCCAGCAGACGCAGCACCCTGTTCTTCAGGTCACCTTCGGGCAATTCGGCCGGCCACGCCGGTTCGCCGATCAACTCAACGGGCTCGACGACATCGACGCCATCGGACGAGCGCAGGCGCAGCAGGCTGCCTTGCACCGTGCTGATTCGGCTCAAACGCAATCCGGCCGCGTGCAGGCGCCAGTCGAAACTGTCATAGAAGGTCAGCGAAAAACGGGCAGAATCGTCGACCAGGCAGTGAGACTCGCCGCCGAGCTGTTTGATCAGGCGTGGAAGACGAAAATCGTGAGGCAGCAGGAAACCGCGTGGGCTTGGGTCATTCATGCGTCAGGGTTTGGCACAACGTTGTTATCGGGAAGGTGGCGACGAAATGGATTCGCGATGGACACAATCAGACAGCGTACACGACTCGCCGCTATCATCGATACCCGGGCCACGTGACAATTGAAGGCAAACGCGGGGTCGTGGTGAACGGGCGCCTCCCGCTGCGAACAACAAATATTAGCGTTTGATTAAATGATGATGTAAATTCTGGACAGTCCAACCGCTTGTGTCCACGCAGTATCGGGCAGCAAAGGTAAACAGCTGCGGCGTCCGCTGCGACGCCGGATCGATTTCGACGATGCACAACAGGAGAAGACGATGTTCAAACCGACACTGATCGCCAGTTCGCTGGTGGCTGTGCTGACGGCCCCGCTGCTCCAAGCGGAAACCAACTCGCCGCAGCCGTATCAGTATCCTCAGCATCCCCCGACCGCTATGCCGCCCTGGACACAGGGCCAACCGATGCAGGCACCCGGATTGCCGGATTGGGTGATCGAACGTCGTGCGCAACTGGGCATCACCGAGGCGCCGGCGACCGCCGCACCCAGCGCAGTCCCGCAAAAACCCGAAGCACCGCAACCGCCGGCGCGTCCGGACGCCCCGGAACTGCCGGATTGGGTCAAACCGCACCGCGCCCAGATCGAAAGCCCGACACCTCCCACGCCACCGGAACGTCCGCAGAAGCAGCCGCTGCCGGATTGGGTGAAACAGCATCGTTCGCAGATGCGGGCACCTGACGCGCCGGGGGCTCAGCAACCGGCGCAGAGACCGGATTGGGTACTCGAGCCGCCGGCCGCGCCTGAGCGCCCACAACCGCCGGCATTCGGTGACAAACCACAAAAGCCGGAAACCCCGGAATGGGTGGCGAAGCAGCGCGAGCAGATGCAGCCGCCCGCCATGCCGCAACCCCCGCAGCCGCCGGCAGCGGGCGACAAGCCACAGCAACCGGAAGCACCTGAATGGGTAGCGCAACAACGCGCGCAGGCACCGGCCAGGCCAGAACGGCCCCAACCGCCACAGCGTAGCGAGTTGCCGCCGAAACCGGAGAAACCCGATTGGGCGACACAACCGCGAGCCGGCATCCCGCATGTGACGCCCGAGCGGCCGCAACCCCCGCAACCCGAAGAACGGCCAGCCAGACCGGAACGGCCCGAGCGGCCGGAGCCGCCGCAGGCACGCGAGATGCCCGAGCGGCCGCCGGCGCCGGCGTGGATTGCGCAGCGCCCCGAAGGTCTGCAGGCGGCGCCGTTCGCCGAACCCTACGCACTGCCGGCAAATCCGCCGGAGATGCAGCTGCCTGAGTCGCAGATGCCGGTACCGCAGACCTATTTGGCACCCGGCTACGCGCCGTGGGGTCATGCACCCTACGGCGGCGCGGGCTACCCCTACGGTGGTTGGGGCGGACCTTGGAACAGCGGTTGGGGTGGACCGTGGAACAGTGGCTGGGGCAACGGCTGGGGGCCGAGCTACGGCGGCTGGGGCAACAACTGGATGCCGTGGGGCAATAGCTGGGGCAACGGTTGGGGCAACAACTGGTGGCCGGGCGGTAGCGGCTGGAACGATGGCTACGGCAGCGGCTGGGGTGACAGCTACGGTAGCGGCTGGGGTGACGGTGCCGGCGATGCCGCTGGCGAGCTCGACTTCAGCTTCGCCATGCGCGGGCGCGCCGACGCCGATATGCGCGGCTACGGCTACGGCGATGGTTACGGCTACGGACGCGGCTACGGTCACAGCTACGACGGTTACTACCCTTACCCGCCCGCATTGATACCACCGCCCCCGGTCGTCGACGAACCGAGCGAAGCGCCGCAGCCGACCGGCGACAACGGCAATGGTGACAGTGACAGTGACGGCGTGGCCGATGCATCCGACCTGTGCCCAAACTCACGCCCCGGTACCACGGTCGATGCGCTTGGCTGCGAGAATGACGCGCGCATCGTGTTGCGCGGTGTGAACTTCAAGACCGATTCCGACGAACTGACCTCGGAATCGCTGTCGATTCTCGACGGCGTCTCGAAAACACTGGTCGCCAATCCGGACGTCAAGGTGATGGTTGCCGGGCACACCGACAGTGACGGTGACGACGCCTACAACAAGGACCTGTCGCAACGTCGCGCACAGAGCGTCGTCAAATACCTGGTGACCCAAGGCGTCACGCCGCAGAACCTCACGGCCCAGGGTTTCGGCGAAGAGCAGCCGATGGCCGACAACGAAACGCCGGAAGGCAAGGCCCAGAACCGACGCGTCGAACTCAACCGTCAGTAAGCGCTGCGGTTATAGGCCTGCAGAAAAAAAGCGCAGCCTCTCGGCTGCGCTTTTGCGTGACGTCACCACCCGTCACCCTTCATCGATCCCTTCGTCGTAGGGATTGTGCAACACTTCGTGCAGACGACTGTCGCGCATCGTCGATGAGAGAATCTCGACATCGTCGCACTCAACCAGGGCCATCTGCCGGTCGTAGTAGGCCTCGGTGTCGTGAATCTGCCTTTCGTAAGCCGTCATCGCTCGCCTCCTGCCCGCTTGCCTGAACTCTATTTCAGTGTAGAAGAAGCTCGGCGGCTAAACCCGCATCAAGGCTGATGAAATGTGCGAGGCGGCGCGCCGCTGCGGCAAACGCTCAGCGCAGGAAGTTAAACAGGCTCAGATCCTGAACCTTCATGAACGCCTGCTGTGACGCCTGCAGCGCGGTCAACTGCTGATTGAAGCGGCTGATCGCCTCGGCGTAGTCGAGATCCTCGAGTGACGAGCGCACCTCGGTGACCGCCAGGTCGAAGGCATCGTTGGACGCCTTCTGTTCATCGATCGCGTTCATGCGCGCACCCACTTTGGCGCGGGTGTTGAAAACCTGTTCGAGCGCGGTATCGATGTCGGTCAGCGCCTCTGGATAAGGGTTGCCGGCCTCCAGCGTGGTCGCCAGGTTGTAGAACACCTCGCCGATGTTGGTCGTACCGCCGGCTGAGGCGGCGAAACCTTCGAAGATCTCACCGGGATCGCCGATGGCGACCTCGCGGGTCTCACCGATCTGCAGCTTGCGCTGGCCATTGTCGCCGTTGTAGGTGAAGTTGCCGACACCATCGTGGCTGAACGGTTCGGTCAGTGTCTTGAAGCCGGCGAAGATGTATTCGCCGTTGGCATCCTGCGTGTTGGCGATCTGCAGATAGCCTGCAATGTGCTCGCGCACCTCGGCGGCGATCGATTGCCGGTCGGTCGCGCCCAGCGTGCCGTTGGCGCCCTGCACCGCCAGTTCCCTCACGCGCTGCAACAGGCTCTCGATGCCGTCGAGCGCCGTCTCTTCCTGCGCGAGCTTGGCCGTTGCCGCGTCAGCATTGCGTTGGAACTGGGTGAGGCGGTCCTGGGTTTCTTTCAGATCGAGAATGCGCACCGAGGCGGACGGATCGTCCGACGGGTTCAGAATGCGTTTGCCATTGGCGACCTGCAACTCGGTCTTGGCGAGCTCGCGCTGCTTGGCGAGCATCGCGTCAACGCTCTGCTGAAAAATCTGCGACGTCGAGATGCGCATGATTACCTCCTCACCGCACCCAGCAGGGTGTCAAACAGCGTGTTGGCCACGTTGATCACCTGCGCGGCTGCCTGATAGGCCTGCTGAAAACGTACAAGGTCGGCTGCCTCTTCATCGAGGTTGACGCCGGAAACCTCCGACTTGGCCTCTTCGGCCTGGGTCAACAGGCGTTCCTGCACGGCAGCATTGGTCGACGCCTGGTGAGTCTTGGTGCCGACATCCGCAACCAATGAACTGTAGGTATCGGAAATGCTCGCGGTGCCGTTGCTCATCAGGTTCGCGGTCTGAATGTCCGCCAGCCGACGGGCATTGCGGTTGTCGCCAACGCCGCCGGTGTTGTCACTCAACGTGAAGGTATCGCCGACGGTCGGTGAGCCGGTCATCTCGACATCGAAGATGCCCAGCCCGGGAATCTGTACACGGTAGGTCTGGCCGGCGGTGAATGTCGCGGTCGCACCCAGCGCCGTGCCGTTGGCATCGACGAACTGGGTACCGGCCGGTCCTGCCGTGATCGCCAACTGGTTGCCGGCCTGATAGCTCAAGGTGATCGGCGAGGCCAGCTTGGTATTGCCGGTACGTTCGGTCAGTGCACCGGCACTGATCGACCCGGTGCCGGCATTGGCCGCACCGTTGGCCGAGCGCACCACATCCGCTGCAGCGATATCGCGCTCATTGCTGACCAGCACGTTGAAGCCGGCCGAGGCGCCGCGCGTCGGGCGCAACATGTAGCTGTCGCCGGCGGCTCCGGCAGTGCCGATAACGATGCTCACACCGTCGCCCACCAGCGGGTCGACCGCGGTGCCGGTACCGCTGAGCGTGACCGCCGAACCGGTATCCAGGTCGGTCATCGACCAGTTGGTGCCGTCGAAGTCGAGGCGATATTCATGACCGGTCAGCTGCGACACATCGGTGATGCTGGCGGTGATCGTGCCGGTATTGCCCGGATCGGCATACACCTGGGGCGACGCAGTCGAGAAGAAATTGCCGCCAAGATCGCCGTCGAGATCCAGGCCGGTTTGGTGTTCGCTGTTGAAGAAATCCGACAGGCCGACCGCGACCAGTCCCAGTTGGTTCTGTGCCGGGTCGAGTACCTCGCTGCGGAAGCGCACCAGGCCGCCGAGCGAACCGCCGGTCATCTGGTTGGTGATGTTGACCGTCACACCGCCGGCCTGCTGGATCACGATCTCTTTCTGATCGGCCGCTTGCGGGTTGTTGGTGACGCCCAGCGTGTTGTATTCGGTACCGACGACCAACGCCTGCCCGGTGCCGACGAACACGTTGTAGGTGCCGTCGGATTGCTCGACCGTCGAGACATTGGTGTAACGGCTCAGGTCGTCGATCAGCTTGTCGCGTTCATCGAGCACGTCGTTCGGCGCATTGCCGGTCGCTTTGCTCATCGCGCGGATGCGCCCGTTCACATCGGCCAGCGATTTGGACAGGGAGTTGATCTCCTGCACCTGGTATTCGAAATCGCTGTTGACCTGGTTGCGCATGTCTTCGAACCAGCGGTCGAGCGTATGGAAGCGCTCGGCGAGCTGGTTCGCCTGGTTCAGCATCACGGTGCGTGCCGGAATCGAGGTCGGATCGTCGGCTACGTCCTGCACCGCATCGAAGAACTCCTGCAGTTTGCTGTCCAGGCCGGCTGCAGCATCGGCGACCACGTCGTCGATCTGCATCGCACGTTCCTGGTAGACCGAGAACTCTTCAAACGAAGCCGCATAGTCACGTACGCGTTGTGCGAGGTAGGTATCATAGTTGCGGTTGATCGCATTGATGTCGACACCCGAGCCAATGTAGCCCTGCGGCGTGCTCTCCGGCGTGCGCGTACCCAGTTCAACCGTCTGCCGGCTGTAACCCTCGGTGTTGACGTTGGCAATGTTGTGCCCCGTCGTCTCCATCTGCCGCTTGAAGGCGTTGAGCGCGCTGATGCCGGTATTGATGATGCTTGCCATCGTATTATCGCCAATCCACCGTCAGGTCAGATGGATACCGCGCCTCCCGTGACCGATTGTTTTGCGCGCTGCATGGCATCGCTGTCGAGTATGCGCAGGATCTTGTCGGCATACGACGGGTCGGTCGCATACCCGGCTTCCTGCAACGCGCCGAAGTAGGCCTGCGGATCGTCGGTCTTGCTCAGCGCCTCGCGGTAACGTGGATTGCGCTGCAGAAAATCGACGTAGTCGGAAAAGCTCTGCTCGTAAGATTCGTAGGCGCGGAAGTTGGCGCGCGTGTTGAGCGCAACGCCATCGCGGTATTCGAGCGTGCTGACGCGCACCTTGTCGCCCTGCCAGCGCGAATCTGCCTTGATGCCGAACAGGTTGTGACTGCTGTCACCGGCACCATGTCGCATCACGTGCTTGCCCCAACCGGTTTCGAGTGCGGCCTGTGCCAGCAATGCCTCGGGGGCCAGGTTCAGTCTCGCGGCTGCCTGCTCGGCTGCCGGCCACAGTTCACCAAGGAACGACTCGGGTGAACCATCCAGGTTTACCGACTCAGCGCGCGACGATTTACGTACGCCGTCCGCATGATCGATCGCCTCGGCCGTCATCGGCGTCGCAACGATCGGCATGCCGACGTAGTCTTCGGGCTTCAGATCCTTGTAGGCCGGCGAGATGCCGCCACCAAGCTGGCGCTTGATCACATCGGCCAGGCCAATGCCTTGCGTATCGGACATCTCCATCGCGATCTGTTTGTCGTACATCTCGCGATAGAACTCGCTTTGCTTGCTATCGAGCATGCCGCCGCCGAAGCTCGCGTCGCGCATGCTCTTGAGCATCATCTGCAGGAACAGGGATTCGAACTGGCGCGAGACCTGATCCAGCGCGGCATCCTGATCTTCGCGGGCACGGGCCTTGAGCGCCGCGAGGCCCGAGAAATCGGTATAGACCTGGGACATATCCAGTTCCATAACCGACCTCAGATCACCACCAGATCGGCATGCAGGGCACCCGCTTGTTTGAGCGCCTCGAGGATCGCCACCAGATCGCTCGGACCGGCACCGACC
The DNA here is from genome assembly GCF_002009425.1 of Thiosocius teredinicola. Classification (NCBI taxonomy): domain Bacteria; kingdom Pseudomonadati; phylum Pseudomonadota; class Gammaproteobacteria; order Chromatiales; family Sedimenticolaceae; genus Thiosocius; species Thiosocius teredinicola. The sequence continues at coordinate 3,491,934 of NZ_CP019936.1, forward strand.
TGGTTGACCGCACGTACCACGGTATCGAGCGTGACACCCGGATCGAACACGAACATACGGCTGCCGCTTTCACTGACCGCCACATCGGATTGCGGCGTGACCACGGTCTGGCCGTTGGCCAAAGGATTGGGTTGCGAAACCTGTGGGTTCTCGCTGATCGTGACCGTCAGGCTGCCGTGCGACACAGCGGCCGGACTGACCCGAACCGTGCTGTTGATTACGACCGTGCCGGTGCGTGAGTTGACGATGACGCGCGCGATCGCGTCGGCAGGATCGACCTGCAGATTCTCGATCATCGACACGAAACCGACACGTTGGCCCGGATTCTTCGGTGCATTGACCTTGACCGAGGTCGCATCGACCGCCATCGCGGTACCGGCACCGATGGTCTTGTTGATCGCCTCGGTGACGCGCTGCACGGTGGTGAAGTCACTCTGCTTGAGATTCAAGGTCAGCATCGCGTCCTGGCCGAACGGTGTCGGCACACTGCGCTCGACGGTGGCACCGCCCGGTACGCGACCGGAGCTCGGAATGTTGATCGTGACCTTCGAACCGTCGGCGCCTTCGCTCGACAGACCACCGACGACCAGGTTGCCCTGGGCGACGGCATACACTTGGCCATCGATACCTTTGAGCGGGGTCATCAACAGGCTGCCGCCACGCAGGCTCTTGGCATCGCCGATCGACGATACGGTGACGTCGATCTGCTGACCCGGCTTGGAGAACGGCGGCAGATCGGCATGTACCGTCACCGCGGCGACGTTCTTCGGGTTGAGGTTGACGTTGGGCGGCACGACGATGCCCAGCTGGGTCAGCATGCTGCGCAGACTCTGCTGCGTGAACGGCGATGACGACACCTTGTCACCACTGCCATCCAGGCCGACCACCAGGCCATAACCAAGCAGCTGGTTGTTGCGTACACCCTGGATCGTCGCCAGGTCTTTGATGCGCTCGGCCTGCACCGGTGCCGTCAACAGCATGGCAAGCACCACGCTGATCATGGCGATCGTTGCATTACCTAATTTGTTGAAGCTGAAACGCCGCATGATTGTTCTCGTTAGAAAGGCATCAGGCCGGAGATGAAGAACTTGGCCAACCAACCCATGGTGGTCGCCATCGTCGTCGTACCGTCACCCATGTAAACCAGAGTGGCGTCGGCGATCTTGGTGGAGTCGATCGAGTTGTCGACGTTGATGTCTTCCGGACGCACGATGCCCGACACCCGGACGTATTCGTTGCCGCCGGTCATGCCGACGCGCTTCTCACCGCGAACGCGCATGTAGCCGTTGGTCAAGACCTCGGTAACCATGACCGATAGCGAACCGGAGAACTGATGTTCCTGCGTGTTGTCGGCATCGCCTTCAAAGCTGGTATTGGATTCCAGGCTCGAGCCCAGATCGAAGCCCAGTTGCTTGCCGAACACCGTTGGGTTGGTGATGCTGGTGTTGTTGCTACGCGATACCCCACCCTTGTTGGCGTGCTTCGCTTCGGTGTCTTCAACCAGGTTGACCACCAGGATGTCGCCGACGCGGCGCGCACGGACATTCTCGAACCAGCTACGTTCAAAACCCGCCTGGTAGATCGAACCATTGCCTTGCGGCGCCGGCGGTATGTCGACCGGCTCAACGGCGGCGAAATCAGGATCACGTTTCGGTTTCGAGTTGCATCCCGTCAACGCCGTCGCAATCACTGCCAGCAACACCAGCAGCGCCAATCGGCGAAGCGGCTTATGCGTCTTGTCAGTGAAATGTTTCATGGTCCGTTCCTTCACCTTGGTGCCGACGGCTTACAGCACCTGGCTGACGTAGCTCAGCATCTCGTCGGTGGTCGAGATCGCCTTGCTGTTCATTTCATAGGCGCGCTGGGTCTCGATCATGTTGACCAGCTCTTCGACGACGTTGACGTTGGAGCTTTCCAACGACCCCTGAATCAAGGTGCCCGTACCATTGGTTCCGGGCGTGTCGACCTGTGCAGCGCCGCTCGCTGCCGATTCGCGGTACAGGTTGTCACCGATCGCCTCGAGGCCGGTCGGGTTGACGAACTGCGCGAGCGTGATGTTGCCGATCTGGGTCGGTGCATTGTTGCCGGCGACCATCGCCGATACCGTGCCGTCCGATCCCACCGTCACACTCAGCGTGTTGGCAGGTACGGTGATCGCTGGGTCGAGCAGGTAGCCGTTCTGGGTTACCAACTGCCCGGTGGAATCCAGGCCGAACGAACCGTCGCGCGTATAGACGATGCTGCCGTCCGGATGAGTGATCTGAAAAAAGCCGTTGCCCTGAACCGCGATATCGAAGCTGTTGTTGGTCTGGACAATGTTGCCCTGCGTGTGCAGCTTCTGCGTAGCCACCGTGCGTACGCCGGTACCCAGGTAGAGACCTGAAGGCAGCGTTGTATCTTCGGTCGAGTTGGCGCCCGCCTGGCGGATGTTCTGATAGATGAGATCCTCGAACACCGCACGATCGCGTTTGAAGCCCGTGGTATTGACGTTGGCCAGGTTGTTCGAGATGACCGACATACGGGTCTGCTCGGCATCGAGTCCTGTCTTGGCGATCCAGAGTGCGGGATACATAGTGTTTAACCTTGTTGTGCTTGGTGACGGTGCCTGGCGGCGACCGTCATGACATTCAAACTATTGACGCGTTGATCCACTTACCAAGTGTTCAGCAATTCTCTTGCCAGCTTTAGGTCGGACGCACGATCGAAGCGGCTGAACGCGAGTTATCGTCGGCGGTGCTCATCATCTTGACCTGCAGTTCGAAGCGACGGGACAGCTCGATCATGTCGACCATCTCGTTGACCACGTTCACGTTGCTGGCGACAAGCGCCCCAGAAACAACACGTTGCGCGGGATCGGCCTCGGCCACCGCGCCATCGGCCATGCGGAACAGGCCGTCTTCGCCCTTCTTCATTTGGTCGAACTGCGGTGCAACCAGCTTGATGCGATCGATGACCGCCAACTGATCGGCGCCGGCGCCTTGCGGACGGATCGAAACGGTACCGTCGGCACCGATGTCGATCTGCTCGTACGGCGGCAGCGCAATCGGCCCACCGTTGCCCATCACCGGCAAGTTGTTGCCGGTTACCAGCAGACCGTTCTCATCGACCCGCAGGTCACCGCGGCGACTGTAGGCCTCGTTGCCGTCCGGTGCCTGCACCGCCAGCCAGCCACCGTCTTTGACCGCGACATCCAGGTCATTGCCGGTGTATTGCATGCTGCCGTGATCGAAGTCGGTCTCGGGACGCTCATCCAAGGCATACACGCGGGTCGGATGACCCGGACCGAACACCGGCATGCTGCGAAACTGGTTAAGGTCGGCGAGGAAACCGGTGGTATTGGCGTTTGCCATGTTGTTGCTGGCATTGCCCTGCGCGATCAGCGTCTCTTTCGCGCCACTCATGGCGACATACAGCATACGGTCCATGTCGTTGTCCTCTTGCTTAGGCAACCGGCCGGGGATGCATGGCGGATGCTCAATGCGATCCGCTATGCCTGCCCGGCCGATTCACGGTGTTATCGGATGTTGATGACGGTCTGGGTGATCGTGTCGGCGGTCGAGATCACCTCGGCATTCGCCTGGAAGTTGCGCTGTGCCGTAATCAGATTGACGAGCTGCGCGGCGATATCCACGTTCGACGATTCCAGTGCGCCGGACTGGATCTGGCCGAAGCTCGAGGTTCCGGCCTCGCCCAACTGCGGCGTGCCCGAGGAGAAACTCTCGGCCCAGTTGGTATCGCCGATCTGGCGCAGGCCCTGCTGGTTGTTGAACTTGGCCAGCGCGACCTTGCCCAGTGCCGACGATTGACCGTTGGTATAGCGGGCGAACACGACGCCCTCGGTATCGATATCCACGCCCGCGAGGCGTCCCGACGTGTAACCGTCCTGCGTCAGGTTGTTGACCGCGAATGACGAGCCATACTGCGTGGTGCCGGCGAACTCCAGGTCCATCGTGATGTTGGCTGCACCGTTACCCGGGTTGTAGGGATCGGCCGTGACATTGGTCGCTGCCCCACCATTGACGGTCGCCAGACCACCGGTCGAGTTGAAGGTCAAGGTAAACGGCGTTCCCGAAGCCTGGCCGGAAGGCGGCACGTTGGTACCGTCGACATACAGGTACTGGCTCCATGCGTTCGCTCCGGTCTTTGCGAAATACATGGTGGCGGTATGCGCGTTGCCCAGTGAGTCGTACACCGTGGTCGAGGTCGAGTTGTTGTAGCTCGCCGGATCGGCCGGGTTGAACGCGGTCGTCGGCACCGCCTGGGTCGAATCGAGGTTGACCACCTCACTGACCGACGTGGTCGGCGCCGGCGCGCTCGGCGTGGTCGGCAACTGCAGGTCCTGCAGCACGCCGGTGTTGAAGGTGGTGACGCCACCGACGCCGGTGGTCGCACCGTATACCTGCAAACGATCGTTGGCGTGGTTGATCACGTAGCCGTCGCGGTCGACGCTGTAGGCGCCGGAACGCGTATAGGCCTGAGAGCCGTCAGGCGCCTCGAGCACGAAAAAGCCCTGACCGCTGATCGCCAGGTCGAGGTTGTTCGACGTGAAGTCGATCGTACCCTGGCTGAACTGCTGCGCGACGCGTGCGACGCGCACGCCCTGCCCCGCGGCGTTGGCCGAGGTGTCCTGGATCGCGCTGGCGTAAACGTCGGCGAATTCCGCGCGCGACTCCTTGAAACCGTTGGTCGCCGAGTTGGCGATGTTGTTGCCGGTTACTTCCAGGTCAGTGGAGGCAGCGTTGAGACCACTGAGTGCAATACGAAAAGGCATGTCGGCGACTCCCGTTAGAAAATCTGTTGTACGTTGTTGAAGGCGATCGGACCCAGGCCATCGAGGTTCAGCGTCAGCCCGTTGCTGCCACTGAGGTTCACGCTGTCGACCTTGGCGAAGAGTTTGGTCTCGAGGTTGACCGGTTCACCGTTCTGCATCGCCTGCACGCTGAAGTGATAGATGCCGGGGTTGGCATAGGTGCCTGCGTCGGTCAGGCCGTCCCAGTTGAATTCCAACGCGCCGGAGGGCGCGCTGCCCAGCGGCATCTCGCGCACCAGCTGACCGACCGAATCGGTGACACGCAGCGTGACCTCGGGGCTGCTCTGCGCCAGTTCGACCTGGCCACGGACGGTGCTGCCGGTAGACAGGTAACCGCTATCGACCGGTGCCAGCACCTCGCGCCCGACCAACGAGCCGGCCTGCAGTGCCTGGCCGGAGGTGATCGATGCGGCCAGCGATTCGAAGTTCTGATTGAGCTGCTCCAGGCCGGTGACCGAACCGAACTGCGCAATCTGGCCAAGGAAATCGCCGTTCTCCATCGGTTTGAACGGGTCCTGGTTGTTGAGCTGGGTAACCATCAGCTTCAGAAAGGTGTTGAGTCCCAGTTCGGTCGCATCGTTGGTGCCGCGCGCCTGCGTGGTGTTGGAAGTCAGTCCCAGACTGGCGAAGACGTCTTCCTGTGCGGTGATCGTACTCATGTCCGCTTACCTCCCGAGGTTGATGGTCGCGGTCAACATCTGCCGGGTGGAGTTGAGCACCTCGACATTGTTCTGATAGGCGCGCGATGCAGAGATCATGTTCGCCATCTCTTCCATCACGTTGACGTTCGGCCGGTAGATGTAACCCTGCTCGTCGGCCAGCGCATGTTCCGGTGCGAACTCGCGTACCAACGGCGCCTTGCTCTCAACGATGCCGGCCATCTGCACACCGACTGACGGATTGCGTGTATTGACTTGGTCGAGCACCGCCTTGAACACCGGCTGACGTGCGCGGTAGGTCTCTTCGAGACTACTCGAGACCGCATCGACGTTGGCCATGTTGCTGGCGACAACGTTCAAACGCAGGCTCTGAGCATTCATGCCGGAGCCGGCGATATCGAAAATCTTGAAACTACTCATTGACTGGTACCTTTGATTGCCATCATCAGGCCTTTGATGCGGCCATCAAGAAAACGCAGGCTGGCCTGATAGCGCATCGCGTTTTCACTGAACTCGGCCTGTTCGCGCTCTGCTTCGACCGTGTTGCCGTCGAGCGACGACTGGTGCGGAATGCGGTAACCCATCTGGGTTGACGCGACCACACCCTGGTCCGCCTTAATGTGTCCCGTCTGGGTTGCCGCCAGACGAACCGGCTGCTGTACCTCGTTGCGCAGCATGGCGGCGAAATCGAAATCGCGCGCCTTGTAACCGGGCGTATCGGCGTTGGCGAGGTTGGAAGCGAGCACCTCCGAACGGCGTGCGCGTAACCGCAGCGCTTCTTCGTGGATGCCAAAGATGTTGTCGAAACTCATGTAGACGGCCTGTAAAACGGTGTTCCGAGCGATTTACAGCAGAACGCGTGCCAAACGACACAGACCGATTTAATTCAAGGACTTAGAAACAAGTCCGGGGATAAGGAGAAGGTCGTGCGGCAAGCCATTGCCGATCCGCTTGCCGCCCAATCGGCAAACCGCGCGGCAAGCGTTGTGCCGTTGCCGGCAGGGGAAAATGCCGCGTCAGGAACGGACGCGGTAGACGAGTCCACCCGAGATGCTGCGCATCTCGAACAGGTCTTCGTTACCACTCATCGACTCGGTCGAACCGAGGAAGAGATGACCGCCGGGGTTCAGCGAACGGGCGATGCGCGAGACGATGTCGCGCTTGCGTTCCTGGGAGAAATAGATCAGCACGTTGCGGCAGAAGACGATATCGAACTTACCGAGGATGTCGAACGGCTTGAGCAGGTTAAACGGCCGGAAACTCACGCGCTGGCGATACTCGGGCAACACCTCGATACAACCGCCCTGGTCGCGGAAATAGCGGCGACGCTGATCGTCGGTCAGTCCACGCGATGCCGAAACGCCACAATAGCTGGCGCCCTGCGCCTCCTGCAGTGCGGTCGGCGAAATATCGGTACCGACGATCTCGTAGTTCAGCGTGCGCGAAACGCGACCGTCCTTCATGCCGTCCTGCAGACAGATCGCCGTTGTGTAAGCCTCCTGGCCGGTTGACGCAGCAGCCGACCAGATACGCAAACGACTGGGTTTGCTCTCGGCGATGATGCCGTCGATCAGTACGCGAAAATGCGCCGCATCGCGAAACCAGAAGGTTTCGTTGGTGGTCATGGCGTCGACTACCGCGGTCTGCACCCGCGTGTTGCCGAGCGAGGTCAGCTTGCTGACCAGTTCACCGTAGCCGTTCAGACCGAAAGTCGGCAGCAAGCGGCCGAGTCGGCTGACGACGAGGTATTCCTTGCCGGCACCAAGGCGGATGCCCGCCTGATTCTCGAGAAAATCGTGAATCGCAGCGTATTCAGTCGGCTTTAAGGTATTGGTCACGGCTCCCTCTGCGGACCTGCTGCCACCGGCGGCGCGATCAAGCGTTTTTGGCGCGGGCGTCTGCATGTCGCTGCAGGAATTCCTGCACCATCATCGCCAAGGTATCAGGTTCCCACTTGGGCAGGAAATCGTTCGCGCCGACTTTCTGCACCATCGACTTGTTGAACACACCGCTCAATGAGGTATGCAGGATCACATGCAAGTGACGCAACTGCGGATGCTCGCGGATCGCCTTGGTCAGCGAATAGCCGTCCATGCGCGGCATCTCGACATCGGAGATCACCAGCGACAGCCAGTTTTCGACGTCTTTGCCTTCGTCGAGCCACTGCAGCAGCAACTCGAGCGCCTGTTGACCGTCGTTGGCGGTGGTGAATTCCACACCCATCTGTTCGAGCACACGGGTCACCTGCTTGCGCGCCACGCTCGAGTCATCGACCATTAATACATGCTGCGCGGGCATGTCCTCGGCGCGTTCCTTGATGATGCCGTCCGACACCTCTTCCTGGCCGCCGACGACCTCTTTCAACACCTTCTCGACGTCGATGATCTCGATCAGCTCGTTGTCGACCTGGGTCACCGCCGTCATGTAGGTGCCGTGCGCGGCGCCCTTGGGCGGCGGCAGGATCTCTTCCCAGTTCATGTTGACGATGCGATCGACGGAATCGACCAGGAACCCCTGCACCTTGCGGTTGTACTCGGTGACGATGACGAATTTTTCGCGATGATCGCCAATCGGTGCGGCGCCGATGGCGCGCGATAGGTCGATGATGGCGATCGTACGACCGCGCATGTTGGCGATGCCGAGGATCACCGGATTCGACTGCGGAATTTCAGTCAGCGGAGGGCACTGAATGACCTCCTGCACCTTGAATACGTTGATACCGAAGCGCTGGCGGCCTCCCAAGCGGAAAAGCAGCAGTTCAAGACGGTTGTGTCCTGCCAACTTCGTGCGCATATCAACGCCATCAAGTACGCCTGCCATAGGGGTCTCCGCGATCGGAATGATTCGATGCTGTGCGTAGCGGCGTGAAAGACCCAAGCTTTAGGTAGCTTCCCAACGGCTGCCGGCATGGCTTTTGCTCACCCACACGGCATGAGAACCAAAAGACGGAAATTCGACACCTGGCTACTTGCGGCCTGCTGTTTGCTGGCCACAGCGGCGCACACATCGGAGCGCAAACACGAATCGCACGATGCGATCCGTGCGGCGGCCGAGGCCCACGTGCTGGCGCAGGCCGACGAGTTTCCGACCACGCCGGTAGTCAAGGCCGGCGATCTCGACAGCCGACTCAAACTCTCGGCATGCGACGAGCCGCTGGAGACCTACGATTCGCCCAACGGGCTCAATCGTGGCCGCGGCGTGGTCGGCGTGCGCTGCCCCGGCAGTACGCCGTGGAAGATTTACGTTCCTGTTCAGATCGCGTTGATGGACTACGTCGTGACGACGCGTCGCCCGCTGGTACGCGGCCAGGTGCTGGATGCCGACGACCTGATGCTCAGCGAAACCGACATCTCGCGGCTGCATAAGGCGTATTTCACCGATATCAAAGATGTGGTCGGTCTGCGCACCAAACGCTCGATCGGCGCCGGCTCGACGCTACATGCGGGGCTGCTGAAACGCGAGAAGCTGGTCAAGCGCGGCAGCCAGGTCGACATCATCGCCGATATCGGCGGTCTGCACGTGGCGATGAAAGGCAAGGCCCTGGCCGACGGGGGGCGCGGTGACCGCATCCGGGTGAAAAACCTGACATCGGGCCGGGTGGTCACCGGCGAGGTTACGCAGGCCGGTACGATTCGCGTCATGAATTGACTGCCCGTCCGATTGCCAACTGGTGCACAGAAGTTCCGTCATCCAGACAGGTTTCGGAATGAACTTCACAACTTACGCCGGCTGCTTTAAGTCCGTCAAAAGTCGGACGATACCCTGAGCGTGAACTCGTGAAATAGGTGTGACCGAGATGGGCATTGAAATTAGTGGAAACCGGGGACGTCCGCCGCAGGAACTGATCGATGCGGCCAAAACCCAGGCAGCCAACAGTACATACAACGCGTCGGGAAAGACCGCCAGCGCCAACAGTGGCAACGGCAGCCCTTCCAGCCAAGTGAATCTGTCGACCACGGCGTCGCAGCTTCAGGCACTCGAAAGCCAGATCGCCAACCTGCCGGTTGTCGACACGCAACGTGTGCAGGAAGTGCAACGTACCCTGGCGACCGGTTCGTTCGAAGTCGAACCTGCGCGTGTCGCAGACAAGGTACTGACGTTTGAAGCAGGCTTGGGGCCCTCGTCGGCATCGGCCTAACGGAGACTGAATGGATAGCGAGCAGCTCGTAAAGGCGTTTACCGCCACGGTTCAAGCCAGTCTGCATGGTTTGCAGACGATTGAACCGGTGCTGCGACGTGAGCAGGATGCACTCACCGGGCGCGATCCCGGTGCGCTCGACCAGGTCGTGCGCGAAAAACTCGAGTTGCTCAAGCAGATCGAGCACGGCATTCATGCCCGCGACCGATTGCAGCAGACCGCCGGGTTCGGTCCAGGCCTCGAAGGGGGGCAGCAACTCGTCGATGCAGTCAACAACGCGGCCCTGTCGCGCGACTGGTCGATGTTGGTCGAGCTGGCCTCACAGGTTGCAGAGCTGAACAACTACAACGGCCAACTCGCCGTGCAGGGGCAGCGCTCGACGCGCATGGCACTCGGCATTCTGACCGGACGTAATGCGCAAGAAGATACCTACAGCACCTTGCGCCGCAAACGCGGCCCGGCTGCCGGCTACAACTTCGGCAAGGCGTAGCCACGCATTGCCGCCCGTTTTCCGGGGCGGCCGTTTCAGAACCTTCCCACTCAGGGTAGAATTCGCATTCGCACGTCACCAGGCCGTTGCCGGCGCACATCGCGCTCGCGCAGCGACGACTGTTTCTGCCCTCGTAGCTCAGCTGGATAGAGCGCACCCCTCCTAAGGGTGAAGTCAGAGGTTCGAATCCTCTCGGGGGCACCATCTCTCGCCCCATCTATCAGCGGAGCACCGGCCGGCGACATCGCCGTGCGATGTTCCCTGTTGCACGCGACAGACATCACCGCAAACCAGGTTCGCATCATTGAGTTTGCAATGACGAACCATTGCTTTTCGCTCGCCTGGTCGCGCTGCGTCCGCAAGCCGTTCGATTGCATCCCCCGCATTTGCAGGCACATGCGCAAATCGAGCGTCGTACCCCAGCCGGGGCCGGCTGCCGCACCTCGCGTGGACGGGGTATCGGGCTGTTTGACACGGCCACAGCTCATCACGAGAATGCGCCCTCGCCAATTTTGTCGCCAAGCGACACGTGCCGCCAACCCGAACCGGTGTGCAATCAAGCTAAGGACAAGCTTTCGATGAATCTTCGTTCGCGCAAACTCGCGCTGCTCTTCGCTTCCTTTCTGACAACTCTTACATGCGGTGCTGCGGCATCCGACGGCGACGACGTCGGAACGCTCGAATGGATCGTCGGCATACCCTGGGGAGACGGCAACGTGGACGGGGTCGGCGAATCGGCGCGCTTCGCCGGTCCTTTGCGACTTGCACCGAGCAATGACGGCGGCCTGCTGATTGCCGACGAATATGCAGACACGCTGCGCAAAGTCGATCCAGATCTGCGCGTGACCACGCTCGCCGGACAAGCAGGAGTCGGCGCCTACCGCGACGGTCCGGCCGACCGGGCCCTGTTTTCATCTCCCATGGGCATGGCACAGTCAGCAAACGGCACGATCTATGTGGCCGATCGATATAACGACGCGATTCGCAGCATCTCGCCTGACGGCACCGTCAGCCTGCTTGCCGGCAAACCGGGAGAAGACGGCGACAGCGATGGCCGCGGTACCCAGGCCCGTTTCAGATGGCCGGTGGATGTCGCACTCGACGGCGAAGGCCGCATCTGGGTGGCAGACCACTACAACGAGGCCGTGCGCATCGTGTCGCCGAATGGTTACGTAACGACCTGGCCGGTGCGCGATTCACAGGCGCCGCAGATCGGCGGGAACAGCGCGGCAGTGACCGACACGCGTTTTCCGGGTATCGACTTCATCGCCTCTGCGCCGGACGGCACCATGGTCGTTGCCGGCGAATGGGGCATCTCACGTATCGATGGAGACACCGCAACCCGGGTGGTGACGTCGATGTCCGCCGAGAAAAAACAGGAAATCATCTCGATGTACGGTGATATTCCGAGCGAACAGTTACCCGCGTGGGCTGCGGCCGAACTCGCCTTGGCACGCAGCGAGGGGGCGTCCATCCAGTCGATCGGCGGGCTGGCCGTCAAAGCGGACGGCACGCTGCTCGTTGCAGACAAGACGCAAGGCCTGGTCTTCGAGGTATCGCCCGACGGTACAGCCAAGGTCGCCGCCGGCCGTTCGACCGACGAACCGCACGCCGGCGTCGAAGGCAAGGCCGACGTCGCACTGCTCAACCAGCCCGGCAGCATCGCCGTCGACAGCGCCGGCAACGTGTTCGTCGCCAACCAGGAAGAGAGCGTGCAACAGATACTGCCCGACGGCGAGGTACGCAACGTGCTCGGTTTTGCCCCCGGCTATCGGGTTCGCGACTTGGACGCCAGCCACGTGCTGCACGGCAGCTGCGACGTGGCGATCCAGAACAAGCAGGGCGAAACCTTCGTCGTGCAACGCCTCGACAACACCATCGTGCAATTCGACGCGAACGGGAACCGCCTGCGCCAATTCGGCCAAGACACCGCCAGCATTCGTGCGCCGGAAAGTGAAACCTACGTGGACGGCGGCGCGAATGTGGCCCGCTTCCACTACCCGCAAGACATCGAGTTCGGCCGTGCAGGTGAGGTGTTCGTTGCCGATCAAAACGGCATTCGTCGCATCGCACCGGATGGCGAAGTCTCGACGTTGATCGGCAACGCCGGCACACCCGATCGGCGTGATGGCGATTTTGAAAGGGCGAGCTTCTTCCGCCCTTATCGCCTGGCTTTCGATGGCCGCAACACGCTCTATGTTCTGGATAACAGCCCCTACATCGGCGGTGGTCCGGTCGGCGAGGTCGTACGCAAGCTCGACCTCGACACCCACGAGATCAGCACCGTCATCGATGCCAACAGCATCCAAGACGCCTACCTGACATTGCCACCGGAAAAACAAACCTTCTTCCGCAGTGAACTCAAAGACATCGGCAGCGGACCGGATGGCTCGCTGTACGTGCTCGGCGAGCACGGCGATCTGTACGTGTGGACGCCGGCGCAAGGTCTGCGCATCGCCCGCTTCCCCGGCAGCCTGATGCCCGCCGATACCGACGAAGCCGAAACCATCCTGGATGCCAAAGGCAAACCCGTCGAGAACCATCTCGTACGCAGTGCGGCGATTTCGGGGCGGACTGAACACCTGGCGGTCGATGCGTTCGGCAATGCCTATGTCACCGACGCGTCGGCCAATGTCGTACTGCGTATCGACGCCGACAACAACGTGGACATCATCGTGGGTACCCTTGGCGTAAGCGGCAACACAGAAGGCCCGCTGCCCGGCAGCCTGGAAAACCCGGAGGGCCTGTCGATCACGCCGCAAGGCGATCTGCTGATCACCGTGCTGCATTCCGGCGTGATCCGCGTGCGCCAGCCGCACAAGCTCAGCGGTGTTCGAATCGGCACCGCTGAACATACCGTTCGCTAACCCTCGACATCACACCCCTACCAGCCAGCATCGTATCGCCATGACATACCTCCGCCATGCCTTGAAACATGCCGCAGGCCTGGGCCTGTGTTGCAGCATAGCCGTTGCTCACGCCGACTTGAAGATGACGCAGTGGCTGTACTATTCGATGTACGCCAGCGACTCCGCCCATTCGGTTCATCTGGCTGCGCTGCAGCCGTTGCCGAACGGTCTGCTCGCATCCGCCAGCCGTTATCCTCGCTTCTCGGGAGAACCCTGGACCGACGATGAATCCGCACTTGGCTGGTACAACTACGCCCCGCGCGTAATCGACTGCGAGACAGGTTTTTCGATCACGACCGGCGCGGAGCTGCTGGATGCCGATGGCGGCGTGGTCGCGAAGCGCGACAATGCGGCCGAGCTGCTTGGCGAATGGCGAAGCAGATATGGCGAACGACTGCACGACCCGCGATGGCCTGCAAACAACGAGCTGTTCCTCGCCTGCACCGCTGTTGGCGATGAGGCGCTGCGCACCGCACGTGCCAAGCTCGCCGGCGCACCTCAACCACGCCTGACCTACAAACCGCTGCTGGCAACTTTGCGCGAAGATACCGAGCGCCTTTGGGCACGCAGCGCATGGGCTTACCAGATCGACCTCGCACAACAGGACGCCCCGACGTCGCCTGACGCAGTGGCCGCCGCGGTCAAAGCGTCCTACGACGCATGGCTCGCATCATTCGGCGCACTGAGCGCCTATCCGACGGGCGACGCGTCGCAAGCCGTCGGCAATGCCGGTCGACAGTGGCTCACCGAATCGGGCCTCAACATCGTCGATATCAAGTCGCATGGCGACGGAACCGTCGAATACACCGATCGCAAGCCGACGCAATACGACATCCCCTACGGCACGCTCGACCAGCGCCCGGCGAATACCGAACAGGCAACGCAGGTGCACCTGCATGTCTGGGCCGATTGTCGTAGCGGAGTTTCCGTCGCTCAGCGCCTCGACTGGCTCGATGACGCAGGTTCGGTCCTCGCCGAACAGCAACCGGGCCTCGAGGCATTGACCAACGACGTCAACAACAGAATCGCCACGGCGGCCCAATCCGGCAACAATCTTTTCGTTGTACCGGGCAACGACAGCGTCGCTTTGCGCGTGTGTCTCGCCACGGCGGCTGATTGTGCCCAGGTCGAACTGACCGACGTCGGGCCATTTCGCCTGTCCAGCGACGATACGCGCAGCATAGAGAATGCGCCGAGCGCACAAGATGCGTTGCTGGTCATTCGCGCGGCCGCCCGCCGCCACAGGCAGCGCTTCGTTCCAGCGTGTCGAATCGATGCAACACAATGATCAGCAAGGAGGCTCCATCGTGCACCAAAGTTTCGTGACCCGGATCGAGCGCCTGCGTAGCCCGGCGCGGGCACTGCTACTGCTGGCGCTGCTCGGCAGCGTCCAGCAGCCGCATGCACAAGACAGCAAGTTGCAGGATTCGGCGATCAGCCAACTGCATACCTATCAAGACGGAATGGCCGCGTTTGAGATCCGCGGCAGTTGGGGCTTCGTCGACCGCGCAGGCCATGTCGCCGTCGAACCGGCCTACTCCGAGGTACGCGACTTCTCCGAAGGGTTGGCGGCCGTCTCGATCGACGACCACTGGGGTTATGTCGACCGGCGCGGCGAGCTGAAGATCCCGGCAGCGTTCACGTATGCCAGAGACTTCAAACAGGGCCTCGCCGCCGCCAGCACTGCCGACAGCCAATGGGGATACATCGACACCGATGGCAATTGGGCGATCCGGCCCACGTTTTCCGGTGCCAGCGACTTCGTCGACGGGGTCGCAATCGTCAACGAAGGCTACAATCAACACCGCCTGATCGATCGATCCGGCAAGCTCATCAAGAAGTTTCCGGCAGACTACGACATCGACGAGTGGAAACGCGACTTCGGCGTGCTCATCGTCACCAAGCCACCTTCCTCCAGTTATTTCAACATCGATGGACAGACGGTCGATCTACCGCCGGGCGTGTCCGATTTTCAGAACTACGGTGACGGACTGCTGGTGCGTGCCGATACCCAGCAAGGTGGTCTTGCCTATGGCGCCACCGACCTCGAAGGCAACTGGGTCGTCAAACCGCGCTTCAAATCGCTCGGCGTTTTCCACGACGGCGTGGCCATCGCCGAGAACGAGGCCGGATTCGGCCTTATCGACAAAACGGGAGAATTCACCGCCCCAGCGCACTATGCGAGTATCGAACGGATCGCATCGGGACACTTCATTGCACGCCGACGCGAGGCGCCGCATCACGTCGAAGCGCTGGCAACCGACGGCCAGCGACTCTTCCCCAACCCATGCCCGCGATTGCAACATCGCGAGTTGGGAGCGTGGACAGTCTTCATCGGCTGCGAGGCCACCTGGGCCATCCACGACAAAGGCACGCCTCAACAGGTGCCCTTCTCGATACCCGAGGTTGCCCAGGTCGGCGATCACCTGCTGATTCAGGACACGGCGGCGGCGTCGGCCAAACGACCGACAGCCACGGCATTCACCCTTTTCGACCCCACCGGCGTCGTCATATCCAGCGATAGCAGTGAGGCTGCCGCGCCCTACGACTGGGCCATGCTGATCAAGCCTGAGCAGCATGCAGATGCCGAAGCGGCACCGACGCTGCCACTGGCCCTGCTGGTCGGTGCAGATGGTGACGTCGCCATCGTTACCTACGATCACCGCATCGTCCACAAGGACGAATGGCGCTACGACCCGCTGCTCCTGGAATATGGCAGCACACTGCCCGAAGTGTATGGGCCGATGGTAATGAAGACGGCCGGCGGCTACGGCAGCATCGATGCATCCGGCAACTGGCTGCTTGCCCCGACGTTCACGCGCCTTCAACCCTTCGTCAAGGGCGTGGCACGCGCGCGCAACGGTGAGAAGGAATTGCTGGTCGGCGCCAAGGGCAACACACGGGAGATCCCGGAAGGTTTCCGTTTCGCCGGCGTGGTCACCGCCAACCGGGCCGCCATTGTCAAAGACCGTGAGAACGGCGAGCGCGAGCGCATCGAACTCAACCTCGCCACCGGCGAGCAGTACCAATCCATCGAGCAACCCGGCTACTTCGGTTATTCCAAGACACACGCTGGACTCAAGCCGGCGGAAGACGGCAATAAATGGGGATTGGTCGACACACTCGGTAGCTGGGTCGTGCCCGCCACCTACGACCGTACCCCGGAAGCACTCAAGTGGAACAATAGCTTTCTCGGTTGGAAGATCAGCCAGAACGAAAAGAATAATGATGGCTGGAACCACAGCCTCTACGGCTTGCTGTCGCCGACCGGCGAAGTCCTGTCCGCACCCCGGTATGACAAGATATCGGTGCAACGCGAAACCGGACTGTTGCTGATCACCGCGCAGGGCGCGTACCGGACCGGCCTGATGTCGGTCGACGGCAAGATCCTGCTGCCGCCGATCTACAAGAACATCCGTTATACCGACAACGGGTGGTTCGAACTGACCACGGACGAACAGGTCGGGTTGATGGGCACAGACGGCGAATGGCTGGTACAGCCGGGCTTTTTCAAGTTCCACGACCTGAGCCGCTCGCCGATCTCCCGCGAGATCATTGCCGATGAAGACGTGTTGATCGATACCGCGGGGCGCGTGTCGAGTGCCGACATGCCGCTTTCCCCGCTCGATGACAACCCGGACTACTGGCTCTACCGCGTCGAAAGCAACGACAAGGGTGAAGACCAAACCGTCTACTACGGCTTCGACTGGAAACCGCGCGTGACGCTGCCGGGACGTATCGATAAACCGTTCTCCGAAGGCACCGTCACGGTTACAGCTGGCAGCTACGACAATCCCGGTGTGCAACTGATCGACAGCAGCGGCAAGCGCAGCGCATTGCTGCCCTACGAAACGATTGAGCCCATGGTCGGTGGACTCGCTGTCGCCAAACCGTTCAGTCAAGATGACCGCACAGCACGCTACGGCTTCGTCGATAAGACCGGCGCACTCGTGATCCCTGCCGACTATGAGCGTGCCGACAGTTTTTCCGAACAACGCGCCATCATCGTCAAGCACGGCAACTACGGCGCTATCGATGCGGCGGGCAAGCTGCTGTTTCACAGTGCATGGCGCTGCGGCAAGTATCCGGTCGTGATCGATGCCGATGAACGCATCGTCTGGCCGGAAGAAGAGGCCAAAATCACTGAATGCCCGGCCGAGAACTGAGGGTGATCAACCCCCTACTGACGATGCGTTCGAGAACGGCCCGACAAAGCAACGGTTCAGCAGACGGCCTGGGCGCAATGCCGAAACAACGCCGCCTGGCGACGCGGGATATTCGACACGCATTGCGCTAGGTCGCAAGCCGGTATCGCACGGCGTCTTCGGCGCCGGCGGAAGACTGCGCAATACCATCACTCACTGAGTTCTTGACTGCCGTGATCTCGGCGATGATCGACACCGCGATCTCGGGCGGAGTATGGCTGCCGATCGGCAGCCCCACCGGCCCATGCAAACGATCGACCTGCTGCTGCGACAGTTCGCAATAGTCACGCAAGCGCGCACGCCGCGTGGCATTGGTCTTACGCGAGCCCAGTGCACCGACAAAGAAAGCCGGCGAGCGCAAAGCCTCGATCAGCGCCATGTCGTCGAGCTTGGGATCGTGGGTCAAGGTAACGACCGCACTACCGGCATCCAGACCGCGTTCGATAATCACGTCGTCCGGCATTGCGCGCAGCAACTCGCATCCCGGCACATCCCATTCCGACGTGTATTCTTCACGTGGATCGCAGACGGTGACCCGGTAACCGAGCGCCTGTGCCATCGGCACCAGGAAACGTGCGATCTGCCCCGCCCCAACCAACAGCAGGCGTAGCGCCGGACCATGCGGTGTGCTGAATACGCGCCCATCCCAGGTTGTTCGCGATCGACCGTCGGCAGGTTGCAGCGATACCTCTCCGCTGAGCAGATCGACACGCCGTTGCAGCCGTTCGCCGTTTGCGATGCGCTTGCTCATCGCTTCCAGCAGATCAACATCCGGTGCCGCTTCGATCAACAGTTCGAGCGTACCGCCGCATGGCAGACCGAAACGCAACGCCTCATCGCGGGTGACGCCGTATCGAATCAACTGCGTCCTTCCGTCGCTGAACTCGCCGCTGCGGATGCGTGCAATCAGATCTTCTTCGACACAACCGCCGGAGACCGAACCATGCACGCGACCGCGTTGATCGATCGCCATCCATGCGCCGGGCTGGCGCGGCGCCGAACCCCAGGTGCGAACGACGCTGACCAACACGAAGCGACACCCTTCGGCCGCCCAGCGGCGGGTGGCATCCAGGACCTGTGAATCGAGCGTATCCATTGCAGAGCTCCGCTCAGGCGGCCAAAGAAGCGCTATCGATCGGCAGGCTGTACAGACGTTTGCCGGTTGCCGCCGCGATCGCATTGACCACAGCCGGCGCGACCGGCGGCACACCGGGTTCGCCGATGCCGGTCGGTGGTTCGGCAGACGGCATGATGTGCACCTCGACCTGCGGCATCTCGTCGATACGGATCGGCGCATAGCTATCGAAGTTGTCCTGCTCGACGACGCCGTCTTTGAGCGTGATGGCACCGTGCAATACGGACGACAACGCAAAACCGACACCACCTTCGACCTGGGCACGCACATTGTCCGGGTTGATCGCGATACCGCAGTCGACTGCCGACACGATTCGATCGACTCTGACCGAGCCATCCGGTTTGACCGATACCTCGGCAACCTGTGCAACGAAGCTGTTGAACGACTCGTGCACCGCGATACCGCGACCGCGACGCACACCGTCTGCAGCAGGCAAAGGCGTTCCCCAACCGGCCTTCTCGGCCGCCAGCTTCAACACCCCGGCATGGCGCGGATGCTTGTCGAGCATCGCAAGCCGCCATTCGACCGGGTCCTTACCGGCCTTTTGCGCAACCTCGTCGAAGAACGCTTCGGTCGAGAACGCGGTATGTGACGAGCCCACCGAGCGCCACCACAGCACCGGCACACCCACATCGGTCGGTGAATGCAGATCGACCCACAGGTTCGGTATCGCGTAAGGCAGGGTCGATGCGCCCTCGACCGACACCGCATCGATTCCGTCCTTCAACAACATCTTCTCGAACGGCGAGCCGGTAACGATCGATTGGCCGACCAGCCGGTGATGCCAGCCGGTCAGTTCACCGTCCTTGCCCAGCGACGCCTTCAGGGTGTGATAGAACGCCGGTCGGTAGTAACCGCCATGCATATCGTCTTCGCGCAACCACACCAGCTTGACCGGCGCACTGCCGCCATGAGCCTTGACGATCTGCGCAGACTCGACCAGGTAGTCCGAATCCTTGCAGGCACGACGGCCGAAGCTGCCACCGGCATACAAGGTATGAATCGTGACCTGTTCGGGTTTGAGGCCGAACACTGCAGCCACGGCATGCTGATCGCCGGTGTGCAGTTGCTCGCCATTCCAGATTTCACATCCCTGCTCGCTCAGCTGCATCACGCAGTTCATCGGCTCCATCGCCGCATGCGCGAGATACGGAAACTCGAACGCGGCCTCAACGGTTTCGGCAGCAGCGGAAAACGCCGCAGCGATATCGCCATCGTTGCGCGCGTTGAGGCCCGGCTGTTCGGCGGTTTCACGGTACTGCGCCATGAGTGCGTCGCTGCCGAGTGCAAAGGCACCGCTGTCGTCCCACTCGATCTGCAAGGCATCGCGACCTTTCTTCGCCGACCAGGTGTCGTTGGCCAATACGGCAACACCTTGCGGTATCTGCACGACATCGACGACGCCGTTGATGCCCTTGGCTTTAGCGGCATCGAACGCCTTGACCCTGCCGCCGAAGCGCGGCGAATGGGCAACCACGGCGACCAACATGCCCGGCAGCTGCACATCCTGGGTGAACTGCGCCGTGCCGTCGGTCTTGGCGTCGCTATCGACACGCGGCGCCGATTTGCCGATCAGGCGGAAGTCTTGCGGTGCCTTGAGCGTGACTTCGCTCGGCACCGGCTGCCCGGCCGCCGCTTCGGCTAGTTCGCCGAACGTTGCCGACTTGCCCGAAGCCGCATGCTGCACGACGCCATCGCGCACACTGATCTGTGTTGCCGACACCTGCCACAGGCTGGCGGCCGCAGCGATCAGCATCGCGCGCGCTGCGGCGCCTGCCTTGCGCATCTGCTCCCAGGAGTTCGCCATCGCGGTACTGCCGCCGGTGCCCTGCGCCTGCCCCCAGAACAGGTTGTTGTAACGTGCAGCATCGGCCGGCGCACCCTCAACGCGGATCTGAGACCAGTCGGCATCGAGTTCTTCGGCGACCAGCGTCGCCAAGCCGGTATAGGCACCCTGCCCCATCTCGAGATGTTTCGAGATCACCGTGACGGTGTTGTCGCTGCCGATGCGCAGGAACGCGTTGGGTTCGAAGATCATGTCGCCGACCGCCGCGCTGCCTGCCTTGCCTGGCCCCGCCTGCACCTCGGCGCCGACGATGCCGGGCATGAACAGACCGAGAGTCAAGCCTGCGCCTGCCTGCAGGAAGCGACGGCGACTGACGTTTTCGATCGAAGTTGTCTTGGCTCGCATCGTGATCTCCTCAGCCCAGCGCCTTGGCGGCATCATGGATCGCGGCACGGATCCGCACATAGGTCGCGCAGCGGCAGATGTTGCCGTTCATCGCGGTGTCGATATCGCTGTCGCTCGGTTGCCGGTTGCGCTTGAGCAGCGCGACCGCGCTCATGATCTGGCCCGACTGGCAGTAACCGCATTGCACGACGTCGCGCGCCCGCCAGGCGGTCTGCACGACCTGGCCGACCGGGTCGTTCGCGATGGTCTCGATGGTGGTGATATCGGCACCCGCGGCCGCCGACAGCGGTATCGAGCAGGAGCGCACCGGCGAGCCGTTCATGTGCACCGTGCAGGCGCCGCACAGGCCCTTGCCGCAGCCATACTTGGTGCCGGTGAGCTGCAGGCTGTCACGCAACACCCACAGCAGGGGGGTATCCGGGTCGACGTCGACATCGCGCCGTTCGCCGTTCACTGTCAATCCGATCATCAGACAACTCCTGGTTGCAGTCGGGTAACAGACGATAAATCGCCTGGCAGGAAGGTACGGCCAGTCTGTGCCGAACCGCGCGCCACGCAACTACCCAAAACTGCGAACTTATTGCCTGATCCTCCACAACAACGGGGGCGAACGCTCGTCGCCGCATCGTAAATCCGGTACGCTGCCGACATGACCACCCTTGCCACATGCCCCGCGCCGGCACCCCTCCCGGCAGCCCAGGCGCAGACCCACGAAAGCCAGCGTGCCGAACTCGCGCAGATCATTGCGCGACACTGTCCGCACGACGGCACCTTCGACACGCCGATCGCCGGCCTGCACTTGTTTCGCGGTTCATCGACCGGCGCCCCGAGTTGCTCGATCATCAGCTCGGTGTTCGCCATGCTCGCCCAGGGCGCCAAGCGCCTGCTGGTCGCCGACGACGCCTACGACTACGACGCCCGCCACTACCTGGTTTCGTCGGTCGACCTGCCGATACTCGCGCGGATCAGTGAGGCCAGTCCGCAACGGCCGTATCTCGGCCTGGCACTCGACATCGATCCGCTGAAGATCGGTGAACTGACCGCGGCGCTGCCGCAGTCTTACCGCAGCGAGCCGCTCAGTCGTGCGATCGGGGTCGATAGCCTGAACGTCGATATCCAGAACGCGGCGCTGCGTCTGCTGCGCTTGCTCGATACGCCGGACGACATCCCGGTACTGGCACCTATCGTCGAACGCGAACTGCTGTACCGGGTGTTGACCGGATCGCTCGGTGCGAGACTGCGTCAGGCCGCCGCAGCCGATAGCCACAGCCATCAGATCGTGCGCGCCATCGGCTGGCTGAAGGACCATCTCGATCAACCGTTCAGCATGACCGTGCTGACCGATGTGGCCGGCATGAGCAAGTCGTCGTTGCACCAGCACTTCAAACAGATGACCGGCATGACACCGTTGCAGTATCACAAGCAACTGCGGCTGCAGGAGGCACGCCGGCTGATGCTGGCCAACCTCGAGGATGCCGCCTCCGCCGCGCATCGCGTCGGCTACGAAAGTGCTTCACAATTCAGCCGCGAGTACCGCCGCATGTTCGGCGCACCGCCGGCGCGCGATATCGCCCAGCTGCGCAACGAACAGGGAGAGACGCGTTGCATCGCAGACGACCCTGACTGACGCTGCACGATCGATCCCCGTACCCCATTCCGCTCTATCGAAGGTCTTTGAGTAACACCCGTGGAAATCTGGCAGATATTGATTCTCGCCCTGGTCGGCATCCTCGCCGGCTGGTTGAACGTCATGGCCGGCGGCGGTTCGCTGCTGACCGTACCCATCATGCTGTTCATGGGCATCCCCGGCCCGGTCGCCAACGGCACCAACCGCATCGCCATCCTGGCGCAGAACGTCACCGCGGTGACCACCTTCAAGCGCCGCGGATATGCCGATTTCAAACTGGGCCTGAGCCTGGCGGCGGCCGCGGCGCTCGGTGCGCTGGGCGGCGCCTCGGTCGGGGTAAAACTGCAGGGCGAATGGTTCGACCGCGTGGTCGCACTGGTGATGATCGCAGTGCTGATCCTGATGGCCACCGGGCACGACAAGGTCAAGCCGACCGATACCGCGCAGCAGCCGAAAAACCTGGTGTGGGGCCATGTGCTGATGATCGGTGCCGGTTTCTGGGGTGGCTTCATTCAGATCGGAGTCGGATTCATCCTGATGCCGATCCTGCACAAGGTCATGGGGCTCGACCTGGTACGGGTGAACATGCACAAAGTGTTCATCGTGCTGGTCTACACCGTGATCGCGCTGGCGGTGTTCGCCTCGCAACTCGAACTCCTGTGGTGGACCGGCCTCGGCCTGGCGGTCGGCAATTCGATCGGCGGCTGGCTGGGCGCACATACCACGATTTCGCACGGCGAAACCCTGATCCGCCGGGTGCTGTACGTCGCGCTGTCAGCCTTTATCATCAAATTGCTGTTTCTGTAATCGCAGGGCTGCAACGGATGCGCAGGCCACAAGAACGAGAACACCGAACAACCATGGAGACCCGCTGACTTGTCGCCGCGCCGACATCTGCACCTCCCGGCAACGGCCATCATCGTCGTGGTGGCGCTCGGCGCCTGCTCTTCCGGCCTGGAACGCCCGGCTTTGCCGCAGCCGGGCGACGAGGCAACTTTCAGCATCGAGCTTGCGCCGCCCGACAACAGCGACAAACGCATCGCGTGGTGGCAGCGTGCGTTGGCGGATGATCTGGCCAACGCTGTCGAACGGGCCCTGGCAGCCAACGCCGAACTGCGACGCCTGCAGGCCGAGCGCGACGCAGCCCGGGCGCGACTCGATCAGGCACGCGCCAACCGCGGCCTGACCGTCGACGGCTTCGCCAATGCCTCGATTGAAGATCAATCAGGCGACGGCTCAGATCGTCAAGCGGTCGGCATCGATGCCGACCTGCCGATCGACATCAACGGGGCGCTGGGCGACCGTGTGCGCGCTGCGCAACGCGAACTAACCGCCGCCGAAGCCGATCTCGTGCAGAACCGCTCCGACCTCGCACTGGATTTTGCCCTGGCTGCGATCGACGATGCCGAAGCCACGCAACGCCTGATACTGTTGAACAAGCAGATCGACATTGCGCAGGAACTGCTGCGCCTGATCGAGCTGCGTTTCACCCAGGGGCTGACATCCAGCGTCGATGTATTGCAGCAGCGCGACCAACTGGCCGGCCTGCGTCAGGATATCCCGGTCGCCAACCGCGACCGTCGGCTCGCCGGCAATGCACTACGGCGTGTCGCCAGCACGACACCTGACCAAGAGCTGCCCTACACCGATGACAACCTGCCGACGATCGTGTCGACATTTCCCCCGCTACAACCCGTTGACCTGCTCGACGAACGCGCCGATCTGCGTGCGCAGCGCGCGCGCCTGGAAGCCGCCGATGCGCGTTTTGCGGCGGCACTGGCGGATCGATGGCCGACACTGTCGCTTTCCGGTAGCGCCATCGCCAGGACCGTGTCGGGTGACTTCGAGCGCATCGTATCGGCGGCGATTGCTGCCGCGTTGACCCTGTTCGACAGTGGCAGCAAACACGCCATCGCTGCCGAGCGTCGTGCCGACCTGGTAGCCGCCGGCGAACGCTACCTGCGCGACTGGATCGAGATCGTTCTCGGCATCGACGACCTGTTGCACGAGGAAGCCAGCCTGCGACAACGCATCGAGTTGTCGTTGCAGCGATTGCAGACGGCGAAGGCCCTGCTCGATGCCACCCAGCGCCGCTACCGCCGTGGCGTCAGCGATTATCTGCCGGTGCTCGAGGCACTGCGCAGCCTGCAGCAACAACAGCGTGATCACCTGGCCTTGCAGGCGGAACTGGCACGCACGCGGCTTCGCTTGCATCATGCGCTGGGCAGTCCGCAGCCACAGGAGCCGACATGAAATCGACGACCCTCGCACGCCTTGTCGTATTCGCTGCGTTGGCCGTCGGCTTTGTGTTTATCGGCTGGCAGCTGTTGCAGACGGCGCCGACCAGCAAACGCGAGCGACCGACCGCGCCGACGCCGTTGGTCGATGTCATCGACTCCTCGCCCAATGCCTATCCGCTTACGCTCGAAGCCGCAGGCACCGTGGGCAGCGCACTGCAACTGGAGATCCGCCCCCAGGTAGGCGGGCGAATAGTGCAGATGCACCCGGACTTCGAACCCGGCGGCCACATCGCCGCAAACACGCAGGTGCTGCAGATCGAGCGTGCCGACTACGAACTCGCGGTTGACGCCGCCAAGGCCGAGATCGCCAAGGCGCAGGCCGACATGGCCTTGGAGAAGGGCCGGCGTGTCGTGGCGCAGGAGGAATTGGCCAGCCTCGGCGGCAGCCTCAAGTTCGATGCCGAGTCCGAGGCGCTCGCGCTGCGCCAACCTCAATTGCGCCAGGTCCAGGCGGAACTCGAGGCGGCACGCAATCAACTCGAACAGGCCGAACTCGACCTGCAACGCACGACCCTGTCCCTGCCCTACGATGTGATCGTTCTCGAGCGCGTCCGCGTCACCGGCGAAGTCGTTGCCGCGCGCGAACTGGTGGGACGCGTTGCCAGGGCCGACGAGTATTGGATCGAGCTGCGTTCGTTACCCGCAAGGATCGCTTACCTGAAGGCGCGCAGCAACGGCGCACCGGGTTCCACCGTGCGTGTGCGGACCCACGACGGCGAAGTGCTTGGCGAAATCATCCGCATCCGTGCCGATCTTGCTGCCGACTCCCGCTTGGCCGGGGCCATCGCATCCGTGCCGATCGACGCGCAGTCGCGCGACAAGCTGCTGTTGGGCAGCTATGTCGAGGCGACGATAGAGGCCGGTGACATGCCGCAGGTGATCAAGGTGCCGCGGCGCGCCTTGCGCGACAACCGAAAGGTGTGGGTCGTGGATGCCGAAGACCGACTGCAGGTGCGTGCGGCCGAGGTACGCTGGGAGTCGGGGCAGCACTTTCTGCTCGACGTAAACACTGTAGAGCCCGGCGATCGCGTCGTCGTCAGTCGAATCGGCGGCTTGATCACGGGTGCGCAGGTACGCTCCAGACAGGTCGACGTGGAAACCGGCGAGTTGCTCGATGACGCTGCGTCCGAAGGCTCAAGGGATGACTGAACCGGATCGCCGTTTTGCACTGGTGACCTGGATGGCGGGCAACCCCGTCGCCGCCAACCTGTTGATGTTTGCATTGCTCCTCGGTGGCATCCTCGGCTTTTCGGAGATTCGCCAAGAGATCACCCCGGACTTCTCACTGAATTCGGTGCAGGTCACCGTACGTTACCCGGGCGCCACCCCCAAAGAGGTCGAAGAAGGGATCGTAGTCGCGATCGAAAAAGAGATCGCCGGCATCAGCGGTATTGCGAAAGTGGAGTCGACGGCGAACGTCGCGGCAGGCAGCGTGACGGCGGAACTCAGCGATGACGCGGAACCGACCGAAGTGTTGCAGGATGTGCGAAGCGCCGTTTCTCGCATCACCTCGTTTCCCGACGACATCGAACCGCCGCAGGTCAGTCTGCGGGAACACGGCATCTATGTCGTCAGCATTGCCATCGCCGCCGACATTTCGCCCAACGACATGTTCGAACTGAGCGAGAAACTGCGGCGCGAAATCCAGCTGCTGCCCGGGGTTTCCGAGATCGATATCCGCGGTCGTCGTGACCCACAGATCAACATCAATATCGATCAACAGCAGCTGCGGGCACTCGATCTGACGTTGGCGGAGATCGCCAGAACCGTGCGCGATTCCGCGCGCGATATACCTGCCGGACAGATCTACACCAACGACGGTGCCATCTTGTTGAGGACCGAAGGTCGACGGATTCGCGCGCAGGAGTTCGCCACCATCCCGGTCAAAGTGTTGGACGACGGCTCGAATGTCGTGCTGGGCGATATCGCCCGACTGGTCGACGGCTTCGCCGGTACCGGCCTGCTGTTTCAGTTCAATGGCCGGCCGGGCAGCCGGCTCGATGTCTATCAGACAGAGAAGGAACGCCCGGTGGTGCTCGCCGCAAAGCTGCGCGAGATGGTTGAGGCATGGAACCGCGAGCTGCCGGACAGCATTGAGGTCAGCATTCACAATGACCGCTCGGAACGCTATGCCGAGCGTCGCGACATTCTATTGAAGAACGGCGCTATCGGCCTGGCGCTGGTGGTGCTGACGCTCGGCATCTTCCTGAACGCACGCCTGGCGTTCTGGGTTGCGGTATCGATCCCGGTCGTCTTCATCGGCAGTTTCGCCTTGCTGCCCGAAGTCGATGTGACCCTGAACATGATCTCGATGTTCGCGTTCATCCTGACCTTGGGCATCGTCGTCGACGATGCCATCATCGTCGGCGAAAACATCTTCGCCAAACGCGAGATCGGCGTGCCGATACGCGAGGCCGTTGCCGATGGTGTGCGCGAGATGGTGGTGCCCGTGCTGTACGCTGTCGGCACCAACATCATCGCGTTCGTACCGTTGATCTTCGTGCCGGGTTCGACCGGCCAGTACCTCAGACACCTGCCGATCGTCGCCAGCGTGGTGTTCGCCGTGTCGGTCATCGAGGCGCTGCTCGTCTTGCCGGCGCACCTGAACTCGCCGCAACGTGCCAAGCCGTCGGCATGGCAATCGTTCGTTGGTCGTTTCAAGCGAACCAAGCGTTTCCACGATCGCATTGCGGACAGTCTCGATCATCTGCGCGATGGCCTGTTCATGCGCACGCTCAACCTGGCGATCCGCGAACGCTATCTGACAGTGCTCGTGTTCAGCGGTCTGATGGCGATCGTTGTCATCTGGTTCCAGTCAGGGCGCATCGATCTGTCATGGAATCCGCAGATCCCGGGAAACCGGGTCGACGCAGAGGTCGAGCTCCCGGTGGATGTCTCGCTCAACGAAACACGCGCCGTGGTCGCGCGCATCGAAGCCGCTGCATTGCGCGCGGTCGACCGGCTCGGCAATCGAGAAGAACATATCGAGAGCTGGTTTACCCGTGCTGGCTGGCGACGCGCGAGCTACGGCGATGTCAACGTCTACCTGGTTCCCGACGATCAACGCCCATTCACCCAAGAAGAGTTCACGCGTATCTGGCGAGAAGAAGTGGGCGACCTGCCGGAAGCCAAGTCGCTGTTCTTTGAATACCTGGTCGGGCCCGGCGGGAATCAAGGACTGCGAATCAATCTGTCGCACGTCTCAACGCCTTTGCTGGAGGCCGCCGCGCGAGAACTCGCCGATGAGCTAAGCCAGATATCCGGCGTGGTCGATATCAGTGACGGAACCGGCGAAGGCAAGCGTCAGATCGAGTTCAAGCTGACACCTCAAGGCCGGGCAATCGGCCTGACCGAAGCCTCGTTGGGGCGACAGATCCGCAACGCCTTTTATGGGGCCGAAGCGTTTCGCTTTATTCGCGACGGCTACGAACTCAAAGTGATGGTGCGCCTGGCCCACGCCAACCGCCGAACTGTGGAAGATATCGGGCGACTGATCGTGCGCGGCCGCGACGGGGTGGAAATGCCGTTAAGCGTCGCGGCCACCTTCAGCGAAGGCAAAGCGTACAACGCCATCTATCGCGAAGGCGGAAAACGCACGCTGACGGTCACAGGCAGCTTCGACAGCAAGACCGCCAACACCCGCGTGATACGCAACCTGCTCGAATCTCAGATCCTGCCGGAAATAAGCGCGCGCTTTCCCGGCCTGGAATGGGGATTCAGCGGTGGCCGCCGCGACAGGGAGCAGGCACTCAACGGCATTCTTGACGGCTTGATGTGGTCGCTGCTGGCCATCTTCGCACTGACCGCTGCCTTGTTCCGCAGCTATGCCCAGGCGGTGATCATCATGTTGACCATCCCCTACTCGGTCGCGGCCGCCGTGGCCGGGCACATCATGTTGGGTTTCGACCTGAGCTCCGTGAGCGTATTCGGCATGATCGCGTTGGGCGGACTCGTTGTGAACGGCGCATTGGTGCTGACTTTGCGTTACAACGAGCTGCGACCGATCGACCCGGCCAACGCATTACGCGACGCGGCCCGCGGCCGCTTTCGTCCGATCGTGCTGACCTCACTGACCACTACCGCCGGCTTGTTCCCGATGTTGTTCGAGACCTCGACACAGGCGCTGTTCCTGGTGCCTATGGCGATTGCGCTGAGCTTCGGAACGATCGCGTCGACCTTCGTGGTGCTGTTGCTGATACCGGCACTGCATGCCATATGGGCCGACATCCGCAACCTGCTGGGGTTGTCACCGCCACTGGGCGACAAAGGGTGAAGCGCGGCGCCTCGCACCGCATGTAGAGGCTATGCCGACCGGCTCAGCCGGTGGCCTTGGCCTTGCCGGCAGGCTTGCGACGCCGCGTCGCTTTCGGCTTCGCCGGTTTCTGCGGCCGCAAGGTATCCAGCGTCTCGCCGATCAGTTTACCCAACGTCTGGTAGGTCTTGATCTGCGCGCGCTGATAACAGGTGTCTTCGGTATCTCTGGCCAGCGATAGCCTGGCCTCAAAAAATGCCAAATCCGCCTCGAGCGAAAAAATGTCCACTCGTCCTCCAAACAACATTGGCGCCTGAGTTCCCATGTGACTGATTTTAGCAATGAAATCCGGCCAATCCATGATCTGTTTAAAAAAAACAGTATCCCCCCGTTCAGACAATGGTCCTAATAAAAATTTATCGACCTATTGGCGGAAAATCGCTGTGCTAGACTCCTTGTAACCTCCCGGTCACCCGGGAATTTTCGCTTTTTTGCCACAACTTTGGGTGGTCGTCCTAAAATGTCCGAGTTTCTCGACCGTCTACGCCGCTCGTCTGCGTTTTACGGCGCCAATGCGCCTTTTATCGAAGATCTGTTCGAAGCGTTCCTCGAAGATCCGAACAGTGTTCCTGAAAACTGGCGCAAAACATTCGAGAAGCTGCCCCCGGTCAACGGCGGGGATACGCCCGATTTCTCGCACCGTCGGGTCCAGGAAGACTTCCTTCAACTGGCCACCGACGCCAAATCGCGTATGCCGTGCAGCAGCGGGCTATCTGCGGCTGCCGCCGAACGCCAGGCCAAGGTGCTGCGGCTGATCAACGCCTACCGCGTACGCGGCCACCAGAATGCCAACCTCGACCCCCTGAATCTCAAACAGAACTTCCCGCTACCCGACCTGCAGCCCTCGTACTACGGGCTCGCGCAAGACGACATGGACGCGGTGTTCAACACCGGTTCACTGTTCGCCCCCGACCAGCTGCCGCTGAAAGACATTCTCGACCTGGTGCGCGAAGCCTATACCGGCAACGTTGGTTCCGAGTACATGCATATCACCAACACGGAAGAGAAACGCTGGATTCAACAGCGGCTCGAGTTCTACCGTGTCAAACCGGAGCTGGACGACGACCAGCGCCGCTGGATTCTGCACCTGCTGACCGCGGCGGAAGGCATCGAAAAGTTCATGCATGCCCGTTATGTCGGCCAGAAGCGCTTCTCTCTTGAGGGCAGCGAGTCTCTGATCCCGATGCTCGACGAGCTGATTCAGCGCGCCGGCCGCGACGGATCGCGTGAAGTCGTGATCGGCATGGCGCACCGCGGCCGCCTCAATGTACTGACGAATATCATCGGCAAACCGCCGGCGCAGATATTCGATGAGTTCGAGGGGCGCCGTCAGGCGATCGATGAAGGCATCCTGTCGTCGGGCGACGTGAAGTACCACAAAGGTTTCTCAAACGACGTCGACACCCCCGGAGGCCTGGTGCACATCACGCTCGGCTTCAACCCCTCGCACCTGGAGATCATCAGCCCGGTTATCCACGGCTCGGTACGCGCACGCCAGCAACGCCGGCGCGACCGCAAAGGCGAACAGGTATTGCCGATCATCCTGCATGGTGATGCGGCCTTCGCCGGACAGGGCGTGAACATGGAAATGTTCAACATGTCGCAGGCGCGTGGCTATACGGTCGGCGGCACCGTGCACATCGTGATCAACAACCAGATCGGTTTCACCACCAGCAACACGCTGGACAGCCGCTCGACCGCGTACTGCACCGACGTGGCGAAGATGGTTCAGGCACCGATCTTCCATGTGAACGGCGATGACCCGGAAGCGGTTATCTTCGTCACCCGGATGGCGATCGACTACCGCAACCGGTTCCGCAAGGATGTCGTGATTGACCTGATTTCGTACCGTCGCCACGGCCACAACGAGGCCGACGAACCGGCGGTTACGCAGCCGATGATGTATCAGAAGATCCGCAACCATCAGCCGACGCGCGCAGCCTATGCCGATCAGCTGATCGCCGACCAACTGGTCACGCCGGCAGAAGCTCAGAAATACGTCGAAGACATTCGCGCCGAGTTCGAGCGCGGTCACTGCGTTGGCCGCCCAACGGTGTGTAGGGTCGACAACCCGTTGCACGTCGACTGGACGAAGTATCGTGGCGTACGTTGGACGGATCCGGCCGATACCGGATTCGATGCCGAACGCTTCGAGGCGCTCGCCGGCCAGATCGTCACCCCGCCAGGTGATTTCAACCTGCACCCGCGGGTCAAACGCATCATGGAAGACCGTCGCTTGATGGCACAAGGCGACAAGCTCGCCGACTGGGGTTTCGCCGAAAACATGGCCTACGCCACGCTGCTCGACCAGGGCGTGCCGATTCGTATCTCCGGACAAGACTGCCGTCGCGGCACCTTCTTCCATCGCCACGCGATGCTGCGTAACCAGGACACCGGCGCCAGCTATATACCGCTGCGCCACCTACACAAAGGTCAGCCGAACTTCACCGTGATCGACTCGGTGCTGTCCGAAGAAGCAGTGCTTGCCTACGAATACGGCTACGCCACAGCCGACCCGAAGGCGCTGACGATCTGGGAAGGCCAGTTCGGCGATTTCGCCAATGGTGCCCAGGTAGTGATCGATCAGTTCATCACGTCGGCCGGCGCCAAGTGGGGCCTTTACTGCGGGCTGGTGATGTTGTTGCCGCACGGCTATGAAGGCCAGGGGCCGGAACACTCCTCTGCCCGCCTCGAGCGCTACATGCAATTGTGCGCCGAGCACAACATCCAGGTGTGCGTACCGACGACGCCGGCGCAGATCTATCACCTGCTACGCCGCCAGATGCTGCGACCGTTCCGTCATCCGCTGATAGTGATGACGCCGAAGAGCCTGCTGCGTCATCCATTGGCAACCTCATCGCTCGATTCGTTGACCCATGGTCGCTTCGAAAACGTGATCGACGAAATCGATCCGATCGACGAAAGCCAGATTACGCAGGTAGTGCTGTGTACCGGCAAGGTGTACTACGACTTGCTGCAGGCACGCCGCACGCGTGAACTGAACCACGTTGCGCTGGTTCGCGTCGAGCAGTTGTATCCATTTCCGCGGGATGACTTCGAGGCCATGGTGGCACGTTATCCCAACGCCAAGTTGTTTGTCTGGTGTCAGGAAGAACCGCAAAACCAAGGTGCATGGGATCAGATCAAGCACCGTTTCCATACGCTGCACAATGGCAAACGTGAACTGATCTATGTCGGCAGGCCGTCTGCCGCTGCACCGGCAACCGGTTACTTCCAGGTGCACCAAGAAGAGCAAGAGAAACTCGTGGACGATGCGCTGACCGGGCGCCGCGATCCGAAAATGAACCGAAGGGGCTGAATATGTCGACCGAAGTACGTGTACCTACATTGCCGGAATCCGTCAGCGATGCGACGGTACTTACCTGGCACAAAAAACCCGGCGAGGCCATCGCACGCGATGAAAACCTCGTCGACCTGGAAACCGACAAGGTCGTACTCGAAGTCCCGTCGCCGGTAGCCGGCGTATTGCGTGAGGCCAAGGTCGACGAAGGCGCCGTAGTGACTGCCGATGAACTGTTGGCGATCGTCGAGGCCGGCGCCGAAGCAGCGGTTGAGCCGGTCACCGAGCCGCCGACATCGCCTGACAAGGTCGAAGAGACTGCCGCAGCAGCAGAACCTGCACCGGCAGCAGCTTCGCCTGCAGCGTCCGCCGGTGAAGATGCCGGCGACCAAGTGCTGACGCCGGCGGTGCGCCGCCTGGTCAAGGAACTGAACGTCGATGCCAGCAAGATCAAGGGCACCGGCAAGAACGGACGCATCCTGAAATCGGACGTCATGGCCTTCCTCGACAGCGCGCAGCAGACCGAGGACGACGCAGACGTCAGGGCATCGGTACCCAGCAGTGGCGAACAGGATGCCGGGCTGCGCCAGGAAAAGCGCGTACCCATGACGCGTCTGCGTTCGCGCATCGCCGAACGCCTGCTCGAAGCACAGCAGAATGCGGCGATCCTGACAACCTTCAACGAGGTCAACCTCAAAGAGGCAATGGACCTGCGCGCCAAGCACAAAGACGCATTCGAGAAGGCCCACGATGTGCGCCTCGGCTTCATGTCGTTCTTTGTGCGCGCAGCTGTAGAGGCGCTTAAGAAGTTCCCGGTCGTCAACGCGTCGGTCGACGGCAACGATATCGTGTACCACAACTACTTCGATATCGGCGTCGCCGTCGGGTCACCGCGCGGCCTGGTCGTACCCATCCTGCGCAACGCTGATCAGATGTCGTTTGCCGAGATCGAAGGTACGATCAAGGCGTTCGGCCAGAAGGCTAAAGACGGCAGCCTGAGCTACGATGAACTGACCGGTGGTACCTTCACGATTTCCAACGGCGGGGTGTTCGGTTCGATGTTGTCGACGCCGATCCTCAATCCGCCGCAGAGCGCCATCCTCGGCATGCACAACATCGTCGACCGGCCGGTGGTCGAGAACGGCGAGATCGTCATCCGTCCGATGATGTACCTGGCGTTGTCATACGATCACCGCATCATCGATGGCCGCGAGGCGGTGCAGTTCCTGGTCACGATCAAGAACTGCATGGAAGACCCCGCTCGCATGCTGCTGCAGGTCTGATCGCCACGGCGCATGGACCGGTAACAAACGGGCGGCGAGCACCCTGCTCCCGCCCGTTTCTGTTGTAGAACGCAAACCAACGAGTTGACTCCTATGACCACGATCAAGCAGGAAGACCTGATTCAGAGCGTCGCCGATGCGCTGCAATTCATCTCTTACTACCACCCGCTCGACTATATCCAGGCAGTGGGTCGCGCCTATGATCGCGAGCAGTCGCCGGCTGCCAAGGATGCACTCGCGCAGATCCTGACCAACTCGCGCATGTGCGCCGAAGGGCACCGGCCGATTTGTCAGGATACGGGCGCCGTGGTCGCCTTTCTGAAGGTGGGTATGAACGTGCGTTTCGAAGGCGACATGAGCCTCAACGACATGATCAACGAGGGCGTGCGTCGTGCCTACCTGCATCCCGACAACAAGCTGCGTGCATCGATGGTCGATCCGCCAATCGGCGCGCGTAAGAACACCCGCGACAACACGCCGGCGATCATCTACACCGATTTGGTCCCCGGCGACCGCGTCGACATCGCGTTGGCCGCCAAGGGTGGCGGCTCGGAAAACAAGTCGAAGTTCACGATTCTCAATCCGAGCGACAGCCTGGTCGACTGGGTGGTCAAAACGCTCCCGACCATGGGCGCCGGCTGGTGTCCGCCCGGCGTGCTCGGCATCGGCATCGGCGGCACTGCCGAGAAGGCCATGCTGCTGGCAAAAGAGTCGCTGATGGCACCAATCGACATGGACGAACTGAAGGCCCGCGGACCGCAAACCCCGACCGAGGAACTGCGCGTCGAGATCTTCGACAAGGTCAATGCGCTGGGCATCGGTGCGCAGGGCCTGGGCGGGCTGACCACGGTGGTCGACATCAAGATCGCCGAATACCCTACCCACGCCGCATCACTGCCGATCGGCATGATCCCGAACTGTGCCGCCACGCGCCACGTCGAGTTTCACCTCGACGGCAGCGGCCCGGCTGTGCTGACGCCGCCACGCCTCGAAGACTGGCCGGACGTCACCTGGGAGATCAGCGAACAGTCCAAACGCGTGAACCTCGACACTCTGACGGCCGACGAGGTGCGTAGTTGGGCGCCGGGTGACCGGCTGCTGCTCAACGGCAAACTGCTGACCGGCCGCGACGCCGCCCACAAGCGTATCCAGGAACTGTTAGATAGCGGCCAAGGTTTGCCGGACGGCGTCGACTTCACCAATCGACTGATCTATTACGTCGGTCCGGTCGATCCGGTGCGTAACGAGGCGGTCGGTCCTGCCGGCCCGACCACGGCGACACGCATGGACAAGTTCACCGAGATGATGCTCGCCAAGACCGGATTGATCGGCATGGTCGGCAAGGCCGAACGTGGCCCGGTAGCGATCGAGGCGATCAAGAAGCACAAGGCCGCCTATCTGATGGCGGTTGGCGGCGCAGCCTACCTGGTGTCACAGGCGATTCGCTCGGCCAAGGTCATTGCGTTCGAAGACCTCGGCATGGAAGCAATCTACGAGTTCGACGTGGTCGATATGCCGGTGACTGTCGCCGTCGACAGCAGCGGTGAATCGGTGCACAACACCGGGCCGGCCGAATGGCGGATCAGGATCGAGGAACTGACAAAGGCGGGTTAGTCTTGTCTTTCTTCAGATTGAGATTGGGCTGCAGGTCCGAATCGGACTCGGCGGGCAGCAGCACCGATTCGCGGAAGATCGTTTCATTGAACAGCGAGTGATCGGGCGTGTATTCGCTGACGCAGTCGACCGTATCGTCCATGGCCACTGACGAGATGCGCACGTAGGCGTGCTTGGAGCGGCGGAAGAAGCGCTTCACTGCCGTGGATTTCTGCGCCATCAGCACCACGCTTTCACGCATATCGACGAGATAGGCGGTGCGCATGCCGCGGTGCTCGGTCGGCGGCCCCGCCTGCTTCAGTTTGATACCCAAGGTACGCAGCATGCGGGCGAAGGCATCGGTGATCAGCATGATGCAGTAATTGATGCCACGCTTGAGGGCGTAGATTCCGGCGGCGCGGATCATCCCCAGCGTAACCTCGAACTGCTGGCGGCGGCCTATCGCTCCGATACCCCACGCATCCAACGAGTCCGGTTCCGGTTCAAGGTAATCGTTTACTTCAACCTGGGAACGGTTGTTGATGATGCAAAACCGCGAGATCTCGCCTACCTTGGTATTGGGATCATCAAGGAGGTGCCGGTCGAATGCGCCCAGACTGTCAACGGGCAAGGGACTATCAGGTCGCGGTAACACCAGCCGCGTCGCCGCCACCCACTGCTGCGAACTCTTGTCCTGAACGATGAAGTGCGCCGAGTGGTCATCCCAGGCATCAGTTTCGCGCGCCGCCGAAAAAGCCTCGGGGTCTTCGAATCCCTTATCGAGGCAGAAGACTTGATATCGAATCCTTTGATGCAACGCCACGCCGAACGCGGTATCCGCAAAGCAGACGCGAAACGTCTCATCGAACATTCAAATAGCTCCGCACGTAATTGTTGTCGTCGTGGCTCGGCACTCAAGTTCATGCCCTCAAGTCCGTTATAAAGGGAATAAACGCAGTTTTATTGTAAGTCTAATTTCAGTGCATTTAGCGAATCCTATCCCAAAACTCGCCAAGCTGTGGAATCTTGCCAGGATGGATCTTGTCTCGCCTTACCGCGAGTATTTTTCCATAACCATGGCAGATACCGACGAATTACGCAAAGAAGTTTATAAGTTGCGTTATGAGGTGTATTGCCGCGAACTTGGTTGGGAAGATCCAAACAGTTTCCCCGACGGGCTCGAAAAAGACATCTATGACGATTGCTCGCGGCACTGCCTGCTCAAACACAAAAGAACGGGGGTGTACGCCGGTACCGTGCGCATGGTGATGACGGACCGGTCGCCGCCCAACCGCCCGCCGGTCCCGATGGTCGAACACTGCGGAGACACCTTGTTCGACGGGCCGTTCCGGCCGGACCGCCTGAGCGTCGGTAGTTATGGAGAGATCTCGCGGCTGGCGCTCCATAGCGAGTTCCGCCGGCGTGCCTCAGAACAGCTCGACCCGGAAGGCCAGGGTGAACAATTGTTCGAATGGACGCAGACCGAACGACGCCGATTCCCGCACATTGCACTGGGGCTGTACCTCGGGGCTTCGGCGGTCGGTCTGGCCGCAGGTGCCGAAGGCGTCTACGCAATGATGGAACCGCGTCTGGCCCGACACCTACGGTTTGCCGGCATCCGCTTCGAGCAGGTGGGTGAGCCGATCAGCTTTCGCGGCCTGAGGGCGCCCTACTACATCTCGCGCAAAGCGCTGATGCGCTATCTGAGCCGACCGCTGCGCAGACTGCTGTTTGCTATCGCCGACGATATGCAGCTAGAAGTCTAAACCCCGTCGACCACGACACCGTAACCGTTTACTCGATCGTCAGTTCGACGCCTGTTCGATCTGCTGCTGCAAAGTACTCGCTTCGGCCCTGAGCGAGTCAGCGAGGTTGCGCTGCCGCAACACGCCGTCGACGTCCGAACGGGCACCCGGAACATCGCCATACTGAAAGCGTATCTGTGCGCGGTGCAGGCGATAGGTGGGATCGTCCGGCGCCCGGTCGACCGCCCTGGCGATCATGCGCAGGGCGTTCTGGCGATCATCGTTCTGGGCGTAGGCCAAGGCCAAGGTATCCATAACCGGGGCTGACTCCGGCTCGAGTTCGTAGGCCTTCTTCGCATATCCCAGTGCCTCTGTCGGCGACTGGTCGGTCAGTATCCATGCCAGGTTGTTGAGCGCGAACAGGTTGGCTTCGTCAACCTCCAGCACCTTGCGCAGATGGGCGACAGCCTGCTGGATCTCGTTCTTCTGCAGCAGAAGGTTGGCCAGTTCGACGCGCAGTTTGACGTCGCTCGGATGGCCATCGAGCCAAGACACAAGCACCTGCTTGGCCGATTCGGCGTCTCCGGCACGCAGATAAGATCGGTTCAACAAAGCCGCGTGATAGGCAATGGGATTCTGATCGAACATCTGCTTTGCGTAGCTGACTTCAGCTTCAACATCCTTGCTACGTCTTGCTATGGCATAACGGGTCGCCAGCACCAGTGGCGACGATTGATCGAGATTTTCGCGGGTAGCCAGCAGACGCTCGGCACCCACGGTATCGCCGGATAGAACCAACAGCCTGGCTTTGGCCAGAAAAGCCTGATCATCATCCGGCTGCAGGCGCATCATGGCGTCCAGTACCCGACGTAACCCGGCCTGATCTTGCTGGGCATCGTATATGAGGGCCAACATGCGGTAGAGATCGATGTCTTCGGGCGACTTTGCAGCGACAGCCTCAAAATCCGTTTGCGCTTCGTCAAAGCGCTGGAGGCGATAGTTGACCTCACCGCGCATGCGCACCAGTTCGACATGGGCGTCCATCGCCGGGTCGGAAAGCAATTCCAGTGCTTTTTGGTTTTCACCCCGCAACATATAGATGCGCGCTAGATTAGCCCTGGGCAGGGGTGCACTGGGATTGTCTTCCACAGCTTTGCGCAAAGTCGATTCAACCTCGGCATCATTGCCGTTCTTGGCCGCAACCTGAGCACGGACCAGCAACAAGTCAACGTCTCCCGGATGGGCTTCGAGTCCTTGTTTGGCGTACGCCAGCGCGCCGCCATAGTCTTCATCCTGCAAGGCGATTGTCGCCAGCATCTGCAGCGCTTTGAGGTTGGCCGGATCCTTCTGCAAGACCTCCTTGTAGCCTGCGACAGCCTGCGCCTGGTCGCCGGTCGCATAGTGCGTGGCAGCCATCAGGTTCATAGCCGCATGATCGTTTGGCTTTTGCGCCAGATAGCGTTCGGCGATTGCCAACGCCTCGTTGCCCGTTTTTTGTTCGATGTAGGCCGAGATCAATGCGGTAGCCGTGACTTCGTCCTGAGGCGCCAGGTCGGCTGCCTTCTTCATCAAGGACAGACCGGTTTCTGCATCGCCGGCGGACATCATGCCGATGCCGGCACGCAATTGCGCTTCGGGCGACTTTTCTTCCGATTGTGCAATCTCCAGCAGCAGTCTCGCCGCTTCCTCGGAACGGCCTCTCAGCACCAATGCGCTCGCCAGAAGGTTCTTTGCCTCCAGGTCTTTCGGACGAGCGGCGACGATGGGACGGACGAGACTTTCGACTTCGCGCGCTTTCTTGTCGCGCAGATACCAATACGCCAGTAGTTTGCGGGCAGGTGCAAAACCCGGCTGCATATGGACGACTTGCTCGAGATTGCGTTGCGCCTGGTTGGCGTGATCCATCCGCGTCTCGACAACGCCCAACAGGAAGACCGACTGGAGATGGTTGGGCGACAGTTCAACGGCCCGTTCGAGATGCTCACCGGCCTGCTCGAGCTGACCCTGTTGAAACGCCACCAGGCCCGACAAGTAAAAGCCCGGCTGGTACTTGGGAGAGGTCTTGATCAACACGTCGGCGTCCTGACCTGCCTCTTCCAATTTGCTCTGCGCCAAGCGCGCGAAGGCCCGTTTGACGAGTTCGTTGCGTGGGTTTACCTGATTCGCGAGCGCCTTTGAATACGCTGCCTCAGCTTCGGCGAATTTATGGTTGCGGCCCAACAAATCACCCAGCAGCACCCACGCAGGGACATAATCCGGAGACTGCTTGGTGATCTCGTCGACGATCGCCATCGCCTGATCGCGCTGGTTCTCGGCCGTCAGAATCTTTGCCTGTGCAAAACGTACGTCGGGCAGCTCCGGCGCATTGGCAACAGCCTTGGCATACGATTGCTTGGCCTCTTCAAGCTGATTGTTTTCCAGGTACGCCAGCGCCTGCAGGGCCGCAATCTCGGCGGTCGCCTTCGGCGGCATGCCGGGCGCGACCTCGGTAGTGACGATCTCGTCGTACTTTTCTTGCGCCAGCAGCGCGCGCATCAAGGCGGGCATGACGCTTTCATCCCCTACGCCAAGAGTGCCGGCATGACGGAATTCTTTTTCAGCGGACGGGCCATCACCTATGATCAGGTAGACCTCGCCGAGCAACCAGCGGGCGCGTGCGTTGTTACCGTCTTCGCTCAACGCTGCTTTGAGGTCGATCACAGCCTTGCGATAGTCTTTGTTCAGATATGCCGTTTCTGCCCGAGTAACCAACATGTCGGGCGTGACGCGATCGCAACCGGCCAACAAACCACTAACCATTACTAAAAGCAGCACAACGTATCGTGACATTTTTCAATCCGTTTCGATTCCGAACGTTGGAGTTTAACCCCAAACGCCGGGACACGTCCTAGAATGAACAACGAGCACAACAGGCCATCCAGGGAGAGCCCAATGCCCAACTTTGACTACGATGTGGCGTTCTCACGCAACATCGGCTGGGTCACCCGTGAAGAACAGGCACGCTTGAAGACCATGCGTGTCGCTGTCGGTGGCATGGGAGGTGTCGGCGGAAGCCACCTCGTGACACTGGCCCGCATGGGCATCGGCAACTTCAACATTTCGGATCTCGACGAATTCGAGTTGGCGAACTTCAACCGCCAGCACGGCGCGTCGATGTCGACGCTCGGGCAGCCGAAAGTCACGACGATGGGGGACGTCATTCGCGATATCAATCCCGATGGCGATATCCGGATATTCGATCAAGGTGTCTCGGACGAGAATCTGGATGACTTTCTCGCCGACTGCGATCTCTATATGGATAGCCTGGATATCTTCGCCCTCGATATCCGGCGCAAGGTCTTCCAGGCGTGCTACGACAAGGGCATTCCGACCATCACCGCTGCCCCGATGGGTATGGGTACCGCATTTCTGATCTTTCTGCCCGGCAAAATGAGTTTCGAGCAGTACTTCAAGCTGGACGGTTTTGAGTTCGAAGACCAGATCATCAAGTTCGTTATCGGGGTATCACCGTCGGTACAGCAGCGCCACTACCTGGTCGACCGCTCGTCGGTCAATTTCCTGAAAAAGAAGGTACCTTCGACTGCCATGGGCATCGAGATCGCTGCCGGCGTGGCGTGCAGCAACGCCGTCAAACTGCTGTTGAATCGTGGCCCGATCATTCACGCCCCCTGGGGGCTGCATTTCGATGCCTACCGCAACCGCATGATCAAGACCTGGCGACCTTTCGGCAATAACGGGCCCATGCAGCGGTTTATGTTCTGGTACGTGAAACGTCTATTGAAGAACAACTGAGGAGATATCCGCCGAGCCGCTGTTGCAACTCGCGTTGTGCGCAGCGGCATTTGCAGCGTGCTCTTCGCACAATAAAAAACGGGCGCTCTAGGAGCGCCCGTTGGACGAAAGTTATTTGCCGCGACAGCGGAAATTATGCTTTCTTTTTGCGACGAGCCAGACCGCCGAGCATTGCAGCGCCGCCAAGCAGCAGCACAGTGCTGGGCTCCGGAACCGCGAAGGTAGCACTACCGTCGTGGTTCGAGGTCAGGGTGAACACGTTCGGGCTGTTCGCATCGTCCGGCGTGAAGTCCGACACGAAGATGTTGGTGTCGAAGCTCGCGAAGAAATCGATCGCCAACGCTTCGCCTGCACCTTCACCACAGTTGGTCCAGATGGCGAAGAAGCTGTCATCGCCATTGCAGCTTGCGTGCGCAGAGTGGAACAGGTCGTTGTAAAGACCATCGGTGTTGGTGAAGTCAACCGTACCTTCGAGGATGGTGCTGACGCCGGTAGCGCCACCGCCGGCAACGGCGATATCCATGAAGTTAACCAGCGGGCCACCGTCGAAAGTTACGAACATTTCGATCAAACCCGGGCCGTAGGTGAACAGCGGAACGCCGCTTCCGGAAACACCGGTGACAACGCCGGCCAAACCGGTGATCGAGAAGCTAATCGAGTAGCCTGCACCGAGGTTGTTCAGACCATTGTTGCTTTCGCCGAAAGCGGTTTGGTTCGGAGTGAAGCCCGTCACCAGGTTGTTGGCGATACCGCCAACGGCCAAACCACCATCGGTGATAATCGTGTCGCCTGCGCCGATAACATCGTCGTCGTTGGCGTCGATGATCGTGGTCGAAGACTGGTACGTGAACAGAAGTTCGTCTTTAACAGAAGTACAGGTATCGCAGACTTTGTCTCCAGCCGGAGCGCTGATACCGTCGTAATTCGTGCCGACATCCAGGTAGAAGGGAGCAGCGTAGCTGCTTCCGCTAATTGCCAGAACTGCCGCCGCAAGAACTGATCGTTTCATTTTAATCTCCATAAATCTTTAGTAGATCGTCCAAAAAGGTGCCTACCATCTTGGCTCGCGTATAACAAAGCAGCCATCGTGCCAGGTTTGTTAAGTTATTGTTTTATTGGCCATTTAGTATCGCTTCACTGCCCTGCTCGAGGCCCGGAATGCCCTGGCTGTAAACAATGCTGACAGTGATCGAGCGACGCGAACCTGGGTGCTGCAACGCGCCTTTGCAATGTCGGTCGAGGCACGTAAGGCCTGATGCAATAGGATACGCCTTTCATCGGGCCGCGACCAAGCTATGGGCACGACCGCCGAGCCCCCGAAGCAAGGGCTGGCAGGTGGACCAACACCCTGTTTCAACTACCTTATTCATGAATTCAGCCCAGCCTGACCCTGGCGCTGAGGAATCTGCCTGCCGTGCGTCACGTCTAAATTTGGCTCTGATAGGCTATCGTTGCTGTCAACGACATTCCGATAACCCACCAACGGGAACTCTGCCGTGAGGCTTTTTGAATTTGGCGATCTCGACTGGGTACCCGAGTGGTATCACGTCAACCTACGTAAATACCTGATTTTCTTTTATAAAGCCTTCGGGTACTTCAAGCTTTGGATCCCCTCCACCGTCGATTTCATCGACAAGAGCAACAGCGATACCTTTATCGAACTGGGTTCCGGCGGCGGAGAGCCGCTGGCGCTCGTGGTTTCGGAGATTCCCGACGACAAGGTGTCGGGCAAACGATTTATTCTGAGCGATATCAATCCAGTAGCAGAGTTTGTCGATCGCATAAACGGTGACGCGGCATCACCTTTTGAGTATCACCCGACGCCGGTGGATGCCACCGCGATCCCGGCCGAACTGGCGCATCCGCGGATTTTCATCAACTCCTTCCACCACTTCACGCCCGAGCAGGTCGCTAAGGTCGTGGAATCGAGCATCGCGCAAAACCAGCCCATGCTGGTGCTCGAATACGTGCGCAATACACCTCTGGGCTTCCTGTCGATGCTGACCGGCCCGCTCGTGCTGATCCTTACAGTCCCCTTTGTTGTCAGCCGCAAGGATTTGCTGCCGCTGCTGGTATTCACCTATCTGCTGCCGATCTTTCCGTTGATGTTCTTCTGGGATGGGATCGTGTCTTGCGCGCGGATGTACAGCCCGCAGGCGCTGCAAAAGATCGTTGCGGCAT
The DNA here is from genome assembly GCF_002009425.1 of Thiosocius teredinicola. Taxonomy (NCBI): domain Bacteria; kingdom Pseudomonadati; phylum Pseudomonadota; class Gammaproteobacteria; order Chromatiales; family Sedimenticolaceae; genus Thiosocius; species Thiosocius teredinicola. The sequence goes on from NZ_CP019936.1 coordinate 3,534,605, forward strand.
CCGGCACTCAAGCCGACGTGAGTGGATACGTAAAACGCAATCTGCTCTACCCGGCCGGTGTCACGGCGGTGCACATCTGGCCGAAAGGCTGATATTGCCGCGGTTTTCGGCCTCGGTTCGCCCAGGTAGCGGTCAGCCGGCCTGCTCCGGCGTCTTCGCGGTAATGCTCAGGGCATGCAACTCGTCGCTGGCGATCTGCTCACTGACTGTCGCCATGACCATCCGGTGACGCTGAATCAACGACTTACCTTCGAAGTCGCTGCTGATCACCGTGGCCTCGAAATGCCGGCCATCACCGTTCACCTCCACCTGGGCACCGGGCATGCCGGCCTCGATCAGCGCCTTGACGCGTTCGGTCTCCATAAAATCTCCTAACAATCAATCAGTTAACCGCAAAAAGCGATAGGCGTTTAGTTTTTTTACAGTTCCCGCGTTGCCAGAAACTGCACATCCGGCCAGCGTTCCATCGTCAGATTGAGATTGACGCGGGTCGGCGCCAGGTAGACAAGCTGGCCGTCGCCGTCTTCGGCGAGGTTTTCGTAGGCTTTTTCGCGAAACCGCTTAAGCTCCTTGTCATCTTTGCAGACAACCCAGCGCGCCGCCTGCACCCCGACGGGCTCGACCACGGCATCCACGCCGTATTCCCCCTTCAGGCGATGCGCGGCAACGTCGAACTGGAGGATGCCGACGGCACCCAGAATCAGGTCGTTGTTGCGCAACGGGCGGAATGCCTGGGTAGCACCTTCCTCACTGAGCTGAAGCACCCCTTTCTGCAACTGCTTCATCTTCATCGGGTCCTTCAATACGACCCGGCGGAACAGCTCCGGCGCGAAGTAAGGGATACCGGTGTACTTCAGGTCTTCGCCCTCGGTAAAGGTATCGCCGATCTGGATCGTACCGTGGTTGTGCAGACCGATGATGTCACCCGGCCAGGCCTCCTCGACATGCGCGCGCTCATCGGCCTGGAAGGTGATCGCGTTGGACACCTGCACCGTCTTGCCGATGCGCACGTGCTGCATCTTCATGCCTTTCTTATAGCTACCGGAGCAGACCCGCAGGAAAGCCACGCGGTCGCGATGCGCCGGGTCCATGTTCGCCTGGATCTTGAACACGAATCCGCTGAACTTGCCTTCGCCCGGCTCGACGACACGCTGCTCGGCCTGGCGCGCGCGGGGCGGCGGGGCATATTCGGCGAAGGCATCGAGCAGTTCCTCAACACCGAAGTTGTTGATTGCCGAACCGAAGAACACCGGTGTCTGCTCGCCACGCAGGTAGGCATCGAGGTCGAGTTCGTGGCTCGCGCCGCGCACCAGTTCGACCTCTTCGCGCAATTCGTCGGCCATATCGCCGAGCAGTTCATCCAGCCGCGGGTTGTCGAGTCCCTTTACTTTCTCGCCCACGGCGATGCGGCCACCGTGATGCGGATCGTAGAAATGCACGGTTTCGTCGCGCAGATCGATCACGCCCTTCAGACGCTTGCCCATACCGATCGGCCAGGTGATCGGCGCGCACTGGATCTTCAGCACCTCTTCGACCTCGTCGAGCAGTTCGATCGGATCGCGACCTTCACGGTCGAGCTTGTTGATGAAGGTCAGAATCGGCGTATCGCGCAGCCGGCAGACCTCCATCAGCTTGATCGTGCGGTCCTCGACGCCCTTGGCGACGTCGATCACCATCAGCGCCGAATCCACCGCCGTCAGCGTGCGGTAGGTGTCTTCAGAGAAGTCTTCGTGCCCAGGCGTATCGAGAAGGTTGACGACGGTATTCTTGTACGGGAACTGCATGACCGAAGAGGTCACCGAGATACCGCGTTGCTTCTCCATCTCCATCCAGTCGGACGTGGCGTGACGTGCCGCCTTGCGGCCTTTGACGGTGCCGGCCAGCTGGATCGCGCCGCCGAACAACAACAGCTTTTCGGTCAGCGTGGTTTTACCCGCGTCGGGGTGCGAAATGATCGCGAAGGTGCGCCGTTTTGCGCGCTCTTTGTCGAGGTCGGCCATCGAAGTCTGCAGCTGCGAAAACCCGGCATTATACGCCGTGCGCCGGCCGGCAAAGAACCCTGCTCAACCTTTGGTAATCGGCGCAAACCGCGGATTCAAAGAATCGCCTTGGCGTAGACGATGGCATCCTCGCGACCGCGAATCGCCGGATAGTAATCGCGACGTCGGCCGATCTCGCCAAACCCTTCGGACTCATACAGCCCGCGGGCACCGAGATTGGTATCGCGCACCTCGAGGAACATGGTGTCGGCGTCGCGCTCGCGGGCGATACGGAACATCCGTCGCAACAGGCGCCGTCCGACACCGCGTCCCTGCCACTGTGGATCGACGCAGATATTGAGCAAATGGGCCTCGCCGATTGCCACCGACATCACTGCATGCCCGACCAGCTCGTTGCCGACCTCGCACACCCAGCAGCTGTAACCGACGCGCAGGCAGTCGCGCATGATGCCGACCGACCAGGGGTGCGTATAGGCATTGTGTTCGACGACCAGCACCGCATCGAGGTCTTCCGCACCCATGGGGCGGATCAGCGGTATGGGATCGTTCAGAACGGCGCTCATGGCAGACGAAAGGCAGCAAAAAGGTGTTGGCGATTATAGACAGCCGGCCGCAGCAGACCGCCGCCGGCTTACTGTGCGGTATGGAGTAGCCGATAGACGGCTTGCAGGTCCTGCCAGGCCTTGGCCTTCTCCTGCGGTCGACGCAGCAGATAGGCCGGGTGGTAACTGACGATCAGCGGGATGTCGCCGGGATCGAAACGGTGGGTGCGCCCGCGCAGCCGGCCGACGGACTCTTCGGTTCCCAGCAGGTTGTGCGCCGAGACGCGCCCGATCGACAGGATCAGGCGCGGCTGGATCAACGCGATCTGGCGATGCAGAAAAGCCTGGCAGGCCGCCGCTTCTTCCGTATGAGGATCGCGGTTCCCCGGTGGGCGGCACTTGATGATGTTGGCGATATATACCTGCTCACGTTGCAGGCCGATCGCCGCCAGCATCGCATTCAACAGCTGGCCGGCACGACCGACAAACGGTTCGCCCTGGCGGTCCTCATCCGCCCCCGGCGCCTCGCCGATGATCAGCAGACTGGCGTTTCGATCGCCGACACCGAACACGGTCTGGGTGCGCGTCGCGTGCAGTTCGCATGCCTTGCAAGACGCGACCGCCTGTTCGAGGGCCGGCCAGTCCAACTGATCGGTGCGCAGGATCTTGCCCGGGGCGCCCAACGGCAAGGCATCGTCAGCTACGGCAACCGGCTCGACCGCCGTCGGGGAAGACGCCGCTTGCTCGACGCTATCGGTTTCGCGGACATCCTGTCGTGGTTCGAATGCAATTGGCGGCTCGGCCACCTTGGGCGGGGGTTCGGATCGCGGTACCGTGGCTTCGATTGCCGGTTGCGCCGCGGCCTCGCCGTTGCGACACCACAGCTCGATGCCCATCGCCTGCAGACAAACGCGCCGGCGCGCATCCAGCATCAGACGTCGCCTACCTGCGGGTGTGCGCGTTCGGCGGGGGCAAGCAGTTTGTTGCAGCCATTGATGTAGGCCTTGGCCGATGCGATCACGATATCGGTATCCGCACCCTGCCCGTTCACCAGGCGGCCGCCTTTTTCCAGGCGCACGGTCACCTCACCCTGGCTGTCGGTGCCGCTGGTGATGTTATTGACTGAATACAGTTTCAGATCGGCGCCCGACTCGACCAGGGCCTCGATCGCCCGATAGGCGGCATCGACCGGCCCGCTGCCTTCGGCCGACACCGACCGCTCTTGGCCGTCGATACTCAGCGTGACATCGGCGTTCGGAACCTCGCCGGTTTCCGAGACCACGCGCAATGCCACCAGGCGGATGCGTTCGTTCTCCGCCTCGATGCCCTTCTCGGTCACCAAGGCCTGCAGATCGTCGTCGAACACCTCGTGCTTCTTATCGGCGAGATCTTTGAACCGCGCGAATGCAGCGTTGAGCTCGGCCTCGCTGCCCAGGTCGATACCCAGTTCTTCGAGACGGCTGCGAAACGCATTGCGACCCGAATGCTTGCCCAGCACCATGCGGTTCTGCGTCCAGCCGACATCCTCGGCACGCATGATCTCGTAGGTCTCGCGGTGTTTGAGCACGCCATCCTGATGGATGCCCGATTCATGGGCGAAGGCATTGGCACCGACGATCGCTTTGTTCGGCTGCACCGGGAAGCCGGTGATATTCGACACCAGCTTGGAGCAGTTGACGATCTGCGTGGTGTCGAGCGTGGTGTCGCAGGGGAACTTGTCCTGACGTGTGCGTACCGCCATGACGATCTCTTCGAGCGCGGCGTTGCCGGCACGCTCGCCCAACCCGTTGATCGTACATTCGACCTGACGCGCACCGTTCATGACAGCCGACAGCGAGTTGGCGACGGCCAATCCCAGATCGTTGTGACAGTGCACGGAGAAGATCGCCTTGTCGGCATTCGGGATGCGCTCGAGCAGATGGCGCATGGTGTCGCCGAACTGGCTCGGCAGGTTGTAGCCAACCGTATCCGGCACGTTAATCGTAGTTGCACCGGCATCGATGACCGCCTCGAAGATGCGGCACAGAAAATCCAATTCGGAGCGGCCGGCATCTTCGGCCGAAAACTCGACGTCGTCGGTGAATTTGCGTGCACGTTTGACCGCCCACACCGCCTGCTCGACGACCTGATCCGGCGACATCCGCAGCTTGCGCTCCATATGCACCGGCGATGTCGCGATAAACGTATGGATGCGCGCCGCGTTGGCTTCCTTCAGCGCCTCGCCGGCACGATCGATATCGGCCTCGAGTGCACGCGCCAGACCGCAGACACGCGACTCCTTGATCGTGTCGGCCACCGCCTTGACCGCCTCGAAATCGCCAACACTGGCGATCGGGAAACCCGCTTCGATCACGTCGACGCGCATCTTCTCGAGCGCACGTGCGATGCGGACCTTCTCGTCCTTGGTCATCGATGCGCCCGGGCTCTGCTCACCGTCGCGCAAGGTGGTATCGAAGATTATCAGTCTGTCCTGGCTCATCTGTGCTCCGGCCGGGATCACTCCCAGCGCCTATCGATCGTTGCCATCAACGAGAAAAAGGATTGATTCCAAAAACACCCATGACCAGTTGTATCTGCAAGGCGTCAAGGAATGCGCCCCACATAAACAGTGGTCGACGCCCGACTTTAGTGCAGCGCCCGAAGGCTGCCAACTCTCACTTTGCCCGGCGTTTCCTGGCGAGTCGCCGCAACGCCAGCAACGGCCCGGAAAGGGTGTACAGCAGGAATACCGCGAACAGCACGATCGGCGGATCCCACAGGATCACGGCGAAGCCCAGCATGACTGCGACGATCGAAATAAACGGCACCTTGCCCTTGAAATCGATCTGCTTGAAGCTGTGGAACAGGATGTTGCTGACCATCAGCAGACCGGCACCGCCGGTCAGGAACACGGCAACCCACGCCAACGGCTCGCTCGGCAGATCGTTATCCACCCCGACCCAGACGGCACCGGCGAGAATCGCCGCGGCCGACGGACTCGGCAGACCGGTGAAAAAGCGTTTGTCTGCAGTATCCAGTTGTGAGTTGAAGCGCGCCAGACGCAGTGCAGCGCCGGCGGTGTAGATGAAGGCCGCCAGCCACCCCAGCTTGCCGAGGTTCGATAACGTCCATTCGTACATCACCAGCGACGGCGCAAGGCCGAAGGCCACCATATCCGACAGGCTGTCGTATTCAGCACCGAAGGCCGATTGGGTATTGGTCAGACGTGCCACCCGGCCGTCCAGGCCATCGAGCACCATGGCGACGAAGATCGCGATCGCGGCCTTCTCGAATTGGTCATTCATCGCCGCCAGCACGCCGAAAAACCCGGCAAACAGCGCGGCCGTGGTGAACAGATTGGGCAACAGGTAGATGCCACGCGCGCGCTTCGGGCGCCCGTGCTCGATATCTGCCACTTTGGTGGGTTCTGCGGAGGGTTCAGGTTCCATGGGACGAGTATAAAGCAATCCCATGTGGACGTTTGCAGGGAGGACTGCGGGCGGCCACGGTGGGCCGCCCGACTTCAATCACGATCGATCAGTTCTTCGACTTGTCGACCAGCTTCTGAATCCACGGCATCATGCCGCGCAGACGCTCACCGACCACTTCGATGTCGTGCGCCGCGTTGTTGCGACGCTGTGCGGTCATCTCCGGATAGCCCGACTGACCTTCGAGGATGAATTTCTTCGCATACACGCCGGTCTGGATGTCTTTCAATGCTTCGCGCATCGCCCAGCGGCTCTCCTCGTTGATCACCTTCGGGCCGGTGACGTACTCGCCGTACTCGGCGTTGTTCGAGATCGAGTAGTTCATATTGGCGATGCCGCCTTCGTACATCAGGTCGACGATCAGCTTGAGTTCGTGCAGACACTCGAAATACGCCATCTCCGGTGCGTAACCTGCCTCGACCAGGGTCTCGAAACCGGCTTTGACCAGCTCGACCGCACCACCGCACAGCACCGCCTGCTCACCGAACAGGTCGGTTTCGGTCTCGTCTTTGAACGAGGTCTCGATGATGCCGGTGCGACCACCGCCGATGGCCGAGGCATACGACAGCGCGATGTCCTTGGCGCGACCCGATGCATCCTGAGCGATAGCGACCAGGTCGGGGATACCGCCGCCACGGGTGAACTCGTTACGCACGGTATGACCCGGCGCCTTCGGCGCGATCATGACCACATCGAGGTCGGCACGCGGCACGATCTGGTTGTAGTGGATGGCAAAGCCGTGGGCGAAAGCCAGCACCGCGCCCTGCTTCAGATTCGGCTCGATCTCGGCCTTGTACAGCTGCGACTGGAACTCGTCGGGCGTCAGCACCATGACCAGATCCGACTCGGCGACCGCGTCCGGCACGCTCTTGACCGCGAGACCCGAGGCCTCGGCCTTCTGTGCCGACGCCGAACCGGGACGCAACGCAACACGTACGTCGACACCGGAATCCTTGAGGTTGTTCGCGTGCGCGTGACCCTGCGAACCGTAACCGATTACTGCCACCTTCATACCCTGGATGATGGAGAGGTCGCAGTCTTTGTCGTAGTAGATGTTGATCGCCATGGCGAGATTCCTTAACAGATGAATTTATACAGTAAAGACGCAACGGCACGGGGCGGCTTGCTCACCGATCCGTGCCGCATGGAGCGCTGCCTCGACAAGCGCTCAGAGTGACAAACGTTTACCGCCCCGCGCGATGCCGAGCGGGCCGGAACGGACAGTCTCGATGATCAGCTCGGGATCGAGGGTGCGGATGAACGCATCCAACTTGGCCCCGTCGCCGGTCATCTCGATGGTGTAAGAGACATCGGTGACATCGATGATGTTGCCGCGGAAGATGTCCGACAGACGCTTGAGTTCGTCGCGCATCCCCTGGTCGGCACGCACCTTGATCATCATCAGCTCGCGCTCGATGTGTGCACCTTCCGACAGATCGACCAGCTTGACCACGTCGACCAGCTTGTTCAGCTGCTTGGTGATCTGCTCGATGATTGCTTCGTCACCCGAGGTGACCAGCGTCATGCGCGACAGGGTCGGGTCTTCGGTCGGCGCGACCGTCAGCGATTCGATGTTGTAGCCGCGCGCACTGAACAGGCCGGCAACGCGCGACAGGGCACCCGCCTCGTTTTCCATCAGGACAGAGATGATATGACGCATCAGGCAAGCTCCCGGTCAGACGACAGATGGGGAGAGAGGTGCATCTCGTGATGCCCCTTGCCAGCTTCGATCATCGGGTAAACGTTCTCTGACGGGTCGACGATGATGTCCATGAACACGCAGCGATCTTTCATCGCGAACGCTTCCTGGTAGGCCGCTTCCAGATCGGCCGGGCTCTCGACGCGCATACCGACGTGACCGAAGCTCTCGGCCAGCATCTTGAAGTTCGGCAAGGCGTCGACGTACGAATGCGAATAACGGCCATCGTAGAAGAACTCCTGCCACTGGCGCACCATGCCCATGTAGCCGTTGTTCAGCAGCACGATCTTGATCGGCAGGCCGTATTGCTTGCACGTCGCCAGTTCCTGGATACACATCTGGATGCTGGCCTCGCCGGTCACACAGGCGACCGTCGCATCCGGGAACGCCTGCTGCACACCCATCGCCGCCGGCAGGCCGAAGCCCATCGTGCCCAGGCCACCGGAGTTGATCCAGCGACGCGGCTTGTCGAACGGGTAGAACTGCGCGGCGAACATCTGGTGCTGGCCGACGTCGGAGGTCAGGTAAAAGTCGCTGTCTTTGGTGACTTTGTACATCGCCTCGACGGCATACTGCGGCTTGATCGCATCCGGACCCTGCTCGTAGCTCAGGCACTTCACGCCACGCCAGCCTTCGATGCGCTCCCACCAAGACTTGAGCTTGTCGGCATCGGGCTTGCGCGGATGTTCTTTGAACACGCGCAGCATGTCTTTGAGCACGCTGTTGACCTGGCCGACGATCGGCACATCGACGCGCACGGTTTTCGAGATCGACGCCGGATCGACATCGATATGGATGATGCGTGCGTTCGGGCAGAAATGCGCGATCTTGCCGGTGACACGGTCGTCGAAACGCGCGCCGATGGCGATCAACACATCGGTTTCGTGCATCGCCATATTGGCTTCGTAGGTGCCGTGCATGCCGAGCATGCCGATGAACTGGCGATCGGTCGACGGATAGGCACCCAGGCCCATCAGCGTCTCGGTGATCGGGAAGCCGGTCATACGCACAAGCTCGGTCAGCTGCTCGGACGCCTCACCCAGCACCACGCCGCCGCCGGTGTAGATCACCGGGCGCTCGGCATCGAGCATCATCTCGACCGCCTTGCGGATCTGGCCGAGGTGGCCTTTATCGACCGGGTTGTACGAGCGCATCTCGACCTTCTCAGGGTAGAAGTACGGGATGCGGATGTTCGGATCGGTCACGTCCTTCGGGATATCGACGACCACTGGACCGGGACGCCCCGAGGCGGCGATGTAGAACGCCTTCTTGATCGTGTCGGCGAGGTCTTCGACGCGCTTGACCAGGAAGTTGTGTTTTACGCACGGACGCGTGATGCCGACCGTGTCGACTTCCTGGAAGGCGTCGGAGCCGATCACCGGGGTGGGCACCTGACCCGTCAGGATGACCATGGGGATCGAGTCCATGTAAGCGGTGGCGATGCCGGTGACGGCGTTGGTCGCGCCCGGGCCGGATGTAACCAGTACGACGCCGACTTTGCCGGTGGCACGCGCATAGCCGTCGGCGGCATGCGTAGCGGCCTGTTCGTGGCGCACCAGGATATGACGTACCGCGTCCTGGTTGAATATCGCGTCGTAGATATGCAGCACAGCGCCGCCCGGGTAACCCCAAACGTACTCCACGCCCTCGTCTTTCAGTGCCTGAACGACGATCTCGGCACCACTGAGTTCCACCTTGATGACCTCCAAAACCTGGAATAATCTCTCCGCGAGGTCGCGAAGAGTGCCACAAATAGCTAGGCTTATAGGAACCGGCCAAACTACTAATATTGGCCTGAGAGGTCAATACCGTACCTATTGAATTTTCAACCGATCAAGGACATTGCATGCCCCTTAACCGTGTTCTGGCCCTGTTGGCCCTGTTGGCTTTCACTCTCCCTGCCGTCGCCGCCAATGGCACCTACGTTTATACCGACAAAGACGGCAACAAGGTTTATTCCCAATTCCCGCCGCCCGCCGGCACCGAGAGCCGCACGGTAAAGCCGCCGCCCCCGCCCGCCGAGACGCCGGAAGAGGCACGCCAACGTCTGCTCGATCGCCAGCAGTTGCTCGAAGACGCGCGCGAAGACCGCCAGCTCGCCGCCGACAAGCAGGCCGAGCAGGATCAGGAAACGGAACGTGCGGCGAAGAACTGCGAGGCGGCACGCCAGAATCTGGAGAACCTGAGCGGCAATGCGCGCCGGCTGTTCCGCAACAGCGACGGCAGCTACAGCCGGCTGACCGATGAGGAACGCCAGAAGCAGCGCGCCGAGGCAGAAAAGATCATCGCCGAGGACTGCAAATAGTCCAAACCCGCCCTACTGACCGTGCGGTGGCAGGACGCCGCCGCCGGACTCGGACGACAGCGCCGGGGACTCGTCGTCGCCCTCCTCTTCCGGCTCGGGCAATTGCACCTGGTCGATATCCTGAAAGCGTGAGCTGATCTTCTTCGCCGACGTGTTCACCTGTTTCACGTCGTCGTGCGCCTGGCGGATGTGGGTCGCCAGCTTGTCCATACGCAGCTGGAAGCGACCGAAGTCTTCCGACAGCTTGCGCAGATGATCCTGAATGATATGCACCTGCTTGCGCGTGGCCTCGTCCTTGAGCACCGCGCGGGCCGTGGTCAACACCGCCATCAACGTGGTCGGTGACACCAGCCACACGCGCGCCCGCTGCGCCTCCTCGACCAGATCGGGGAAATGCGCATGGATCTCGGCAAAGATCGCCTCGGCCGGCAGGAACATCACCGCGCCGTCGGCCGTCTCACCGCCGATCAGGTACTTCTCCGAGATATCCTTGATGTGCTTGCGGATGTCCTGCCTGAACTGACGCGACGCGCGGGCACGGTCGGTCTCAGGCAGGTCGTTGTCCATCATCGTCTGGAAGCTTTCGAGCGGAAACTTGGCATCGATCGGCACATTGCCCGTCGGCTCCGGCAGGGTCAGCAGACAATCGACCCGCGTGCCGTTGCTCAGCGTGGCCTGGAAGGTGAAGCTGCCCTCGGGCATCACGTTGCGCACCAGCGCGGCCAGCTGCACCTCACCGAACGCGCCGCGCGAGCGCTTGTCGGTCAGCACCTCCTGCAGACTCACGACGTTGGTCGACAGCTCGGTAATCCGCTTTTGCGCCTCGTCGATGCGTGTCAGGTGTTCGAGCACCTTGGTGAATGTCTCGGTGGTCTTCTCGAAACCCTCGGTCAGGCGCTTCTCGACCTGTCCACTGATCTCCTTGAGCCGGCCGTCGGTGGTCTGGGTCAGCCCTTCGACACGCTTGCCCAATTCGTCGGACGACAGGCGGAACGCATCGCTGACCTGCTTGGCCATCGCCGTCATACCCGAGGTCAGCGACTCCTGCTGACTCTTCAGCGCCTCGCGCTGGTGCTGCTCGGCGACCTCACGGTGCCGGGTCAGCGCAGCCTCCAGTGCACTGCGCAGCTCGGCCGACTCGCGCTGCTGGGCCAGGCGACCATCCGCCAGGCTGTCGCCGATTGCCTTGCGTTGCGCCTCGAAACGCTCGATCAACTCCGTCTTCAGGTTGCCGGCATCCTGCAGCATCTGCCGCTGCAGGCCGCTCATGCGCTGGTCGAGCAGGTCCTGCAGGCGCATCAGCCCGGCGTTGAGCGATTCCTGTACCTGCTGCCGGCTGTGGGCGACGTCTTCACCGATCTCCTCGCGCAGCTCCCGCAGCAAGGCGCGCTGGTCGCTGAGCTCGTCGCGCTGACGGCGGCGCAGGCCATACAGCGCGAGCAGCGTCCACAACAGCAGCACACCCCCGAGCAGCAGCCCGGCAAGCACCATCAAGGGTACATAGGGGGTGACGAGATTCAGCAGATTTTCAATGGCTTGCATGGGTTGGGCGAGATCTGTCAATGCCGGTAGAATGCGCGGCCTGTCCTCGAACAGCAAGCTAACACAGATCCACCATGCGCGTTTTCCTGCAAGCTCTCGGTTGTCGCCTGAACGAGGCCGAGCTCGAGACCTGGTCGCGCGATTGCCGCGAGCGCGGCTATGTGCTGGCCGACAGTGCCGAGCAGGCAGACATGGTCGTGATCAACACCTGCGCGGTGACCGGCGAATCGGTGCGCAAATCGCGCCAGCTGATTCGCCGAGCCCATCGCAGCAATCCCACCGCCAAGTTGGTCGTCAGCGGCTGCTACACCTCGCTGTCGCCGAACGACAACGGCGCCGAACTCGGCATCGACCTGGTCGTGCCCAATCCGGATAAGGACCGCCTGATCGCCATCGCCGCCGAGCGCCTGAACCTGCCGGCGATGCCGGAAGCGGCGACCGAGCCCGGCGAAAACGCCCTGCTCGGACGCGGCCGGCACCGCGCCTTCATCAAGGTGCAGGACGGCTGCCGTTATCGCTGCGCCTTCTGCATCGTGACCAAGGCGCGCGGTGACGAGCGCAGTCGGGCGATCGCCGACGTGGTCGATGAAGTCAATGTGCTGCACGCCAGCGGCGTCCAAGAGGTCGTGCTGGCCGGCGTACACCTTGGTGGCTACGGTAGCGATCTCGGCTGCGATCTCAAGACACTGGTCGAGGCGGTGCTGCGCGAAACCGACATACCGCGGGTACGGCTTGGCTCACTCGAACCCTGGGAGCTGTCCGACGGGTTCTGGTCGCTGTTCGACAACCCGCGCCTGATGCCGCACCTGCATCTGCCGATCCAGAGCGGCGCCGACAGCGTGCTGCGGCGCATGTCGCGACGCTGCCGCACCACCGAGTTTCGCGAGTTGGTACAGCAGGCGCGCGCGGCCGTGCACGGTTTCAACATCACCACCGATGTGATTGTCGGTTTTCCCGGCGAGACCGAAGAGGAATGGCAGCAGACGCTGACCTTCGCCGACGAGCTGGCGTTCGGCCACATCCACATCTTTGCCTATTCGCCACGCGCCGGCACCAAGGCTGCGACGATGCCCGACCCGGTGTCACGCGAGATCAAGCGCGAACGCAGCCAGGTGCTGCATGCCTTGGCCGAGCAAGGCCGCCAACGCCGACTTGCCGAGGCCGTCGGCCAATCGGTCGAGGTTTTGATTGAAGGTCGGCGCGATGAAGAGGGCATAACACGCTGGTCGGGCTACACGCCCAATTTCCTGCGCGTTGAGGTAACAGCGGAGACAACCGCCGACCTGGAGAACCGGATCGTTCGCGTGCAGCTGACGAACGTTGCCGACGAGGGCGACCGCCTGATCGGCACCCTCGCCTAGCCTGAATGTCGCATCAGTCCAGATCGACCCAGATCGGGCAATGGTCCGATGGCTTTTCCATCGCGCGGATGTCGTACGCAATGCCGGCGTCTTTGACGCGCGACTGCACGCTCGGCGTGGCCAGCATCAGGTCGATGCGCAGACCGCGCTTGGGCTCGCGCTCGAAGCCGCGACTACGGTAGTCGAACCAACTGAAGCGGTCATCGACTTCCGGGAAGCGCACACGGAAGGTATCGCTCAGCCCCCAGTCCTGCAGCTTGGCCAGCCACTCGCGCTCTTCCGGCAGAAAGCTGCACTTACCATCGCGCAGCCAACGCTTTGCATTGTCCGGGCCGATGCCGATGTCGTTGTCGACCGGTGCCACATTCATATCGCCGACCACCATCAGATCCTGATCGGGTGAATACTGCTCGTTCAACAGCGTAAGCAGGTCCGCGTAGAACTGCTGTTTGTGCGGAAACTTGACCGGATGGCTGCGGCTCTCGCCTTGCGGAAAGTAACCGTTGAGCACCGTCAACTGGCGCCCGCCGGTATCGTAGGTGCCGCCGATCAGGCGGCGCTGCGCGACGTCATCATCGTTCGGCAGACCGTACGCCACCGACACCGGTGGCTGCTTCGACAACAGGGCGACGCCGTAGTGACTCTTCTGACCATAAAAGGCCACGTGGTAACCCAGCTCCTCGATCATGTCGCGCGGAAAATCGGGATCCTGCACCTTGGTTTCCTGCAGGCCGATGATGTCCGGATCGTAGATCTCCTTGAGCGCCTGCAGTTGATGCGGGCGCGCACGCACGCCGTTGATGTTGAACGATACAACTCGGGTCATGATGGTTGATTTCCTGTAATTTCGTAGGTCTCCCGACTGCCGACCTGTTCGCCATGCCGGTAGGCCTTGCCCCACGGCATCGTCTCATGGGCCTGTATGGCATCGACATCGTCGGGGGTGCGTGTGCCGAGCCGGCCGGCGACGCCGATGGCGACGAGCGCGGTCAGCATGCCGTTCGCGTATCCGCGGTTGTACCATGCCTGCTGATCGCCCGGCTGATCGAGAAAATCCGCGCTTTCATCGCGCAGTCGGTCGATCAGCTCGACAAGCTGACTAAGCAGATCATCTGCCAACTCGGCCATAGTAGAATGCACACTCTGTCGGATGGCGCACGAGACTAACAGTTGCGCGCCGTCCATCCAAACCTGTGCTTGAACCGTATCAATGAAACTGAACCTGACGAACATCGGCGCGATGCGCCTGGTCCTGCTGACGCTGGTCGTGCTGAGCCTGCCCCTGGTGGTGTTTGCCGACATGGAGCCGGAAGGCATTGGCGTGCTCACCGCCTATATCGTGCCCGCGCTGGTCGTGCTGTTTTTCTTTGTGCTGATGCTCGATGCCCTGATGAACCGGGTGTTCATGATCGAGCAACCGCCCGAGATCCAACAGGTGAAACGCCAACGCATGTGGCTCGACCTGGCCGCGGCCGGCGGCATAGTCGTCGTCTGGGGCACCTATTTCCGTACCCTCATGCAGCTCTAGCGAACGCGAGAATCTATCTCCGCCTTAGCATTCTGCGCGACGGGTCCTAGCCCGGGGCGAAAGGCGGTTTGCTCAGATATCGGCGGCCAGGCTGGCGACATGCACATGGCGCACGTCTTTGCCAGTTACTGAAAAGATCAGGTTGCGCGCGATGCTGCCGGCATGGTCGCCGATGCGCTCCAGCGCCTTGATGCCCAACGTTGCGTCGATCACCCAACGGATGTTGCGCGGGTCTTCCATCAGGTAGGTCGCCAAACGGCGGATCGAGCCCTTGAACAGTTCTTCGAGGTCTTTGGTGTCGAACGCCACCTCGGCGGCGATGCGCACGTTTTCGTCAGCCAGCGCCTGCAGACTGTTGTTCAGCAAGACCACAGCGGGCTTGGCCATGCGGCCGACGTCTTCGAAGATCGCGCACTCACGCACGTGCGGTTGGTACTCGTACAGGCCCTCGGCGATGTCGGCCATACGCACCGCTTCACCGCCGATGCGCTCCAGGTCGTAAACGGCACGCGACAGAGTCAGCACGAAACGCAGATCGCTGGCGACCGGCTGGTGGATGGCGAACAACTTGGTATTGGCTTCGAGCGCCTGGATATCGAGGTCGCGCACCAGACGATGATCGTGGATCACCTTGCGCGCCTTGCCGACATCGCAGGCGCCCAACGCTTCGCTGGCGAGAACGACCTGGTTGCGAACCTTGGTGCCCATATCCAGCACCAGGCCGCGAAAATATCCCAGATCGCCGTCGAATCGCGACAGGATGTGCGGGTTGGCGGGTTTGACGCGATCCTGCACCTTGTTTGCTTCGGCTGATCGGCTCAGCCGAAACGTCCCGTGATGTAGTCTTCGGTCAGTTTGTGCCGCGGGTTGGTGAAGATATCCGTGGTTTCACCGACTTCGACCAGATTCCCCAGGTGGAAATAGGCTGTGCGCTGCGAGACGCGCGCCGCCTGCTGCATCGAGTGCGTAACGATGGCGATCGTGTAGTTCTCACGCAGTTCGTCAATCAACTCCTCGACCTTGGCGGTGGCGATCGGGTCCAGCGCCGAGCAAGGTTCATCCATCAGGATGACCTCCGGCTCGACGGCGATGGTACGGGCAATACACAGGCGTTGCTGCTGACCGCCCGACAGACCGGTGCCGGGCTGATCGAGACGATCTTTGACCTCTTCCCACAGGCCGGCCTTCATCAGGCTGGTCTCGACGATCTCGTCGAGTTCAGCGCGACTGGAAGCCAGACCGTGAATGCGCGGACCGTAGGCGATGTTGTCGTAGATCGACTTCGGAAACGGGTTCGGTTTCTGGAACACCATGCCGACCTGAGCACGCAGCGGCACAACGTCGAGTTTGCGATCGTAGATGTCCTGCTGATCGAGCTTGATCTCGCCGGTTACCCGGCAGATGTCGATCGTGTCGTTCATACGGTTAAGACAACGCAGGAAGGTCGACTTACCGCAGCCCGACGGACCGATCATCGCGATGACCTGGTTGTTGCCGATATCCAGGCTGACGTTCTTGATCGCGTGCTTGTCACCGTAATAAACGTTGACATCGGTACATGTCATCCGCGGGTCTTTGACGCGAACGTTTCCAACCGTGACGAAATCGCTATCGAGTGGACGCGAACTCGCCTTTCCGGCGGTTGCGACTTCTTTTGCACCGACTTGGGTGGCTACAGATTCGGCGGTGGTCATTTCTTTTTCCTCATCACTCACGGATATCACCACCGACGTTCAAAGCGTCGGCGCATGATAACCGCAAAAGTATTCATGGCAATCAGGAACGACAGCAACACGATGATCGCGGCTGAGGTACGCTCAACAAAGGCGCGCTCGGGGCTGTCGGCCCACAGGTACACCTGCACGGGCAGCACCGAGGAAGGGTCCAGCGGGCCACCGGGAATATCCACAATAAAGGCGACCATGCCGATCATCAGCAGCGGCGCGGTTTCACCCAGCGCCTGAGCCATGCCGATGATCGTACCGGTCAACATACCGGGCATCGCCAGCGGCACGACGTGATGAAACACCGTCTGCATCTTCGACGCCCCGACACCGAGTGCGGCCTCGCGGATCGACGGCGGCACCGACTTCAATGCGGCACGCGACGCGATGATGATGGTAGGTAGCGTCATCAAGGTGAGCACCAACCCACCGACCAACGGGGCCGAACGCGGCAGGCCGAACAGGTTGATGAACATCGCCAGGCCGAGCAGACCGAACACGATGGACGGCACGGCAGCAAGGTTGTTGATGTTGACCTCGATGAGATCGGTCCAGCGGTTTTTCGGGGCGAACTCTTCGAGGTAGACGGCAGCCGCGACACCGATCGGGAACGACAGCGCCAGGGTGACCAACAAGGTATAGAACGAACCGGCCACCGCCCCGCCGATACCGGCCAGTTCCGGCTCACGCGAGTCGCCGTTGGTGAAGAAGCGTGTGTTGAACTTCTTGACGACAATCCCCTGCTGCTCGAGCTTGTCGATCCACGCAATCATCTGGTCATTCACCCGGCGGTCTTCCGGCGGCGCATTGCGGTCGATATGGCCTTTGACCAGCATATCGACGTCGTCGTCGGCGATCAGCGCGATCGTCTGCCGGGTGCCGATCAGGTCGGGATTGGCCTTGACCATGTTGAGCAGCTGATAAGGCGCACCGGAACTCAAGATGCTATTCAAGGCGCGCTTGTCCCTGCGCCCGCTCACATCGGGAAACAGCTCCTTAAGCGGCTGACGCGCGATCTTGCGGTAGTCCGCGCGTGCGATTACCTGCGGATCGCGTGTGCCCTCGGGATCGATGACCTCGGGATCGAAATACACCTCGAGTTCGAGATGCGTCTGAACGAACGCGGTGTAGCCCTTGCCGACGATGTCGATGAACAGCACCGATACGAAAAACAGGCCCAGCAGCACGGCACCGAGGCCGAGCACCTTGAAACGCTTTTCCCTCGCGTAGCGCTTTTTCAGCGACGCGTTGACTTTATCGATGGCACGGGCGCGTGATGTTTGTTGATCGTTCATTGTTGGATCACTCGTACTGCTCGCGATACTTGCGCACGATGTGCAAGGCGATGATGTTCAACCCCAGTGTCACGACGAACAGCAGCAGACCGAGCGCGAAGGCGGCCAGCGTTTTGGCGCTGTCGAACTCCTGGTCGCCGACCAACAGCGTAACGATCTGCACGGTTACCGTGGTCACGCTGTCGAGCGGGTTGGCGGTCAGGTTCGCGCTCAAGCCGGCGGCCATGACCACGATCATGGTCTCGCCGATGGCACGCGACGCGGCCAGCAGGATGCCGCCCATGATGCCCGGCAAGGCCGCGGGCAGGATCACCTGGCGAATGGTTTCTGAACGGGTCGCGCCGAGCGCGTACGCGGCATCGCGCAACGACTGCGGCACGGCATTGATCACGTCGTCCGACAGCGATGACACGAACGGAATGATCATGACACCCATGACAAGACCGGCGGCCAACGCACTCTCCGACGAGACCGTCAGCCCCATCGCCTCACCGACCTGGCGGATACCCGGGGCCAGCGTCAGGGCCGCGAAAAAGCCGTAGACGACGGTCGGTACACCGGCCAGCACTTCGAGCACCGGCTTGGCGTAGGAACGCAGCTTGGGGCCGGCATAGTCGGCCAGATAGATCGCCGACATCAGACCGATCGGCACCGCCACCAGCAATGCGATGAACGAGATCAACAAGGTGCCGGTGAACAACGGAATCGCACCGAATGCGCCGCTCGCGCCGACCTGATCGGAACGCAGCGCCACCTGCGGACTCCATTCCAAGCCGAACAGGAACTCGGTGATCGGCACCTTCTGAAAGAAGCGGAACGATTCGAACAACACCGACAACACGATGCCGACGGTGGTGAAGATCGCGATCATCGAGCACAGGATCAGCAGACCGCTGACGATGGTCTCGACACGGTTGCGCGCGCGCATCTTCGGCCCGATGGTGCGCCAGGCCAAAGATCCAAGCCCCAACGCAATGCTCAATGCAACGACCGCGAGCGCCGTACGACCGATGCCACGCAGTTCGTTCATATGATCGGCGGCCTGCTGCATCGGCTGGTCGACCGTACCGGACACGATGTTGCCATTGGCCAGGTTGGTGATGTCGTTGACCAGCAGGCCCAACTGCGCCGGTGGCAGATTGCGCATGTCGGCCGGCAATGCCTCAATGACCATCGAGGTGATCACCGAGTCTTCGAAAAACAGCCACATCGCTGCGATGAACAAGGCAGGAATGCCCGCCCACAACGCTGTGTAGAAACCGTAATAAGCGGGCAAGGAATGCAGGTTGCGGATACCGGTGGCACCACCCGCGGTGGCCAGCGAACGACGGCGCCCGAAATGATAGGCAAATGCCATCACCGCGAGTATCACCAGGATCAGTATCGGACCTTGCATTGTTCTTGTTACCGCAGATCTACTTCGTTTGGAGACAGTGACGGCAGCCCGATGGGGCTGCCGTCAACCATGCGTCAAACTGTCAAACAGACAGCTCGATCAGAGCGCTTCCATCGGGTTCAGCGACTCAGAGTCCTTGCGGAACTGATCGCGCTCGGCTTCCGGCATCGGGATCAGGCCTTTCTCTGAGAGGTAGCCTTCTTCACCGTAGGCCTTGTCCGAGGTGAACTCGGCCAAGTATTCCTGGATACCCGGAACGGCACCAACATGCGCCTTCTTCACGTAGAAGTACAGCGGACGCGAAACCGGATAATCGCCTTCAGCGATGGCGTCGAAGGTCGGCTGCTTGCCGTCGACAACAGCACCTTTGATCTTGTCGGCGTTCTGGTCGAGGAACGAGAAACCGAAGATACCCAGCGCCTGCGGGTTGGCTTCGAGCTTCTGCACGATCAGGTTGTCGTTCTCGCCGGCTTCGATGAAGGCGCCGTCTTCACGGATCGCATGGGCGACCGCCTGGAAGACCTTCTTGCCTTTCTTATCGAAGGCGCTCTCGGGGATGCCGAGCTTGGCCATCAGTTCCTTGATTTCAGCTTCGTCCTTGGAGCCGCGCAACTTGGCGAGGTCGTCGTACTTCTTGGCACCGGCTTCCATCGCCAGTTCAACGAAGGCATCGCGGGTACCCGACGTCGGCGGTGGGCCGAGCACTTCGATCTTGGTTGCCGGCAACGAGGCATTGACGTCTTTCCAGGTCTTGTTCGGGTTGGCGATCAGCTTGCCGTCAGGGCCCGGGATCATCTTGGCCAGTGCCAGGAAGATGTCTTGACGCGACAGTTCCAGGGTCGGCGCAGCCTTCGACTGGCCGAGGACAATGCCGTCGTAACCGACCTTCACTTCAATGATGTCTTTCACGCCGTTCTTCGCGCACAGTTCCTGCTCGGATTTCTTGATGCGACGCGAGGCGTTGGTGATGTCGGGATGCTCTACACCGACACCGGCGCAGAACAGCTTTAAACCACCGCCGGAACCGGTGGACTCGACTTTCGGGGTCTTGAACTTGGTGGTCTTACCGAACTGCTCAGCAACCACGGTAGAGAACGGGTAGACGGTCGAAGAGCCGACAATGCTGATGTAGTCACGTGCGGCCGCAGCGTGTGCGGCGCCGGTTACCATCGCAGCCGAAATAGCAGCGATTGCCAAAGTCTTTTTAAACACAGAAGCCTCCAGGGCGGTCTCGGTTCAGTTCACGGCCACGTCTGGGTGTGGCTGCGTAATCAATACGGCGAATTTCATCGTTTGCTGAAATTCGGCCGGAATTGTGAATCCGGAATGTGACAGTTTCGTGTCACAAATTGGTGCGTTCAGTGAATAATTTTCAGAAGATTCTTTCGCTCGATT
Organism: Thiosocius teredinicola; assembly: GCF_002009425.1. NCBI lineage: Bacteria > Pseudomonadati > Pseudomonadota > Gammaproteobacteria > Chromatiales > Sedimenticolaceae > Thiosocius > Thiosocius teredinicola. The sequence goes on from NZ_CP019936.1 coordinate 3,554,859, forward strand.
TCATAAGTCGCTGAGTCACCCCGGTTTTCGTCCAGTAGCGACGAATTGAAGGGTTTTGCGGCTGTCATAATCGAGGAAGGCCGTTCGTCTACGAAACGACGAACATCGCGGCGTCGCTACCGCTTGCTCAGAGACCGGCTGCCGTCGCGTCCAGCACCTCGTTGGGATCAGCGCCGGCGGCAATCGCCTGTGCGGCCACGTCACCGTCGCAACCGAGGGCGCGCTGTTGCTCGGCACGTCGCGACAAGGCCGCCAGCGCGTTGGCGACAATCGCTCCCGCCTCTGACTTGTCGCGCGATTCGATGTGCTTGTAGGTGACGCTTTCGATGCACTGCCCGCTGTCAGCGGCGACGAGGAACTCCTCCACCGTGGTCGCGCAAGCGGCGTGAGAAATCACGCTGCCGACCGTAATAGCCGCCAACAGGTGCTTACGCGTTGCACGAGGACGCAACGCCGATCGGACTACCTTCGTCAATGCAGTGATCACCGGCAAAACAGGAACGCGCCCAAACCATTAAGTTGCGGTGAATCAAGCAAGACCTGATCCACTCGCCGATGGCGCCAGAGATCAGCAACTTAGCATATCTTTACATATGGCGGTGACAAAAAAGCTGACATGCCGGCGCTTGCGACACGACATCTGTCGTTGGCGAGAATATCGCTACTCAGGAAGGCCCAACCAGTAGCCGCGCCCGCCATCGATTGCCAATCCCTTAAGGACCTTCCAGGCCTCTTCGGTTTCAACCGACTCGGCGATGACCTGCATGTCCAGGCCATGCGCGATGTCGGCGATCGAGCGCAGGAAGAACTGGTTATCCTCCTGCTGATCGAGATTGCGCACGAAGCTGCCATCGACTTTGACGTAGTGCGCCTTAATCGAGCGCAGGTAGGTAAACGACGAAAAGCCCTTGCCGAAGTGATCCAGCGAGAACTCCACGCCCAGTGGCGTGAGCGTATCGATCCACAGGCTCAGGTGATCGGTATTGGCCGAGGCGCCGTATTCCGGCAGTTCGAGGATCAGCCGGCCGGCCGCACCCGGGTACTGACGCAGCTTCGCCACCACCCATTCGAGCAGCCCCTCTTCGAACAAGCTGCCCGCGTTCAGGTTGACCGCCACCTTGGCGGGAAACTCACCGGCATGAATCGCATCGATGACACGATCGATCACCGCCTTGTCGATCATCCCGCTGAGGCCGCTGCTCTCGGCCATCGGCATGAACACCGCGGCTGCGATATCGTTACCCGGCGCATCGGGATCCTGCAATCGCAGGTAAACCTCGTGGTGTAGCAGTTCGCCGTCGCTGCAGCGCAGCACGACCTGCTTGAGCAGCGAGAAATGGCGGTTGCGCAATGCGTCTTCGATCAGGCTGCGCCACGCACTGTGGGTGCGCGTCGTTTCCCCCTCGGCCGCATGTCGCTGCACCACCCAGGCATTGGCGCCCTCACGCTGCGCTTCACGCAACGCCAGATCGGCATCCGCCAACAGATCGCTGGCCGACTGCCCGGTGTACACGACCCCGCCCACGTGTGCGACGTCCGACGATGCCATCGCGAAGCGGCCATACAGACCGGCGACGGCGCCGACGATATGCGATGCGATATCGCGCAGTTCCGCTTCGTCCATACCTTCCAGCAGGATGGCAAAATCGGCGCCCGACAGACGGGCGAAAGTTGCGCTCGGCTGCTTCTCCAGTACCGCGGCTACGGCTTCCGCCACTTCGGCCAGCAGGCTGTCGCCGGCAGCGTATCCCTGCGTTTGATTGAATCCCTTGAAATCGCGGATCTGCAACATCAGCAGGCCGCCCGACTTGAACATCTCGGACTCAGACACGCGGTGTTCCAGCACGTCCATGAACTGTCGACGATTGGCCAGACCGGTCACCGGATCCTGGAACGCCTGCTGCCGCAGGTGCGCTGCCATGCGTTCGGAATCCGACAGCATGCGCGCGACCTTCGACGACAAGCGGTTCATCGCCTCGACCACACGCCGGAACTCGAGTGTGAACGGCCGGCTTTCGACCACCGGAAACTCACGATTGCAGATCGCCTCGGCCTGCCATTCCACTTCGCGCAGTGGGTACAACAGCACGCGCAACACGATCAGCCCGACCAACATGACGACCAGCGCGCTGATCAGGAATAGATTCAGGGTTTGCATCGCCGTCTGCCACAGCTTCTGATAGGCGAGCTCCGGGTGACTGGTCACCCAGACTTTTCCGACCTGTTTCCAGCCGGACATCATGGTCGCCGAACGCTGTGGCGGATGCAGCGTAAACAGATTGACGAACCAGGCCGGCACGTTTTCGGCATTGAGTTCGTTCTTGCGCTCGATCCATGCCTCGCCGTTGAGGTTTTCGAGCCGGATGCTGAGGTAATCGCCGCGGTGGAACATCGCGTTCACCATCGCGGTCACCATGGCGCGGTCTTCGTGCTCGACATGCGCGGTCGCCGACAGCCCCAGCGAGGTCGCGGCATCCTGTGCGTGCGAACCGAGTTGCGATTCGAGGTAGTCGCGCGTGTTGTACACGCTGATCGCGACGGTTCCCAGAAACAACAGGGTCACCAACGACGCGACGAGAAGTATCAGCTGGCGGGATAAGGTCATTGTTCTAAGCTCCCCTTCATTGGCCTACGGCCATCTGTTGCATCAGCTTGGCCTGATAGGCCTGCCAACGCGACAAGCGATCTGCGTCGCCTACTTTTTTGCCTTCCAGCCGGTTCACCGCCAACCACAGGTCCGCACCGTTGAAACTGTATACGGGCACCAGGTCGTTGCGTTCGCCGGCTGGTTGAATACGTGCTGTCAGATTGTCGAGAATCCACGGCTCGGCGTCCGGGCTCGGGTAATAGGCCAGCACCATGTGCGCTTCGTTGAGCTCGATGGATTTGACGTAGGTGATTCGCAGGTGATCTTCGTCGATACCCATGGTGATCAGGGTAAAGTACTTGGAGATCGCGTAGTCCTCGCAATCCGCCGAGTTGATACCCAGCACCTCGAACGGCGTCGCCCAATAGTCCTTCTGGTCCCACAACGCGGAGTCCGAGTCATAGTGAATGCGGTTGAAAAAGGCGTTCACCCGCTTCAGCTTGGTCAATTCCGGCCAATCCATGCCCTCTTCGACCAACGCCTGCAAGGCGAGCACCCGCTGTTTGGCCTCGACGCCGTATTCGCGCTCCATCCACTCGAACAGCGCTTCGGAAAAGGCCAGCCCCTGGGCCGAGACCCAACTCGCCAACACCATCGCCAGCAGGACGACAGCGGTCAATCGGCGCAACGCAAGGTTGGCGAACGGGTTGACGAGAAAAAGTTCGGACATGACTGGCAAGTGCTCCCATCGCGCCGGTAACCACCGGGTTGACGGGCGCTACCGCCTTTATGGCGGCGAAAACGCTTGAAACTTGACGCCTTGGCGGGCTGTACGGCCGCCGTTAGAATCCCCTTTCCAACAGACATTCGGATCGACATGCGTACCTCCAACTTCCCCCTGCAGACCCTCAAAGAAGTCCCGGCCGATGCAGAGATCGCCAGCCATCGCCTGATGCTGCGCGCCGGGCTGATCCGCAAGCTCGCCGCCGGCCTGTACACCTGGCTGCCGCTCGGTTTGCGGGTGCTGCGCAAGGTCGAGACCATCGTGCGCGAAGAGATGGATCGCGCCGGGGCGCTCGAGGTACTGATGCCGGCGGTGCAACCGGCCGAGCTGTGGCAGGAATCGGGACGGTGGGAGAAATACGGCGCGGAGCTGCTGCGCCTGAAAGATCGACATCACCGCGAATTCTGCTTCGGCCCGACGCACGAAGAGATCATTACCGACCTGGCGCGCAATGAGTTGCGCAGCTACCGCCAGCTGCCGATCAACTACTACCAGATCCAGACCAAGTTCCGCGACGAGATCCGCCCGCGCTTCGGCGTCATGCGGGCACGCGAGTTCCTGATGAAGGACGCCTATTCGTTCCATACGGATCAGGCCTCGCTGCAACAGACCTACGACGTGATGCACGCGACCTATTGCCGGATCTTTCAGCGCTGCGGGCTCGATTTTCGCCCGGTGGCCGCGGATACCGGCAGTATCGGCGGCAGCGGGTCGCACGAATTTCACGTGCTGGCAGATTCGGGCGAAGATGCCATCGCCTTTTCGACCGATAGCGACTATGCCGCCAACGTCGAATTGGCCGAAGCGGTCGCACCTGCCGACGCTACGCCGGCACCGGGCAAGCCGATGGAACTCGTCGATACGCCCAATGCCAAGACCATCGCCGAGTTGGTCGAGCAGTTTGGTGTGCCGATTGAAAGCACGGTCAAAACGCTGATCGTCGTCGCAGCCGAAGGTGTCGAGGGCGGGCTGGTTGCGTTGCTGGTGCGTGGCGACCACGAACTGAACGAGATCAAGGCCGAAAAGCTGTCGATGGTTGCGTCGCCGCTGCAGATGGCCAGCGAGCAGCAGATTCGCGATGCCGTGGGCGCCGGACCAGGTTCGCTGGGTCCGGTCAATCTGAAACTACCGATGGTGGTCGATCGCGCGGTTGCGGTGGCCGCCGATTTCAGCGCGGGCGCGAATGTCGACGGGAAACACTATTTCGGCATCAATTGGGGACGCGACGTGGCCCTGCCGGAGGTCGCCGACATCCGCAACGTCGTCGAGGGCGACCCCAGCCCCGATGGCAAAGGTTCGCTAACGATTGCACGCGGTATCGAGGTCGGCCACATCTTTCAGCTCGGCCAGAAGTACAGCGACGCCTTGAACGCTACCGTGCTCGACGAGAACGGCAAGCAGATTACGATGACGATGGGCTGCTACGGGATCGGGGTGTCGCGCGTCGTCGGCGCGGCCATCGAACAGCATAACGATGATCAGGGGATCGTCTGGCCGACCGCGATTGCACCGTTCACCCTGGTGCTGATCCCGATGCAGATGAAGAAATCCGAGCGTGTACGCGAGGCAGCCGAGAAACTCTACGACGACCTGCGTGCGGCCGGCATCGATGTCCTGTTCGACGACCGTGATGCCCGTCCGGGCGTGATGTTCGCCGACATGGAACTGATCGGCATCCCGCATCGCGTGGTCATCGGTGAGCGTGGTCTCGATCAAGGCAGTGTCGAATATCGCGGTCGCATCGACGAAGACAACCAGATGCTGCCTTTGGACGGTTTCGTCGACTATATCGGCGACAAGATCCGGCAGGAAATCGCGGGATAATCGCGTGCGCCTCGTTCGGCGCCGGCCGGGCAGCTAGGATTCCGCCTGCGGTTGGTCGGCGCCGTTGAGGTTGATCGTCACCTCGACCTCGCTGCCGTTGCCGCGAAACTCCATGTTGTCGAAGCTGATCATGCGTGACATGGCGATGCCTCGGCCATGCGTATCGAATGCGCGCGACGGATCGATCTCCAGGTATTGCTCCCAATCGAATCCTTCGCCCTGATCCTTGATGACAACGCGAATTGCGTTGTCGTCGCGCAGATAACGCACCGAGACCTCTTTATCTGCGTGCGCCGGATCGGCGAGACGCGCCTCTACCTCTTCTTCCCAGCGGTTCTCTTCACGCAACTTGGATTTTTCGTCATAGGTGATCTGAAGATTGCCGTGTTCGACGGCATTGACCAGCAGCTCCGACAGGCCGATGACGACACGCCGCGGATCAGGGCAGGCATTCGCCAGAAAGGTCGCCAGATCGCGCGCCGACGACAGCGTCTTGAAGCTGAAAGCGCCCTCGCGCATGAGGCCAAAGGTGCGCACCACCAGGTCGCTGTCTTCAATGGCGTGCCGGTAGCGCTTGCGATCCTCAATGGCCGTCGACACCACGCTGAGCAGCATGGCTTCATTGAACGGCTTGGTCAGGTAGTAGTAAGCCCCTGCCTGCATGCCTTCGAGGATTTCATTCTCCGCCGCCAGCGCAGTTTGCAGGATAACGGGCACGCTCTGTAGGACTGGGTGTTCCTTGATGCGGCTCAACACCTCCAGGCCGTTCATCCGCGGCATCATCCGATCGAGGATGACCACATCAAACTTCTCGGGATCGGCCTCGAGCTTCTCCCAGGCTTCCTGCCCGTCTTCAGCAGTCTCAAAGTGGTAACCGGTGTACTCAAGATACTCGAGCAGTATCTCGACGTTGAACGGCTCATCATCGACGATGAGTACGGTGGGTGTACTGTCCACGAGTTAACTAACCAAGCCTCGTTGCTGTGTAGGGTTCAAAGTAAACAATTGCACCGGGTCTTCCGGTGAAAGCCGCGTCAGGACTCGGCAGGTTTGTGACGTGGTATCAGCACCTCGAAACAAGCACCGCCATCCGGATTGTTGCTTGCCTCGATAGTCCCTTTGTGGGCGAACACGATTTCGCGCGATATGGCGAGGCCCAGACCGGTCCCGCCTTTTTTTGCATGATTTCGCGTGCTCTGTACGAACTTGTCAAACACTATCTCAAGCTCGGTGTGCGGAATACCACACCCTTGATCACTTACCGTGATCTTGGTCGCCTCGATCTGTGCATTTTCCAGCATCATGTCACTATCTTCAGCCACCAGGCTGATCACCCCGGACTCCGGCGAAAACTTGATCGCATTCGACAACAGGTTGCGTACAACCTGCCCCATGCGTTGCGAGTCCATATCGATCATGTCGTCGTTCATCTTTAGCTGATAGTCGAAATTGATGCTTTTCTTATGCGCCAGGGCCTCGAACTCGTTGAGTACCTCGGTCATCATCACGCCTACCGACGATGTCTGCAGCCGACAGATGGCGGTGCCTGATTCCGCCTTGGCCAGATCCAACAGATCGTTGATCATATCCAGCAGTCGGTTTCCCGCCTCTTTAATGCGCCCGAAGTACTGGCGAATCTTCTCGGGCGCCGCCGAATCGGTGCGTTTCACGCCGAAATCCGAGTAACTCAATATGGCGTGCATCGGTGTGCGCAGCTCATGCGACATATTGGCGAGAAATTCCGACTTCGCCTGGTTCGCACGTTCCGCCGCTTCTTTCGCCGCACGGATCTCAGCCACCTGCTCTTCGACCAGGTTCTCGAGTTCCTCACGATGTCGACGAAGTTCCTCGGCCACACGTTTGCGCTCGGTGATATCACGCAAGATGCACAGCACGGCTTCGTACGCAGCATCTTCAGACTGATCCGCGTCGCTGTAATCGTTGAACAACACCAGATCGTTGGCTTCGATCTTGGCAACCGACACCTCGAGCAGCACTGGCTGGCCATCGCTGCGCAGGCCGATCAGCGGATTGGCATCCTGGTCGCTCGTGGTGTCGACATAATTAACAAGGAATGCCGGCACGTTGTCCCGGTACTTGTCAGGCAGATCGAACAACTCGTTGCCATGCTGGTAGAGCATGGTGATCTCCGGGTAATCGAAGATGCGCTCGGCCGCGCTGTTGAAGCTGCTGATGGTGCCATCCGATTCGAACTGAATGACCGCGTCAGTCGCCTGGTGCAACAGCGATTGCAGGCGGGTCTGCGTGGCGATGACATCGTGACCGGCCTCGGTCAGATGCGCGACCTGCGCGCGCAGCGAAGCCACTTCGGCGCGTAGCGCCTCGGGCAACTCGGCATGGTCGTCAGCGACTGTCAATTGAATGGTCGTCATCAGGTATCTGGTGCTGTGCGGACCCCAACCGGACCGCGCCTGTTCGGCTTATTCTGGTGCTAGCGGCACGCCCCAGCCGCCCTTGAGTTCGGTTGACAAGCCTTGCTGGAGCCGGGAAACTCGCCGGCTTCGCAATTGAGGACGAGATTTGATGGCCAAAGTGGACGCTTTCGAGCGCGAAGACCTGCTGCGGTGCGGCCGCGGTGAGATGTTCGGTCCGGGCAACGCGCAGCTTCCGGTGCCAAACATGCTGATGATGGACCGCATCACGCGCATCGCGGACGAAGGCGGCAACCACGGCAAAGGCGAAATCGTCGCCGAGCTCGATATCCACCCCGACCTGTGGTTCTTCGACTGCCATTTTCCGGGCGATCCGGTCATGCCGGGCTGCCTCGGGCTCGACGCCATGTGGCAATCCGTCGGTTTCTTTCTCGCCTGGCTCGGCAACCCCGGTCACGGCCGCGCCCTCGGTGTCGGTGAGGTGAAATTCACCGGCCAGGTGCTGCCGACCGCCAAGAAAGTCACCTATCACATCGACGTGAAACGCGTGATCACGCGCAAACTGATTCTGGGTATCGCCGACGGCCGCATGGAGGTCGACGGACGCGAGATCTACACCGCGAAAGACCTGCGCGTCGGGCTGTTCACCTCGACTGAAGGTTTCTGACGGCGCTCGCGGCGCCGCCAAGAAAAAACCGGGCCTTGGCCCGGTTTTTTGTTTCGCCGGCCACGCCAGCCGATCAACCGAGATCCTCAGCGAGTGAGTCGCGAATGGCCTGCGAGATAGGTTCTGCAGCGTAAGTGTAAGCAGGGTGGTCGATGCCCATGCTGATCGCCGCACCCTCTTTCACCGCCGCGATCATCTCCGGCGACAACTCGAACCGCAGAAAATGCACCGACGAGGTCTTCTCCTCGTCTTCGCGCTCCAGATCCTCGTCCGCGATCGGCGTAACCCGGGCGAAATCGGCGACCTGAGCCCAGATGTGCTTCTCGATACCGAGCAACTTGGTCAGCTGCACGCGACGCTCGGCCTCGTCCGGATACTCCATCATGAACGTCGCCTTCCAGTTGGTACCGTCCGGAATCAGCGGATTGTAGGCGTCCAGCTCGTCCTGGATGCCTGCCGCCTCGAAAATCCGTTCGATACGCAGCATTTCCTGGATCTGGTACTGCATGGTCAACGCATCTTCGAAGTACAGCGTGGCGTTCGGGCCGATCGGCAGCTGACGGTTCTTCTTGTGCGCCATGACACGCGCACGGAAATCGGGCCGCACCTCGGCGTACTTTTCCAAACTGAACAGATCGTCGCGAGTGAGTTTGCTCATCATGTCGTCCTCGTTCTTTCAGTTGCCGCGTTCAGATGCCATAGGCCAGACGCAGCAAGGAAATCGGGTGTTCCGGTTCGCTACCGTCATCGAGGCCGTTGGCGATCTGATGACCGGCCATCGCACAGTCACTGCTGTAGTGATCCGGCGCATTCTGTTTCACCTTGTTGACCACCGGGCGCGCTATCTTCATCGACAGCCCGTGCGTCTCTTTTTTCACCGCATAGGTGCCGTCGTGACCTGAACAACGCTCGATGATCTCGATCTCGGTGTCGGGTACGAGTTGCAGCGCCTCTTTGGTCTTCGGGCCAATGCGCTGTACACGTTGGTGACAGGCAGCGTGGTACGACACCTTGCCCAGCGGTTTCTTGAAATCGGTTTTGAGCTTGCCGTACTTGTGGCGCAGCATCAGGTATTCGAACGGATCGAAGATCGCGTCACGCACCTTGGCGACCTGCGGATCATCGGGGAACATCAACGGCAGCTCCTGCTTGAACATCAACACGCAGGACGGCACCGGTGCAACGATGTCCCAACCCTCATCGACCAGTCTGGCGAGAGCCGGGATGTTGACGTCTTTGGCGTTGGCTACCGCCTCGAGATCGCCCAGTTCGAGCTTGGGCATGCCGCAGCATTTTTCTTTGTCGGCGATCGTCACCGGGATGTCGTTGTGGCGGAACACGGCGACCAGATCTTCACCGCTCTTCGGATCGTTGCGGTTGCCGTAGCAGGTGGTGAACAACGCCACCTTGCCCTTGGTCGGGCCCGCTTCTTCCGCACCCGTGCCCGAATCGGGGCTGATGCGGGCGCGCAATGACTTGCTGTGGTATTCAGGCAGCTTGGCGTCGCGATGCACACCGAAGCCGTCTTCGAGGATGCCGCGGAACGTCTTGTTCTTGTTCAGCGCGTTGACGATGCCACTGACCACCGGGATGCCGGCCAATGAGCCGACCTTATCGGTGCTGGTCAGCGTCTTGTCGCGCGTCGAGGCACCCTCTTTCTTGAACTTCACCGCCTTCGCCTGAAGCATCAGGTGCGGGAAGTCGAGATCCCATTCGTGCGGCGGCACGTAGGGACATTTGGTCAGGAAGCACAGATCGCAGAGGTAACACTGGTCGACAACCTTCCAGTAGTCCTCTTTCTTGACGCCATCGACTTCCATCGATTCGGATTCGTCGACGAGGTCGAACAGTACCGGGAAACTGTGGCACAGACTTATGCAGCGTCGGCACCCATGACAGATGTCGAACACCCGCTCCATCTCGGCGAACAACTTGCCTTCATCGTAGAAATCGGGGTTCTTCCAGTCGAGATTATGCCGTGTAGGTGCTTCCAGACTGCCTTCGCGTGCGCCAGCCATTTGTACGTCCTTCGTTCGTCGAGTGAGTGAATTGGTTACCGGTACATACAAAAAGGGGAGGTTGCCCTCCCCTCTTTGGAAAGCCGCGATCAGTCGTTGAGCTGATCCAGTGCCTTCTGGAAGCGGTTGGCGTGCGAACGCTCGGCTTTGGCCAGCGTTTCAAACCAATCGGCAATCTCGTCGTGACCTTCGTCGCGCGCAGTCTTGGCCATGCCCGGGTACATATCGGTGTACTCGTGGGTTTCACCGGCGATAGCGGTCTTCAGGTTTTCCGAGGTGCCACCGAACGGCAGGCCGGTAGCCGGGTCGCCACATTGCTCGAGGTACTCGAGGTGGCCGTGCGCATGACCGGTTTCGCCTTCAGCAGTCGAACGGAAGACAGCTGCGACATCGTTGTAGCCCTCGACGTCAGCCTTGGCAGCAAAGTAGAGGTAGCGACGGTTTGCCTGCGACTCGCCAGCGAATGCGGCCTTCAGGTTTTCTTCAGTCTTGGAGCCTTTGAGAGACATGTAGGAATCCTCCAGTCTTTTTGGGATGTGCCGGGTCCAACCGGCGGGTTGCGGATGCAATATAGTAGCCGTTGATTTTCTAATGAAATTGTTTCTGGCAATTCAGCCGATAGAGAATTTCTATCAGAGTGATTTTTCAACGGGCGGCCCGATCGCGGCCAGGTCGAACTTTATTTAGATGGGGACGGTTCGCGACGCTTCAATGGACGGGTTCGACGCACGACAGGTCGCAGCTTAGCACCGCATCGCGCAGAGCGGTAATCGCCTCAGGGCGCGGAAAACTCTTGCGCCACGCCAACGCCACGACCCTCGACGGCGCATGGCTATCGAACCGGCGTATGCTCAGCAGACGCTCCGAAAAGCGCTCTGCCCCGGCCGCCGAACACGGCAGGATCGTAACCCCGAGCCCACTCGCCACCATGTAGCGGATGGTTTCCAGCGAGCCGCCTTCGAGCGTCTGCGCCGGGCTGCCCTCGCTGCCGCGCTGATGCATGCAATCCGGACACACCTGCAACACCTGGTCACGGAAGCAGTGCCCGGCGCCGAGCAGCAGCACATCTTCGTTGCGCAGGTCGTGGATATCGAAGCCCGGCTTCTGATTCAGCGGGTGGCTGCTCGGTAACAACAGCACGAACGGCTCGCGATACAGCGGCATGGTCAGCACGCCCGGCTCGTCGAACGGCAGCGACAACAGGATCACGTCGAGCTCGCCGTTCTTGAGTTTTTCCGAGAGCACGGCCGTGTAGTTCTCTTCGATCATCAACGGCATCTTGGGCGCCCGCTCCGCCAGCTGCGGGATCAGGTGCGGCAGCAGGTAAGGGCCGATCGTGTAGATCGCACCCAAGCGCAGCGCGCCGTCGAGCTGGTCCTGGCCCTGGCGCGCGATCTGGCGGATCGCACTGGCCTCTTCGAGCACCCGCTGCGCCTGCGCCACGATCTGTTCGCCGATCGGCGTGATGCTGACCTCGCCTTTGCGACGCTCGAACAGGCTCAGGCCAAGCTCGTCTTCCAGCTTCTTGACCGCCACGCTGAGTGTCGGTTGGCTGATGAAACAGGCTTCGGCTGCACGTCCAAAGTGTCGCTCACGTGCCACGGCGACGATGTACTTGAGTTCGTTCAACGTCATAACTGCGGGAATTCGCTCACAAATTCGCTGTTCTGCGTCGATCGCAACATTTGTGCCGAGCGACGTATAAGCTACTATAACCTGAATAAGAGGCACGAGGACCCACGAGGTTCTATGGGGCAATGACGTCAAGCTTTACCGGCACCGGGTCGGACAGCAATCTGCGTAGCGCGGAGTTCCCGGCCGGGACCCTGCGGGTACTGCAGTTGACCGATACCCATTTGTACGCCAACCCGGTCGGCACCCTCCTCGGCATCAACACGCTCGACTCCTTCCAGCGTGTCATCGACCATTTTCGCAACTGCCATTGGCCGCTCGACCTGTTGCTCGCCACCGGCGACTTGGTTCACGACGCCAGCCCCGAAGGCTACCGCCGCGTGGGCGAGATGCTCGCGCGATTCGACGTGCCGGTATTCTGCCTGCCCGGCAATCATGATGTACCGAACATCATGCGCAAGCACCTGCGCAACGACGGCGTTCACACCGACAGCATCATCGACCATGGCGAATGGCGCTTCATCATGCTCGATTCGGTCAAACCCGGCGCCGAGGGCGGTCACCTGTCCGATCACGAACTCGACCTGCTCGACAAGGCATTGGCCGGCGCCGACCGTCACACCCTGGTGTGCATGCATCACCAGCCGGTCAATGTCGGCAGCGCCTGGATCGACACGATGGCGATCGACAACCCGGATCCGCTGTTCGAGATCATCGACCGCTACAGCCACGTGCGCGGTATCTTGTGGGGCCACATTCACCAGACGTTCGAAGGCCGGCATCGCAACGTTCGGCTGATGGCCTCGCCATCGACCTGCGTGCAATTCGCCCCCGCATTCGACAACTTCAAGGTCGACGAGGAACCCCCCGGTTTCCGTCTGCTCGCCCTGTTGCCGGACGGCACCATCCGCAGCGAAGTGGTACGCATCGACGACGTACCGCAAGGCCTCGAGCTCGCCTCGTCCGGATATTGACCTGCAACCCGCCCGCGGCAACCGCTGTTGCCCTGGCCGCGGCATTGGGTTTACGACCCTGCTCTGCTATTTTCACCGCTGAACGAAGATCCCGCGCACCCCTGCAACGTGCGCCATCGGCAAACTCTGCAGGCTGGGGTCGAAACCGTCAGCTGAATCAGCCGGCTCAACCGCGAGACCCGAATGCACGCTCTCAGCCTTACCATGCGCCGTCGCGCCCTGTACGTCTTCGCAAACTGCATCGCGGTATGTCTGATCGCTGTGACTTCCGCCACGGCAGACGAAAGCGGCTATCCGCCGCCACCTGGGCCGTACCAGAGCGAATCTGCGGCGTTGCCGGGTGCGTTTCCCGAACAGCCCGATGTCACCACCCAGGACGCACCGCCACAGCGGGAAGACAACAGCGTGCTGCCGTCCAGCGGGATACCCGCGCCGCTGCCGCTGCGCAGTTCGCGGGCCACTGATGCCGCGCGTGGGTCGCGCCTGTTCGGTTCGGCTGACGACGCTCAGGCCCCTGCGCCACCCAGCGATCACACCTGGCGAAAACAAGCCCGCGATGAGTCGGTAGTCTCACCGCAACAGAGCGAACACGAGGAACCCAGCTGGCGCAGCACCGTTACTGCAGACACCTCGGTACGCCACAGCACACCGAGCCCGGCACCCAGCTATTACGCCTACCCGGGACAGAGCTACCCGCAGACAGATCCCTACACCGGCTATCAACCGTATGCATCGCCCGGCGGCTGGGGCATGCCCGGCTACGGATACGCAGGCACCTACTCACCGTACGGCTACGGTTATGGCTATACCTCACCAGCCGACGCTGCCGGTCGCTTCGATAGCTCGAGCGCCGATGGAGGCGGAAACGGCGACCCCGATGCACCGGTCTGGCGCAAGTCAAACCGTCCAGCCAAACCAAGCGCGAGCGACACAAGACAACAACGCGAACCACCCGGGTCGAGCGTCTTGTTTCGCCCGCGTAGCGAACAACCTACCTGGTGATGGGCAATAGGTGAGCAGGCAGCGCGATGCTGCACAGTCACGGTAGATTCAACCGGTGCGAAATCCGTCGAATGCCTGCTCGGAGGCGTCTTCGGCGCTAACACCGTCGACCTTCGCCAGTTCCGGCCCACGCCATAGCCAGCGTTCGAGCAACTCGAGGGCAGCCGGATCTCCGCAGGCGACTACCTCGACACGGCCGTCGGCCAGATTGATTGCATGCCCCTGCAGACCCAGGCGGCCGGCCTCGTCCCGCGTCGACGCGCGAAACCAAACCCCCTGCACCTTGCCGCTGACCAAAAACCGTCTACAGGCCACAACTACTCCAGGTGCAAGGTAACGGACTCGCCGACCCGCAGCGGTTGCTCGGGATCGGCGCCGATCTCTGCAACCAATTCATAGCCCGGCGCCGCTGCGGCCGCGTCGCCGACGGGTTCGAAGCCGACAAAGGCCACCTTGGCATCGCGCGTTTCGCCACGCACGGTCGCTTTGAGTGCCTGGCCCGGCTGCAGGCGTGCCGCCGTATCGGCGTCGACGACGGCGGTCGCGTGGTATCGCCGGTTATCCGCGACCGTCACCAACGGTCGGCTCTGCAACTCGCTGACGACACTCTCGCCCGGCACGGCATTGACCGCGAGCACCATGGCATCGAATGGTGCGGTCACCACGCTGCGTTCCAGATCGAGCTTGGCAGCCACCAGTGCAGCGCGCGCCGCCTCGGCAGACGCCCGCGCCGATTTCAATGCGACCGCGGCCTGGTTGCGTTCGAAATCCGACAGCACGGTTCGGTCGTACAGCTCGATGGCCCGATCATCGTCGCGCTTCGCCTCTTGCAGCAGTGCCTGGGTGTGACTCACTTCGGCATTGCGCCGGGCAACCTCGCTGTTGAATCCGCGTTGGTCGAGGCTTACCAGCTTGGCGCCTTGCTTGACGGATTGGCCGGGACTGACATGCACCTCGCTGATCACGCCGGATACCAAGGTGCCGAGTTCGGCACGCTGCGACCAAGCTATCTTCGCCGTCACGTCAGCGGCCGATGCGGCAACCGAAACACCCAGCGCGCCCAAACACAACACGGCCTTCATCAATGTCTTGCTCATTTGTCGGACTCCTCGGCCAACAGCTTTCCGCTCAACGCCTGCAGGCGCGCCTGCGTCATCATCCAATCGAACTCGGCACGCGCCACGTCCAGCCGCACCGCCGAGATCTCGGTCATCGCGTCACCCAGGTCGGTTTTGACTTCCAGCTCATACAAGGCGCGGCTGCGGTCGAGATAGAGTTCGCGATAGTCACCACGAACGGCGAGACCCTCGAGCTGAACACGTAGATTCTCCAGCTTGAGCCACAGATCCAATACCTCCTGGCGCAACCGGTGTTGTGCTGCCGTCAGCTTGGCACGACTGCCACGCAGTTGTGCCCGCGCCTCGGCGATCGCGGCATCCTTGGCGCCGCCGGTCAGCAACGGCATCTCGAACACCAGCGCCGCGCCCAGCGGATGGGTCGAACTGGTGTTGCGGTTGTAGGCATTCGCTTCGAGCTCGCCACGCAGTACCGGACCATGCCCGGAGCGCGCCGCTTCGACACCCGCCAACGCAGCATCGACCTCGGCGCGCAACGCCAGGATCTCCGGATTGTACTGCTGCACCTGTTCGAGCAACTCGTCAAACGGCGGTGGGGGCGACGAATAATCGGGCGGCGTCGGTCGCACCACGTTCGACACCAGGTCACCCGGCCGGCCCATGGCAAGTGCCAGACGTGAACGTGCTGCGCGCTGCAGCGTCTGGCTCGCGTTGCGCAGCTGCAGCGCTTCCTGGTACTCGGCCTCGGTACGCAACAGATCCACGTCCGACAGGCGCCCCAGCTCGTGCCGGTCGCGCGCCCGATCGGCAGAGATGAACGCCCCGGCCATGGCCTCGTTGTCGCGCGCAAACTGCAAGTCGGCCAGCACCACATCGAGGAAACTGCGCATGATGTTCAGGTGCGCCTGTTGGCGCGCATCCAGATAACGCCACTCGCTGCCCTGGCCAGCCATGCGCGCCGCCGATTCGAGTGCATCGCTGTAGCCGAAATCGTAGATGCGCTTGGTCAACGCCAAGCGTGCACTGCTGTCGTTGTTGTCGGGGTCGTCTGACTTATAGGACGGTTCGATGGCACGCAGCTTGGCGGTCGCAGTCAAACGCGTGCCGCTGAGTGATTCGGCCTGCGCCAACGCCGCATCGCTCGCTTCGCGCTCGGCCAATGCAAGTTCGACCGCCGGCAGCGCCACGTCGGCCAGTTGCAAGGCATCTTCGAGTGCCAACGGTTCCGGTAAGGGCTGTAGCTCGTCGGCCGCCCACGCGGTGCCGCCGACCAGGAGCAGCAATGCGCCCAGCTTTCCGCCGAACTGGCGAAACATCAGCGTGCCGAGCGCTTGTAACGGGTAAAGGTCTGGTCTTTGTAGGCCCCGTCGACCACGTATTGGCCCAGCAACATGAACTCTTCCTTGTCGCGAGTCGCTCCGGTGAAACGCGCGCGTTTGATGTAGTTGCCGTCCAGATCGTAAAAGGCGAACACCGGCGTAGCGCGCACCCGATATTGCTTGAAGGCGAAGTCCTTCATCGTCGTCGCGTTGCCCTGGAAATCGGTGATTTCGACGTCGCCTTCAATGTCGACCGGAAAGATCAGGAAGTTCTCGCGGAAGTATGCCTGCACGTCGGGCTGGTTCAGGATCGTGGTTTTCATCCGGTGACAGAATGGGCATTCGTCCATCTCGAACATGATCAGAATGCCTTTCTTGCCCCCGTCGCGGGCGGTCTGCAACTCTTCAGAAAAATCGCCGAAACTCTCGTTGAAGAAAAATTGTTCCGGGTCGCGCGGCTTGTCGGCAGCGAACGCCACGCTCGATGCCATCAGCATCAACATCATGCCCAAACGCACCATCATTCACTCTCCTTCTTATGTTCGTTCTCGTACCGTTCGATGAATTTGCGAAGTGCCTCTGCGGTGATCTGCCCCACCTGTCGCGCCACCACCTCGCCTTCGGGGGTGATCAAATAGGAAGTCGGTAAACCCTCGATCGGACCAATCAGCTGATCCCTGCTCGGGCGGGCAGTCGCCACCAGAATCGGGAAAGACAAAAACTGTTCGTCGACGAATTCGCGCAGACTCTTTTCGTCGATCTCCTCCATGTTGACCCCGAGCACCACGGCCTTGCCCTCGGCGTTGCTATGAAAGACCTCGAGTTCCGGCAACTCCTCCAGGCACGGCGGACACCAGGTCGCCCAATAATTGACCAACACCCATTTGCCGCGGTAGTCCGACAGGCTGTACGTTTTGCCGTCCAGCCCGGGCAGGGAGAAATCCGTATCCGGCGCATTCGCCCATGAAATCGTCGCCGCCAGCATGCCGATCAGCAGCCCGACTGGAAGTAATTTCCTCATTGGTCGTGACATCAACCAAAACCCCTAATAGAGTTGTGCGCCAAGAGTGAGACGCGTCACATATCCCATGTATTCCGCGCCACTCATATACTTACATTAAGAACGGACGTCATTCACCTGCATGCCCACATCAAAAAGTAGACAGCGGATCGAGCCGAAAGTGCAGCGAGCCGGGTGCCGCAACAACGACGGTAGTCGCGCATGGTAAACGCTCCCAACCCAGCACCCAACCCCGGCATGTTCAACATACCGGGCACGGCGGTGGCGCGGCATCCGGACGCGCTGCTGAATCCACGCGCGCTCGGACGATGGATCGACGATCTGCCGCTCGCCAATCCGCAGAAATCGGCAGCGATGTTATTGCAGCAACTGCGCATGGTGGTGCGCGATCCGCAGCCGGGCAACCGCTTTGCGCAGTTGATCGAGTTGTTCGAGGAACCACTCGAGAAGGTGCTTGCACTGATCAACGAGCGATTGGAGCACAGCTCGGACTCGGCCATACCCCTCGACCAGATGGAGCACACCACCATCGAGTTGCTGACCGAGTTCGCCAACGCCCATCTGCGCATGGCGAATGATCAAATCATCGTCGGCCGGCAACCGGAGCCGGAAACACTGATGCGCGCGATGACCGCCCTGGATCTGGCGCTGAGCATCGAACGTCTGCACTACTACCGCTTGGCACCGAAGTTCTGGCTGCTGCTGCTGACCATCTTCCGCCATGCGGACAGGCAGCAGGTGGGCAACCTGCCGATGGAGGCGCCGCTGCGCCAGCCGGACGACCCGAACACGATCAACGGCCTGTTCTTCCGTGCCCTGATCGTTTGTGCCTGCGATCCCAATCACCAGGTGCCGACCGATGTGCTTGCGTGGCACCACTGGATCGGCAAACACGCCGTATTGCTGTCGCTCAGTGTCTTGCCGCAGGGTGCCTTCACCATTCCGGTCGACATCAGCGGCGCCAAACCGCCACTGTCGTGCGTCCACGCCGCCAAACCGGGCCCCGAGATCCGTTATCTCGATATCGACCCGTTGCTGCAGGCGATCGAGGAAGATGACGATGCACCGCCGCGCCTGTTGGAGGCGTTGAGCAACCTGATCAAGGGGCGCAAAAGCCCTGAGCGTCGCGCCTTTCCGCGCCAACCGCGCAGTCAGCCCTATCACCTGCTGCATGGACTGCGCGTGATCCACGAACAGCTCAGTGCGCTGACCCAAGGTCTGGCCGGGCGCGACGTCGCGCGCGGCGCCTTGGCCTGCCTGTTGACCGATCAATCGAAATCCGGCGCGGCGTTTCGCCTCAGCGGCCCGGTCTCGCCCCCGCTATGCGTCGGCGAACCGGTGCTTGTGCAAGCCGAAGGAGTCGGGCCGAACGGTGCACCGGTCGGTTTCGCCGGTGTCATCAAGCGCTTGGTCAACGATGGCGGCACGCACATCGAGATCGGCGTGGAAAAACTGCTGGGGCGTCTGGTTCCGGTGCAATTGATCCCCACCGCCGGCGAACGCGGGCGGCTCGATAACCATGCCCTGCTGCAGCAATCGCCGACCACCGGCAAGCTGACCCTGCTCGCCGGTCACGGCGTGTACCGGGAGGGCAACACCCTGGCGATGGAGAGTGCGACGGTGCGCTACGACGTCCGCATGCGCAGCCTGCTCGGACGCTCGCAATCGACCGTGTTCATCGAGGTCGAACTGGCCGGCGGCTGATCAATCGCGTTCGGACTGGGCACTGCGTTGTAAGGGGATGGATTCGGCGCGACGCAGGCGGAATTCGCCCAGCGGCACGTCGAGCGCGCCATGAATGCCGGTGTTGGCGGCGCGCAACGCGTCCGCCAGCCGCTCATTTGCCGGCCAGTCGCTGTCGCCTTCCCGGGGCAGGGAGAACATGCGGCTTTCGAACAGCCCCATCAAGGTGGAATCGTCCAGGCGACGCGCCAACGTCCAGCCCCCCTCGCGGGTCAGGTGGACCCAATGGTGGGCCGCCAGCTCGCTCAGCAGATCGTCCAGGCGCGGCTCGCGCCAGCGCGCGCGCAAGCGCGCCAACTGCGCCGTGGTCGGCGCCTCGCCGGCGGCCGCCGCCTCATCCAGCGCCAGGATCACATTGACCGCATCCCCCATGCCGAGGCGCTTGCAGGTGCCATCGTTGCCCAACCAGTTGAAGATGCCCATGGCATGCGTGACCTCGGCGCCGAGCAGCACGATCATCCACGACAGGTAAACCCAGACCAGGAAGATCGGGATAACAGCCAAGGCGCCGTAGATCGCCTCGTAGGTCGGAAACTGGGTGATGTAATAGGCAAAGGCGTGTTTCGCCACTTCGAACAGACAGGCAGCAAAAACACCTCCGACCAGTGCATGTTCGAGCCTGACCCGCCGGTTCGGAATGACGGCGTACATCAAGGTGAACGCGGCAGCCGAGGTCAGCACCGGCGTCAATCCCAGCAGGCGGCGGCCGACCCCGCTGCTGGCCGCCTCGGACAATATCGGCAACGACACCGCGTAAGACGTGACCAGCAGGCTGACGCCGATCAGGATCGGGCCGAGTGACAGCACCGTCCAATAGATCAGAAACTTGCTGCCGAAACTGCGCGTCGACTTGACCTCCCAGATGTTGTTCAGCGATTCGTCGATCGTCGACATCATCAACAGCGCAACGATCACCAGAAAGACCGATCCGGCACCGGTCAGCTGGGATGCCTTGGCACTGAAATCCGACAGGTACTGCTGCAGCTGCACGCCCGACGTCGGCACGAAATTTTCGAAGACGAAACCCTGGATCAGTTCGTTGACCTTGTCGGCCACCGGAAAGGCGGAAAAGATCGCAAACGATACGGTCATCAGCGGCACCAGCGACAACAGCGTGGTGTAGGTCAACGCCGAGGCGTTGCGCGGCCCGCCGTGCGACACGAAATGCTCGGCGACCAGGATCAGGAATTCGCGCAGCCGTGACAGCGCCCGCGCCAAACTGAATTTCGGTGCGTTTGACTGGTCACCCATACCACGCTCCTCGCGCAGGCCTGATAAAATCCGCGCACATCTGTTCGCTGCTGAAAGTAATAGCCATGACTGTAAGGATTTACCACAACCCGCGATGTAGCAAGTCGCGGCAGACACTCAAGCTCATCGAGGACAACAATGCGTCTGCGGAAATCGTCGAATACCTCAAGACGCCACCGGATGCCAAGACGCTCGGCAAGCTGCTCGATATGCTCGGGCTGCAACCGCGCGACCTGATGCGCAAAAAAGAAACCGAATACAAGGAAAGCGGCGCCGACAATCCCGACTTGAGCCGCGATCAACTGATCGCCTTGATGATCGAATACCCCAAGTTGATTGAACGCCCGATCGTGGTCAACAACGGCAAAGCGGTCATCGGCCGTCCGCCAGAACGCGTACTCGATATCCTGTGATGAGCGACTACCTGCTGGTTCTGTATTTCAGCCGCGACGGCGCCACCGCCGAGATGGCCCGGCTGGTCGCACGCGGTGCCGAGGAAGGCGGACTCGAGGCACGCCTGCGCACCGTGCCGCCGGTCTCTGCAGACTGCGAGGCGACCGGTCCGGCCGTGCCTGAAGCTGGCGCACCGTATGCCACGATGGACGACCTGGCCAACTGCGCCGCACTCGCCCTGGGCAGCCCGACGCGCTTCGGCAACATGGCGGCGCCGCTCAAATACTTCTTCGACAACAGCAGCGGCCTGTGGATGAAAGGCGCGCTGAGCGGCAAACCCGCCGGCGTGTTCACCTCGACCGGCAGCATGCACGGCGGACAGGAAACCACCCTGCTGTCGATGATGCTGCCGTTGTTGCATCACGGCATGCTGATCTCCGGCCTGCCCTACTCCGAACCCGACCTGGCGCAGACACGCGACGGCGGCACACCCTACGGCCCGTCGCATGTCGCCGGCATCGACGGCAAACTGCCGCTTACGCAGGTCGAGAAGAACCTGTGCCAAGCCTTGGGTCGCCGCTTGGCGCACCTGGCAAAGGCACTCAAGGGCAAACTGTGAAGACGCAGCTGGTCCGCTGGTTGTCGCTGTTGACCTACGTCGGCCTGATCGCCTGGGTCATGGCCTGGATCATCTTCCTCGGCGAAGTCGACCCACAGCACAAATCGATCTGGCTGCTGCTGTTCGTCACGCCGTTGCTGATCCCGCTGCGCGGCGTGTTGGCAGCACGCGACAAGACCCTGGTGTGGGCGGTGTTGGTAACACTGCTGTACGCACTGCACGGCAGCATGGTCGCCTGGACTGACGAAACGCAACGCTGGCTTGGCCTGACCGAAGCCGCGCTGAGCCTGGGCTTTCTGTTCAGCGCCAGTTACTTCATCCGCTGGCGTGCCGCCGCGCGTGTGCAATGATCCAGCAGCTGCCGCTTGCGCTGAAGCTTGAGCATGCGCCCGGGCTCGATGACTTCGTGGTCGGCGGCAACCGACCCGTGCTCGATGCCTTGCGCGCATCGTTACAGCCCGACGGCGAGAAGCTGGTATATCTGTTCGGCCCGAGCGGTTGCGGTCGCAGCCACCTGTTGCTCGGCCAATGCGCCAGTGCCGAAGCCATCGGCATGCGCAGTATCTATCTGCCGCTGACCGACCACGCCACATTGGCGCCGCAGATGCTCGAAGGCCTGGAGAGCTTCGACTTGCTCGCGGTCGACGATGTGCACAAGATCGCCGGCAAACGCGATTGGGAAGAGTCCTTGTTCGCCCTGTTCAACCGCACGCGCGACCTGGGCAACCGGCTGCTATTCAGTGCCGACTGCGGACCGGCCGCGCTACCGCTAACGCTCCCCGACCTGCAAAGCCGCCTGGCGTGGGGCCTGACGCTATCGATCCAACCGCTGGATGACGATGGTCGGCGCCAGTTGCTGCAACATCTGGCCTCGCGCCGGGCGCTGAAGATGTCGGACGACGTCGCACGCTTCATCGTCGAACGCGGATCACGCCATCCCAAGGACCTGGTCGAAATGGTCAACCGGCTCGACCGGGCGTCGTTGGCCGAACAGCGACGGCTGACGATTCCGTTCGTCAAACAAAACCTTGCTATGGGCTGACCAGGTGTTGACCGGAGGGCTGACTTGGCTCAGAGCGCCGGCAGATAGGTCTGCATATTGCCCAGCGCCGCACCGCGGATAACGCGTTTCAGACCGCCGGGTCGCAGCTCGATATCGTCCAGCCGGTGCAGGCCAACCCATTCGACACCTACCTGGTACTTATCGGGTTGGCTGCCGGTTGTCGGCTGGTAGGCGGCCGGCAGTTTGCAACGAAAGATGAACTCGACGTGCTGTCGATACAGCGATTCCTTGGCATCACGCAAACGGTAGCTGTTCGCGACATGCGCCAGGCCAACGATCTCGACCTGTGCACCGATCTCCTCGAAACATTCGCGCAGCAGGGTTTCGTGCAGCGCCTCGCCGATTTCCTGACCACCACCCGGCAGGCTGAATCGTTCGCTGCCATCCGGCCATCGTTTACGCAACAGCAACACGCGATTCTGATGAATCAGCAAGGCGCGCACGGTATTGCGGATCGGTGTCTGGATGCGCGCACCGGGCGGCGGCTTGAGCGGGGAGTGATCATTCATGCGATGGACCGTAACGCACCGACAGCGACTGAATGCCATACCTGACGGCTATTGCGCGTCTGCATCCTCGCGTTCACCGCCGTACTCTTCGGGGCCGTACCAATCGCTGTTGCGATACTGTTCGACCACATGCCTGACCAACACCATCGCCACGGCGGCGACCGGCAGCGCCAGCAGAATGCCGAAGAAGCCATAGAGTTGGCCGCCGGCCATGACGGCAAAGATAACCGCCACCGGATGCAGCCCGATACGTTCGCCGACGAGACGCGGCGTCAGCACCATGCCTTCGAGCATCTGCCCGACGACGAACACCAGCACGACCCACGGCAGATCGCCGAACCCACGCGCTTGCAGAATCGACGCGACGCCCGCGATCAGGATACCGACGATCAAGCCCAGGTAAGGGACAAAACTGACCAGACCGGCGAACATACCGATCAGCAGTGCGAGTTCGAGGCCGACGAACCACAACCCGGTGGTATAGATCACCCCGAGTGCAAACATCACCAGCACCTGGCCACGCAGGAACGCACCGAGCACCTCGTCGGATTCCTTGGCCAGCTTGACGATCGTCGGCTCGCTGCTGCGCGGCAGCAAGGTGCGCACCCCGGCCACCAGCGGATCCCAGTCACGCAGCAGGTAAAAGGTGAGCACCGGGATCAGGACCAGATTGGCGATCCAGCCCAACAACGCCATGCCCGATCCCGAGATGGATCCCCACACGTTGGCGACGATCCCGCCGGCTTCACGCCAGTGCTTGCCCAATGCCTTCTGGATGGTGGCGAAATCCAGCGTTGCCGATTCCTCGGGCAACAGGCCCTGCAGATGCGGCACCACGTTGCCGCGAATCCAATCGACATACCCGGGAAGCTTCTGTATCAACTGGCTGATCTGCGCCTCGATCCGCGGTATCAACAGCAACAGCAGAACCGTCAACAAAATAAACAGTACGACGAACACCAGCGCGACGCCCGGTGTGCGTTTCACGCCGCGTTCTTCTAGGCGATCGACCAGCGGATCGCCGAGATAGGCGAGCAGCGCAGAGATCACGAACGGCATCAGGATCGGCGACAACAGGTACAGCAGCACTGCGCTGAGCAGCAACCAGCCCATAAACCACAGTTTCTGCGAATCACTCATGGCCATGCGTTCCTCCCTCGCGCGCGCGGCGGCTCCATTCCCGTACATACCCGGCGCCGCTGAGCACGATCGTGACCATCACCGCCGCAATCAACAACTGAATCACGACGCCGGGAATGCCACCAAAACCCAGTTGCACTACACCCACCGCCGCCAATGCGATCTGCAGAAAGGTGTTCAACTTGCTGACCACACTCGGCTCGGGCTGCACCGTCTCGACACGGAAGTTGTACACGGTGGCGCCGACCACGATGATCAGATCCCGCGCCAGCACGCTGGCGACCAGCCACCAAGGGAACACCTCCAGCCACCACAGACAGATGAATGTCGAGATCAGCAGCAACTTGTCGGCCAGGGCATCGAGAATGCCGCCGAGACGCGAACTCCAACCGAAACGCTTGGCAAGAAACCCGTCGAGTCCGTCCGACGCGCCGGCCACCAGAAACAGCCAGATCGCCGTCTCGAACTTGCGCTCGAGCAACGCGAGTACGATCGGCCCAACCAGAATGATGCGCGCCACGCTGATCGCGTTCGGCAAATGGCGCAGGTAAGCGTTCATCAGGTTCCTTGTGTCGCTGCAGGCGGGTCAGTTTAACAGGCGATAGTAATAATCGGCCCTCGTGGCGGGAGGCTTGCCGGCTTCGGCCGTCTCACCGGTCGCGCTGGGAACCTGTTCCAGTGGCCCGATTTCGGCGGCCAGGTTCGGCGCATCGCCGAGCGCGTCGACCAGGCTTTGAACGCTGTCGCGCAAGGCGAACTCGAAGGTATAGCTGTCGTTGTCGACCGACCGCAGCGAGACGCGCGCAACGCTGTCGAGGCTTTCGAGGTAGGCAAGCAAACGGCCGTAGCTCGCCAATTCCGTAACCCCCATGAACTGTACCGTAACCACACTACCGCCACCGGCGCTCACCGCAGGTACGAAGCGACTGGCGTGCAGGTCAATCGTCTTGGTCACGGCATCGGCGAGCGCCTCGCCCAGCTCACCGGGGCGCGCATCGAAGGGGTGAATGCCGGCCTCGTCCCACAGCGACCAGTCACCGGCCCATTGGTCGCGCCCGGTCGAGCGCAGACGACCGATCAGAATGGCGTCGTAGGGATAGCGTTCCGATGCTTTCTGGATGCCGTCGGCGAACATTGACCATAGATCCGCTGTGCTCATCGCCGCCTGGTCCTGCAGGTCCATCAGCGGCAACTGCAACGGCATGCCACGCAGTTTTGCCTGCGCCAGAACCGCTTCGCGCGCACGCGTGTCGTTGTCGAAGTTCAGCAGGCTGCGTTCGTTGCCCTGCTGCATCGCCACCCACATCAGCACACGTGGCCGACGCGACCAGACCGGCAGTTGCTGTTCGCGCATCCGTCGGTCGACCGCACTCGGGTCAAAACGCGCCCACAGGTAACGCAGCATCTGGCCGTCTTGCTCGTCGCTGCGATAGCGGTACTGCTGCACCAGCGACGGGGCGGCCGCAATCACCGCCTGGGCACCGGGCGCCTCGCCGATGTCCAGCCTGCCGCTGACGCGCTGCATGACCTGCAGCAACAGCTGCCCCAATGCGGTGTTCCGCGCCTCGTTGCCCTCGTCGGCGACCGGCATCTCGGCGCTGTACCACTCTTCGGCGGCGATCGCCGAAAGCGGGAGCAAAATCAACAATATGACCGCAACACAATGCTTTACTGAGATTTGCATGGCGCGCAGTGTACCAGCCGAAAGGGCCGGCGAGCGATCTGCATTCGATAACCTGCAGCAAGTGCGCCGGGCCCGGTCGAGGCTGTTTGCGCGGCCCGATCGCGGACCGAGCGTTGGCGCCACATGTGACGTGGTCGACCAGATCGGCACAGGGTAAAATGCGCGTTTTGCAGTTGCAGCGCGGAGCCCCCCCTTGAGCGACCATTCCCCCACCCCGCCGAACGACGGTCTCAGCTACGCCCAGGCGGGTGTCGATATCGACGCCGGCAATGCGCTGGTCGAGCGCATCAAGCCGATCGTCAAGAACACCTTCAGACCGGGGGTACTTTCGAGTATCGGCGGATTCGGCGCGCTGTTCGAACTGCCGGTCGACCGCTACAAGGAACCGGTGCTGGTCTCGGGCACCGACGGCGTCGGCACCAAGCTCAAACTGGCTATGCAGTTGGGCAAGCACGACACGATCGGCATCGACCTGGTGGCGATGTGCGTCAACGACATCGTTGTGGCCGGTGCCGAACCACTGTTCTTCCTCGACTACTACGCCACCGGCAAACTGGACGTGGATACCGCAGCCGATGTGGTCAGCGGTATCGCGCGCGGCTGCGAGCAGGCCGGTTGTGCGCTGACCGGCGGCGAGACGGCCGAGATGCCGGGGATGTACGCCGAAGGCGACTACGACCTGGCGGGCTTCGCGGTCGGCATCGTCGAAAAATCACGCATCCTGCAACCCGATCGCGTCGCGGTCGGCGATGCGCTGCTGGGCCTGGCATCCTCGGGGCCGCACTCCAACGGCTATTCGTTGATCCGCAAGGTGATCGAAGTCAGCGGCGCCGATCTCAATGAGACGCTGGACGGCAAACCGCTCGGCGAAGCCCTGCTGGCTCCCACCCGCATCTATGTGAAAGCGCTGCTCGCGCTGCTGGCCAAGGTCGACGTACATGCGTTCGCGCATATCACCGGCGGCGGTCTCACTGAGAACCTGCCACGCGTGTTGCCGACCCACAGCTGCGCAATGATCCATCGCGATAGCTGGAAGCTGCCGGCGGTTTTCGAATGGCTGCAGAAGTCAGGCAAAATCGACGATGCCGAGATGCTGCGGACCTTCAACTGCGGAATCGGCATGGTGGTTTGTGTGCCCGAGGCGTCGGTAGAGAAAGCCGTGGGCATCCTCGAGGAGCAAGGCGAAACGGTGTTCCGCATCGGTGAAATCACCCGTTGTGACTGCGAGACGCCCTGCGTTCGCTACAGGGGCGCCTCCAACAACTCATGACCCAAGCCGATGGTAAGTTACCCATCGTCGTATTGATCTCGGGCAACGGCAGTAACCTGCAGGCGTTGATCGACGCCGCGCAGCAGGATGGCCGTTTCGTGATCCGCGGCGTGATCAGCAACCGCAGCGACGCCGCCGGGCTGGCACGCGCGAACGATGCGCACATCCCGACCCGGGTCATCGAACATACGCAGTTCGCCGACCGCGCGGCGTTCGACGAGGCCCTGGCCAGGGAAATCGACAGCTTCGAACCCGGTCTGGTCGTGCTGGCGGGCTTTATGCGCATCCTGACGTCAGACTTCGTCAATCACTATGCCGGACGCATGATCAACATCCACCCGTCTTTGTTGCCGGCATTTCAGGGGCTGCATACCCATCGGCGTGCGCTCGAGGCCGGGGTCAGCGAGCATGGCGCCAGCGTGCATTTCGTCACCGACGAACTCGATGGCGGCCCGGTTGTCGCGCAGGTTCGCGTCGCTGTGCGGGCGGACGATAGCGAATCGGTGCTGGCCGAACGCGTGCTGCAACGCGAACACGAGCTGTTGCCGCAGGTGGTCAACTGGTTCGCCGAGGGTACGCTGCAACTGCGCGACCACACCGTCTGGTTGCACGGCTCACCCATCACGGCCCCGGTACAATGCTGAAACGAACGAGATGGCTTCTCGCGACCGTCATCGGCGTGCTGCTCGCCGCCTGTAGCGACGAGCCACAACAACGCCCGCCGGCACCGCTATCCTCCGAGGTGACCTACCGGCTGACCTTCAACGATATGTGGGTCGGCAACGCGTTGTTTATCGTCACCGTCGACGCCGCCGGCCACTACCGGATCGAAGCACTCACCGTTCCGGCCGGTCAGATGAGCACTATCGCGGAGAACGAAGAGATCCTCGAGATCAGCGAGGGCGGATTCGTGCAAGGCAGTGTCATGCCACAGCGCTTTCACTACAGCGTCATGCGCGATCAAGCGGTCAAGGCGGTCAATCTGGAATTCGATTGGGACGATGGCGGCATGCACATCAAGAGCGGCGACGCCTTCCGCCGGGTCGGCCTCGCTGCCGGCACCCAGGATCAGCTTAGCTACCTGCTGGCTGCCAGGCAGCTCGCCCTGGCCGGCGAAGGCAGCATGCAATTGAAAATCGCGTCGCCTGAGGTGACGGAAGACAACCTGCTCGAAGTGATACGACGAGAAACGCTGGAAACCCCGCTGGGCAGCACTCAGGCGATCGTGATCCGACGCAGCGGGCCGGACCCTGCCATAACGCGCGAACTGTGGTTCGATACGTCGACCGCAGCACTGCCGCTACGTGTTTCGCAACGCTGGGAAGGCAACTCGATCGATATGCAGTTGGAAACGCTCAGCCCGACTCCGAGCGATCCTCGCTGATCCGACTTGCGACCGGACCGCTCTGGCCACGGTACTTGGCATCAAGCCGCTTGGTATAGGGACGTTGCGCCGGACCGGTCATCGACTCAAAACTCATCGCGCCGATCGCCATGCCGGGGCGCAAAGCCAGCGGCAGTTTTCCGGAGTTGAAAAACTCCAGCACGATGTTGCCGCTCCAGCCCGGATCGATGCGGTGCGCGGTTACATGCACCATCAGGCCGAGCCGCGCCAGGCTCGAGCGACCATCCAGCCAGCCGACCAGGTCATCCGGCAGGGTAAGCGATTCCAAGGTGATGCCGAGCGCCAGCTCTCCCGGGTGCAGCACGAAGGTGTCCTGCTCGCTGATGTAGATTTCATCGCCCATCACCTTCTCCACCGCTTGGTTGACCTGCTCGCGGCTGCCGGAAAGGTCGATGAAGGGAATGGTGTGCGAACTGAACACGCGAAAGCGATGACCAAGGCGCAGATCGATGCTGACACCACTGACCGAACGGTCGTCCGGACGCGGTTCGACACTGATCCGACCGGCATTCAGTGCGTCGATAATGTCGCTGTCGCAGAGTCTCATGTCGATTTGGCCTCCCATCGGCGTCGCGGCGCAAAGTGTACACCACGCAGGCGATTTACCGGCCGCAGCCGCGACCGGACGCCGGAAACACCGCAATCCGCGGCTTTTTTCGCGCCTGCGATCGCAGTATTTTTGCTGGCCGGTGGCGTCGCGCCGAGGAGACAATGACGCCGACACCCCAATATTCGTCAACGCACAGAAGTATCACCGCCATGCCATCAGCCATCACCAGCGAAATCGTCGCCGACTTCCGCCAAAGACTCGAAAACCACCCGGTGTATGCCGCCGTCGCCACCCTCGAAGACCTGCAGTGCTTCATGCAGCACCATGTCTATTCCGTCTGGGATTTCATGTCGCTGATCAAGTACCTGCAGTCGGTCGTGGCGCCGACCAACTACCCCTGGGTGCCGGGCGGCGATGCCGACGTGCAACGCTTCATCAACGAACTGGTACTCGAAGAGGAAACCGACGAGCACCCGGTCGATGGCGGTTTCTCGAGCCATTTCGTTCTCTACCTGTCGGCCATGGAAGAGATCGGTGCGGACACGGCACCGGTACGCCGTTTTGTCGAACTTGTGGCAACCTCAGGCCTGCCCGCTGCGCTGGCGTCGGATGCGATTCCCGAACCATCGCGGCGTTTTACTGCAACTACCTTCAGTTTCATTCGTTCCGGCGAACCGCATATCGCTGCAGCCGCGCTCGCGCTCGGCCGTGAACACATCATTCCCTGCATGTTCCGCGCGATCCTTGAGAACACCGGCGTCGATGAAAAGCAGGCGCCGATCTTCCACGCCTATCTGAATCGCCACATACACCTGGACGAAGACTTTCACGCGCCTTTGTCGCTACGGTTATTGAACGGTCTTTGTGATAACGATGAACAACGTGTTCACAATGCCGTGGCTGCGGCAGAACAGGCCGTGCTCGCACGCATCGAGTTTTGGGACGGCGTGCTGGCAGCGCTGGCGAACCGCGACCGACAATGACCGCCGCATCTTGATGTGAAACGGGCGACGCAAGCGATCCCGGGCGCAAACGGCGTCGGCAGCGGATGACGCTTGGCTCCGTTCGCAGGCGCTAACTTCCTCAATCACTCGAAAGGTGGCGTAAACCTCGCTGCCCTTGGTTATGATTGGAGGTGTATGCGCCACTCCTTGAGCAAAAGATCCATCTCCACAGGCAACAGCCCTTCGACGACGTTGTTCGTGCTGATCATCGCCATCAGCGTGGCCATCACCGGATTCGCGTTTTACGTCTCACCGGTGTTTGCGGTGCCGGCGGCGCTGATCACCGGTATTCCAGCGTACCTGATGATCAAGAACGCGATTGCGTATCGCAAGGCGTGGCGGATCTATGCCGGCGATCAGTCCATCGAAGTCACTGACGATGCGATCATCGAGCACAGCATGGATGGCGTACTGACCATTCCGCGCCACTCTGTCGTGCGCATCGATACCGAAGACGACAAGGCCATGGTGGTGCTGCGCAGCGGCCGCGTGATCGACATCGACGGCTATGACGACATGGGCACCTTGTTGGACGAACTCAGGCGTTTCGAACAACGCAATACTGCGTGATGGTGACGCACAGCTTTTAGCCGCTGGTTGATTCAACTGCAGCGGGCAACATCACCGCCCCAAAAGACGCCACTCAAGCACCTTGTCTTCCCCGCATGATCGCTGCCGGCAGCGCTCCGCGCCTGCGCAGACACCAGCACCGGCGACAACAGGGATCGAGGACACAGCCAAAGGGGTATGAGCGATGTTGTTGGTCTATCGGCACCAGCGGTGTATCTTGCTTGTTCAAGCCTGTGCCGACTCCCGTCGGCTTGGCAAGAAACGGTGAATCCTTATGACACTGCTGACCGCTGCCCTTTTCGCCGGTGCCATGTTCGCATTGGCCCTCACGCCCGGACCCGGTGTATTCGCCACCGTAGCGACCGCGCTCGCCTCCGGCTTTTCGCGTGCTGCGATGGTGGCGTTGGGCATCGTGACCGGCGACCTGCTGTTTCTGATGGCGGCCGTCTTCGGCCTCGGCGCTCTCGCCGAATGGATGGGCGGACTGTTCACCATCGTGAAGTGGCTCGGCGCCGTCTATCTGATCTGGCTGGGAATCAAACTGTGGCGCAGTGAGCCAAGCGACCCTGAAGCGTCGAATCAGGCGACCGCGTCTGCCAAGGCCAGCTTCACCAATGGGCTGTTCATCACCCTCGGCAACCCGAAGGTGATCTTGTTCTATCTCGGCTTTCTGCCTGCCTTCGTCGACCTGTCGTCCTTGACCGCTACCGACGTTACCGTAATCGCGGTGGTCGTATCACTGGTGCTCGGCGCAACCATGCTCGGCTATGCCTACGCCGCGTCGAGCGCGCGACGCCTGTTTCAGACACCGCGCGCCAAGACCGTGTTGAATCGCGCATCGGGCAGCGTGATGATCGCCACCGGCAGCGTGTTGGCCGCCAAGGCCTGACACACGACCTGCTCGCCGCTTCAAATCACGCCGTCATCTGAGATGTCACGCGCCTCCGAGTGCGTAAGGTTCGGATGATTGCGTAACACATAGCCCGCGCTATGCAGACCGATAATCGCGTTATGCAGATTGGTGCGTAATGCCGAGTTGGGCGATTGCAGATGCTCCGCCAGGGCGTGCAGCGAAACATCCACATGGTGGTCGCAAACGGCAACCGGTATCTGCAATCGCTCTGCCAGATTGAGAAACGGATCCAGCGACGACACGTCTTGCTGTACCGTTGCATGCGTGCGCCGATCGGCCGCTTCATTTTGGTGTTCGCAGTTGAGCCGGTCGCCGTACTGCTCAAGTGCCTCGGCATCGATCGACGGATCTTTGCGCTGCACCTTTTCGACAATGCTGATCACGACAGCGGCCGAGGCCTCGTCGGGCGCACAGGACAACACGGCCGCCAGCAGATCACGTTGCTCGCTACTGAGCCGCGCGGCTTTGTAACCGCTCATCACAAAGCTGTTGTCGTGCACCAGGCTGCGCAAGAACGCCTCGGTGGCAAAATAATATCGCGACGTATAGTGGAACAGTTCCTCGGCGAAACTGCCCCACCCAGTGTCGAACTGCGGATAGTAGTGACCGTTTACGTTTTTCGATTCGGTCATATCGACAGCCTCCGGTTCGGTGGCAGCTAGCCGGTTTGCGGGCCGGCAGCACGGATGTCTTCGGTGACTTCGTCGCTGAAGGTGCGGAAATTCTCGGCAAACATTCCGGCGAGCTTCCTGGCCTGCGCGTCGTAAGCTGATGGATCGCTCCAGCTCGACTTGGGGTTCAGGATCTCGTCCGGCACGCCCGGGCAGCTTTCCGGCACCTCGAAACCGAACACCGGATCGCGCCATGTGGGCAGCTCATCCAGCTTGCCGTCGAGCGCTGCGTTCACCATAGCGCGCGTGTGCGGAATCGCAACCCTCTCGCCGACGCCGTAAGGCCCGCCGACCCAACCGGTATTGATCAACCAGACCCGTGCACCGTGCTTGGTGATGCGTTCGCCGAGCAATTCGGCATAGCGCCGCGGGTGCAGCGGCATGAACGGTGCCCCGTAACAGGCGCTGAACACCGGTGAGGGTTCGGTCACGCCTTTCTCGGTGCCTGCGACTCGCGCGGTATAACCGGAGATGAAGTGGTACATCGCCTGCTCCGGGGTCAGTTTGGACACCGGCGGCAGCACACCGAAGGCATCGCAGGTCAGGAAGATGATGTTCTCGGGGTGACCACCGCGGCCATCGAGGGTGGCATTCGGGATCGCACTGATGTGGTAGGCGCCGCGTGTATTCTCGGTCAACGTTCCATCGTCGAGGTCGAGATGGCGATCATCCGACGACAGGGTGACATTCTCCAGCACCGTGCCGAAACGCTGCGTCGTGCTGTGGATCTCCGGCTCGTTCTCGGGCGACAGCTTGATCATCTTGGCATAGCAGCCGCCTTCGAAATTGAAGATGCCGTTGTCACTCCAACCGTGTTCGTCGTCACCGATCAGGGTGCGCGATGCGTCGGCCGACAAGGTGGTCTTGCCGGTACCGCTGAGACCGAAGAACAGCGCCGTCTTACCATCCTTGCCAATGTTGGCCGAACAGTGCATCGGCAACACCCCTTTACCCGGCAGCAGATAGTTCATCACTGAGAAGATGGATTTCTTGATCTCGCCCGCGTAGCTGGTGCCGCCGATCAGGACCAGGCGTTGATGGAAGTTGACCAGGATAAAGGTTTCGCTGCGCGTTTGGTCCTGGCTGGGGATAGCGTGGAAGCGCGGCGAGTTGATCACCGTAAAGTAGGGCTCGTGATGTTTCAGTTCTTCCGGACTCGCCTGGATGAACATATTGCGCGCGAACAGGCTGTGCCAGGCGTACTCGGTGATGATCCTGATCGGCATGCGATAGTCGGCATCTGCACCGGCGAAGCAGTCCTGCACAAAGACGTCCTTCATCTGCAGGTACGAGGCCATACGCTGATGCAGGATGTCGAAGTTGTTTTCCGGAATAGGCTTGTTGATCGTGCCCCACCAGATCTGGTCATGGCTCTCGGCTTCGTCGACGATGAACTTGTCGTTGGCCGAACGACCGGTGTGGTGCCCGGTCCGCACCACCAGTGGACCGAGGTGGGATAGCGACCCTTCTCGACGCAACAGTGATTGTTCGTACAGCGCAGGCGTTGGAAGATTCCAGAAGATCTCGTTCAAGTTGTACAGACCGTGGGCTTCCAGGCCGCCGGTGAACTGCGATACGTCGCTTTCGTGCATCGTTATCCCCAAAGATTGAAAAATCTCAGCCTGCAATCGCAATTGCAGGCGGTAGACCGGTTCCCTGCTCCAAACCTTACCGGCCGGACGGCTGATCGCACCAATGTGGAGCAGTTCGGCGCACGATGCGAGGCTTGAATCAAGGTTTGGTCATTCGACGCAAGTACCTTGCCATTGACATGGGAATAAATAAGACACGAATTTTGGCGCAAACCGCCAAGGCATCAACCGATGGCGGCGGGCGATATGGGCGGTGGCGAATCGCGATGCGGCCTACAGACCCGAACCGGTGCGTCCGAACCAGCGTTGATAGATTTCGTCATAGGTGCCGTTCTCGCGCAGACTCAACAGCGCGCGATTCACGACTTCGACCCGTCCACTGCCTTGCGGAAACAGGATGCCGTACTTCTCGCGCTTGAACGGTTCACCGACGACACGGGTCGTACCCCTGCCCTCGTCCGCCGCGTAGTAGCGCAGGATCGGCGCATCGTGCACCACGGCATCGAGCTTGCCGCGTTTAAGACCGTCGAACAGATCGTCGATGTTGTCGTAAGCCTGATAGCGGATGCCTTTGAGCTGCAGAAACGCCGCTGCCGTCGAGTTGGCCGTGGTGCCGACCTTCTTGCCATACAGATCGGTGTACGACTCGATATCGGCCCGCAGCTCGTTGACCGTCATCGTCGACGTAATCTTGGCGACAAACGCCGACACCAGGAACAGACTGCCGACCACCAAGGCGATGCCCAGCACGCGCGCCGGCAGGCTGCGCGGTACATGTTCTTCGAAACCGCCACTGATCATCACGTGCATCGTGTACCAGAACGATGGCCAGAGTCCTTCACGATAACTGCGCTGAAAGTAAGGGGCCCGTCGACGTTCGAACCACCACATCAGGTTCGCAATGACGAAGATCACGAGTACGGCACCCAGAATCCATGCCGCCATCTCCCAGGTGAACAAGGCAGAGAGTACGCCGCCACCGGTGCCTTCCTGCGGGATCAGTATCTGCAACCCGGCGTCGAACACCGGGTGAGAGAAATCGAACTGGTTCTCGCGTTCCGCCGTGATCGAAATATTGCCCACGGCGAGATCCACACCACCGCCGTCGACGCTCTCCAGCATCTTGCCGAACGACGGCACCGCCGATACGTGCGCCTCCCACCCGAGTTGGGCGGCCAGCGCCTGCAACAGATCGATGCTGAACCCGGTCAGCACGCCATCCACGTTCATCGCAAAGGGCTTGCGCTCGACAGTAACGACCTCGACCGTTTCGGCTGCGCTCGCCGACATCGCGAACGGCTGCGTCAACAAGATCCATAACGCGGCCCAAACAATCCGTCGGGCCGAAGAACTAATAAGCTGCATATTCTTTTTCTCTTAACTAATCGCTATCGCCGGCGGATGCCTTTCAACCCCCGAGGTGCCGGCGCAGCAGCTGCTCCCACGCATCTCCACGGGTGAATTCGAGCAACAGCCGGTTGACCGGTTCGCGCCAGCGGCTGCCGGTGGGTAGCGCTATCGCATAGTCCTGCGGTTCGAAATCCAGCTCGAGCACGTACAGCTTGCCTGCGTAGCCGGTGCGCACGCGATACAGCAGCAGCGGCTTGTCGTACACGACCGCGTCGACATCGCCGGCGTCGAGCGCAGACAGCGCTGCGCCCAGATCGTCGTACGCCTTGGCGGGCACGCCGTTACGTTGCATCCGGCGCTCGCTGGTCGATCCGACCACGGTCGCGGTACGCACGTTGGCCAGATCCGCTTCCGAAGACACCTTGCCCGACAGTGCGCCGAGGGTCAGCGAGGTCGTCAGGCTTGCGGTTATCGTTGAAATCAACACCACGCTGACGAACATCCAGATCAGTGCGACGAACCGACCGCCGAAGCTGGTCGGCGCCTTGTCGCCGTATCCCACCGTGGTCATGGTGACACTCGACCACCACAGACCGGCACCGATGCCTTTTACCGGATCACTCGGAAACTGCGGGTTGCGACGCCGCTCGAGAAACCACACCACCGCACCGACGATCGCCAGCAAGGTCAACAGGCTGCCGACCACGCCGAGGAACTGCGGCGATGTCAGGCTACGCAACACAGGCAGCCAACCGGACGACTCTTCCATGGGCACCGCGATGCCCAGACCCGTGTGATAGAAGGGATGAGTGAAATCGAACGTGATCTCGCGCTCCGGCGTCACCGACAGCGCGCCGACGGCAACGTCCATCGTCCCGGTCTCGACCGCACCGAGCATGTCCCTGAGGCTCACCTCGCGGTATTCACTGCGCAGTTTCAGCTCTGCCGCGACCCGTTCCCATAGTTCGATCGCGATGCCCTGCCACTCGCCCGACTCGCCGCGGTAGGCAAACGGCGGTACCGCGCGTGTGGCGACCGTGACGGTCTGCAGCTCGTCGGCCGCGTACGCCGGCCCCGCCGGAAGCATGCCGATCAGCCACAGGCAGAACCACGGCAACATGCGCAGATGCCTGAATTGCACTGAGATTCGGAGAGGAAATGACATTGCGACAGCTTCGCCCTGTGCGCCAAATGCCGTGAACCTGCCGGATGACCGGCCCAAGAGGAGCGATTCTGAACCGCGTAGGCTCGACGTTAGGATTTTAAATCATGCCCCGACGTGCTGCCGGGGCACTGCTACGGCAATTGGCGTCCTCAGAGGTCGCCGAGCTTGCCCATTTCCTTGGCGACCAGGTAGTAGAAGGTCACACGTTGTTTCTGGCGGTCGCCCTTCATGGTTTCGCAGACCTTGGCAACCACACCGTCAGCCGCGCTGCCGTCGCTTTCACCGAGTTTTTTCATGCACCACTTTTCGCGAACACGATCCAGTTCCGACTTGTCGGAACACGACACCAGCGAGGCGTCCTTGCTTTGCAAAGCGATACCCAGGTGCTTGACGATCTTCTGCACGACGTCGGCGTCGGCACCTGCGTCATAACGTTGGACGTCGGACAGGTAGTCACTCATGGTTCTTCCCCCATTACTCTTCTTTGGTAAACAGCGCTCGCGACGAGCGAAAATTTTTTTGCTTATTGCGAACGATTCGCCGCCGGTGTCACGGCCTGCCAAGTCGCAGCAAGGCGCACAACGGCTGCGCCGTAGCATACCGCAAGTCGGCAGGGGAAGGCTTGTTGCCGGTCAGGAAAGCGCTGCTGAACCTTCCAGTGCGACCAACATCAAAGAACAACCCCTACAATTAAAGTCGCCAGGGAAGACAGGCGATACGACAGATAACCGGAGAAACTCCGCAGATGGTGGGCGTCGTGAGAGACGTGGCAACAAAAATCAGGTGCTCTTGGATTGGACTGTGTCTGATCTTGATGATGAGCCCGCTGGCGCTGGGCCAGTCAGTCGACGTGACGCCGCTCGAATCCGCCACCCGTGCGCCTGCGCAGATACAGGTCGCACCGGCTCCGCTTCGAAGCAAATTGCGCCTGTATGCCGATCGCACGCGTATCACGATGGGCGAGACCGTGATGTTTACCGCCCAACTCGGCAATGTAGGCGACCGCGCGGTGCTGTATTACTTCAGCGTCAACCACAAGCAGGATCCCGGCGCCCCGCATCCGCGGCGCTACCAGCGTAGGTTCGACCAGCCCGGCAGCTACACCGTCAGCGTACAGGCCAACCTCGGCCCCGATGAGCCGGTGCTGACCAGCAACCCCATGGTCATCGAAGTGGCTTCAACCGAAGCCCCGCAGATCGAGATTTCACCGCGCATGGTGTCGGTGTACCCAGGCGCCGGCGCCATATTCACCGCAGTCCCCGGCAGCGGTTCGGCATCGATCCGGCGTTACGAATGGCGCGGTGTCGGCGACCAGCGTTCGACGGCTCCGACGTACGAGCCGCGCACCGACGAACTCGAACCCGGACTCTACGACATCAACCTGCTTGTGCTGGATGCGCGCGGCAACCAGGTCAAGGCCACCGCCAACCTGGAGATCCTGGCGCGGCGCACGGCCCCGAGCGTGCGTATCGAACCGGAAACCCGCGCGGTGCGCCAGGGCGAACCGGCCCGATTCATCGGCCAAGCCGAAGAACGCGAACTCCGTTGGCAGTGGGAAGGGCCGCAGGGTGCACGCAGCAATCGTGCGAGTTTTTACATCGATACGCGCAACCTGCCGCCCGGCGAACACACGGTCGACGTCACCGTCACCAATACCAACGGCCTGAGCAGCAGAGCGCAGGCGCGCCTGGAGATATTGCCGCCCAGTCAGGACTTCATGGCGACGATCAACCCGCAACGCCAGACTGTGCCGTGGGGTGAACCGGCGGTTTTCCGCGATGAATCGCACATACCGCCGGAACACACGGTTTCGTTCAACTGGCAGTCACCCACCGGCCGTGTCTCGACCGAACCGCAGCTCGCCATCGACACCACTGCCCTCGCCCCCGGCGACCATCTGATCGAACTGAGCGCACGCCTCGACGACGGTCGTCGCGATACGGTCACCGCACACCTCACCGTTGCACCTCCGCGGCTCGCACTAAACGCCGATCAGCTGCGCGCTTCGCCACAGCAGGTCGTACAGTTCACCGCGGAACTGCCATCACTGGCGGCCGACCATGAGTACACCCTGTATCTCGGCGACAACGCAATGGCGGCCCTCAACGGGACACAGTCCGTGGTGCAACACAGCTATCTCGACGAAGGTCTGTACCGTGCGCATCTGGCCACCGTCATCGACGGCCAGACGTTTGAAAGCAACCCGGTCGAAATACGTGTGGCAAGCGACGTCGTGCCGCCGGTTGCAGATTTCGATGAGGACGACGGCCAGCCATCCTGGTTGCCGTTCTGGTGGGTACCGCTTGCCCTGTTGGGCAGCGCGGTATTGTTGTATCGCCTGTTGCGCCCTGCACCCGCACCGGCTGAAATCCATGTCACCGCCGTGCCGCAGGGCGCGCCACCGATCATGACATTGAACCAGACCGAACCGCAGACACCCGACATTCGGATCACCGTGGTCAACGACTCGGGTGAGCAAAGCCCACCGCTCGACACGACGAACGAGGACGAGCATGCCTGAATTCCAAAACACTGATGTTGCAGACCTGATGTTCGGCGCGATACGCCTGCCGCCGCCGTTGATGGTCGAACGGGTGCAGCACGTCGGCACCACCCAGGAAACCAGGGACCATATCGAAGAGACGGTCGGCGGTGCGGAATGGACCGCGGTTTGGGAGAAGGTCGAAGAGAAGCTGCCCGAGTTATTCAGCATCAAGCTCACCGACGTGTTGGCGGGCGCCTTGAACAAGTGTCGCGAGCTGCACCGCTACACCGACCTGGAAAAATACCCTGCCGACCGGTCGGTGCAGGTACCGCTGGGCGAGTACAAGTTTTCATCGACACACAAACCGCGCCTTGAGATCACCGTCGGCGGCGTCGATGCGGGCGCGATCGAACTGGTTCTGCGCCTGGATTTCCGACTGCAGGCGGCGGTCGCCGAACTGCGCGGCGGCGTGATTCGGGCGCTCGACACCGGTGGCGGCAGTGTCAAAGGCAGTGTTTCCGTTGGCAAGATCCAGGTGTGGGAATCGGACTCGGCGCAAGGCGAGCTTCCCGGTCGCATCGAGTTTGCCAAGGGTATCGCGCTCGGCAGGCTGGCGATTCGCGACCACGACGACGATGTGCTCGAACAGGTCGCGAGCGTGCCGCCTGTGGCGGTCGCCGATAACCGGCGCATCAAAGGCGACGCAGCGATCGTGCGCCGGCGCAGCTGGCTGCCGGCACTCGCCCTGCTGGGCGGCTTTGCACTGCTTGGTCTGATCCTATTGATCGAACCGACCAAACAGGTTGTCGAGCCTGCGCTGGTACAAGGTGAAACCTACGCGTTGACGATCATCAGCGAGCCAGCCGATGCCAATGTCAATATCATCGGCCTCGACCGCGCATACACACCCGGTATGCAGTTGCCTCCCGGTCGCTACGAGATCGAGGTATCGAGCCCTGGGTTTCAACCACAGCAACAAGTGGTTCACCTTGGCGAGGCCGACCTGAAGCTTCCGGTGCAATTGGTCAGAAGCATCCAGATCGATGAACCAGCAGTCGACCCCCTGCCACTGCCCGAAGTGGAACAACAAGAGACGACACAACGCACGCCGCCTCCGCGGTCGAGCGTCGACACCCGCTCGTCGTTGCCCAGCCCTACCGAGTTGGAAGAGCAGGTGCCCGGCACCTATGCAGTCAATCTGCGCAGCTCTCCTCCGGGTGCACAGATCTGGATACGCGGCGTGGGCGACTACGAACCGGGCATGCGCCTGCCGCCGGGTGAATACACCGTCCGGCTCCGGCTCAACGGCTACCAAACCACCTGGGAGTCGTTCACCGTGCGCAACCGTGATGTCAACGAACGTTTCGAGTTGCCCAAGGGTTTCTTCTGAGTTGTCACAAGTGCGCCGTTTGCGCTGACGGAAAAGGTCGCGACCTCAATCGGCCGAAGGCGGTTTGCCGAACAGTCTCGCGTATTCCTGCGGTTCGAGAATCGCGCGGATGTCGACAAAGCTCCCGCTCGGATAGTCGCGCAACGACGATAAAACCGACAACACGCGTTCGGCCGCCTGCGCCGCATTCGGCATGCGTTCGGTGCCGCGTGCATCGCGCAGCCGCTGCAAGGCCGGAAACTGCTCGGCATCAGCGGTATCACACAGGTAGTCCATCATCGCCGTGTCGATGATGCCCGGCGCGAGCGCACAAAGATGGGTTTGCGGAAACTCGTGGGCATAGAGCTTCATGAGCATGTTCAATGCCGCTTTCGACAGCGAATATCCGCTCCAGCCACGATTACCCAGTACCGCCGCACCGGAGGAAATGGCGACGATCTGCCCGATCGGTATAGCGATGGCATGCAAGGCATCGAGCACCACCTTGTTGGCCCATACGTTCACCTCCATGACACGGTTTAAGGCGTCGACAGATGTGGCCGTCATATCGCGGATATCGCCGAGAACGCCGGCATTGAGCACCACCAGGTCAAGTCGCTCGGCATTCGACAGCAATTCACCGAGCGCGGACGGTACCTCGTCGAACGCGGTCAGATCGAGTCGGCAATCGATCATGTCGGGCGGATGACAGCCGCGCCGACTGCAACCATAGACTTCATGTCCTTCTTCGATCAGACGATTGGCCAGGGCATAGCCGAGACCGGAGCTGGTACCCGTGATGAAGGCAGTGTTGGGCATAGGGACACTCACGCTGTTTCACGACTGGATCATCGACACTTGGCAATGCAAACCGTACCGCAGCTACATGTGGTTGTTCCAGGGGGACCTGAACCGAGTACGGAACAAGCCGCAGATCGCGCAGTCGAATACCGGGCGCGCCACTGCATTACAATCGGCGCGGCCTGGCCGGATACGTGCCAGGGTTCACAGCCTGCATTGCCCTAAATGTTACGTTTCGATCCGTCGTTCACACCGCCAAAGAGCCAACCATGAAAGCAACCCTGTCGTTAATACTCGCTGCCACCCTCGGCGGCGCGACCCTCGCCCACGCCCAAGAACCGGAGGACTTCATCAAGTACCGCGAGGCCATGATGAAAGCAATGGCCGGTCACTCCGGCGCGATGAGCCAGATCGTGCGCGGCAAGGTTTCGCCCGAAGGGCACCTGCAGATGCACGCCAAGTCGCTTGCTGAACTGAGCAGCGACATCGCCAGTATGTTCCCGGAAGGTTCGGATTTCGGCGAGACCGAAGCGAAAGAAGAGATCTGGAAAGAATGGGACAAATTCCAACAGGCAGCGGATAAAGCCAAACAGGCAACGGCCACGCTGG
This sequence comes from Thiosocius teredinicola, assembly GCF_002009425.1. Taxonomy (NCBI): domain Bacteria; kingdom Pseudomonadati; phylum Pseudomonadota; class Gammaproteobacteria; order Chromatiales; family Sedimenticolaceae; genus Thiosocius; species Thiosocius teredinicola. The sequence continues at coordinate 3,596,312 of NZ_CP019936.1, forward strand.
CGGCGACCGTCGACTCGGGCGACGAAGCCAAGATTGCTGCCGCCTTCAAGGATGTCGGACAAGCGTGCAAGGGCTGTCACGAAGACTTCCGTAAGGAGGAAGAACACTAAATGCGCAACCTGCCGGCGGCCATCGTTGTCAGCAGCCTGATCGGTGTGGCCCATGCCGCAACCGACGGCGAGTACCTGTTCAACGCCGCCGGCTGTCTCGCCTGTCACACAAGCGAAGATGGGCCGGAACTCGCCGGGGGGCGCGCGTTCGAAACACCCTACGGCACCTTCTATTCACCGAACATCTCGCCGGACGAACAGACCGGCATCGGCAACTGGTCGAAAGAGCAGTTCATCGAAGCGCTGAAGCACGGCACTTCGCCACGGGGCGATCCGTACTTTCCGGTGTTTCCTTACCCGTCTTACCAGTTGATGACCGACGAAGACGCCGGCGCCATCTATGACTACCTGATGCAGCGCGAGCCTCAACAGCGCGCGAACCGCGAGCACGACACGGCGTGGTGGCTGGGTCGGTGGATGATGACACCCTGGCAATGGTGGTTTGAGGAAGAACCGCCCGCTGCACCCGACGATGCGCAACTTGCGCGCGGTCGCTACCTGGTCGATGCGCTCGGTCACTGCGGAGAGTGTCATACGTCACGCGATTGGGCCGGTGTCGCCGATCGTTCGTACTACCTCGCCGGCAATCCGGACGGACCTGACGGCGAGAAGGTCCCGAACATCACACCGGACCGCAGCAACGGCATCGGCAAATGGGATACCGACGACCTTAAGTGGTTCCTGCAATCCGGCGAGTTGCCCGATGGCGATTACACCGGCGGTGCGATGTCTGAGGTAATCGACAACACGACCTCCAAACTGACGCCGGACGATCGCACTGCCATGGCGAAATTCCTCAAGTCGCTACCGGCGCTCGAGACGCCCTGACCCGCAGAACGGGCGAGCCGGTCAGCCGGTCTTGAAGCCGCCAATCAGGTTGTTGATCTCACGTGCCAACGTGTCGAGCTGACTGCTGGCCGCCGAAATGGTCCCGGCGCTCGACGCCGTGTCGCGCGCAAGATCGGCAATCTGCACCACGTTGCGGTCCATGTCGCCCGAAACCTGGCTCTGTTCCTGCGCGGCCGCGGCAATGCGGTGCGTCATATTCTGAATGCCGTCGACACCGTCCTGGATCGATACCAGAACATTCTGTGCGTTCTCGACTTCGCTGACGCTCTCCGTCGCCATATCGCGACTGCCGGCCATCACCTTCACAGACTCGCCGGCGCGTGTCTGCAGCTTCGTTATCATCGCCTGGATCTCTTCCGTCGACTGCTGAGTACGACTCGCCAGTGTGCGCACTTCGTCGGCAACGACGGCAAAACCCCGGCCCTGCTCACCGGCGCGCGCCGCTTCGATCGCCGCGTTCAATGCCAGCAGGTTGGTCTGCTCCGAGATCCCGCGGATCACTTCGAGTACCGAGCCGATACTGTTGCTCTCTTCACCCAGTTCGTTGATCACGCCCTGGGCGCGACCGATCTCCGATTCCAAGGAGCGAATCACGCCGACCGCCCGCTGCACCGACTTGTTGCCGACCGAGGTCTGCTCCCCGGCTGACTGCGTGAACCCAGCCGTTTCGCCCGCGGTGTTGGCGATCTCGTCGGCACTGGCGCGCAGTTCGGTCATCGCCGCCGCAACGGCCTCGGTCTCGGTAAGCTGGTTATTGGCCTTGTGCTCTCCGTCTTTGGCGAACCCGGTCAGATGCCCGGCCGACTCGCTCAGCTGCGACGCCACGGAACGCATCGACACGACGGCCGTCTGGATCTTTTCGACAAACCGGTTGATACCGCGCGCCACATCCCCCATTTCGTCGCCACGCGACTCGTCGAGGCGACGCGTCAGGTCGCCATCACCGGCGCCGAGTTCATGGGCAAGTTCAGCAGCATGCGCGATGGGCTGCAGCACGGCCACGCGCAGGAAGACGCCGGCGACCAGCGCCAATGCAGCGATCACGATCGAGGTGATCAACACCCAGTTGCTCTCCTGCTGGGCGTGCAACACCGCATCGTCGAGGCTCTCGGTAGACAGGTTGCGGGCGATCTCGATGACGCTTTCAACATCCGCCTGGATCGCTTCGGCGGCGGCATCGAAGGAAGCCATCAACTGGTTGCCGCCTTGTGGGCCTTCCGCCACGTAGGCCTCGGCCATCCGCTTGCCGGTCGCATAATAGTCGCCGAACTTGTCGTGCATCCCGCGGAACAGATCGGCCTTGGCAGGATACAGTGCAGCCAGCTCATCCATCAGGCGCTCTGCATCCTCTGCGTGCGTGGCAGCTTGGTCGAATCCATCGTTGAGCCCGTCGAGTCCGCGCGTAGCACTGATGTCCGTCAGCCACTGCTGAACCTGCACGACGGCCAATTTCAGCTCGTACGACTTGCTGACGATGGCCGAGCTCGTGTCGCGCATGAAGCTGATGTTGCCACTCACCTCGTCCGCCTTGCTCATCAGGACAACGGCCTGCACCACGGCGACGGCCACGAACAGACCGATGACGACGGCGAGTTTTCCTTTGATTGTTGAAAGAATGCTCAACATGTGACTGATCCCGCTACGAATTTTGACAATTGAACACGCGTGCAGAACCACTCGTGCGCCATGCGTACGGTAGCGACCTAGGGTTTTTGTTCTTTAATTCTTAAGACGCAGGCAGCAACGACGGCGCGCCAGGAAGTCGCTGAAAGCGTCTGCCACCCGAGAAAAACAAAAAGCCCCGCCGAAGCGGGGCTTTTTCTCGCCTTGTACCCGACCGGGGTCAGTTGTTCTGAATAACGATATTCGGGAACTTGGCGGCGTAGCTTTTTGCCTGGCGCGACAACTTGGCTGCCGCTTTACGCGCGATCTCGCGGTAGATCTGCGACGGACGCGCCTCGGGCTCGGCCACTACGGTCGGCTTGCCGGCGTCGGTCTCTTCGCGGATGCGGGTCTCCAGCGGCAAGGCGCCAAGGAAGGTCACGCCGTACTGCTCTGCCATGCGCTGCCCGCCGCCTTCACCGAAGATGTGCTCTTCGTGACCGCACTTCGAGCAGATGTGGATCGACATGTTTTCGACGATGCCCAACACCGGTACCTCGACCTTCTCGAACATCTTGAAACCCTTGCGGGCGTCGAGCAGCGCGATGTCTTGTGGCGTGGTGACCACGATCGCACCGGACACGGGTACCTTCTGCGCCAGCGTCAGCTGGGTGTCACCGGTGCCCGGCGGCAGGTCGATCACCAGGTAGTCCAGCTCGTCCCAGTTGGTGTCGTTGAGCAGCTGCTCCAGCGCCTGGGTGACCATCGGGCCACGCCAGATCATCGGCGTCTCTTCGTCGATCAGGAAACCGATCGACATCGCCTGCAGGTGGTAGCTCATCATCGGCTCGAGCGTGTTGCCGTCTTTCGATTCCGGCTTACCGGTAATGCCGAGCATGCGCGGCTGCGACGGGCCATAGATATCGGCGTCGAGGATACCGACTCGCGCGCCCTCAGCAGACAGCGCCAGCGCCAGATTGACCGCCGTGGTCGATTTGCCGACGCCGCCTTTGCCGGAGGCCACGGCGATGATGTTTTTGACGTTGTCTATCGGCTTGAGCGACTTCTGCACCGAGTGCGCGACCACCTTGGAGGAGATACTCACGTCACAGGCCGCCACGCCGTCTGCCGATTCAACCGCCGACTTGACCGCCGCGGCGATCTCGTCCTGCACACCTTTAGCCGGGAAGCCCAGCAAGATGTCGACCTTGACCTTGTCGCCGTCGACCTGAATATCTTTGATCGACTTTGCGGTAACCAGATCGGTTTCCAGGTGGGGTTCGACGTAACTTTTGATGGCCTCTTCGACCTGCTCTCTTGTGAGTTCTGCCATGGTCCTGTCCTGCGTAGTGTTTGCCATATCCCCGTCACGCGATGTCGGCTTGAAAGCGGGGCGGGATACGAGAAGTCGGTGGATAATACACGAAAGAAAACGGCAAACTCTGATCGAGTTTTTCGGGTTTTCTATACATGGTTGTACCTGTACCCCCAATCTACCTTTCAGAAAGCGGGGTATCACCAAAAAACGTAGGGCACAAAAAAGCCCGCCAGAGGCGGGCTTTCAGGGCACTGAAAAACGCGATTCAACCAGCGCGGCGGCGCTGCCAAGCCATGCCGATCGCACCTAAGCCGAAGAGCGCCAGAATACCAGGGGCGGGCACTTCTCCTGCAGCCGGGGTGGTGCCGTCGTCGACCGTAACCGTCACGAAATCAGCATTATCGGCGGCGTTGGAATCCCAGTAGTACAGCAATAGCTCACCCGAGTCCGGTGCGGTACCGGCGTATTCGGTGCCAAGCTCAAAGAAAGTGGGACCAAGCGAGCCGACCAATGTGCCAAATGGGGCGGTCAGGCCGTTGCTGGTGTAAGACGAAAATGTCGTCCCGATCTGTGTCCCAGCCGGCTGACCTGACTCATCAAGACCCGTTGCTAGGAGATCAGCCACCAGGCCATTAGCGTTGGACCAGCGCGGCAGCGCTCCCGCACTCCAAATGTCGTTGGGATCTACGGAAACGTTGAGCGAATCACCTGCATTGAAGAACAGCCCCGTGTTCAATCCTGTACCGCCCGTGCTGCTGTTTGCCAGCGCGTAAACGTCGAACTTAAACTCAACAGCGTACGAGGCACTGGAAATCAGCGCCAAAGCGACAGCCAAAAGCTGTTTCATATGGGAACCTCCCTATCATTTCCCTGTTTTGCACGCAGCAAAACGATTTGCCAAATGTTCATTCAATTAACGTGCCATGAAATATAAGTTGATGATTTAAATATTTAATCCGGAATAGTAATTTGTTTCTCAGCCACAAAATGTAAATGCAACGGACACATTAATCTTTAAGATCCTATGGCCGCACCCAGATAACGTTCTATGTGCTGGAATCCCGCGGATGGACGCAACGTGACATAATTTCTGGTTCTGATCTCCTCGCAGCAACGGACACAAATGGCCACCCCACGCAAAATCCTGATCACCAGCGCCCTGCCCTACGCCAACGGGTCGATCCACCTCGGTCACCTCGTGGAGTACATCCAGACCGATATCTGGAGCCGGTTTCAGAAGATGCGCGGCCACGAGTGCTACTACGTGTGCGCCGACGACGCCCACGGCACGCCGATCATGCTGCGCGCGCGCGCCGAGGGCATCGAGCCCGAAGCGCTGATCGATCGCGTGTGGCAGGAACACACCGAAGACTTCGCCGGTTTCGCGATCGGTTTCGACAACTACCATTCGACGCATTCGGAAGAAAACCGGGTGTGCGCGACGACCATCTACGAGCGCAATCGCGATGCCGGCCATATTGCCCGGCGCACCATCTCGCAGGCCTACGACCCCGAGGCCAAGATGTTCCTGCCGGACCGCTTCATCAAGGGCACCTGCCCGAAGTGCGGCGCCGAGGATCAGTACGGCGACAACTGCGAGGTCTGCGGCGCCACCTATTCGCCGACCGAGTTGAAAAACCCGGTGTCGGCCGTATCGGGTGCCACGCCGATCGAGAAGGACTCCGAGCACCTGTTCTTCAAGCTCGGTGACTTCGAAAAGATTCTGAAGGACTGGCACAAGGCAGGCCACGTACAGGCCGAGGTCGCCAACAAGCTCAACGAGTGGTTCGAGGCCGGGCTCAACGATTGGGACATCTCGCGCGACGCGCCCTACTTCGGTTTCGAGATCCCGGATGCAGAGGGCAAGTACTTCTACGTCTGGCTGGACGCACCGATCGGCTACATGGCGAGCTTCCGCAATTTCTGCGACAAGACCGGCGTCGACTTCGACGCGTACTGGAACGCCGACTCGACCGCCGAGCTGTACCATTTCATCGGCAAGGACATCATCTACTTCCACGCACTGTTCTGGCCGGCGATGTTGCATGGCGCCGGTTTCCGCAAACCCAGCGGCGTGTATGCGCACGGCTTCCTGACGGTCGACGGCGCAAAGATGTCGAAGTCGCGTGGCACCTTCATCAAGGCGCGCACCTACCTGAAACATCTCAACCCGGAATACCTGCGTTATTACTTCGCCGCGAAGTTGAGCTCGAAGGTCGATGACCTCGACCTGAACCTCGAAGACTTCGCGGCGCGCGTGAACGCCGATCTGGTCGGCAAGGTCGTCAACATCGCCAGCCGTTGTGCCGGGTTCATCAAGAAACGCTTCGACGGCAAACTCAACGGCACGCTCGACCAGCCCGAGTTGTACAACACCTTCACCAAGGCCGGTGACGAGATTGCCGACCTGTACGAAAAGCGCGAGTTCGGCCGCGCGATCCGCGAGATCATGGCACTCGCCGACCTGGCCAACCAGTACATCGATGAGAAAGCGCCGTGGGTCATCGCCAAAGAGGAAGGACGCGACGCCGAACTGCACGCCGTCTGTTCGCTCGGCATCAACCTGTTCCGCGTGTTGCTCGGCTATCTGAAACCCGTACTGCCGCAGATGGCGGAACAGGCCGAGGCCTTTTTGAATGTCGAACCGATGAACTGGCATTCGCAGGCTGAGCCGCTGCTCAACCACGCCATCGACAAGTTCAAACCGCTGATGACGCGTGTCGAAAAAGACAAGATCGCGGCCATGATCGAAGATTCGAAAGAAGACCTCGCGGCCGAGGCCAAGACCACGGCGGCCAAACCATCGACCGACAGCCAGCTGGCCAAAGACCCGATCGCCGAGACGATCGAGTTTGCCGACTTTGCCAAGGTCGACCTGCGCATCGTGCGCATCGCCAAGGCCGAACATGTCGAGGGTGCCGACAAACTGCTGCGCCTGACGCTCGACCTGGGTGGCGAGACGCGCAATGTATTCGCCGGTATCAAGTCGGCCTACAAACCGGAAGATCTCGAAGGCAAGCTGACCGTGATGGTCGCCAACCTGGCACCGCGCAAGATGAAATTCGGTGTCTCCGAAGGCATGGTGCTGGCGGCCGGCCCCGGCGGCAAAGATCTTTTCGTATTGCACCCGGATGACGGCGCGCAGCCGGGCATGAAGGTCAAATAAGCTGCACAAAAAAAACGTCCGCACGGAGGCGGACGTCAATCAGCAGGTCACAGACTGGTGGTCGGCAAACCGTTGTCCGTCACCTACATCCCAGATAGGTATCCCGTCTCCATCAGCCGAGCTTGGCGTTCACCTCGGCGAGCTTGGCTGTTGCTTCGGCCTTTCGGCCTTGCGAATACACCGGTCGGCCGGCCACATCCGGCAGGGTGAGCACCTTTTCAAAATAGGGTTTGGCCAGTTCCGGCTTGCCTTGGTCCCGCCAGTAGTCGCCCATGAAGTAATTCGCGTCCATATCGTCGGGTGCGATCTGCAACGCCTTTTCCAGGTAAGCCTGCGCCTTGTCGTCGTCGCCGTAACCCAAAAGGCCGCCGGGCACCATGTAGTAGAAGCTACCCAGGGTCGTGTACACGGAACCGTTCAGCACGGTCGGGTCGATGCCTTCTGCCGCCAGCAACAGGTCACGTCCTTGCTCCATCTGCGGCATGGCATTAAACAGCGACGACAGTCCGCCCATCGCTCCGGCCAGCCCTGCGCGAATGATCGCTTCCCAAACCTTGGGCTCTGCGCGCAGCGGATTGTCCGTGGTGAGTTTTTCCGCCTGTGCCACGAGCTGCTCGAAAGCAGCCTGCTTGTCAGCATCGCCTGTCTGGTAGTTGACGATCGCCCACTGACGTTGGAGTTCTTCAATCTGCGTCATCACGGGATCGTTGGCTGCCGACACAACGAACGGTGCAAGCATCGCCCAGGCACCGAACAACAACACAAAACGCTTTCTCATTTCAGGCTCCGCGAGGCCGCACGGCGGTACTGAGCATCCGCCGGACACGGCCGGTGATACAGGTCATCGTCGGCAAGCCTGACCAGCCAGTCTTAAGCCGACCTTAAGCATCGGGTTGTTGGGTAGGAAATGGTCCGGCTGCCAGAACGCAGGACGAGAAATGAGGTCGAGCGCTGTCACGGCCAACGCCGCGGCGCTCGAACACGGACAGGTTACTGCGGGAGGATTTCGATCAAACACCCAGTCAAGCGGCGCTCGGTAGGGAGCGCCGTTTGCGCAACAATGGCTAAGTCATGCGTAACAAGGCACGGAGTACCGAGCGAGCATAACGAGCGGCTTGAACGTCTTGTTATGCGCTTTCATCGTTTGGGCCAACCCAGAACAATGGATTATGGGCAACCTCCCAAAGATGACCATCGGGATCTTTGAAATACCCACTGTAGCCACCCCAGAACGCTTTCTGCGGTTGTTTGACCAATGTTGCACCGGCCTCTATCGCTTGCGCCATGACTTCATCGACTTCACTTTCAGACTCAACATTATGCGCGAGAGAAAAGCCCTCAAAGCCAGTACCCTCCGGTGAGACTTGCGCATCTTCCGCCAATGCCTCTCGACCATACAAACCAAGCCATGTGCCATTCAACGTGAAAAATGCGACTTCAGGAGGTGAATCCATTCGCGGGAAACCCAAACCTTTCTCATAGAACCGAATTGACTTAGCCAGATCACCAACCCCAAGCGTGATCATGCTGATCCTTGCCTTCACTTTCTGTAGTTTCCTCTATTACGCATAACGCCGCGGACAGTCATAGTGATGGCCTTCTTTCCGCGGCCTGGCGAGTGACAGTCAGCGGACCGGCGGCGACTCCGGGATCGCCTTGGCGGGCGCGTCATCGTGCAGGATGCTTGCCTGCTGCGATTGACGCAGCCACGCCAAAAACTGGCTCGGCAAGGGCGTCACGCTGCCTTCGGTCGACCAGCCATTGGCCTTGGCGGTGGCGATGATGGCGTCGAGGCGTTCCTGGTCCAGCGGATGGCTGCTGAAAATGGCCGGCAACTCGCCATCGCCGGTGCGCCGGCGTTCCGCCTGGATCGCGGCGAACAGGTCATTAGCGCCGGCCAGGTGGCCGTAGACCCGGTAGACCGCGGCCAATGCCGTGGCGTCGGCAGCGCGTTCCATGTCGCGGTTGAAGCTCAACTGGGTATGCAGCCCGGCACTGCCCAGAATAGAGAGATCGGCGCTACCGAACAGCAGGCTCAACATGGTCTGCACCGCGGCCGTCTGCCCAACGCCGGCGATTGGATCACGGTGTTGCACATGCGCGATCTCGTGCGCCAACAACATGGCCAAAGCGTTCTCATTCGGCAGCTTCTCAACCAATCCGCGAAACAGCAGGATGTTGCCCCCCAGGGTGGCGAAGGCGTTGAAGGTATCGCTGCCGCTCAGATGTAGTTTGATGGTCATACCTTTCGGAAGATCCATCTGTGTCTGGAGGCGCTGCGCCAGATCGTCGAGATAACGTTGCAAGGCGGGCGGCGCATCGCTGCTCAACAAACTGTCAGGCGCCATCGACAGCTCGTGTTCGAACGGCACCAGGCGCGCCAGGCGTCCGCCGAACTCGGCGAGTATCCAACTCAACACGACGACCAATACGAGCGCGCCGCCAAGCAGAATCAGCAACTCTTTCAGCGGATGGCGATCAGAGACGTTGATGCCCTCCGGAATCTGCGGGTTGCTGTACTTCATCAATCGCGTGGTTCGATCAATGCCGTACCGTAAGCCAACACCTCGACACTGCCGATCGCATTGCCTGCGCCTTTCGATATCGACGCCGTTTCGTACTTCACATTGAACACCATCGACGCACCCAAGGCATCGGCATGGGCCTTCATGCGCAGCAGCGATTCGCGTCGCGCGCGGTCGAGCAGCGTTTCGTAGGACGTCACGCGCCCGCCGAACAGGTTGCGCAATGCGGCGATGAAGCGCTTGAAGTAGTCGACCGAGATAACCGTGTTGCCGGTCACCAATGCCTGGCGGTAATTGACGTCGTCCGGGGGATAGCGTGACGCGATCGCCGGCAGGGCGTTGTAGCGGGCCTCGCGCTCGATGATCGAGCGGTAGTGGCGCTTCTCGGCACTCTGCCCAAAGAAGTAACCCAGGGTCAGCAGGATCAAAAAGACAATGAGTTCGATCATGGCTTCACTCCAGGATCACGGCCGTGCCATAGACGTAGATCTCGGAGGCACCCTGGGCGACACTGGACGTCGAGAACCGAACGTTCAGAATCGCATTGGCGCCAACTGCCTCGGCCTGTTGCTGCAGACGTTGCATCGCCTCTTCACGCGATTCCTGCAACAGCTCGGTGTAAGCCTTGAGTTCGCCGCCGAACAGGTTCTTCAGACTGGCCATGATGTCGCGACCGACGTGCTTGGCCCGGACCGAACTCCCCTGCACCAACCCAAGGTGCTCGACAACCTTGCGCCCCGGTATCAGTTCCATGTTGCTGATTAGCATCCTTCAAACCCTCTCGCTCTCGGTGGATGGTCGGTGCCGATCTTAGCAGCCGCAGGCGATCGCCCGGCGGTACGTCCTACGGGACCACTGCCGCGTCGCCGAACTGCAGCAACTGCACGCTGAACAGATCGTTGTCGTCGCGCCACACGGCCTGCTGCCGGAAACCGGCCTCGCCGGCCAGCTCAGCAAACTCCTCGACCGTGTACTTGTACGAGTTCTCGGTGTGGATACCCTCGCCCGGTGCGAAACCGAATGAACGACCGGCGACATGCACATCCTGCTCGATCCGGCTGACCAGATGCATCTCGATGCGCCCTTCGTCCGGGTTGTAGAAGGCATAGTGATCGAACGCGGCCGGGTCGATATCTGCGTCCAACTCATCGCGTATCCGGTGCAACAGATTGCGATTGAACGCCGCAGTGACACCCGCGGCATCGTTGTAGGCCGCATTCAACACCCCCACCGGCTTTTTCAGATCGACGCCGATTAACAGGTGTCCGCCCGGCCCGACGAGTCGGCCGACGTCGGCCATCAGATGAATCGCATCGGCCGGATCGAAATTGCCGATGCTCGAGCCGGGAAAGAACGCCACCTTGTGCGCCGACGGGTCGCAGTGTGGGATCTCCAGGCCGCTGCTGAAATCGACACAGGCCGCGTGCACCTCCAACCAGGGGTAATCGCGCGCCAGCGTCTCGGTCGACGCCAGTAGAAACTCCTTGGAGATGTCGACGCCCACGTAGCCGCTTGGTCGCAGTTGTTCGAGCAGCAGGCGCACCTTTTTGCTCGCCCCGCTGCCCAGCTCGATCAGCAGGCATTCGTCGCCAATCAAATCGACCAGCTCCGGCAAGGCGCGCTGCAGGATCTTCATCTCGGTGCGCGTCTGGTAGTACTCGGGCAGCTCGCAGATCCGGTCGAACAAGGCCGAGCCGCGTTCGTCGTAAAAAAACTTTGCGGGAATCGCGCGTGGGTGCTCGCTGAGGCCATCGATCACCTCGCGACGCAGGTCTGCGGTGCCCGGATGGGCATCGAAAAAGTTTACAGCTTGGGCTTTCATCGATCCTCCGCCAGGCGTATCCCCGAAAACTGCCACCGGTCTTTCGGGTAGAAAAAGTTGCGGTAGGTAGACCGTATATGGTCCGCCGGTGTTGCACAGGAACCGCCGCGCAAAACCAGTTGCCCGGACATGAACTTGCCGTTGTACTCGCCGACCGGACCATCTGGCACGCGGAACCCCGGGTAAGCGGTGTACGGGCTCGCCGTCCATTCCCAGACATCACCGAACAACTGCTGCACACCACCGACGGCTTGCGCCGCCACCGGCTGCAGATAGCCGGCGTCGCGCAGGTTCGCGCCTTGCAGCAGATCGGCATCCGCCGCCAATGCAGACTCGGCCGCATGTTCCCATTCCGCCTCGGTCGGCAGGCGCTTGCCCGCCCATGCGGCGTAGGCATCGGCCTCGAAATGACTGACGTGGCACACTGGTGCATCCAGGTCGACCGGGCGCATGCCGGCCAGTGTCATATGCCACCACGCGCCATCTCGCTGCTCCCAGTAGAGCGGCGCCTGCCAGCCGGCGTTCTGTACGGTCGACCAGCCCTCCGACAGCCACCATCGAGGCTCGCGGTAGCCGCCGTCTTCGATGAACTCGATGTAGTCGCGGTTGCTTACCGGACGGCTGGCCAACGCAAAGGCCTCCAGCCACACGCGGTGTCGCGGTGCTTCATTGTCGTACGCGAAGCCGCTGCCGGCGTGGCCGATCTCGTGCACACCGCCGGCGTAATCGTGAAATGTAAGGGGCTGTGCATGTGCCATGCGTGGCGCCTCGGGCAGGTCGCCACGATAGACCGGACGCAGTGGATTGTGGGCAAACACATGCTTGATGTCGGTCAGCATCAACTCCTGGTGTTGCTGCTCGTGGTTCAGGCCGAGGGTGATCAACGGCTCAAGCGTCGACCAGGCGTCATCAGACGACATTTCCATCAATCGCAACATCTGTTCATCGACCGCGCGGCGGTACTCGTACACCTCGGCCACCGTCGGGCGCGACAACAGGCCGCGCTCAGGACGCAGATAGGGTTTGCCGTGGGTCACATAATAGGAGTTGAACAGATAATCGAATGCCGGATGAAACGGCTTGTAGCCGTCGAGGTTTGGTACCAGCAGAAAGGTTTCGAAGAACCAACTCGTATGAGCGATGTGCCATTTGACGGGACTGACATCGGGCATCGTCTGGATACCGTAGTCTTCGATCTGCAGACTGCGGCACAAGGCTTCGGTTGCGGAGCGCACCCGCTCGAAGTGACTGCGCAAGGGTTCACGCGACGACGACAGACGCCGCGCGGCGCTGTGTGCTCCTGGCATGTGATTTCTCCTCAATGGTTGTCTTGTACAGGACCGCCGCGCAGCCTTTTTTACTGCAAGCCCTGAGCAACCTGCACCCACCCTGCACCAGCCGCCAGGCAGGGTCAAGGTCGAAAAAACCCTGGTAGAACCGGGCTATAGCGCGCATTTCCGCCGACACAAGGGCGCGAGATTGGTAAACTTTAGGCAAGGTGTGTTGCAGGAACTTTGCGCTTGGATTGCGCTCGCGCAAGGCATCATCACACCCGATGGGGTAAACAATCGCCCGGCACGCCGCCCGCGATGGGCCGGCAAGACCATTTCCATCGCATTCAATAACGCTGAGGCCAGATGACCGAATATGCGCTGATACTGGTGAGCACCGTCCTGGTGAACAACTTCGTGTTGGTCAAGTTCCTGGGCCTGTGTCCGTTCATGGGTGTTTCGCGCAAACTCGAAACGGCCATGGGCATGGGTCTGGCGACCACATTTGTGCTCACCTTGTCTTCGGTCAGCAGTTACCTGGTCAACGAATACATCCTGGTTCCGCTCGGTGTTGCCTACCTGCGCACCGTCGCGTTCATCCTGGTCATTGCGGTGGTCGTACAATTCACCGAGATGGTGATGCACAAAACCAGCCCGCTGCTGTACCAGGTGCTCGGTATCTTCCTGCCGCTGATCACGACCAACTGCGCCGTGCTCGGCGTGGCGCTGCTCAACATCCAGGAACAGCACAGCTTCGTCGAATCGGCGCTGTACGGCTTCGGCGCGGCGGTCGGTTTCTCGCTGGTGCTGGTGCTGTTCGCCGCGGTGCGTGAGCGCGTTGCAGTGGCCGATGTGCCCGAACCGTTTCAAGGCAACGCGATCGCCCTGGTCACGGCGGGCCTGATGTCGATGGCGTTCATGGGGTTCGCCGGCCTGGTGAGCGGATGACCTGACGCCGATGTTGACCGCCATCATCACCATCGCCGTGCTGGCCACACTGTTCGGCCTGATACTCGGTTACTCGGCAATCCGTTTTCGCGTCGAAGGCGACCCGATCGCCGACCAGATCGACGCATTGCTGCCACAGACCCAGTGCGGCCAGTGCAGCTTCGCCGGCTGCCGGCCCTATGCCGAGGCCATCGCCGCCGGCGAGGCCGAGATCAATCGTTGCCCTCCCGGTGGCGAGACGACGATGATCGCCCTTGCTGAATTGCTCGGTCGCGACCCGGTGCCGCTGGAAGACGAAGAGGCCGCAGAAAAACCCAAGTCGGTCGCGTATATCGTCGAAGAGGAATGCATCGGCTGCACGCTGTGCATTCAGGCCTGCCCTGTCGACGCGATCATGGGGGCCGCCAAGCAGATGCATTCGGTGATCATCGAGGAATGCACCGGCTGCGAGTTGTGCATCCCGCCCTGTCCGGTTGAATGCATCCATATGCACCCGCTCGAAGCGACCCCGCAGACCTGGAAGTGGCCGTTCCCCGTGCCGGCGGTCAGCGAGGCTTCGGCATGAGCGAAAGCCGCACCATCTGGTCATTTAACGGCGGCCTGCATCTCGACGACCACAAATCGGAATCGAACGGCCGGCCGATCGTCGATCTGCCGATTCCGGCAATACTAACGGTTCCGCTGCAGCAGCACATCGGGCAGAGCGCGGAGCCCATCGTGCAGGTCGGCGATGGCGTGAAGAAAGGCCAGATGATCGCGCGCGCCATCGATTTCGTCAGCGCCGCGGTGCATGCGCCGACCTCCGGCACGGTCACCGCGATCGAACACCGCCCCATTCCCCACCCTTCCGGCCTCAGCGATACCTGCATCGTGATTACGGCGGACGGCGAAGATCGATGGGACGAGTTGCCCGAACCGATGACCGATTACACGAGCTACAGCACGGCCGATCTGCGCGAGCGTATCCGTTGGGCCGGTATCGTCGGCATGGGCGGCGCCGCCTTCCCGACTGCGGTCAAGGTCAACACCAGCGGACAACGACCGATCGACACACTGATCATCAACGCCGCCGAGTGTGAGCCCTACATCACCTGCGACGATCGCCTGATGCGCGACCAGTCGGCCGACATCGTCGACGGCATCGCCATCTTGCAGCACATCACCGGCGCACGCGAATGCCTGATCGGCATCGAAGACAACAAACCCGAGGCGGCGCAGGCCTTACGTGCGGCGATTGCCGAACGCGGCGCCGCAAACATCGATGTCGTCGTGGTGCCTACCCTGTATCCGAGCGGCGGCGAGAAACAGTTGATCCAACTGTTGACCGGACAGGAAGTACCGTCGCAGGGCCTGCCATCGTCAATCGGTGTGTTGTGCCAGAACGTCGCCACCAGCGCCGCTGTCGCGGATGCGGTGTTGCGTGGACGCCCGCTGATCTCACGTATCGTCACGGTGACCGGCCGGGGCGCACAGAACCCAGGCAACTACCGCGTTGCGATCGGCACCCCCGCGGCCTTCGTGGTCGAGCAGAGCGGTGGCTACAGCAGCGACGTCGACCGCCTGATCCTTGGCGGGCCGATGATGGGCTTCGCACTGCACAGCGATGAGGTGCCCGTCACCAAGGCCGCGAACTGTCTGCTTGCCGCTGCCAAAGCCGAGGTGCCCGGTCCGCGAGATGCAGCGCGACCCTGCATCCGCTGCGGCGAATGCGCGCGCGTCTGTCCGGCGCAATTGCTGCCGCAGCAACTCTATTGGTATGCGCGCTCACGCGATCTCGACAAGGTACAGGACTACCACCTGTTCGATTGCATCGAGTGCGGTTGCTGCGCCTACGTCTGCCCCTCGCACATTCCCTTGGTGCACTACTACCGCTTCGCCAAGACCGAGATCTGGACGCAGGAACGCGATCGCGAAAGGTCCGACATCGCGCGGCGTCGCCACGAGGCCCGCCAGGCGCGCCTGGAGCGCCTGGAACAGGAGCGCAAGGCACGCCTGCGACAGAAGAAAGAGGCGTTGGAGAAGAAATCCACCGATGCCAAAGACGATCCGAAAAAGGCCGCCATCGCCGCAGCCATGAAGCGCGTCGCGGATAAGAAGGCGGCACAGAGCGCAACCGCTGAACAGACCCCCGAAGAATAAACATGTTGTTCGAAACCCGAAGCTCTCCCCATTTCAGCGGCCCACAGAGCGTGACCAAGGTCATGGGCATGGTGCTGTTGGCGCTGATACCGGGTACGGCTGCGCTATTCTGGTACTTCGGCTGGGGCGTGCTGATCAATATTGCCATCGCCATCACCACGGCCGTGGTCGCCGAGGCTGCAGTGGTGGGCTTGCGCCGGCGGGACATCGGTTATGCGCTGGGCGATCTGAGCGCGGTTGTCACCGCCTGGCTGCTGGCGCTGGCGCTGCCGCCGCTGTTGCCCTGGTGGCAGACGGTGATGGGCACCGCCTTCGCGATCGTGATCGTCAAGCAATTGTTCGGCGGCCTTGGCTACAACCCTTTCAACCCGGCGATGGCCGGGTATGTGTTGCTGCTGGTGTCGTTCCCGGTGACGATGACGCGCTGGTTGCCACCCGACGTGATCAGCAGCCAGGGACTGTCGCTGGCCGACTCGCTGCACATCATCTGGAGCAACTCGCCGCCGGCGGGCCAGACCTGGGATGCACTGACCAGTGCGACACCGCTCGATCAGATGCGCACCCAGTTGTCGCAGAACCAGATGATCAGCGAGATCCGCGAGAGCCCGCTGTGGGGCGACTTCGGCGGCCGCGGCTGGGAATGGGTCGGCAACTGGTTTCTGCTTGGTGGCCTGTTCCTGTTGTGGCGTGGTGTCATCAACTGGCGTATTCCGGTCAGCATGCTGGCCTCACTGGCGCTGGTCGCCGGCGTGTTCTGGGCCATCGATTCACAGACTCACCCCTTCCCCGCATTTCACCTGTTCAGCGGCGGCGCGATGCTCGGCGCCTTCTTCATCGCCACCGATCCGGTCACCGCCAGCACGACGCCGCGCGGCCAACTGATCTATGGTGCGCTGATCGGACTGTTCGTGTTCATCATCCGCACCTGGGGCGGCTATCCCGACGCGGTCGCCTTCTCGGTGTTGCTGATGAACATGGCCGCGCCCACCATCGACTACTACACCCAGCCACGCATCTTCGGTCAGCGGGACGATGACGATGCGTAACCTGCCGATCCTGATGTCCGGCGTGTTGCTCGGCCTGTTCGGCATCCTGGGGGCCGCATTGGTCGGCGTGAGCTACGAAGGCACCGCCGAGCAGATCGCGCACAACGAACGCGAGGCCCTGCTGCAGCAACTCGAGGTGCTGGTACCGGGCAAATCCATCGACAATGACATTCTCAATGATGTCGTACAGATTTCGGCGCCGGAAACACTCGGCGCCGAGTCCACCCAGGTGCATCTGGCCCGTCTGGGCGACAAGCCGGTCGCTGCCGTGTTCAGCCCGGTGGTCATGCAAGGCTACAGCGGCCCCATTCGACTGATCGTTGCCGTGCGCTACGATGGAACAGTGTCGGGCGTACGCGTGTTGTCGCACCGTGAAACACCCGGGCTCGGCGACAAGATCGAGATCGAACGCACCGACTGGATCACCGGTTTCGACGGCAAGTCGCTGCTCGACACGGCCGCAGAACAATGGCGGGTGAAGCGTGACGGCGGCGTGTTCGACCAGTTCACGGGCGCGACGGTCACGCCGCGCGCAGTCGTCAAAGGCGTGCGCGAAACGCTCGCCTATTTCAATGAGCACAAGTTGCAGTTGTTCGGTCTCGAACAGGCTGCTGTGGAGAAAAGCGATGAGTGACGGTTATCGCAGGATCGTCGTCGACGGTCTTTGGACCAACAACCAGGCGCTGGTCGCGCTCCTCGGCTTGTGCCCCTTGCTTGCAGTGTCGAATACCCTGATCAACGGGCTCGGTCTTGGGCTGGCTACCACCGCGGTACTTGCCTTGTCGAACGTATCGGTCTCGATCATTCGCAACTGGGTGCGTCCCGAGATCCGTCTACCGGTATTCGTTCTGATCATCGCGTCGTTCGTCACCACCGTCGAGTTGGTCATGAACGCGTATTTTCATGGCTTGTACAAGGTACTGGGCATCTTCATTCCACTGATCGTGACCAACTGCGCCATCATCGGCCGCGCCGAGGCCTTCGCCTCGCGCAACGCCGTCCCGCGCGCGCTGGTCGATGGCCTGTCGATCGGCATCGGTTTCACACTGGCGCTGGTCGTCCTGGGCGGCAGCCGCGAACTCATCGGGCAAGGCACCCTGTTCGATGGCGCGCACCTGATGTTCGGCGAGTTCGCGCGTGACTGGCGCTGGACCATCGACGACGAATACCCGGGTATCCTGCTGGCGGTGTTGCCACCCGGAGCATTCATGGGCCTGGGCATGATGATCGCGTTGAAGAACATCATCGACAAACGGTTCGGCCAGCGCAAAGCGGCGGTCGTCACGACGACCGAGCCGGTGGCGACAAGCTCATAGCGACGGCGGCGACGCCGCATCGCTGCCCGTTAGTGCGGGGCCCGTCGCAAATCGCCTGAGCGGTCGTCCCCTGTGCCGCTCGGTTCGCGCACACTCGAGTCAACGGCTGAAAGGAGATACCCGTGTCGCTACGATTCACCCTCTTTTTGACGGTCCTGTCCCTTTGCTTGGCCTCCTTGGTCGCAACGGCGCAGGATGCGACCCAAACCACGACGCAGCCAACAGCCCAAGACGCAGCGAAAAACGCGCTGGCCGTAGAACTGCTGGAAATCACGGAATCGCGCAAGCTGGTCGACCAGATGATTCCGCAAGTGAAAACCCAGATGAAAACAATGTTCCGCCAGATGTTGGGCAACCAGCAACTGGATGAGGACCTGTTGGTCGTGTTCGACAAGTACAGCGAACGCATGGTCGATCTCCTCAAACAGGAAATGCGCTGGGAGAAGCTCGAACCGCACTATGTGCAGATCTACGTCGACGTGTTCAGCGAAGACGAGCTGCGCGACCTGATCGCGTTCTACCGCACGCCGCTCGGGCAGAAAATGCTGGAGAAGATGCCGCAGATCATGCAGGCCTCGCTGGCTATCTCACAGCAACAGATGAGGGACATCCTGCCGCAGATTCAGTCACTGGGTGTAGAGATGGCCACCGAGATGCAAGCGGTGAAGGCACAACGCAAAAGCGAATGACCTCGCTCGACCCACACCAGCCATTCGAGCTCGAGATTGCCGTCTGCCCGGATGACATCGATCTGCTCGACCACGTCAACAACGTGATCTATCTACGCTGGGTTCAGGACGCCGCAGTTGCACACTGGGTTGCGGCCGCCAACGATGAAGAGAAAGCGGCGTTGCTGTGGGTGGTCGTTCGCCATGAGATCGATTACAAGCGACCGGCGACCGCCGCGGATGTGGTCATCGCCCGCACCTGGGTCGGCGAAGCCGATCAGCGTACGTTCGAACGCCACACCGAGATCATCCGCAAACGCGACAACAAGCTACTCGCCAGAGCGCGCACCTTGTGGCGGCCGATCGATGCCGTCAGCAGACACCCCATCGCGGTCGACGAACAGGTCTACCAACGCTTCTCAAGCAACCACGCCTCGAGTTGAGCCCCACTCGGCGGCCTAGGAACGGCACGGAATACCGTAACGCAGAATCAGCTCCTGCAGCACATGCGGGTCGACCGGCTTGGTCAGAAAGTCGTCCATGCCGGCCAGCATGCATTCCGATCTGGCGTCTTCAGCGGCATTCGCGGTCAGCGCAATGATCGGCAGGTGGTCGCCCACAGCCTCCTGCTTGCGATAGGCGCGGGTAAAGTCGATACCGTCCATCTTGGGCATGCGCAGATCGATGAATGCCAGATCGAAGTCTCCGGACTTCGCCGCCTCGAATGCCGCCTTGCCGTCGCGCACCAGCGTCACGTCGCAGCCTACCTTGCGCAACAGGCTGTAGATCAGCTTGGCATTGATGTCGTCGTCTTCGGCGACCAGCAGGCGCCCGACAACACCGGTGATCTGCGGCATCGGCGCAGTCAGATCGGCGGCAAAATCTTCGACACTCTCGGGCGCCACGACGCTGGCCATGGCCTGCCACAACTGCACACTATTGATCGGCTTGAACGCGCGCCCGGACATCATGCCGCCGATCGGCGGCTTACGCCGGGGGTAGTGCAGGTAAACGATCGGCGCGTCGCTGCCGAGCACCTTGTGTACCAGATTGCCGACCCGATCGAGGTCGACGCCGCGCGGTTCATCGACGACCAGCACCAGGCGACGCCCCGGACCCTGGCTCTCGCCGGACAAGGCACCCAGTTGATCGATGCTGCCGACAATCTCGGTATGCATGCCGGCGGCTTCGCAGGTCTCGGCGATCGCGTCGGCGCTCTCCCGGTTCTGCTCGAAGATCAATACCCGCACACCGCGCAATACGCCGGGCGCCTTGGGTGGCGTCGACGAGGACGACTGCAGGAACGGCAGCTTCACCCAGAAGGTACTGCCCTTGCCTTCCTCGCTCTCAACACCGATTGCGCCGTCCATCAGGCGCGCCAGGTCGCGCGCAATCGCCGTGCCCAGACCGGTGCCGCCATGCCGGCGTGTCGACGACAGATCACCTTGCCAGAAACTGTCGAACACGTGCCGCACACGGTCGGCGGAGATGCCGATACCGGTATCCCGGATAACCACCTGCAGATAGGGCTTGGCAATGTCGTCGTCGGCAGGCATGACGCGCGCCGAAACGACGATGAAACCTTCATCGGTGAACTTGGCGGCATTGCCGACCAGATTGAACAGGATCTGGCGGAAACGCAGTTCGTCACCGTACACATATTCAGGAACGTCGGGGGCAATCTGGCAGATCAGCTCGACGCCTTTCTCGACCGCCTGATTGCTCAACGCCCAACAGGTCTCGTTGATCGAATCGCGAATCACGAACTTGCCCGGCTTGAGTTCGAGCTTGCCGGCATCGATCTTGGACAGGTCGAGAATGTCGCCGATCAGTGCCTGCAACACATCGGCCGAGGTGTTGATCGAATCGAGGTACTCGCGTTGCTCGTCGTCGAGCTTGGTGCGCTTGAGCAGCCCCGCCATACCGATCACACCGGACAGCGGCGTGCGCAGTTCGTGGGTCATGGTGGCGAGAAAATCGCCGCGCGCCCGGTTCGCAGCCTCCGCCGCCTGCTTGGCAGACTGCAGTTTGCGCAACAGGGTGTACTCGTAGGCCGGCAACACCACCAACACCAGCGACACGAACAGCACCTCGATCGGCTGCATTCGCCAGTCACCCAACAAGGCGGCTACGACCGCAAATGAAATCAGGCTGCCGACCGAGGCGACCAGCAGGTTGTTCTTGCCGTAACGCATGCCCTGCGACAGGAACGATACCGCGTACAGCAGATAGTAAGGGCCGGTCGCGTCGCCGGTGAGATAGATCGACCCCGTCGTGCCGCTCAGATCAGCCAGAATGCTGGCGTAGGTACGCCAGCGCAGCGTTTCGGGCCGCAGGATCGTACTGATCAGGATGGTGACGAACCAGACGAAATGGATGCTGAACAACAAGGCATACTGCTGCCAGGTGAAGTCGTAGCTGCCGATCCACCCAGCGATACCCACCATCGTGACCATGAACACCCAGATCGCCAGCCGCACGAGCGCCGACTGAAACTCCTGCGACGAACGTATCTGCGCGGGTATTTGCATGCGAAGCATCGATTGTCCCTGCCGCAGCCGGCCACCTCCCCATCGTGACCCGACTACCGTTAATTTTTTCTTTGTCTCTGATCCGGAGACGTCATTGTCAACCAGCCCGGCTGCCCCAGCGGACATGTTGTGATCGGGGCTTGAGCGCCTTGCCGGCAAAAGAGCACAACCTGCCACGTCGCTCGCCACGCCGCAAGCGGTAGACGCGCGGCGCGCCGAAGCGACCCCGGGAAGGACCGCCATACATGGCATTAGCGCAACAGTTCTAGGATGATAGCAACCCGCGGACACCTGATGCGTGACCGCCTTCGTCGACCAGAGCCAGTACCCCGGTAAAGCACATGAACAAGGCCAAGCGCCAGGAAATTTTCGAAAGACTTAGAGCCGCCAACCCCGCGCCGACCACCGAGCTGGTTTATTCATCACCGTTTGAGTTGCTGATCGCCGTCATACTCTCTGCCCAGGCGACCGACAAGGGTGTCAACAAGGCGACCGCCAAATTGTTTCCGGTCGCCAACACGCCTGAGACGATCCATGCGCTCGGTGTCGATGGATTGAAGGAATACATCAAGACCATCGGCCTGTACAACAGCAAGGCGGAGAACGTCATCAAGACGTGCCAGGCGCTGATCGAGCAACACGCCGGCGAGGTGCCCGACAACCGCGCCGATCTCGAAGCCCTGCCGGGTGTCGGCCGCAAAACCGCCAACGTGGTCCTCAATACGGCGTTCGGCGAACCCACCATGGCGGTCGATACGCACATCTTCCGCGTCGCCAACCGAACCGGTATCGCGCCTGGCAAGACCGTGTTGCAGGTCGAGAAACGCCTGCTGCGACTCATCCCCAAGGAATTCCTGCACGATGCCCACCACTGGCTGATCCTGCACGGCCGTTACACCTGCCTGGCGCGCAAGCCGCGATGCGGCTCCTGCCTGATCGAGGACCTGTGCGAATACCGTCACAAAACCGCCTGAACGCTGCACGCCGAAAACGCGCGGGGTGTCATCGCGCACATCTCTGTCTATGCTTGCCCTGACCACTTTGATTTCGCACAGGGACAGTTGCTGTGGCACCATGCGGCATCGCCGATAACATACCTTGGTCTCGATGTTCGGACAGAATCGCGACGAGTTGCGTCGCTTCTTTCGCCAAGCCTGGGAGAAACGCACGCAGGGCCTCCCCCTACAGCCGCTTGAACAGCTCGTGGCCCAGGTGATCGAACTGCATCCCGAATACCACCGGCATCTCGCCGACGAACGCCAGTTGCAGCGTGATTTCACCCCCGACGACGGCGAGACCAACCCCTGGCTGCACATGGGCATGCATATCACCCTCGGCGAACAGGTGGCGAGCGATCGACCGCCGGGCATCCGCACGCAATATCAGCAATTGGTGAAACAGTTCGCCGACCAGCACGCAGCCGAACACGCCATGATGGACTGTCTCGGCGTGGTGCTGTGGGAGGCACAGCGCGCCGGCAGCATGCCGGACGAAGCGGCTTATCTCGAATGTCTTAGAAAACTGTCGAAATGAAATAACTCCGGAGCAAGCCCGGTCTTAGGCGGTGAACCCAGGGCGCAAAAGCGCGTCGAACAGTGACGACTCGCCCGACGGGTACAAAAAACGAAACTTTTTGCCGGACGCAGCCGGGAGACCAGCAGCGCACGGTTTGGAAAAACTGGCGACCATCCGGCACAAAAATTTCCGGCGTCCCAGACCACTGCAACTCATTAGGAGAGTGAAATGTCGAAGAAAACCATGAAACCGGTTGTTGCTGCTATTGGTGCTGCTTTCGCAGGTTCGATGCTGATGGCCGGTGCTGCCAACGCTGCCGCAAACCCGTTCTCGTTGAACGAGCTCAACGGCGGCTACACCCAGATCGCCGACAACCACGAAGGCAAGTGTGGCGGCTCGAAGGGCGAAGAAGGCAAGTGTGGTGCCGGTAAGTGCGGCGGCTCCAAGGGCGCCGAAGGCAAGTGCGGCGGTTCGAAAGACGCTGAAGGCAAGTGCGGCGCTGGCAAGTGCGGCGGCTCGAAAGACGCTGAAGGCAAGTGTGGCGCCGGCAAGTGCGGCGGCTCGAAGAAGGATGCCGAAGGCAAGTGCGGCGCTGGTAAGTGCGGCGGCTCGAAGTAATCCGACACCAGCCGGCGTGATCGCGGTAGAACTCACTGTTCGTGCCGCGTGACCGCATCCCGACAGACCCCGGCAACGGGGTCTGTCATTCAATGCGATGGGATCCGCGATGTCCAAGCACAAAAACACCCATGCCCGATACCCGGTCACCGGCGCCGGACTGGGCTTGCGCTTTGAGCTGATCGAACAGTTCAGAACCGATCCGCCGAAACAGGTCGACTTTCTCGAAGTCGCGCCGGAGAACTGGATTCGGGTCGGCGGCTCGCGCGGCAAGGCGCTACGTGAACTGACAGAGCAATACCCGCTCGTTTGTCACGGGCTTTCGTTATCGATCGGAGGTCCGGCACCGCTTGATGACGGCTTTCTGCACGACCTCAAGCATTTTCTCGACGTGAACCAGGCGCGCGTCTACACCGAACACCTGTCGTATTGCGGCGACAGCGGCCAGCTCTACGACCTGATGCCGATTCCGTTTTCCGAAGAGGCGGTTCACTACGTTGCTGCGCGCATCCGCCATGTGCAGGACGTGCTCGAGCGACGCATCGGCATGGAAAACGTCTCGACCTACGCCGTGCCGACGGGCGAGATGACCGAACTCGATTTCTTGACCGCAGTGCTCGAAGAGGCCGACTGCGGATTGCACCTCGACATCAATAATATCTTCGTCAACAGCGTCAACCACGGTTTCGATCCGTATGCCTATCTGGCCGGCATCCCGGCCGAACGCATCATGTACGCGCATATTGCCGGGCACTACCAAGAGGCCGACAACCTGCGAGTCGACACCCACGGCGAAGACGTGCTGCCCGAGGTCTGGGACATGCTGGATACGGCGTATGAACGCTACGGCGTGTTCCCCACCCTGCTCGAGCGCGATTTCAATATCCCGCCGCTCGACGAACTTCTCGGCGAGGTCGATCAGATCGTCAGCCGCCAGCAACGTTGGCAGGAGTCCGCTGATGTCGACGTCGCCTGAGTCGCCGATGCACACCTTTCAACGCCAACAGATGGCGTTCACTGCGCACATCCGCGACCCCGAGAACAACCCGCTGCCCGACGGCGTTACGTCGCGCCGCATGGGCGTCTATACCGAGTTGTTTTTCAACAACTTCAACGACCAGCTCTCGGGAAACTTCCCGGTTCTGCGGCGAATCACCGCCGACGAGCGCTGGCATGCCATGGTGCGCGATTTCATGATCCGGCATCGCGCAGCAACCCCGCTGTTCACCGAAGTTGGCCTGGAATTTATCGAGTACCTGCAGCAGGAACGCGAGCCTCAACCCGGCGACTGGCCGTTCATGGTCGAACTGGCGCACTACGAGTACGTCGAGCTGGCGGTGGCGATCAGCACCGCCGACGAAGAAGCGGTCGAATACGATCCGAACGGTGACCTCCTGCACGGGCGCCCCCTGGTCGGCCCGACGGCATGGAATCTCAGTTACCAATGGCCGGTGCACCAGATCGGCCCGGAATACCTGCCGGAAGAACTCCCGGCCGAACCGACCCACCTGGTCGTCTACCGTGACCGTCTCGACGAGATGCACTTTCTCGAGATCAACGCGGTGACGCAGCGCCTGCTGCAGCTATTGAAAGAAAACCCGGAGCATACCGGTCTCGATGTACTGAAGACGATTGCTGACGAGCTTGGCCACCCGCAACCGGATGCCGTGATTGCGGGAGGACTTGAACTCCTCAACGATCTTCACCGCCGCAACGTGATCCTGGGTACCCGCGTCTAGCGCGACTCGATCACCGTTCTTGTAAGAGCACATCGTTGCGGCCGAAGTAACAACACCAATTCGGGGACCGCAATGATCGGACTTTTCAACCGCCTGCAAGACATACTCGACAGCCTGCGTGCACTGGATTTTCTCGGCCCGCTGGCGATGCGGCTGTATCTGGTTCCTGTGTTCTGGATGGCCGGCACCAAGAAACTCGACGACATGGACAGCATCATCGCCTGGTTCGGCAATCCGGACTGGGGCCTGGGCCTGCCGATGCCGGAATTCATGGCATGGGCCGCCACCTTGACCGAGGTCGGCGGGGCGATTCTGCTGTTGATCGGTTTGGCGACCCGCTGGGTTGCGATCCCGCTGATGATCACGATGGTCGTCGCCGCCGTCACCGTTCACTGGCAACACGGCTGGGCGGCGATCGCGGAAACGCCGGAATCGGCCGAGCGCCTTTCGGCGGCAAACGGCCTGCTGCGAGAGCACGGCAACTACGACTGGCTTACCGGAACCGGTGAGTTCGTCGTGCTGAACAATGGCATCGAGTTCGCCACCACCTACTTCATCATGCTGCTGGTGCTGTTCTTCATCGGCGCCGGCAAATACGTCAGCGTCGACTACTGGATCGCACAGCGTTTTCGTGACTGACTGCGGTCCAGACTGATTACGCTTCAGGTCGCGCCCGCAAGGGCGCGACGCATGTTTGCTATCAGCGCTGCGTCAGTCCCAGGCACAACGGATCGTTCGGATCGACACCGTCCATGAAGGGTTTGGTGCGATCGCTATGCGTGAGCTGATACACCAGGCCCATCCAGTTGCCGATCACGGCATGCGCGGTATCGCGCCAGGTATTGTCGAGATCGGCCATGACCAATTCGTCCGGAAACGCCGGCGCGGCCTCCCCGGTCTTCTTGGCCGACTGCAGGCGCCAGCGGTATTCATTGAGAACCGCCTTGTTGCGCTCCGAAAAGTAATTGTCGACGAACGGTGGATACACCCGGGTCTCGCCGGTCGCATATCGTATGACCTCGCGCTTGTATTCCTTCAGCAGCGAGATCGTGTCGTACTCGGGATGCCCCTGGAAGAATATGAAGCGGAAGCCATCGGGGCTGGTTGCCAGGTGAACGCCAACGTCGCTCTGCGCCAACACATGCAGACCTGCGGCATCGAACTGGGCACGTGAGACATCGTTCCAACGCGAATGCGGCACATCGAAACGGGTGTTCACGTCATACACCAGCGGGTGTGTGCGTTCGACAACCTGGTGCGCGAACACGCCCCATGTCTTGTGGGGCCGCGGCACGCGCTTCTGCTTGTAGCGAAACTCGAGTACCGCATGCGTGGCAAGGCAACTGCAGAGCGTCGAGGTCACGTTGTCGTAGGCCCAATCGATAACGTCGATCAACGGCTTCCAGAACGCCTGTTCGGCCAGGCTCGGGCCGATAACGTTGGCGCCGGTGATGATCAATGCATCCAGTCCCTGTTCACGCACCTGATCGAAGGTGTCGTAGTAGAGATCGATATGGGCACGCGCCTCGGGCCCGCGGTCGAGTTCCGGCAAAGTGAACGGATGCACATAGAACTGCGCAATCGGATTACTGTCGCCCACCAGGCGGAAGAACTGGCGCTCCGTCGCGGCCAACGCCTTGTCGGGCATCATGTTCAACAAACCGATATGCAGCTCGCGGATATCCTGGTGCAGCGCCCGATCGGGCGGCAGCACGTTCAGCCCTTCCTGGCGCAGGCGCTCGAAAGTCGGCAGTTTGTTGTGGGCGACAATAGGCATGGGTTTAGGTCGTTCTGGCGATAGCCGTTTCCAATAGGTTCAGAAAATCGTTTTCATCGCGCACTTGTGCGATCTCGCGCGACGTTACCGTGTAGCCGAGCTTGGCGATCTCTTCATAGCGCGGCACCCGCGAGTGGAACAGGCGCGGAAACACCCAGCGGGTGAATGCGTCCGGATCCATTTCCGCCGCATACTGCAGGCCGTTCTCTTCAAGATACACCGCCAGATGCTCGCGCAGGAACTCCGGTCTGTAATAAAGCGGTTTCGGATCACTCTGCGCGCGCGTGATCAGTTTCTGCTCTTCTTCCTGGTCCGTTACCTGGATATAGAGCATCAGGGTGTGTTTCACCAGCAGATCGATCACACCCGGCTCATCCAGTTCACACAGCGAACCGCCCACATCGTTGATGAAATGCGGGTAGCCGTAGATCGCCTGACCTTTCTCGATGAATGCCGGCACGTCGTACATCGCGGCGATTTCAGCGTCGCGATACTGTGCCTGGCGGCGCTCGAAATCCTCCAGCGGCACGCCTCCCTGCTCTGGATCACCCAGTTTACCGACGAACGACAGAACCGGACCCAGATCCGAGATCTTGATGTTGTTGCGGATATAGATCCAGTCGTTGCGCAGCAGCTCGCTGAGGAACGGCACCTGCATCGCCTGCGTCTTGATCATGTCGAGGATGCTTTCGTCGAGATAGCGCGTGCCGATGCGGTAGTCGCCGGAATAGTGGTACCACTGATGCTTGCGGAGCAGCGCCGAGATGTGCGTTTTACCCACGCCCGACATTCCAAGCAGGGTGATGCGCTTGTGCTTCCAGTTGCGGAAATCTTCGACACTAAACTTCACGGCAGGCTCCGTCAGAACGACCAAAGCCGGCTATTATCCGCCAAGCGCGCCGCCGGTGGAAACCGGGCGGGCCGCGGGCGATCAGGCACTGCGCAATTCGGTCTCGCTACCTTTAGTCCCTGCCGGCAGGTGGTACAGGCTTCCGGGATCGGCCACGTCGTATCCCATGGCGCGCAAAGTCGCCGCCGCGTCGGCCGATTCGTGGTGATACAGCACGAGTCGCGCGCGCAGTTCGTCCGGGTAATGGATCGACAGGTCATCGACGCCGGTATGCGACGGGTTGCTGTGCAGCGCGCAATCGTGAAACACCGTCTCGCCGCCGTTCGCGAACTGCGCCAGCGCCTCGGGAATCGGCCGGGTGTCGCCGGTGTAGACGAAGCGGTCGCGCAAACCCAAGCCGTACGCCGCCCGGTAGGCATGGTGGCTCACCGCGAACACGTCGAACAGATACCCGGCGTGCCAGAAATGATCGCCGACCGGAATCACCTGGAAGCGGTCCCAGAAATTCAGACCGCCCTCGGCGAGCTTGTAGGGATCTTCTGCCAGTTGCTGTTGCAGGCGCTGGATGATCGCCGCCGGCAGATACAGCCTCACCGCCGGTGCATTCGGCTGCTCACACGCCAGGCGATAGAACAGGCCTTCCAGTCCGCCAGAATGATCGAGATGCGTGTGGGTGATGAAGATAGCGGTCGGCAATGCCTGGTAGCGCGCGCAGTAGGCAGGCAACACGGTCGGACCGCAGTCGATCAACAGCAGCGGCGCGCCTTTACCACCCTCGAGTACCGCAGCAGCGTTCCCCAAGGCATGGGCTGCCGCGTTGCCGACCCCGAGAAAACGCAACCGAAGCGCGGACATCCACCCTCTCCCATGACAAACCAGCGAAGATTATAAGCATGCGCTGATTTCCGGCACATGACGATTGAAATATTTACCCGCCAATGCTGAAGGCTGCCGCCCTATACTCTGGGATTTGCTGCACTGCTTCGAGAGGCGAATGGGGTTCCGCAATCTGGCGATTGTCATCTACTGCGCCGTGGTGGGTTTTGCGGTGCTGTACGCCACCCAGCCTCTGCTGCCGCTGCTCGCTGCGCAATGGAACCGGCCGATCGGCGATACCGCGCTACTGACGACGGCGACCATGGTGCCGTTGGCACTCGGCCCTCTGTTGTACGGTTATATCCTCGAACACATCTCGACCAAGCACATGTTGACTGCGGGCTTCAGCGTACTGACCCTGGCGCAGTTCGCCATCAGTTTCGGCCCGGACTATCCGGTGTTCTTCCTGCTGCGCACGATCGAAGGCCTGATGCTGCCGGCGATCTTCACTGCCTTGATGACCTACAGCTCGGCAGCCGGCGGGCCGAGCAAGACGCGACGCAACATCACCATCTACATCGCTGCGACCATCATGGGCGGTTACAGCGGGCGGGTGTTCAGCGGATTGCTGACGGATGCCTTCAGTTGGGAGCACGCCTTCCTGTTCTGGGCAGTGGCCGCGTTGATCGCCACTTTGCTGACGCTGCGTCTCGACTCCGACCCGCGGTTACGACTGGGCAAGATCAAGCTGGCGGAGATCCGCGCACTCGCCGCCAGGCCGGTGTATGCGGAAGGATTAATCGGCGCCTTTTTGTTGTTCTTCGTTTTTGCCGCGATGTTGAACTTTCTGCCGTTCCACATGCGTGACAACAACCCGGACATTTCACAGAGCGCCATCGCCCTGGTGTACACCGGCTATCTGGTGGGCGTTGCTATCGCGTTGGCCTCGCTGCACCTGGTACGTTGGTTCGGCGGTGAACGCCGCACCCTGGTCATCGGCAGCCTGGTCTACCTGGTCGGCACCGCAGCCTTCGCCCTGCCGAGCAACGAACTCGCTTACTTCAGCATGCTGATCTTCGCCGCCGGCATGTTCACCTTACACAGCGTGTTGTCGGCCTTCCTCAATCACCTCGAAACGGAACGAAAGGGCCTGATCAACGGTCTGTATGTATCAGCGTACTACGCAGGCGGTGCGCTCGGATCCTATCTGCCCGGCTTTCTCTACCAATACGTCGGCTGGACGGCATTCGTCATCCTGTTGCTCTGCCTGCTGGGAGTGCTGACCATGTTGACAATGATGTTGCGTCAAGCACCTGAGCACAGCGCCTGATCGTTAGGATTCACCAGGTAGTCGATGACATGAGTTGGAACAATTCCGAGTTTGGTTACGGTTGGGTCCACATCGCCCTGCACTGGCTCATGGCAGTGATGATCATGGGGCTGCTGCCGCTCGGCCTATGGATGACCAGCCTCGACTACTACGATCCCTGGTACAAGAAAGGACCGGACCTGCATCGGGCGATCGGTGTCTTGCTTGCCATCCTGTTGCTGATCCGGCTCGCCTGGCGTTCGCTGCAGCCCAGCCCTCGCGCATTGACAACGTCGCGCCGGGAACGGATTGCCGCTCGAACCGCGCACGCATTGCTTTACCTGATACCGTTGCTGCTGGTAATCAGCGGCTACCTGATCTCGACCGCCGACGGCCGCGCGGTCGACGTGTTCGGCTGGTTCGCGATTCCGGCCACCCTGCAAGGTGTTGAAGGCCAGGAAGACATCGCCGGAGACATTCATTTCGTCTTGGCGATGGTGTTGATCGCCATCGTCGTTGTGCACGTGGCGGCCGCCCTGTACCACCACTTCAAACGCGGCGACCGCACCCTGATTCGTATGTTGAAACCCGAAAAACGGAAGGAACAAGCATGAAGAACACCGTCACCTACACCCTCGGAGCCGGCCTGCTGCTGATGTTGTCGAGCGTTTCGCACGCTGCCGACTACATGATCGACACGAAAGGCGCGCATGCCTTCGTTCAATTTCAGATCAAGCATCTGGGCTATAGCTGGCTGGTCGGCCGCTTCAACACCTTCAACGGCGAATTCAGCTACGACGAAGCCAAGCCCGAGGCATCCAAGGTTACGGTCACCATCGATACCGCGAGCATCGATTCCAATCATGCCGAACGTGACAAACACCTGCGCAATGCCGATTTCCTCGATGTCGAGAAATTTCCGCAGGCCACCTTCGTCAGCACCGGTTACAAGGACTTAGGCGATGGCAAAGGCGAACTCAAGGGAGACCTGACCTTGCACGGCGTCACGCGCCCAATCACGATCGACGTCACCCACATCGGGGCGGGCGACGACCCCTGGGGCGGCTACCGTCGCGGCTTTGAGGGACGCACGACGCTGACGCTGGCCGACTACGGCATCGACTACAACCTCGGGCCGGCGTCGAAAGAGGTGGAGCTGTGGCTGGGCGTTGAGGGTATCCGCCAGTAGCCGAGCAGATGGCGATTGCGGCAGCGCCCGGTCTGCCGCAGTTCCCTTGCGGCTAAAGAAATCACTGCGAAAGTCGCCTATACTCAACGACATAGCAACGCTTTCTCGATCCAATGTCAGTTACTTACGCCAAAAAGCGCGCAACCCGGCTCGGCTTGTTGGTTGCCCTGATCATCCTGCTGGCCGCCTGTTCCAGTGCCCCGCAACGGTATCGTTATGCGCCACCACCATCCGGGCAACAGGTTTCCCAGGAACGCCATGAGGTCGTGCGCGTTGCCGCCGACCTGATCGGTACCCCGTATCGCTATGGCGGCACGACGCGACGCGGCTTCGACTGCAGCGGCCTGGTGCAATACTCACATCGCCAGATCGGCATCAGTGTGCCGCGTACGACCACGTCGCAGTGGCGCAATGGGCGTGAGCTGCAGCGCCAGCACCTGTTGCCGGGCGATCTCTTGTTCTTCGACCTGGGTAGCCGCAAGGCGCAGCATGTCGGCATCTACGAAGGCGACGGCCTGTTCATCCATGCGCCGTCGTCCGGCAAACGCGTGGGTCGCGCGTCGCTCGACAATCCCTATTGGCGGGAGCAATTGGTCGGAGCGCGCAGTTACCTCTGACGGCATGCGATCGAATCACCGGACAGATGGGTGCCTGCCGATTGCCGGCTAGGATAGGAACGCCCTATAGATTTCGCGTGTCGATCCAGTGTACCTGGCCGGTACGTCGCGATATCTCTTCATAAAGGCGCGCCATGCCACCCGGCCCGTCGCTCGGCGAACCGTTCCACAGGCAGATGAACTGCACTTTCTGCGGTCCCCATGCCAGCGCGGTGTTCAACAACCATAGGTTGCAGCGCTCGCGCCGGTAGTCGTCGTCGGTCTCCGCCGGCAGCTCGCCGAGTTCCTGCGGCATCGACAGGATCGGTCGACCCAGTTTCTGCCGCGCCTCCAGGTAGCGCTCGTGGCAGCTGCTATCGGGATCGGCAGCCATGTGCCTGGTGAAATCCGCTTCCCGCTGCGGCTGTAACCACGAAACCCGAATACCCTGCGCCTGACAGACCTCGGTGAACAGCAGGTCACCCCCGCAGGCACCCTGCGTCAGCCCCAGGTCGTCTGCGCCGCCACCAAGTTCACTCAGTAGTTCGGTGATCTGTGCCTTGGCCGTCTCCAGCTTGTCCGCCGGCAGGTGGGCATCATCGGCCACCGCCCCCTCGACGGCAGGATGCCCGACGAACAGAAACACCTGGCGCGGCTGCCAATCACGTTGCGGACGGGCAAGGCGTTCCATGGAGCGGTCCAATACCGTCATACCGGTTTCGATACGCTCGTCTTCGATGCCCATAGTGCGCAGCAATTGCAGACTCGAGCGGGTCGCGTCCAAGGCATGCCAGTCGCTGTCGCAAATCGCCGCCGCGCCCTCGTAGGCCTTTTGGCTGGCGGATGTGGATCCAGACAACATCTGTAGCTCGGCCAGGCATGCCCGTGCCTGGTACAGCGCCGCCGCGCCGTTCTCACATTGCGCCGCGAAGCGCACGGCACCCAGCATGTCGTCGAACGTGGTTCGGTAAAAGGTCGCACCCGTCAGGTGCTCGTACAATCGCATCAGCAACAGGGCGCGTGCGCCTGCGCGATAGTGCTTGTGGTCGCCGCGAAAGGCGGTCTCATAGCAATTGATGGCCGCGCGCAATACCGTGTCGCCGGCACGCGCCAGCTCACGGCAGCGTTCTGCATTGTCGGTTTCGTTCTGCCATCCAGCGCGCCACGCATCTTCCTCGACGCGCCCGAGCAGCCACCAGGTATCGGCGTCGCTCGGCGCCTGCTGCAGCATCGCGCGAAAGTGCGAACGCACCGCGTCGAAATCCAGAGTCGTATCCGGATCCAGTGCCAGCTGGTGCAGGCAGCGGCCTTTTTCATGCAACCCCTTCGGGTCGTGCGGCGTTATCGCCAAACCCTTTTCCAGTTGCTCCAAGGCGAAGGAGCAGCACTGCTGGCGACGCAGCACCTCGCCTGCGCGGATCCAGGCAGCGGCACGAAACCCCGCCACCGGTGCTTCATCGGCCAACACCAGCAGGTCCCCCACCCGTCCATGTCGACACGCGTGGTCAAGCCGTTGCTGCCAACGTCCGTGCTGTTCCCAGAACTCGCCCGCAGCGTCCACCCGCAACTCTTCGAGCCCGGATTCAGGCAGATGCGGCATCAGGTGGAAAACCGGGCTGCCTTTGTGACCGTGCCACGATTCCCGGGTGGCCTCGACCATGTCGCACAGGCGTTCGCGATCTGCACGCACCCGCATGGCATCGGGCACGGCGTCGCGCAGACGATAGATCAATGTTCGGTCGGTATAGTGCGTGAAGGCATCGAGCGGGCGACCGCCGCTGACCAGGACAACACCCCGCGGACGCAGGGCATGGCGAATACCCAGCTGGTACCACACGTCAGGATCGTCGGTGCTCAGATCGAACAGCACCAAGTCGGCTATCACCAGTGACTGCAGATCGGCACGGCCGCTCTCGCCGCCGGGAAACCCGGCGCTACCGCGCACGATGTGCATACCCGCGTCTTCCAGGGCCGGTCTGATCAGTTCCCGGTAGATGCGTTCAAAATCGATCGCATCTCCGTCCGGACAGGTGCGCAAACCCGACGGCATGGCCACGAAGGCATGCGGTTGAATGCTCAAAACGTGTGATTCTCCCCTTGGCGCCGAATGCCTTGCCGCGTACCGAGCCGGCTTCGGTCTCAACGCTTGAGCATAGCATTCCCGCCGACGACGAACCGCCGCGCCATGTGCGACATAACCCGCTTCGGGTAGAGACCGTGCCCGGGCGGCATCGGCGCACATTTTGGGCAGTGCAGTTGCAGCAATCGACGCCGAGGCAGGGTAGAATGCCCGCACCCGCTGTTGCGCATTTCATTTCATGTTTCTCGACCCGATCCGAATCCGACACCTCGCCTGCACCCTGATACTGAGTCTGTTCGCGGCAACCTGCCTTGCAGCACCCGAAGAGCCGGTAGTGGACCAGGTCGAACTGGAGCCGCCGCGTATCGCCCAACTGGCGCGCTCGGTATTGCGCGGGGATGCGACTCAGCAATCTGAGTTCGCTGCGGTCGTACTCGATGCACTGCTGCACATGTACTCTATTGAGCTGCGAGCAGCCAAGGATGACCGTGCCGAAACGACTCGCCAAAAGCGCAAGCTGGCGCGTTGGCAGAAGGCCACGGCAAGCCTGATGGAACAGATCGAGGGGCTGCGTACACAACTCAGCGAGGGCTCGCCGTTTACCTTGTTCGTCGACGGACAGAACCAGGTGCTGTTGGTCGTAGGCGGCGAAACGATCTCGATCTCCGGTCCCCACCCGGATGCCGAACGCGAACTCGAACGCTATACGCTGAGCCAGTTCTGCGCCTACCACGACTGCAGCTTCCTCAACCAGGGTACGCAAAGCGCGAATGGCTGGGAGACGCCGGAAGGCGGCAACTGGGTGTTTCGGCAGCACCACCGCCCTGCATACGAAGTCAACAAGCTGGTACGTTGCGAGTTCGAGACCCTGCTCGACCGCTTGAAAAAGGCACAGACCTGCCACGGCGCAGCGCTTGATCTCGAGCACCTGATCGCCGCACTGCAAAAGACCCGGTCAAGCGGTTATTCGATTGACTGGAACCTGATGGCGAACCGGCCGATCTCAGCGGACACCAACAGCAGTGTGCAGATCGACGGCAGCGGCAATTATGTCCAGGTCAGCATGCCGACGCTGTCGCGGTTGTCGCAGATCGACTGGCAGAATCTCGTATTGTGGTTGCGCCAGGGAGCGACCACTCAGGGCGAACCCCTGATCATCGACAACGCCGACCAGCTGCTGGCCCGCCAGGAGTAATCCCCGGCGTCAGCCCGATCTTGGTTTCTTGTCGATACCCCAACGCTTGATGCGCGACGCCAGCGTCGTCGGTTTCACGCCGAGCAGTTCGGCCGCCCCGCCCGCACCGAATATCTTGCCGCCACTGGCCTCGAGCGCCTGCATGATCATGCGCCGGTCGCGCTCGCGCTTCTGCTGCTCGGTCATCAGGCCGTCGTTGATCTCCGGCGACGGCGCCATCGGCTTGCTCGCCGGCCGTTCGACATCGGGCAGTTCGAGACGCAGCTGATTGTTGCGCGAGATGATGACGGCACGTTCGAGCACGTTCTCGAGTTCGCGCACGTTGCCCGGCCAGTCATAAGCCTGTAGGCGCTGTACATCGGCCCCGGAGAGTCGCAGACCCTCGCGACCGAAGCGTCGGCAGGCGTTGGCCAGAAAGTGCGAGGCCAACAAGGGAATATCTTCAGGGCGTTCGCGCAACGGTGCCGATTCGATCGGGAACACATTCAGTCGGAAGAACAAGTCTTCACGGAAACGGCCTTCGGCCACCTCCTCGCTCAGATCACGATTGGTCGCGGCAATGATGCGCACATCGACCGTAATCGTTCGATCGCTGCCGACCCGTTCGCATTGACCCTCCTGCAGCACGCGCAACAACTTGCTCTGTAACTCGAGCGGGATCTCGCCCACTTCATCAAGAAACAGCGTGCCACCATCGGCGAGTTCGAAGCGTCCGGCACGATCGCGCACGGCGCCGGTATAGGCACCTTTCACATGGCCGAAGAATTCGCTCTCGAACAACTCACGCGGTACCGCGGCACAGTTCACGCGGATCAGTGGCCGGTCACAACGCGCACTGCTCTGATGGATAGCACGCGCAATCAGCTCCTTGCCGGTACCCGATTCGCCGGTGATCAACACCGCTGCATCGGTCGGTGCGACCATCTCGATCTTCTGGATCGTCTTGCGCAGCGCGTCGCTGCGACCGACGATCTCCTGATAGTTGTATTCTTCGCGGATCTCTTCCTGCAGGTAGGCGTTCTCGAGTTCGAGGCGCTGTTTGAGGCGCTCCAGTTCCTCGAGCGCCTGATGTAGCTTCTGTTCGGTTTCCTTGCGTTCGCTGACGTCACGAAACACCACCACAGCTCCCACCAACCTGCCCTTCTCACGGATCGGCGTGCTGGTGTATTCCACCGGGAACGCACCGCCGTCCTTACGCCAGAAGACCTCGTCGGTCACCTGGTGTACCGCACCGTCCTTGAAGGCGGCATAGATCGGGCAGTCACATGCGGCATAGTGACTGCCGTCGGGGTGGGAATGGTGCAACAGGCTATGCATGTTCTTACCGACCAGCTCGTCGGCCGAATAACCAAGCATGCGTTCGGCCGCCGGGTTCACAAAGGTGGTCGCGCCTTCGGCATTGACGCCATAGATGCCCTCGCCTGCCGCCTGCAGGATGAGCTTGTTCTCTTGCTCGATCTCTTCGAACAGGGTCTCGACCCGCCGCCATTCAGACAGGCCGCGACGTACGAACTCGTTGGCCTGCGACTCGGCCTCCTGGTTGTGCAAAGCGCGCAGATCGCGGAGGGTCGCCAGCATCGCCGGCGCGTCTGCGGTGCCGATGCGTACCGCATGGCATTCCATGCGCCGACTGCGTCCATGACAGTCTCGGCAACGCAGGCTGTTCGTCCAGCCGCTGCCCGTTTCGATCACCGCCTGGGTGAATACGATGAGATCCGCGATGGCTTCACCGAGCCAGTGACTGGGCACCACCTCGCACACCTCATCGGTGGAGAAACCCATCATCCGGCGAAACGCGGCGTTCGCCGCCAACAAGCGGTCCGCAAAAGGATCGATCACCACCTGCGCCTCGGGCGCCAGTTCAAATAGATCGTCACCTGCCGGCGCCGCCGTTGCAAAGCGGTCGACCGAGGCGGCAATCGCATAATCCAGGCGATCCATCAGCAACGCACCGCCATCGACTGGCTACGCAACTGCGTAATGGGCACTACGCATCTGCGTAAGTTACGCATTTGCGTAATGCCACAGTGCGCAGGGGTAAAGGCATTTTCTTTCGACATTTCAGCACGTTATTTCGTTGTCACCGCATTGGCACGCAGCCTGCTCTATCCCTGGTGACCGGTTGTTGTTCGTTGCAAGCGACGACGCTCTGGTCGCCTGGACGCACCTTCGTGGTGCAGACATCGCAGCGTGTGGCGCTTCCTTGCGCCGTTATCGATCCGTCGGGGCGCCATACACACGCGGATGTGCACGCCGGAGGGATTACGAGCAGGGGTCGTGCCAATACGGGGCCGACCGGTGTCGTCACTGGCCGCGATTCACGTCTTGTAACGATCGATTAGGGGAAAGCAATGTCCTTTAAAAGTCTGGGAAATCCCTTCGACGGGGAATCGGACCTAACCCATGGCCCGGGTTGTTCGTGTCCCATTTGTGTGTTCGCGCGAGAACAGGCGCAAGCCGAATACGAGTGCTCCGAAACCGAGTTGACCGCCAAGCTCGAAAAGGCCGTATTCGAGGGCCCGGATCAGCCGCAGGCCGATCTGTCGATGCAGCCAGTCGAGACCAAGCAGACCTCGGTGGAAGATCCGAACAGTCTCGACAACTCCGAAGACGTCATGGACCGGGTCATCGAGAGCGCGATCGTGCGTTCGATGTTCGGCCATCACGAACCGAGCCGTCGTCAGTTCATGCGCATGGTCGGTGGCGGCACCGTAGCCGGCATCCTGGCCACCATGTTCCCGCTGGATGCCGCCAAGGCGGCCATCAAAGACAGCCTCGGTAAACCGGAAAAAACCAAACTGAAGATCGGCTTCGTACCGATCACCTGTGCCACACCGATCATCATGTCGCACCCGATGGGGTTCTACGACAAGTACGGCCTCGACGTCGACGTGATCAAGACGGCCGGTTGGGCCGTGGCACGCGACAAGTCGCTGTCGGGCGAATACGACGCCTCGCACATGCTCACGCCGATGCCGTTGGCAATGTCGATGGGCGCCGGGTCAACGGCGATGCCGTTCCGCATGCCACTGGTTGAGAACATCAACGGCCAGGCGATCGTGTTGCACGTCAAGCACAAGGACAAGCGCGACCCGAAGATGTGGAAGGGCTTCAAATTCGGTGTGCCATTCGATTACTCGATGCACAACTTCCTGTTGCGCTACTACGTGGCCGAGCATGGGCTCGATCCGGACAAGGACATCCAGATCCGTGTCGTGCCGCCGCCGGAGATGGTCGCCAACCTGCGTGCCGGCAACCTCGACGGTTACCTGTCGCCCGACCCGTTCAACCAACGCGCGGTCTGGGAAAAGGTCGGCTTCTTGCACACTTTGACCAAGGACATCTGGGAAGGTCATCCGTGCTGTGCATTCGCCTGCTCGGAGAAGTTCACGACAGAGTTGCCCAACACCTACGGCGCCTTGATGAAGGCCATCGTGGATGCGACGGCCTATTCGCAAAAGGCGGAAAACCGCTTGGAGATCTCCAAGGCCATCGCGCCGAAGAACTATCTCAACCAACCCGAAGCGGTTATCGCGCAGGTGCTCACCGGCAAGTATGCCGACGGCCTGGGCAATGTCATGAACGATCCGAAGCGTATCGATTTCGATCCCTTCCCCTGGCACTCGATGGGTGTCTGGATCCTCACGCAGATGAAGCGTTGGGGCTACATCAAGGGCGACATCGATTACAAGAAGATCGCTGAAGAGGTCTACCTGGCCGCGGATGCCACCAAGATCATGACGGATCTGGGTTACGCCGCACCGGATCACACCTATGAGAAGTACACGATCATGGGTAAGGAGTTCGACCCGGACAAGGCCGAGGAATACGTCAACAGCTTCGCGATCAAGCGGACTTAACCCAAGAAGGCGGGAGCGGGCTTTGGCCTGCTCCCGCAATGGAACACGTTACCGATGTTGCAATCACTCAATCTGCGCGCTGCACTGGTCTCGATCGGGTTACTGGTCGTGTTGCTCGGTGTCTGGGAGTTGCTCAACCGCCCCCCCGAGACCAGTGAAGCGCTCACCGAGTACGAGATACTGATGGGCGGTGCCGACCAGGAGGCGCGTGTTCCGCCGCCGTCCGACGTCATCCGCCTCGCTATCGACGAACTGTCGAACCCGTTCTACGACGCCGGGCCCAACGACAAGGGCATCGGCATCCAACTCGCCTACTCCATCTACCGCGTGCTGACCGGATTCTTCCTGGCCGCGCTGATCGCGATACCGATCGGTTTTCTGATCGGCATGTCGCCGTTGATGTACAAGGCGCTCAATCCCTTCATCCAGGTGCTGCGACCGATATCGCCGCTCGCCTGGATGCCCTTGGCGCTGTTCATCATCAAGGATTCGGAGACCTCATCGATCTTCGTCATCTTCATCTGTTCGATCTGGCCGATGCTGATCAACACCGCCTTCGGCGTCGCCGGCGTGCGCAAAGACTGGGTGAACGTGGCGCGCACACACGAACTCTCTGCACTGCGTACTGCCATGACCGTGATCCTGCCGGCGGCCGCACCAACCATTCTGACCGGCATGCGCATCTCCATCGGCATCGCCTGGCTGGTGATCGTCGCGGCCGAGATGCTCGTCGGCGGTACCGGCATCGGTTACTACGTGTGGAACGAGTGGAACAACCTCGATCTCACCAGCGTGATCTTCTCCATCCTGATGATCGGCGTGGTCGGCATGTTGCTCGACCTCGCCCTGTCGGCGGCCACCCGACTCGTGCAGTACGAAGAATAAAACCTACGCCATGAAGCAAAATCAATTTCTGCAAATCGAAAACCTCGCGCGCCGCTTCCCTTCGAAGGAAGGTGAACTGACGGTATTCGAGAACGCCAACTTCGGCATCGAAAAGGGCGAGTTCGTCTGCATCATCGGACACTCGGGCTGCGGCAAATCGACCATCATGAACGTGCTCGCCGGACTCGATGCACCGACCGACGGCAACGTCTTCATGGACGGCACCGAGGTGTCCGGTCCGAGTCTCGACCGCGGCGTGGTATTCCAAAACTACTCCCTGCTGCCGTGGCTCAGCGCGCTGCATAACGTCACCTTCGCCGTGCGTTCGCGCTGGCCGGGCTGGAGCAAAGAACAGGTTCGCGAACACAGCTACAAGTACCTGGAGATGGTCGGCCTGGGCGGCGGTGCCGAACAGCGCAAACCGGCGCAGCTCTCCGGCGGTATGCGTCAGCGCGTATCCATCGCGCGCGCATTCGCCATTCAACCCAAGTTGCTGCTGCTCGACGAACCGTTCGGTGCCCTCGATGCGCTGACCCGCGGCACCATCCAGGACGAGTTGCTGAAGATCTGCGATGCAACGCATCAAACGGTATTCATGATCACCCACGATGTCGACGAGGCGATCCTTCTGGCCGACCGCATCCTGCTGATGACCAACGGCCCCTATGCGCGTGTCGCCGAGTCGGTGCTGGTCGATATCCCAAAGCCGCGCACGCGCGGTCAGATCATTCACGACCCGGCGTACTACCCCATCCGCAACCACCTGGTTGATTTCCTCGTGCGTCGCTCCGAGGAACTCGCCGGCGGACCGAGCGGTGACAACAACCCGGATGATGCCGCGAGCTACCCGCGCGAGGTCAACCCCGCCAAGTCATCCGGCGGCAACGAAGAAGCAATGACGTCAGCCAGCGCCGGCTGAGTGCGCAACCCGACAGTCGAGAGAAACGTTATGACAGCCTGTGCCCAAGAAACCAGTCAACTCAAACAAGCACCGCAAAGCAGCAGCACCGACAGTCGCGTGCCGGTCACCGTGCTGACCGGATTTCTGGGGTCGGGCAAGACGACGCTGCTCAACCGCATCCTGACCGAAGAACACGGCAAGCGCATCGCGGTTATCGAAAACGAGTACGGCGAGATCGGCATCGACCACGAACTGGTCGTGCAGTCGGATGAAGAAATCTTCGAGATGAACAACGGCTGCATCTGCTGCACGGTGCG
Organism: Thiosocius teredinicola; assembly: GCF_002009425.1. NCBI lineage: Bacteria > Pseudomonadati > Pseudomonadota > Gammaproteobacteria > Chromatiales > Sedimenticolaceae > Thiosocius > Thiosocius teredinicola. The sequence continues at coordinate 3,637,270 of NZ_CP019936.1, forward strand.
CGGCGACCTGATCCGCATCCTCGGTCGCCTGATGCGGCGCAAGCACAAGTTCGATCACATCATCATCGAAACGACCGGCATGGCCGATCCCGGCCCGGTCGCGCAGACCTTCTTCATGGACGAGGAGATGAAAGAGAAGCTGCGACTGGATGCGATCATCACGCTGGTCGATGCCAAGCACGTCGTTCACCACATGGACAGCGACGAGTGCCATGCGCAGATCGCCTTTGCCGACATCGTGTTGCTGAACAAGTCCGACCTGGTCGACGACAGCGCGCTTGTGGGCTTGGAAGATCACATCCGCGGCATCAACAAGCTGGCCGGCATCCACCGCACCGTACAGGGCGGACTCGACATCGAGCTGTTGCTCGGCGTGAACGCGTTCGACCTCGAATCGCGCGCCGCCGAGATGCCCGAGTTCCTGAAAGAAGAACTGCCGTTCGAATGGGCCGGCCAGTACGAACTATCGCCCGGCCGTTATCGTCTTGAGCTCAAGCCCGGGCCGGACCCAACGATCGACCTGGTGCTCGGAGGCCCCGGCCTCGAAGACAATGCAATCTTCGATGCCTGGAAACGCAACAGCATCGTGCTGTATTCGAGTGATCCGACATTCGTCAATGCGGCAACGCCGATGACGCCGGGCGACACCTTGTACCGACTCCCTGTCGATGAACAAACCGGCGCCGCAGTCGAGATCGACATCGAGGTCGCCGGACGCTACGTGTTGTTCACCCAGCATCTTCCCGAGGAATTCGATCTGCAGTTGGTGCGCGAAGGTGATATCGAACAGCCGGTTGAAGCCTTCGAATACGCCAGCCCGCACGAACATGACGACAGCGTCGGCTCGGTCGGTATCAACCTGGCGGGCGACCTCGATCCGAATCGCTTCGAGACCTGGATGGTCGACCTGCTGCGTCGTCGCGGCACCGACATCTTCCGCACCAAAGGCGTGTTGAGCCTGGCCGGCGACGCCAAGCGTTTCGTCTTTCAAGGCGTGCATATGCTGTTTGACGGCCAACCGGGACGAGCGTGGGAAGAAGGCGTCGCGCGAGAGAGCCAGCTGGTGTTCATCGGCCGCGACCTCGACCGAACCGAACTCACCGAAGGACTGCGGGCGTGCCTGGTCTAGCGGCCATCGAAACCCCGATGTTGTTCTCCATGCGCGAACCACGCATGTTGAGCGACGAAGTGACCGATCTCCTGTGGTCACCGCTGAACGACAAACTGTACGCCGCCAGTGCAGCCGGCGAGATTCAATACCTGGACACTGAAGGCAAGCTGCTGACCCAATGGCAGGCACACCAGGGCGGGGTCACCCGTTTGCGTTTGCAACCCAACCATCCCGACGTGCTGGCAAGCGCCGGCGAAGATGGCCGCGTGGTGCTGTGGAACAGCACCGACGGCAGTGAACAGTCAACCTTGATCAACGAAAGCGACTGGATCGAGCACCTCGACTGGACGCCCGACGGCAACGTGCTGGCTGCGGCCGCGCGTAAGACCATCTCGCTGTGGCGTGGCGCTGAGTCGCTGGGCATGTGGTACGACGCACGTCGCCAGGTGTTGGCGATGGCCTGGGCACCCGACGGCAAGCGCCTCGCAACTGCCGCCAACAAAGGTCTCTACCTGTGGCGCATGCAGGATGCCGGCAACGACAGTTCCGAACCGATGCAGCTGCTGAGCTTTCCGGGTGCGCCGGTCTCACTCGCCTGGCAACCCAACAGCAAGGCGCTGGCCGTCGGTACCCAGGATGGCTTTCTGCAGATTTGGCGTCCGGCCGACAATGCCGGCGGTAAACGCAATGAGTCGGCCAAGCAGCTTACGATGCGGGGCTATCCCGGCAAGGTGAACTGCCTTGCCTGGCACCCGACAACGACCACGATCGCGACCGCCGGCGGACCTGACGTGGTGCTGTGGCAACTCACCCACAAGGGCACCAAGGGCAACCCCCTGCGTCACCATCAAAGCACCGTGACCGCAATCACCTGGTCGCCCGACGGCACGCTATTGGCTTCCGGCGACCGCGCCGGGCGGCTGTGTATCTGGGACAGCGAAGGCGACCCGGTGTTCAGCCAGAAGCTCGACCACGAGATCTCTACCCTGGGATGGCGCAACGACAGCCTCGTGCTGGCGGTCGGCGATACCGGCGGTGCCCTGCACCTGGTCGATCGCAACCGCGCCAATCCCCCTACTTCCACGACGTCGCCAGACGAGGAGGCACACGTTGACTAAAGACGATATGACCATGGCCATTCTGGCCGCGCGCAAGAAGCTGGACCTGAGCTGGGAAGGACTGTCTGAGAAGGTCGGCCTGGCACCGGTCTTTCTGACCAGCGCCTGTCTCGGTATGAACAGCCTTAAGCCTGAGTTCGCCGACAAGGTCGCCGAGACGTTGGGGCTGGATGGTGACGTGAGCGCTGCCCTGCAGGAGTTTCCGCACAAGAGCTGGGACAAGCTGGTGCCTACCGACCCGGTGATCTATCGCCTGTACGAGATCGTCGGTGTGTATGGCGACACCATCAAAGAGATCATTCACGAGAAGTTCGGTGACGGCATCATGTCGGCCATCGACTTCTCGATGCACATCGACAAGGAAGAGAACCCCGCCGGTGACCGCGTCGTCGTGACGATGAACGGGAAGTTCCTCCCGTACAAATCCTGGTAAGCCCGCAATCACCGAACGCACCTACGACATCGAGGTAATCGAGATGACCCATAATGCCGACCGTATTTCCGCAACTACCCGTCGCAACAGCCTGATCGCGCTTGCAGGCATCGCGCTGACAGCACCTGTCGCACAGGCGCACCACGCGATGGATGGCGCCACCCCCACCAACTTGTTCGAGGGCTTTCTGTCCGGACTCGCCCACCCAGTGATCGGCGTCGACCACTTTGCGTTTCTGGTGGTCGCCGCCTTGATGGCCTTCACGTTGAACGGCAAGGCCCGTTACCTGGTACCGCTGGCATTTGTCGGCGCCACCGTGGCCGGCACCCTGTACCACCTGACCGCAGCCGACCTGCCCTTGGTCGAGACCGTCATCGCCCTGTCGGTATTGCTCGGCGGCGTCGCCGTGTTGCTCAAACACAGCGTGTCGGCACTGCTGATGGGGGCCTTGTTCGCCGTAATCGGCGTGTTCCACGGTTACGCCTACGGCGAATCGATCGTCGGTGCCGAGCAGACGCCGCTGCTGGCGTATCTGGCCGGCTTCGCATTGATCCAGTTCGCCATCATCGCTGCCGCCGTCAAGGGCCTGTCGATGATCGCGCAGCATTCGCAGCGCGCCCAGAGACTTACCCGCAGCACCGGCGGCCTGTTCGCCGCTGCCACCGGCGCCGCCTTCCTGGCGATGAACCTGAGCTGATACGCAATCAACGACAGCCCCGCACGTAGCGGGGCTGTTCAGTGCATTACCCTGAGCGCGAGGCCGCAGATCCTGGTTGGCCTCGGCTGGAGAAACCTCGATGTCTGAGAACGTTCTTATCACACCGACCCAGTTGAAACAGATGGCCGAGTCCTTGCCGACTGTCATCATCGATACCCGCTCGCCCGACGCCTATGCCGCCGGACACATCCCTGGCGCCGTCAATATCCACGATATCTTCACGTTTCTGGCCACCTCGTCGAAAGAAGGCATGCAAGAACTGCGCGGCAAGTTCGCCGAGGCATTCGGCGCTGCCGGCCTGTCGGGCGAAGAAGTTGCCGTGATCTATGAAGACAGCATGAACACCGGCTTCGGTCAGTCGTGCCGCGGTTACTTTCTGCTGCAATTCCTCGGCTATCCCAAGGCTACGATTCTGCACGGCGGCTACCAAGCATGGCTTGCCGAGTCTCTGCCTACCACGACCGATGCGACCACGCCGGAACCGAAGACATTCCCGGTTGATGAGGCCAGTGCAAGTGTCATGTTGACCAAGGACGATATGCTCGAGTCACTTGGAAAAGACGCTATCGTCAAACTCGATGTTCGCGATGTCGACGAATGGGTCGGCACGAGTTCATCGCCCTATGGCGTCGACTTCTGTCCGCGCAAGGGTCGCATCCCAGGTGCCGTCTGGCTGGAGTGGTATCGCATGATGAAGCCCGGCGAAGAAGTGCCGGTATTCAAGACCAAGGAAGAACTGCAGGCCGAATGCGGCACCGTCGGTATCAACCCCGACTCCACCGTCTACATCTACTGCTTCAAGGGCGCACGTGCATCCAATACCTTCGTTGCCTTGAGAGAGGCCGGCGTCAAGGATGTCCGCCTGTATTTCGGTTCGTGGAACGAATGGTCGCGCGACCCGGAACTGCCGATCGAAACCGGTCATCCGGCGATGGCGTGGGAAGCGGCCTGAGGACTGCGACATGACGATGACACTGGTCCAGGCGATTCATGGCATGGCGGCTACCGCCTGGATCGGTGGCATCTTCTTCGCGTACATGGCATTGCGGCCCGCCGCCAACAAGGCACTCGAGCCGCCTCAGCGAGTCAAGTTATGGCAGGCGACGTATGCGCACTTCTTCCCCTGGGTGTGGTTGATGATCGCGCTGCTGCTGGTCAGCGGTTACCTCGACCTGTTCTCGCGTTTCGCCGGTTTCGCGACCGACGCACTGTATCTGAAGCTCATGCATGGCATCGGTTGGCTGATGGTGCTGGCCTTTGCCTATCTTTATTTCGGGCTCTACCGGAAACTGAGCCGCGCCTTGCAAACCGGTGACACGCAGACGGCAGCAGCCACCATGATGAAGATGCGTCCGGTGATGCTGACCAACCTAACACTCGGCATGCTGATCACGGCCATTGGCATTGCCGGCCCCGCTCTCTAACGCAGCCGCATCCCATTCTCTCGTTCGTACGGCCGTTCACGAACCCATAGCAAGAAACTGAGAGATGGCACGCCAGTAGTCGCTATACCCAGAGATGTCATTGTGTCCCGCATTGGGGAGCAGCGTCAGAGACGCCCGGCCCTGCGGAAAAGCATCCAGCAGTCTTTGCGTATGCGCGGTCGGCACCAAGTTATCGTGTTCGCCAGCTAGCAGCAGTGCATTGGCCTGCACCTTGGGCGCAAATGAGTCGCTGGGATACTTGTCCTTGAGCATCAAGGACATCGGATAGACCGGGTAATAGCGCTGTGCCAAAGCCAGACTGCTGTCGAACGGCGTGACCAGTATCAGCTTCGCCACCGGCCTGCGGCTTGCCAGGTAGGTCGCCACACCGCTGCCAAGACTGCGACCGATAACCGCGACGGATTCGTGCCGACCAGCGATCGCGTCGAACAGGCTCAACGCATCTTCGAACAAACCTTCCTGTGTCGGCGAACCGGTACTACCCGCATAGCCTCGGTAGTTCATCAGATAGACCGTCCGGTCGGGCAAGGCATGGCGCAAATCATAGATATTGGCCGATACATCTTCAGCATTGCCGCCCAGGTAGATGACTGCGTGCGACTTACCCGGTGAAACCACCCAGAGTTTGAGCGTCTCACCGCCACTGTGTAGCAGCTCGCTTTGCGCCTCAGTAACTTCCCGCTGCGGCGTCGGGAAGTACATGAACGAACGTTGGGCGAAATACAGGTAAACCCCGAAACCCGCATAGATCAACAGCGTGATCTTGATAACCCAGATCAACATCACCACCCCGCTCGATTTCGTTCGCCGCGTTTCATCTTGCTTAGCCGATGCCATCCGTCTTCGCACGCCTCATTGCACTTTCGAGCATTTTATCAAGCAGCACCTGCTATGCACCTTGGTCGGGCCGCCAGCATTGAGAAACGAAGCACATTGCACTTCGCCTGACCGAACCCACCGACACCCTGCGAGTAGCGCGCAACCGACTCACCGCCATACGGACTGATTCTCATCTTCGAATGCGCTGCGTTTGCAACTCGCTGTTGTCTACCCAAACAACTGCGCGGACGAAAAAAATCCCATTCGAAAGCAACGCTCGTGATGCGTCGCGACTTGCGCACTCGGCACGTTGACTTTGGTCAAGCAAACGGCGCACCGCGGCGACCGAATACTCAACCCTCTTTCTGTCGTATCTGTTTCGTGAAGTAGATCGCGTCTAGGTCCGGTTCAAGGCTGCGCATTTTGAGCGCCAAATCATTATGTCGTATCGCACTTAGCGACATTGATCCTGCGACGACAGACGTCTAAAAAAAAACTCATCGATAGGCAACGTTACACGTTCAAAAAAACTTCATAGGCTTTAACAGGAGTTATAAATCGAACGCAGTTAACGGGTGTAATGTTCAATCAACAAGAGATCTTGAGAATCTCGCAAAGGCACAAAAAACAAGAAGCAACAATCTGCGTGCCTCGGGTTTCCGAGTAACAGATTTGGAAGACAAAGACGTCAGGAAGACGACCAACAACTGACTGACAGCGCCCAAGAGCCGGACATGACTCGGCTCGTCAGAGAAAGGCCTGCAGCCTATACAGGGGAAAGACAATGCTTCTATACGTGCGTTCGCTTCGTGCCGATCCAGTCCAGTCACGAAACGCCATTCTCTATCGCGTAAGCGCGAACGTATAGCATACCCGGCCGCTCCGACTGTTGAGTTCGGTTATGCGCACAACGGCAAACCCACAGACCGCCACGGCAGCCGGCAACGATTGTTGTCGGATAGGCGTCGCCGACTATCGGCAACTCCACACTAGCAGATGGGTACTCCGTTTCGTATTGCGTTCAGGAGGAACAATCAACGTGCATAAAACGTAACACAAGACTCTCTCAACCGTTCCGTAACTTTAGTTTTGTCTGGCATTCGGCCTAACGAAAGGGCTTTGTATTGCCTCAAGGAAATGACAAGCAAGACAAGAATCAACTAGGGGATTCAAATATGCGTCAATCCATCCCACGTTCACCGACCACTCGCGTTCTGTTCGGCCTGATAGCGGCCGCTGCGCTCTTTCCATCATCGGTGCTGGCAATTGCGAGCTACGATGCAGGTGCGTTCTTCCAATTTACCAGCATTACCGCTGACGACGGCGTCTTCCTCGACATCTCGGTCGAACCGGATGACAACCTCGTCAACACGTCAACGACCATCGGCGCCACGGCGACTGCGACCAGTGATCCGGCCGTTGGCCCGGTAAGCGATCCAATACAGGATGTCCGCGTCATCGGCAGTGCCGGACTGGTACCCGGCGCTTCCATCTCCAGCGCAGATGCCTTCAATCGACTCACCGTTGCCGCCCTGAACACCAATACCAGCGGCGGAACTGTCGATGTCGTGTTCGAGTTCATCTACGGCGCCGATGTGATGGCCTCGTTGACCGACATGGTGACCGAATCGGCATTCGCCAGCGCAGGCATCTTCATGGACACCGTGTTCGGCGGCGCCGGACTGCCGGGCGGCTCCATCGTCGATGTGGTACTCGATCTCTTCGATACCGGCCAAGACTCGATATTCAACTTCGGCAGCTACACGCTGACGCTGCAGCCTGGTGAATTCAACGGCGTGTACGTCGACCTTTCGGCACTCGGCCAGGCCATCTCCATTTCCGATCCAGACAACGGCGTACCGCTGCCGGCAACGCTCGCACTGCTGATGGCAGGTCTGATCGGTATGGCGCGCGGCGGTCGGGCTTTCAGTATTCGCGCTTGATGGCACAAGCCCGGTGTTCGCTTCAATGAAGACGAGGAGGTGACAGCATCCAAGGCCATTAATTTCAACGCCAGACAATCAAAGTGGGTATGGCCAGGGCAATCGCCCCGATGGCCATACGATCGGGAGCTCGGGTCCGGCACCTCTCGCAACTTCTGCCAGACATAACCGAAGCAATATTCAAAGGGAAACAAACCGGATGAAATCCGGTGGGGGGATCAATGAAACTCGCGAACCGTAAGCCAACGGCGAAGGGCCGTAAGCCAGCGGTAACGACGCTGGCCGTGGCTATCAGCGTGGCGCTCGGACTATCCGCCGCCACAGCACAAGCCTATCAATCGCCGCTTCACGTGTTCTCTGTCGACGACGTGCTCGGCGGCTTCGATGGACGAACCTACGGCACCTCGGGTGCCTACGAGGACAAATCCATTATCTGCGGCATCGACTCGGCCTGTCCGTCGACTGCCGCACAACCTTTCGTCGACAAGTCGGGCGTGGAGCTCTTCCCGATCGACAGTGAATTCGGCTTCTATGTCGTCGATTTTGTCGGCGCACAGGAAAAGACCGCGGACGGCGACTACGGCGAAGGCTGGGTTGGCGACCTGCCGGACGGCTCCGGTATTGCCGTATCGAACGCGGCAACCAATCGCTACAAGGTCAAACCACCGATGGGCACCTGGTGCCAGGGTCTTGGCGGAAACTCGGTGAAATGTTCTACCGAACACTATACGGTCATGGAACACGTGCTGAGCTGCCATGAGGTGATCCCGTATTTCTACGCCTTGCCCGATGGTACGCAAGGGAGCCAAACGACGCCTGACGGAAGCCTGTCGCTGGATTGCTCGACAACCGCTTTGGATGATGACCTGCAGATCCTGGTCGGTGGTGTCGAATCAGGCACCCGCCTGACCGACGCTGAGCCATTCGTCCAGATGGACCCGAACGACAACACGTCTGTGTTGGATGACATTGCGGTCAGCACTGACTATTCACTGACGTTGAAAGATGACGGTAAGCCCCTGTATCGCTGGGGTGCCCTAATCAAGCGGCCCAACGACGTGCGCATGTATGCCCGCCTCGCATTGCCGGAAGTGTGGAAGGCACGCAATGCGGACGGCACACTCACCAACGACTTCAAGGTCACCAAGGCATGGCTGGTGGTGAATCACACGATCACCAACAACCCGAACGACCAGCTTCGTCCGGAAGACCTGGAAAACGAAGCGGCGATCGGCGTACTGCCCGACCATACGATCGAAAACCAGGGTACGCCTGACGAGGTGTGGCGCTCGACCAAGCAATGCTACGAGGGTGACGGTGACCTGATCGACACCGAAGAGGGTACCGGCGACCCGACTTCTATCGGGATTGGCACCTACTTCAAGAATGGACCTTTCGCGCTTGATCCCGCAGCGGCTCCCGGCGACGACGAGTCGGAACCGCCCTTTGCATTTTCCGAGGACCTTTCCGAAGGTCTGACGAACGCCTGGTATACGACGATCGATCGTGAACCATTCGAGTGGTCCTACGAGGTGGTTACGACGGATACCAATGGTGTGATCACCGTCGATTATCGTGGTTGCCCCGGTCCGGTCGAAGACCCTGCGTATGCCGCCCAGTGCACCAACGTTCCCGCCGGTGCGCCGCTGTACTCCGGCCCGCGCTGGCGCCTGAAGCCGAACAAGTTCGGTCAGGACCTGCCCGGCCTGGAGATTCCAACCACGGCCGCTCTGGAAGAGCCTTGCACGCCGCCGCCCTTCTCTCGCGAGCTGATCAAGTACGAGGTCGGTGCGCCGACCACGACCGTGATCAACTTGCTCGACTGGGATGAGGAAGAAGGTGGCCCGTCTCCGCTGGCAACCAGCAAGGGGTGGATCGACTCCGAGCTGTACAACCCGTTCATCGAGATCGTGGGTACGGTCATCGACGACAACGGCGAAGAGCGTCAGATCACCTCCATCGGCTCGCCGATGAGTGAAGACTTCGACCTCACCGTGTATGTCAAAGGCGACCGTAAACCGACCTTCGTCTACAACGCGCAGTTGATTGTCGAGTATGAAGGCGAAGTGCCCGTCGATGACGAAGAAGTCGACATGCGGCTTGCCAACCTGACCGTTCCGCTGAAGGTGTCGGGTCAGACGCCGAGCAGCCGGGTCAAGGACCTGTTCGTTACCGCGTGTAACGATGACGACGATACCAATGCGTCGGGCATCATCACCTTGACCGGCACGTCGCTGGTACCGGGCATCCAGCCGGTGAACTTCGCACAGAGCTTCACCGATCTGGCACCGGGAGCCTGCGACACAGCTACGTTCACGTGGACTGCGCCAACGGTCGGCACGTCCATCTCCTGGGCAGCCGAAGTGACGGTAACCGGCGACCTGGTCGATCCGAATCCGACCAACAACACGGCAACCGGACAGACCCTGGTCTACCCGTTGCGTGACTGATCGGGACACCGATCATCGGTGAAACAATGCGGGAGAGGCTCGGACCTCTCCCGCCGTTCGAACACCATCACACCCTGCGGGATGCCTCTCGCCTACCCTTTTAAGAGTCATCCCCAGCAAGACACCGAAGTACTCATCATGAAAACGAACACCACGATGCTGACCGCGCTGCTAGCGCTGCTGTTGGCGACTCCGTGCCTGGCAGCCGATACATCGACTCCGGCCGGCGGCGGGTCGCCCGCGGCAGGCGGAAAAGGCCCTGGCTCGGGTCACGATTACCGACGCAATGTCGGCGGTCCCGGCCGCAACGCCGGCGACAACGTACAAGCACAAGATCAGACAGCACCCCCTGCCGCACCACCTATGCCGGCCCCACCAACGGTCGCGCCGGGGCTAGGCTATCCCTACCCGGCTTGGCAACCGCAGTTCGGAGGCCCCTACCCGGCACCCTACGGCTACATGACGCCATGGCATCGGCAGGGCTACGGCTACCCCGGCTATCGTGGCCGCGGCGGCAGTGGTTATCCGGGACATCGGCAATACGGTAATCCGCCGGGATATCCACCGAATCCGTCCAGCGATCAATAGGTCGTTTCCCACACTCACCCTATCGACTCAAACCAGCAACCACCATGCGACTGAACCCGTTTGCAACCTCGACAACCTCTCTGCATACCGCCATCCAAGGTGTGCTTGCCACTGTGCTCATCGTCTCGCTGTCTGCGGCAATGGCCGACATCGAACCGGCGGACGCTGCACAGCGCGCGTTGCGCGATGCTGCGCGCACTGGAGACTTGCCGACGGTGGAACGACTGCTCGCCACGGATGATTCGTCACCACTCTCGGCGACCGGTCAACGCACGGCGTTGATGGAGGCATCCGCCAACGGGCATCTTGATATCGTCGAGCGTCTGCTTGCCGCCGGGGCCAAGGTCGATGCGCGTGATCGGCAGAACAAGACCGCGTTGATCTACGCCATCGGTGCCGGCCACGATGGCGTCGTCGATGCCCTGCTTCAGGCCAATGCGAATGCCGGTATCGCCGATAAAACCGGTAAGAACGCGCTGCATTGGGCAACATTGAGAGGCCGGATCAACGCAGCACGCCTGCTGTTGAAAAGCGGCATGCATGCCGATGCAGTAGATAACAGCGGTATCACTCCCTTGCTGCTTGCCGCCGGGCGAGGCGACAGTGCAATGCTGGAGCTTCTGATCTCCCATGGCGCCGATCTGGACGCGATCCCGGATGCGGCCGGATACAATGCGCTGATGCTGTCGGCCGCACGAGGCGATACGGAGTGCGTCACGCTGTTACTGAAACAGGGAGCAGACGTTAACCGCGTCGCCAGAGACAAGTCCACCGCGCTATTGGTCGCAGCGGCGGAACACCACTTCGGGATTGCGAAGCAACTACTCGAACATCAGGCCGATGCCAACGCCGTCGACAAGAAGGGCTGGCAGCCGTTGTTCTATGCCGTCCGGCAGGGCAATACCGATTTCCTCGGGGCACTCCTCAAACACGGTGCAAACGTCAACGGTGCCGATCGCTACGGCATTACCCCGCTGATGATCGCCGCGGGCATGGGGCGGGTTGATCTGATTACGTCGCTTCTCGACGCAGGCGCCAAGGTCGATGCCGTGGATGGACGGCGCGGATTCACCCCCTTGATGGGTGCAGTCTGGACCAACCAGCTTGCCGCGGCGGAACTCTTGATCTCGCGTGGTGCGCCGATCGATCAACACGATCAGAAAGGCAACACTGCGCTGTTCTGGGCCGCCAATCGCGGCTGGGCCCCGCTTGCCGCACGTTTGATCGCGCTGGGCGCCGACGTGAACTCAGTCAGCGACAACGGCGTCACACCACTGATCATTGCTGCTGCCGCCGGCCATACCGATGTGGTCAACACCTTGTTGGAAACCGGCGCAGACCCTACAAAACTCGATGCCAATGGCAACAGTGCGTTGGACTGGGCAAAGAAACGCAATCATGCGGCGATCGCTGAACAACTGACTGCAGCACCGCCAAGCTGACGAGCCGAATGCTATCGCGCCGGCATTCGCGCAATCATCACTGGAACCTGGCGTAAACCGACGACCCTATCGTTCAGCGCGCCCCATGTGGCACCAACTAGCGTTCGATCTTCGCTCTATCGCATGGCCGGCAGCATAGTATTTTCATCGGTCGACCACGTCAGTGATTTTTGGCCTCAACCGCCCGTTGGCGATAGACTGGCCTTCGTTCGACCACCGCCCGATAAGCGCACCGTCGCTCGAGCCCGGCCATGCGCATGTCTATCGAAAAACCATGAATCCACGAAACACACGACGCCACTGGGCTGCTTGGTTCCTTGTCGTGGCGGCCATGTTGCTGGCAACGGGTGCCAGGTATTGGTTTCATTCCACCGACAGTCCATTGCCGAAAGCGAATGTTCGGGTCAACGATGTTCCGATCGTGGTCGAAATCGCACGTAGCGCCACCGCACGCGAACAGGGCCTGAAACATCGAACCGACCTGGCTTCAGGAACCGGGATGCTGTTCGTGTACCCGGAACCGGGCATACTCAGGTTCTGGATGCGCGACACACCCGTTGACCTGGATATCGGGTTCTTCGATCTGGACGGTCGGCTCATCAACATACGTCGTATGCAGGCGCTGGATGATCGCACCTTCCACGAGTCAGATCGGCCTGCGCTGTATGCGCTCGAAGTTCCACGAGGCTGGTTTGCCGAACATGCAATCTCGCCGGGCGCCGAACTCACACTGCCTGTTCAACATGCGCCGACCGACTGACTCTCGCATTTCGCTTGTCGCTACCTGCACTCGGTGAGACGATAGCCGTACACCCAAAGCACGCCACCGCGTGTCGCGTGTGTTGTTCGTATTGGGGCGTGCGCGATCCTTTCGGTAGAACGGGAGGCAAAACATGAAATTGGCGTTTCACGGCGCCGATCAAGGCGTCACTGGCTCCTGCCACCTGGTCGAATGTGCGGGCAAGCGGATTCTGGTCGATTGCGGGCTCTACCAAGGTGGCCGCGAACTCGAAGAAGATAATCACGAGCCCCTGGGGTTCGACCCATCATCCATCGACTACCTGCTACTTACTCACGCGCACCTCGATCATTGTGGCCGCATACCTTTATTGACCGAACGCGGTTTTCGCGGCGAAATCGTCACCACCGCGGCCACACGCGAACTCGCCAAGCTGGTCATGCTCGACGCAGCCCACCTGCAGGAAGAGGACGCGGAACGCAAAAACCGCCGGGCATCACGTCACGGTGGCAACAAGAAGAAAGTCGCGCCGCTGTACACAACACTCGACACGCTCAACAGCCTGGACTATTTCGGACGCACCGCAAGCTACGGCGATCCGATACCGCTCGCTGACGGCGTTCGTGCAACTTTCATTGATGCGGGCCACATCCTGGGTTCGGCCAGCGTCCTGCTGGAGTTCGACAGCAAAGGTTCACAGCGGCGGGTATTGTTCTCAGGCGACCTCGGCTACAGCGGCCGGCCCATTTTGCGCGACCCGGCGCCGCGACCACCGGCAGACTTTGTCGTCATGGAAACAACCTACGGCGATCGCGATCACAAGGCGCTGCAGCCATCGATCGATGAGTTGTACGCCGCCATCCGCAACACCTTGGACCGGGGCGGCAACGTCATCATTCCCACCTTCGCCCTGGAGCGCGCCCAGGAACTGCTGTTTTGCCTGCGCGAAGGCGTCGAAGGGGGACAGCTACCGAAACACATACAGGTGTTTCTCGACTCACCGATGGCAATCTCGGCAACCCAGATCTTTCGCCACCATCCCGAGTGCTATGACGCCGAAGCGAAGGAGATGTTCAGCGAGGGTCGTGACCCCTTTGACCTGCCGGGGCTACATTTCACGCGTGAAACGTCGCAATCAATGGCATTGAACCGGATCGACGGTGGCGCGGTCATCCTCGCCGGGTCGGGAATGTGTACCGGTGGACGGGTACGGCATCACCTCAAGCACAACCTGTGGCGACGCGACAGCAGCGTGATCTTCGTCGGCTATGCAGCGCGCGGTACCTTGGCACGACGCATCATCGACGGCGCACAGACGGTGCGCGTGTTCCACGAAGAGATGCCGGTCAATGCGCAGATACACACCATCGGTGGATTTTCCGCGCATGCAGACCGCGACGAGTTGCTGGCGTGGTGGCAATCAGCACCCAAGCCCGACAAGACATTCCTGGTACACGGTGAACCGGAAGCCATGCAGCGCTTTGCCGAGGCGTTGCCCGACAATGCGGACGTCGTCATGCCAGAACGCCATGATGAATTGCATGTTTGAGTGGCGGCTTTGATTCGCGGTCGATATGCCGTTATTGCTGCACAGCAAAGCAAAAGGCCCGGCGATTAGCTGAGCCTTTTCGGTATGGCGCGCATGGAAGGATTACCGGCCTGCGGCCGTTCTGCGCGCCGCCGGCGCTTGTCGAACACCATTTTGATGTCGGAGGTTCGAATCTCGGACCCCGTAGAAAGGCAAAAGGCCCAGCGATGAGCTGAGCCTTTTAGGTATGGCGCGCATGGAAGGATTATCGGCCTACGGCCGTTCTGCGCTCCGCCGGCGCTTGTCGAACACCATTTTGATGTCGGAGGTTCGAATCTCGGACCCCGTAGAAAGGCAAAAGGCCCAGCGATGAGCTGAGCCTTTTAGGTATGGCGCGCATGGAAGGATTCGAACCTCCGACCGCCTGGTTCGTAGCCAGGTACTCTATCCAGCTGAGCTACATGCGCAATTTCGAGGCGCGGATATTGCGTGTTTTTAGCACGAATGTCAATCAGTCCGCGCCCGGAATATGGCGGAGAGAGAGGGATTCGAACCCTCGATGGAGCTATTAACCCCATACTCCCTTAGCAGGGGAGCGCCTTCAGCCACTCGGCCATCTCTCCAAATCTGTGCTCGGCGCTCCAATGGTCCTGCGGACCATGTCAGGGAGCGCGATTATTCGGGACTTTGTCCCTCAGCCCTTCGGGGCCGTCGCCAGAGGCGACGTTCTGCGACAGCCGTTGGCTGTCTTGTCAGCCACTCGGCCATCTCTCCAAATCTGTGCTCGGCGCTCCAATGGTCCTGCGGACCATGTCGGGGAGCGCGATTATTCGGGACTTCGTCCCTCACCCCTTCGGGCCCGTCGCCGGGTCAATCCGACATCGGCAAGCCGCGCTATTTTAAGGGCAAAGCAACACCTTGCAACCTCGCGACAACCCGAGATTGTCAATCGGGTGATGCTCCAGGACCAACATCGCTGCTGGCCCTGGAGCATGCACCGGGCAAGACGCCCGCAATCAGTTAGGCACTAAAACTTTATAAACCCGACGTATCAGTCGTCGGCTTGTCCGTTTTCGCGTTTGATACGGTCGTAAATCTCTTCGCGATGCACCGACACGTCGCGCGGTGCATTGACGCCGATCCGTACCTGGTTACCTTTCACGCCCAGCACCGTGACTGTAACCTCGTCGCCAATCATAAGGGTCTCACCGACCCTCCTCGTCAGAATCAACATGGATCCACTCCTTTGCCACTCACCAGCGGGATCACCATGATCCTTGGGCCGCGCTGAAAGTGCTTGTTTGCCAACCTTGCCCCGTTTGTAGTTATGGATCAGGGGCGCAGCAAGTTTAGCAACATCCTTGCGCCAGAAGAAGGCAAAACGTTGATTCAGGTGACAGATTCCTCAGCAAGATCAAATGCCTCGTGCAGAGATCGCACACCCAACTCGAGGTATTTCTGGTCGACCACTACCGAAATTTTTATTTCGGAGGTGGAAATCATCTGAATATTGATACCTTCCTTGGAGAGGGCCTCGAACATCTTGCTCGCGATGCCGGCATGTGAGCGCATGCCGACGCCGACCAGCGAGATTTTGACGATCTTGTCGTCGCCGACCACTTCACGCGCGCCCAGTTCGGCCGATTCCTTTTGCAGAATTCCCATCGCCTTGGCGTAGTCGGTGCGGTTTACCGTGAAGGTGAAATCGGTCGTACCGTCATTCGCGATATTCTGCACGATCATATCGACCTCGACATTGGCTTCGCCGATCGGGCCGAGAATCTTGTACGCAACACCGGGTTGATCGGGCACACCGCGGATGGTCAGCTTGGCTTCGTCGCGGTTGAACGCGATCCCGGCGATTTTGGCTGCTTCCACGCCGTCTTCCTCCAAAGTTATCAGTGTGCCCTCACCGCCTTCCTCGAAACTGGAAAGGACCCGCAGGGGCACGTTGTATTTGCCGGCGAATTCCACCGAGCGAATCTGCAATACCTTCGACCCTAAGCTCGCCATTTCGAGCATCTCTTCGAAGGTGATGCGATCGAGCTTGCGCGCCTTGGGCTCGACGCGCGGGTCGGTCGTGTACACGCCATCGACGTCGGTAAAAATCTGGCACTCATCGGCCTTGAGCGCGGCTGCCATTGCAACCGCGGTGGTGTCCGATCCACCACGACCCAGGGTCGTGATATCGCCTTTTTCGTCGACACCCTGGAACCCGGCAACGACGACCACGCGACCGGCCTTGATGTCGGCGCACACGCGGGCATGATCGATATCCATGATGCGCGCCTTCGAATGCGCACTGTCGGTCAGGATGTGGACCTGGGCCCCGGTGTACGAGCGCGCATCGCAACCGATCTCATGCAGGGCCAAGCACAGCAAGGCGATCGTCACCTGCTCGCCTGTCGACACCAGCACATCCATCTCGCGTGCGCTCGGCGTACCGCTGATCTCGCCGGCCAGGCCGATCAATCGATTGGTTTCACCCGACATTGCCGACACCACGACGACCACGTCTTCGCCGCGATCGCGGTGTTTCTTCACGCGCGCAGCAACATTCTGGATACGTTCGACCGTGCCTACCGAGGTGCCACCGTACTTCTGGACGATCAGCGTCATGACGCTCTGAAATCCCGTTGGGTTGTAGTTGATCGGCGGGCCTGAAAGGCCCGCGAAAACGCGCGATTTAACAACATTTTCGCCCTGACTTAAAGCTTTTCGGCCGCCCAGGCCTGGGCGGCCTCGAGCGCTGCCGGCACCCCACTGGGGTCGGAGCCACCGGCCTGCGCCATGTCCGGCCGACCGCCGCCTTTGCCGCCCACCTTTTCCGCGGCCAGCTTTACCAGGTCGCCCGCCTTGCAGCGGTCGGTCAGGTCTTTGGTGACCCCGGCGATCAGGTTGACTTTTTCGCCGTTCACCGCGATCAGCAGGACTACGGCGCTGCCGAGCTTGTTCTTGAGCTGATCAAGGGTGTCGCGCAACGACTTCGGATCCGCACCTTCGAGGCTCGCGGCAAGCACCTTCGCACCATTGACGTCGACCGCCTGCGATGCAAGGTCCGACCCGGCAGCCGAGGCCAGCTTGGACTTGAGTTGGTCGAGTTCTTTCTCGAGCTTTTTATTGCGCTCGAGCAGCTTGCCCAGCTTGTCCTCGAGCTCATCTTTGCCCGCATTCACCATGCCGCCGATGCGCAGCAGACGCTCTTCGTCCGCCTCGATCCATTCGACAGCGCGCCCGCCGGTGACCGCCTCGATACGCCGCACGCCCGATGCGATGCCGGTCTCCATCGTGATCTTGAACAGGCCGATGTCACCGAGCGCCTTGACGTGCGTGCCACCACACAGCTCGGTCGAGAAATCCCCCATGCGCAACACGCGCACCTGCTCGTCGTACTTCTCGCCGAACAGCGCCATGGCACCCGAGGCCTTGGCGTCGTCGATCGCCATAATGCGCGTCTCGACCATGTGGTTCATACGAATCTGCTGGTTGACCAAGCGTTCGATCTCGATCAGCTGCTCACGCGTTACCGGCTCATAGTGCGAGAAGTCGAAACGCAGACGATCGGCCTCGACCAACGAGCCTTTCTGACCGACATGCTCACCGAGCACCTTGCGCAGTGCTGCATGCAGCAAATGCGTTGCCGAGTGATTTAGCGCGGTGGCGCTGCGTCGGTCGCAATCGACCTCGGCGACCACGCTGTCGCCAACGTGCAATTCGCCACTCTTGAGCTCGCCGATATGCGCAAACACGGTGCCGGCGTGCTTGCGGGTATCGGTAACGGCGAACTCGGCGCTACCGGAGACCTTCAGATAGCCGACATCGCCAGCCTGGCCGCCGGACTCTGCATAGAAAGGGGTGCGATCGAGCACGACCATACCGTTCTGCCCGGCGTCGAGCTGATCGGCGGACTGGCCGTCCTTGAACAAGGCGATCACCGTCGCCGAGTCCTGCAGGCGTTCGTAGCCGGTAAAATCCGTCTCACCCTCAACATCGAACTCGGCGACCTCGGTCACGCCGAACTGGCTGGCCGCACGCGCGCGGTCACGCTGCGCCGCCATCTCCCTGTCGAAACCCTCCTGGTCGATCTCCATACCACGCTCGCGCGCAATGTCGGCGGTCAGATCGGTTGGGAATCCGTAGGTGTCGTATAGCTTGAACACGACCTCGCCCGGGATCACCTTGCTGTCCATTCCCTGGATCGCGTCGTCGAGGATGCGCATGCCCTGCTCGATCGTTTCGGCAAAACGCTCTTCCTCAACCCTGAGCACGCGCGCAACCACTTCTTTCGAACGGCGCAGCTCGGGATAGGCATCGCCCATCTCTTTGTCGAGCGCCTCGACCAGGGTATAGAAGAACGGCTGTTGCTGTCCGAGCTGGTAGCCGTGGCGGATGGCGCGCCGAACAATCCGACGCAACACATAGCCGCGCCCTTCGTTGCCCGGGGTCACGCCGTCGACCACGAGGAAGGCGCAGGAGCGGATGTGGTCTGCGATAACGCGCAGCGATTTCGATGACAGGTCGGTCGTGTTGGTCGCCTCGGCCGCCGCCTTGATCAGCGATTCGAACAGATCGATTTCATAGTTCGAGTGCACATGCTGCATGACAGCCGCGAGACGTTCCAGACCCATGCCGGTATCCACCGAGGGTTTGGGCAGTGGCGTCATTTCACCGTCGGCGTCACGGTTGAATTGCATGAACACCAGGTTCCAGATCTCGATGTAGCGGTCGCCGTCTTCCTCCGGGGTGCCGGGCGGGCCGCCCCACACCTCGGGGCCGTGGTCGTAGAAGATCTCCGAGCAGGGACCGCAGGGTCCGGTATCGCCCATCGACCAGAAATTGTCGCTCTCATGTGGTTTGCCGCCCGGCTTGTCGCCGATGCGGGTGAAACGCGATGGATCGACGCCGATCTCATCGAGCCAGATCGAGGCAGCCTCGTCATCGTCGAGATAGACCGTGACCCAGAGTTTCTCGGCGGGCAGCCCCATGACGCTGGTCAGAAACTCCCAGGCGTACTGGATGGCTTCGCGCTTGAAATAGTCGCCGAAGCTGAAATTGCCGAGCATCTCGAAAAAGGTGTGATGACGCGCGGTGTAGCCGACGTTTTCGAGATCATTGTGCTTGCCGCCGGCACGCACACAACGCTGCGACGTGGTCGCGCGTACATAGCTGCGCTTTTCCTTGCCCAGGAACACATCCTTGAACTGGACCATGCCGGCGTTGGTGAACAGCAGGGTCGGATCGTTGCCGGGCACCAGCGGACTCGACTCGACGATGGCGTGGTCCTTGCCGGCGAAATAGTTCAGGAATGCGGAGCGAATATCAGCGCTGGTTTTCATACAGGAGTGGGTATCGGATAGCGAAACAGAAATGGTATGCAGGTTGGGCGAAAAAGTCACCCGAGGATTGCTGTCAAAACCACGAGATTTCAGTCAATTAGCTCCCACACGGAAGCCATGCACCCGATCGGGGCAAACAGGGAGTGAACGAAACAGATAGGAGGAGCGGCTCAGCCTGCAGATTCGAGGTGGATCAGAACGCCTTGACGTCGTCGAGGTAGCGGCGGATCAGACTGACGGGAAAACCACGTTGTTCGAGAAACCGGCCGCGTTTGCTCAGCGCCCGCATATCCTCGGCCGGTGCGTCGCCGAACTTACGATGCGCCACGTCGGCCAGCAATTCCGTCCAGCGATCACCGGCTGCTTCGAGCCAACATTCGGCCAGCGCCCCCTCGATACCACGCTCGGCAAGCTCGGCGCGAATCCGAACCGGGCCGTAACCCTTGCGGGTTCGCTGGGCGACATACGATTCGGCGAACCGTTCGTCATCGAGCAGACGGCGACCGGTCAGGTCGTCGAGAACCGCATCGACGAGCGCGCCGTCAGGATGACGCGCCACCAGCTTGCGGCGCAACTCGTAGCGGCTGTGTTCACGGCTGGCGAGCAGTTTGACAGCCGTCAGCTCGACGGCTGTCGCATCGTCCTGCTCGACGACATCGCTCATGCGTCGTCTTCGGCCGCCGGCTTTTCGGCGGCGTCAGGCTCTGGCACGGATTCCGGAATCAGCGCCGCACGGATCTGGGTCTCGACATGGCGCGCGATATCCGGGTTCTCTTTCAGGAAGTTGCGCACGTTCTCTTTACCCTGGCCGATGCGGTCGCCGTTGTAGCTGTACCAAGCACCCGACTTCTCGATCAGACCCTGGGCGACGCCGAGCTCGATAATCTCGCCTTCGCGCGATACGCCCTCGCCGTACAGGATCTCGAACGTCGCCTGACGGAACGGCGGCGCGACCTTGTTTTTGACCACCTTGACGCGGGTTTCGTTACCGACCACCTCGTCGCCCTTCTTGATCGCGCCGGTACGGCGGATATCCAGACGAACCGACGAGTAGAACTTGAGCGCATTACCGCCGGTGGTGGTCTCGGGGTTACCGAACATCACGCCGATCTTCATGCGGATCTGGTTGATGAAGATAACGACCGTGTTCGAACGCTTGATGTTGCCGGTGAGCTTACGCAATGCCTGCGACATCAGACGCGCCTGCAGACCGACGTGCGAGTCGCCCATGTCGCCTTCAATCTCGGCCTTCGGCGTCAACGCCGCCACCGAGTCGACCACGACGACATCGACCGCGCCCGAACGCACCAGCATGTCGGTGATCTCCAGCGCCTGCTCACCGGTATCCGGCTGCGAGACCAGCAGTTCGTCCATGTCCACGCCGAGCTTTTCGGCATAAACGGGATCGAGTGCGTGCTCGGCGTCGACGAACGCACAGGTGCCGCCGGTTTTCTGTGCCTCGGCGACGATGTGCAGGGTCATGGTCGTTTTACCCGACGATTCCGGACCGAAGATTTCGATCACCCGCCCCTTGGGTACGCCGCCTACGCCGAGCGCCAGGTCGAGGCTCAATGAGCCGGTCGACACGACCTCGATATTGCGTATGGCATTGGCATCGCCCATGCGCATGACTGAGCCTTTACCAAACTGCTTCTCAATCTGAGTGAGCGCGGCAGCCAACGCCTTTTTGCGGTTATCGTCCATTCCCTAATCCCCCGGTAGCAGATTCAACGTGGTTGGCGACAGTGTAGTTCGTTCTCTTTTTGTTTTCTAGTGGATTTTTTCAATCGACACTCAATGCAGCGCCCATTGGCCGACCGGGTGATACATCGGCGCCCTGCCCGGCCGGGATTCGACCAGGGCGAGCTGGCTGACCGGCCAGGCCAGCGGCGCCAGCGGCTCAGTCGCAGGTCGCTCGTGCACCCGGCGCGCCAACGTGACGTGGGCGCGAAAAGGTCGCTCGTCGGTTGCAAAACCGAGCCCGTGCAGGCCTTCACCCAAGGCCAGCTGCAGGTTCAGCAGCTCGGCCGGAGGCGACGTCGGCCCGGCCCACAGCACCTGTGGCTTGGGCCAGTAGCCGATCTCGTCGAGCAACAGGCCGAACGGCGTTTTGCCAACGGATTCACCCAGATCCAGCAGCTCGTCGATCCGATCGGGTTCGACCTGACCGAGAAAATGCAGCGTCATATGCAGATCGGCCCGGTGCTGCCAGCGCACATCGGCGGGCAGGTTATAGGTCTGCCAGTGAAACAACGCCAGGCGCGTCGCATCGTCCGGCCACAGGGCGAAGAACAGGCGACGTGTCTGGTCGCTCATGTCACCCTGTCCAGCAATCCCTGAAGGGCCGCGTCGATCGTCGCGGCGCGCACCTGCGCACGGTCACCGGGAAACAGATGATCCACGGCGACGACCTCATCGGCGGTCGCCCACGCCAGCCATACGGTGCCGACCGGCTTCTGCGGCGTCCCGCCGCCCGGACCGGCGATACCACTGACGGCCACCGTGAGTTGCGCATGACTCCGCTGCAGAGCACCGGCAGCCATCTCGATCACCGTTTCACGACTGACCGCGCCGAACGCAGCCAGCGTTTCGGCGGCGACCCCCAGCATCTCCTGTTTGGCCTGGTTGCTGTAGGTCACGAAGCCGCGATCGAACCAGGCACTCGAACCCGCCACGTCGGTAAGCGCCGCGGCGATGCCGCCACCGGTACATGACTCGGCGCACGCAATCTGCCAACCGCGTTGCAGCAGACGTTCGGCCAAGCTGTTGATCGTTGCGGTCCGTTCCATTCAATGCCCTTGGCTGCGTTCGGGTAAACTTGCCCGCCATAACGGGCTGTCGATGACAGCATAAACGAACAGGAATGCATGATGAGCAACGATCAGATCTTAGTCGAGCGCAATCCCTCGCCGATGAAACTCGAAGTGCTGGGCGTCTACGATTGGCCGATCTGGCGCAAAGAGGCCTCGACCTTTCCGTGGACCTATCAGCAACAGGAAACCTGCTACATCCTGCGCGGCAAGTTCACGGTGACGCCCGAAGGCGGCGAACCGCAGAGCTTCAAGCGCGGCGACCTGATCACCTTTCCGCAGGGCATGAGCTGCACCTGGGAGATCACCGAAGACGTCGAGAAGCACTACGACTTCCAGTAAGCAAGGCGCGTAACCCGGGGCGCCATGGCCAACCGGGCGCCGTAGTACGGCGCCGGTATCAGGCAATCCCTGGGTCAGCTATTGTGCAGACGACTGGTGCGACAGCGCGCGCATCCGTCCGACCAACCAGCCGGGCAGCTTCGGCGCTGCGCTGATCAACGACATTAATGCGGCAGCGGCGTACGGGATGCTCTGCACGACCATCATCAGCGCCCAGATGCGGACGTCGAGCATATCGCCATCGGGACGCTGCAGCGCCGCATAGGCACCGAGCCACAACGCCGTCAGAAACATCAGTTCTTCGCGCGCATCGAGCAGGGCACGCAGCAGACTATGTGCATCCGCGTTCTTCGGCGTACGGAAGAAGCCGATCTTGCGGGTAATGAACCCGGTGAGCATCGCCCGCGCGATCGTGTGCGACAACGCGAGCCCGGCCAGTCCGGCCGCGATACTCTGACGGAAACCCGCCTGCACGCGGTGTCGATACAGGAAGAACATCTTCGACACCTTGAACAGAAACAGCGCGAGCGGCATCACCGCAAAGATCACGTGCGGCGGCGCGAAATGCTCGGGCGCCACGATCATGCCGACCGTCCAGCCGATTGCCGCCAGGTTAAAGGCCAGGTTGAAGCCATCGGCCAACCACGGCAACCACCCTGCGATGAAGTGGTAGCGCTGCCCGGCGGTCAGCTTGGTCTTGCTCAACCCCAGCAACGACGACAGGTGATCGCGCATGATCAAGACCGCACCGTAGGCCCAACGGAAACGCTGTTTCTTGAAGTCGAGGAAGGTGTCGGGCATCAGGCCCTTGCCATAGCTGTGCGGAATATAGGTGGCGGCGTAACCGCGCTCGAAGATGCGCAGACCCAGCTCGGCATCTTCGGTAATGCACCACTCAGCCCAGCCGTCGACCTCTTCGAGCACCTTGCGGCGAACCATGGTCATGGTGCCGTGCTGGATGATGGCGTTGCGTTCATTGCGCGTGACCATGCCGATGTGGAAGAACCCCTGGTACTCGGCCTGGCACATCGCCTTGAACGCGTTCTCGTGGCCGTCGCGGTAGTCCTGCGGGGCCTGCACGATGGCCATCTTCGGGTCGGAAAACATCGGCACCAGCTCGCGCAGCCAGTTCTCTTCGACCAAGTAGTCGCTGTCGATAACGGCGATCACCTCGGCATCGGGCGCCGTCTCGCGCATCGCGAAGTTCAGCGCACCAGCCTTGAAACCGGCCAGCGGCGCGACGTGGAAGAAACGGAAACGCTCACCGAGTTTTTCGCAATGCGCCTTGACCGGCTCCCACACCGCCGGATCCTTGGTGTTGTTGTCGATAACCAACACCTCGTAGTCCGGGTAGTTGAGCGCGGCCAGCGCGTCCAGCGTTTCGATCAGCATGTCCGGCGGTTCGTTGTAGGCCGGCACATGCACCGACACCTTCGGCAGCTCGGCATCCGACACCACCAGCGGCTCGGGCGAGCGCCGCCAACGTTTCAGCCACAAGGCCTCGGCCCACTCGTGCGCCTCGGCCAACAACACGACAATAACCCCGATCACGGCGACGAACAGCATGATGCCGACACCCAGCATCAATGGCGTCAGGTACTGCTGGGTGAAGTCGTACAGCAACCACACGACGAACGTAGTGATGGCGTAGACAATCAATGCCAGGAAGCCGCGCCCGCCGGGCGAAAGCCCCCCACTGTCGCGGAACAGCAGCGCCAGCACCAGGATCGACAGGCCGATACTGATGGCCGCGAGATTGGTCCAGTTCGGCACCGGCACGACCGGCGCGGTGAACGCGAACTTCGGCTCGCGGTCGACGTTGTAGATCCCCCAATGGCTGCCCGCCTCGCCCTCTATCTCGCGCTTCCACGGCTGATCGAAGGCCTCCATGATGTAATAGGTGATATTTTCGCGTTCCGCCTCGGCCAGGAAGCGTCGCAGGAACTTCGCTTGGTTGGCATGGCTCGGCACTGCCACACCGAGCGTGCGACCGTTGCTCGGCCAGCCCACCTCGGAGATTACGATCTCCTTGTCGGGAAACTGCTCCTGCAGCTTGTGATAGTTCTCGAGCACATAGTCCACCGCCCCCTCGATCGGAATATCCTTTTCCCAATAGGGCAGCAGATGGACTGCAATGAAGTCGACTTCCTGGGCGAGCTCGGGATTCTGCTGCCAGATGTGAGGCGGCTCGGCGGTGCTTACCGGGGCCCAGACCGATTTCTTGATGCGACGGATGTGTTGAATCATCTCGTCGACCGTCTGCTCGGTACGGAACACCACCTCGTTACCGACGAACACGCGAACCACCTGCTTGTGGTTCTCGCGGAACACCTTGATCAGCTGCTTGATTTCTTCTTCATTGCGTTTTTCGTTATTGGAGATCCAGGCTCCGAGCGCGACGTTCAGACCATGCACGCCGGCGAGCCGGGGCACCTCGGCCATGGTCGACTCAACGGTGTAGGTGCGCACGGCATGCGCATCGCCGGCCAACAACGCCAGATCTTCATCGATGCTGGCGATGTCGGGGTATTCGCGTCGGATCGGGCTTTGCTCGCCGCGCATGGGCGAGAAAGAGAAGCCTTCAACTTTGGCTGGCCACGGCGGCTCAATATCGGGGCGGTTGACTATGCCCCACAACACCACTGTCAGGATGCCCATCAGGAGGGTGATCAGCAGGCTGGCACGGTTCATCGACGAATTCTCGACTGCAATGAGACCGCATATTTAACCGCTTCAA
Source organism: Thiosocius teredinicola (assembly GCF_002009425.1). NCBI lineage: Bacteria > Pseudomonadati > Pseudomonadota > Gammaproteobacteria > Chromatiales > Sedimenticolaceae > Thiosocius > Thiosocius teredinicola. Next base: position 3,662,829 of record NZ_CP019936.1, read on the forward strand.
CAGCTTGCCGTACAGAACATTCGATGGCTCGCCGGAACCATTTCACAGCCATGCGAAAAGTAAGCGGCTTGACATGATTTAAGTCAACATCAATGCAGTTTTCCCTTCCAACGCATGGCGTCACCCACAAGCGTCGCAGTTACATACAGTTAGCCGAATTACCTCAAGTGACGCCGGATGCTTCGGGCGGTTTTGCGGTATGTCAAGCATCGAATTGGTGAGGGACTCACCGCTGCATACCTAGCCTTGCGACGGCGCAGGATCGCTGCTGTCTGGCTGCCGCCATCTGCGGTTGAGTGCTGCCAGCTTATGCGCCACCTCCTGCGGCAAAGTATGTCCGTCCAACGCCTGCATAAAGTCGTCGACAACCTGCTCGATCAAGCCCTCGATCAGCGGCCAGTAGCGATCGACCTGCTCGCGGTCGGACTGGCGTTCGATATCCGACAATTCGGCGTACGGCGTGTTGATCTGGCGCTCCCAATGCTCGTAGAGGTCGAACGGCAGCACGACGCCAAGCGGCGAGCTCTGTGTTTGCATCTTGCTGTGGCAATACCTCTGCCAATGTGCCCAGCGTTGGTGTTCGATGTCTGCCAATTGCTCTTTGAGCTGTCGCTTGTGTTCGTTCATATGCTTCCCGGCTACCCTGCCTCGCCAAATTGTCTGACAGCGTCACACCGACCCTAACCCATCGCCGCCCGGGTAACGAAACGGCCGCGGAATCGGTTACGCTACGCACCTGCGTGATCCTCACGCTCGCTCGCAGCTAGCCCAAAGTTTCTGAAATCTCGTACCAGCCACGTGGAAAAACAAGTATCCAGCCATACACCCATGATGCGCCAGTATCTGGGTATCAAGGCAGAGCACCCCAATCGCCTGGTGTTCTACCGGATGGGCGATTTCTACGAACTGTTCTATGACGATGCCCGCCGTGCCGCGCGACTGCTCGACATCACCCTGACCCACCGCGGCAAGTCGGCCGGTGAGCCGATCCCGATGGCCGGTGTGCCGTTTCATGCGGCCGAGAGTTACCTCGCCAAGTTGGTCAGGCACGGCGAATCGGTGGCGATCTGCGAACAGATCGGCGACCCGGCGACCAGCAAGGGACCGGTCGAGCGCCAGGTGGTGCGCATCGTCACCCCAGGCACGGTCAGCGACGAAGCATTGATGGACGAACGCAGCGACAACCTGCTCGCCGCGCTGGTGATCGCTGACGGACGTTATGGCCTGGCTTGGCTCGACCTGACCGGCGGGCGGTTTCATGTGCAGGAACTCGCCACCGAAGAGGCGTTGGCGGGCGAACTCGAACGCCTGCGTCCGGCCGAGCTGCTGTTGTCCGAAGATCAGTCTCAGCCGAGCGCCTGGACACGCGAGAGCGGGATCACGCGCCGTCCACCCTGGCACTTCGATCACGACACCGCCGTCAGACTTCTCAACCAGCAGTTCGGCACCAAGGATCTCAGCGGCTTCGGTTGCCAAGAACTGACGCTGGCGATCAGCGCCGCAGGCGCACTGCTGCAGTATGTGGACGATACCCAACGCAGTGCGCTGCCGCATATCACGCGTCTGCAGGTCGACAATCACGACGACGCCATCATTATCGATGCGGCGACCCGGCGTAACCTGGAACTGGTCGATGCCGCATCGGGTAAGCGCCAGCACAGCCTGGCCGGCTTGCTCGACACCACGGCCACGCCGATGGGCGGCAGACTGTTGCGCCGCTGGATCAACCGCCCGCTGCGCAATCAATCAGCAGTACGCAAGCGGCATGCGACCATTGCCGGCCTGCTCGACCACCGCCAGGTCGACGAGTTGCAGGAGCTGTTGCGCAGCATCGGCGATATCGAACGCATCCTGGCGCGTGTTGCGCTGCGCAGTGCACGCCCGCGCGACCTGGCCGTGCTGCGCGATAGTCTCGGCACTCTGCCCACGTTGCAACAGCTACTGCAACACATCGACGAAGCCGGCATTCATCACCTTGCGCAGCAGATCGGCGAACACCCGGATACTTTCAGCCTGCTGCAACGCGCGATTATCGAAAACCCACCTGTGGTATTGCGCGACGGCGGCGTACTCGCGCGCGGCTACGACCAGGAGCTCGACGAGCTGCGCGATCTGTCGCAGAACGCCGATCAGTTTCTGGTCGACCTCGAACAACGCGAACGCGCACGCACCGGTATCGAGACGCTGAAGGTCAGTTACAACCGGGTGCATGGTTATTACATCGAGATCGGACGCAGCAAGTCAGACGCCGTGCCGGATGACTACATCCGCCGCCAGACCCTCAAGGGCACTGAGCGTTTCATCACGCCGGAACTCAAGGCCTTCGAAGACAAGGTGCTATCCGCGCGCGAGCGGGCCCTGCAACGCGAGAAGTTGCTCTACGAAGAACTGCTGACCACATTGGCCACGCCGCTGGCGGAACTTCAGCACAGCGCGGCACACATCGCCGAGCTCGATGTGTTGGCGTGTTTCGGTGAACGCGCACAACGCCTGGACCTGGCTCGCCCGACATTCCGCGATGCCCCCGGGTTGAATGTGCAGGCCGGTCGCCACCCGGTCGTCGAACAGGTCAGCGAGAACGCCTTCGTGGCCAACGACCTGGTGATGGACGAGCGGCGCAACATCCTGATCATCACCGGACCGAACATGGGCGGTAAATCAACCTTCATGCGGCAATCGGCACTGACCGTATTGATGGCCTATGCCGGGTGCTATGTGCCGGCGGCCGCAGCTGAGCTCGGGCCGTTTGACCGTATCTTTTCGCGCATCGGCGCCTCCGACGATCTGGCCGGCGGCCGCTCGACCTTCATGGTCGAGATGCAGGAAACGGCCAACATCCTGCACAACGCAACCGACCAGTCGTTGGTGCTTATGGACGAAATCGGCCGCGGCACCAGCACCTTCGACGGCCTGTCGCTGGCGTGGGCGTGCGCTGTGGAACTGGCTACGCGTATCCGAGCCTTTACCCTGTTCGCGACACACTACTTTGAATTGACAACGCTGCCTGACGAATACCCGGGCATCGTCAATGTGCATCTCGATGCGGTCGAACACGGCGACGGCATTGTCTTCCTGCATACGGTGCGCGATGGCCCGGCCAACCAAAGCTACGGCCTGCAAGTCGCTGCGCTGGCCGGTGTGCCGCGCAAGGTCATTGAGCTGGCGCGCAAGCGTCTGCGTGAACTGGAAAATGCCGCGCAGCGCCACGCACAGGCGGAATCCAATCAGTTATCGCTGTTTCAGCAGCCTGCAGCCGAAGCGGATGACGCACCGAGCGACGATGCGCTACGCCGACGCCTTGCGGAACTCGATCCGGATCAACTGACGCCGCGCGAAGCGCTCGATGCCCTTTACGAATTGCGTGCGATGCACGATCCTGAATAGGCAGGCAATCAACTACACGAGATACGTCTATGACCTACGTTGTCGGTGAAAACTGCATCAAGTGCAAATACACGGATTGCGTGGAGGTGTGCCCGGTCGATTGTTTCCACGAAGGGCCGAACTTTCTGGCGATCGATCCCGACGAGTGCATCGATTGTGCACTGTGTGAACCGGAGTGTCCGGCAAACGCGATTTTTGCCGAAGACGACGTGCCGGCTGACCAGCAGGACTTCATCGCGTTGAATGCCGACCTGTGCGCAAACTGGCCGGTGATCACGCAACGCAAAGACCCACCGCCGGACGCCGAAGACTGGGACGGCAAGACCGGCAAACGCGAGTTGCTCGAACGCTGACTGCGATCAGCGGGTGATGCTCGGCCGCGCCAGGAGCACGCTGACGTTGTCGTTACCGCCGGCCTCCAGCGCTGCATCGAGCAACGCCTGCGCCTGCTCATCGAGATTCCCGTTGGGGTCGCGCAGTATCCGCGCCATGGTGTTGTCGGAAATCATGCCGTGCAGGCCGTCGCTGCACACAAGGTAGGTGTCGCCAGGCTCGACCAGGGCATCGCGGACGTCGACATCCGCCTGGCGCTGCATGCCCAGGCTCCTGGTCAGCACGTTGTCTTTGACGCCCGCCTCGCGCGCCTCGCGACGGTTCATGAACACCCCATCGTCGATCATGCGCTGGATCAGCGAATGATCCCGGGTGAGACGGCGCATGCGCCCGAGGCGCACCCGGTAGAGGCGTGAATCGCCGATGTGGGCATAGTAGATGCGGTGGTCGCGAAACACGGCGGCCACCATGGTGGTACCCATGCCTTCGAACTCGGGTCGCTCGTCGCAGGCATCGAGCACGGCATGGTTGGCATGCTCCAGAGCCTGCCCTACGCGCAGCAAGGTCTCCATGCCGTCGGCACTGTCTTCGCGCTGTATCGGCAACAGGTCTTCGATCGCCGTGCGCACCGCGATGCGGCTGGCGACTTCGCCGGCGCGATGTCCGCCCATACCGTCGGCCAGCACCATAACGCCCAGATCGGAATCGACGCGAAAACTATCCTGGTTGCGTTTCCTCACCAGTCCCTTGTCACTGCGACAGGCCAATTCAATCGCATGAACCGCCATATGCGGGCGTGCACCTCATGACAGCAAGTGCGTCGAACAGACCTCTCGCAGCCTTGGTCAGCTGCCGGCCTGTGTGCCGCTCTCGTCGAGCGCACGACGCAGTTTATCCGCCGGGACGTAACCCGGCACCAACTCGCCGCTTTCCAACATCAAAGCAGGCGTTCCCTGAATACGCATCGACTGCCCCAGGGCGTGATGCGTGCTGACCGGATTGTCGCAGGTTTTGGCCTCGATCTCCTGACCGGCCTTCGCGGCATTCATCGCCGCTTTGCGGTCATCGGCGCACCACACCGAAACCGCCTTGTTGTAAGAGTCGCTGCCGATCCCCGCCCGTGGGTAGAAAAGGTAGCGGATACGGATGCCGGCGTCGTTGTAGCTGGCCATCTCCGAATGCAGCCTGCGGCAGAAGCCGCAGTCGATATCGGTGAACACGGTGACGGTGTGTTTGGCGTCCTCCGGCCCGTAGATGATCATCTGATCCTCGCTGATATTGCTCAACGCCGCCTTTTTCAGTTCGGTCAACCGCTTCTCGGTGATCTCGACACGCTGTTCGATGTCGATGATCTTGCCCTGCATCAGGTAACGTCCATCGCCCGTGATGTAGGCCAGTCGCGCACCGAAGGTCAACTCGTAGATGTTGTCCAGGGGCGTTTCCCTGATTTCGTCCGGCACCAGTCCGGGCAACAGCACCTTCAGTGAATTGCGAATCTTTTCCTGGGTTGCCGCATCCACTGCGGCCTGCGCCACCGCACTGAAAAACACGGCGATAACAACGGCAGTAACTCTCTTGATCATAGTCAGTCTCGAAAATTCGTGAATTGCAGCGGCAGGCCGTACTCACCCTTTTTCAGCAACGCGATCACCTCCTGGAGGTCGTCTCGCTTCTTGCCGGTCACCCGTACCTGCTCGCCCTGTATCTGCGCCTGCACCTTCAGCTTTGCAGCCTTGATGTCCTTGACGATCTTGCGCGCGGTATCGGTATCGATACCCTGCCTTATCGTGCCCGACTGGCGGGCACGATTATTTGCGGTTTCGACCTTGCCGATATCCAGGCAGCCGATGTCCACCGAGCGTTTGACCAGTTTGAGCTGCAAAATGTCCATCATCTGCTCGAGTTGGAATTCGCTCTGTGCGTTCAAGGTGACGCTGTCGCCGTCCAGGCTGTACTGGGCATCGCTGCCCTTGAAATCGAAACGGGTGCCCACCTCGCGGTTGGCCTGGTCCGTGGCATTACGGACCTCTTGCAGATCGACTTCCGAGACGGCGTCAAATGAAGGCATATCGGGGCTCCGTAAAAAACAGCCGCAAGGCTACCACAAGGCGCCGCCACTGTTGGGCGGGCTTGCCAGGCCGGCCGACATCGAAGGAAATCGACGGCATGCCGCTAACCGCGCGGATGGTGCTCGGCGTGCAGCGCCTGCAGGCGCTCGCGGGCCACGTGGGTGTAAATCTGTGTCGTCGACAAGGAACTGTGGCCCAACAACAGTTGCACAACGCGCAGATCGGCGCCGTGGTTGACCAGGTGCGTGGCAAAGGCGTGGCGCAGCGTGTGGGGCGACAGGGTTTGGCGGATGCCCGCGGTCAGGGCGTGTTTCTTGATGCGATACCAGAAGGCCTGGCGGGTCATGCCGTCGCCGCGCCGGGTCGGAAACAGGGCGTTGCACGGCCGGCCGTTCAACAGCTCGACGCGCGCACCTTTGATGAATCGCTCAATCCAGCTCACCGCCTCGTCGCCGAGCGGTACCAGGCGTTCTTTGCCGCCCTTGCCGATCACGCGCACCAGCCCCTGCGTCAGGCTGAGCTGGTCGGGGCGCAGACCGACCAGTTCGGAAACGCGCAGCCCGGTCGCATACAACACCTCGAGCATCGTGCGGTCACGCAGCCCTTCGGCCGTTTCCAGTTCCGGCGCCTCGAGCAATGCCTCCACTTCCGTCTCGCTCAACGACTTGGGTAACGGCCGCCCCAGCCTGGGCGCCTCGATCTGCGCCGTCGGATCGCCACCGATCAACTGCTCGCGCACGGCCCAATGAAAAAACTGGCGCAGCGCAGACAGGCGGCGCGCGCTGGTACGCGGCCGCACGCCGGCATCGACGCCGGCTGCCAGGTAGCCGAGCAGTTGGTCGCGCTTGGCCTGTAACATCGCCGTCGCCGCCTGCTCGTCGAGCCACATGGCGAAATGGCGAAGATCCGATTGGTAAGAATTCAAGGTATTGGCCGACAATCCGCGTTCCATCCACAAGGCGTCGCTGAAGCGCTCGATGATCCGGGCATCGGCGTCGCTGAGTTTTCGGTCGTGAGAAGAAGCCACTTTGCCCCGGTGTCCGCCATTGTGATGGGCGCCGCCTCGCTTGCCCCAGCTTGGGTGACATGCGGCGACGGCGGTGCAAGGATAACGCGTGGTGCGCGGAATGGGGGCGCGGATGCGCGACGAACTGAGAACGCTATTGACGCAATTGGAGACCGAGCTTCAGGCGCAACATCGTTGGGAGAGTGAGCCGCCGGATGCCGCCGCGCTGCAGAGCCGACAGCCATTCGCCGTCGACACGCTGAGTTTCGATCAATGGCTGCAGTGGTTATTCCTGCCGCGCATGCACGAGCTTTTGATGCGCCAACTGCCACTGCCGTGCGACTGCGCGATCAGGCCGATGGCGGAAGAGGTCTATCGTGCCGCCGACGCCGTTGGCAGTGACCGCATCATCGCCATCGTGAGTCAGATCGACAGCCTGCTGGGGACCGGCAGCACCCGCTCGAATTAACCGACGAGATACGACTTTATTTTTCCACATTGCCTGTGGAAAACTCTGTGAAGAACATGAAGAGAATGGCGTGCAGGCCGCATCCTGTCGTAGTGGTCATCAGATTGACCAAAAATTGACCAATTGCTTATTTTTCTTTTAAATTCATTTAGTTATAATGTCATTCTAATGTAACACTTGGCAAATATTCAGCAAATTACACCCGAATTCAGAGCACCGGAGCACCTGTGCATAATCAGTCACTTATTAACAGCGCGAATCGAGCGTTCAATCGAAATGTCAAGCCCTGATCTGCCATTCTGGAAAGAAAAAAAACTCGCCGAAATGAACCATAAGGAATGGGAATCTCTCTGCGACGGGTGCGCGAAATGCTGCCTGTACCGACTCGAGGATGAGGACACGCGAGAGATCTACTACACCAACGTGCACTGTCGCCTGCTGAATACCGAAACCGCCCGATGCACAGACTATCCACGTCGCTCGATTCGCGTACCTGACTGCATCACGATCACCCCCGAGATTCTGCACGACCCGTATTGGCTGCCGCGCACCTGTGCCTACCGCTTGCTCGCCGAGGGCAAAGACCTGCCGCGATGGCACCCGTTGATCACCGGCACCCCGGACAGTGTGGTGCGCGCCGGACAACGGGTGTGTCATCGAACCGTGTGCGAAGACGATGCCGACGCGCTGGAAAACCATCTTGTCGATTGGATCGATTAGGCCAAAACCGAACTACCCCAGGAACCGCCACCGTGGCCGACTCGCTGACTCTATTGGAACTGCTCGAACAATCCGGCGCCGACGTGCACGTCTACGATCTGGGCAGGCGGGTCGGACCGCTGGCGCGCGAACAATTCCTGGCCTTTGAACAGGCGACGCAACCTTACCCACAGCCGATGCAACGCAAAGCCTGGTTCGCCCTAGTCCAGAACGCTGCAGGGCAGGCAAGCGAACCGGTTATCTGGTTTCTGCGGCTGTCTCTCGACGAACAGGGCCTGCTCGTGCAGGCCGAACGCGACTACCTGCTCAATCGGCTGCTTGAGTCTGCCAAGGCGCAGTCGGCGGGAGCCGACGCCCAGGGTTTCCTGCAAGACAACCCCTATGCCTTTACGCCGCGTGATGATCGCATGGCGCTGTTCCATGCCTGTTTGAGCCGGGACCTCGGCCTGCCGCCGTCGCGCTTCTACGAACACGCATTGGCCTACTTCCGCGGTGAACCCGGGTGGGATCAATGGGGTTTCGTTGGCTATCAGGGCATTGCCGATGTCGCCTGCCGACATGCCGATTCACCGCTGAGCGAGGCACTGCCCCATCTGCCGCCGGAACCGCTGGTCGCCTTGTGCCACAACCTCGAGAGTCAGTGCCTCAGCGAGACTTTGAGCGCCGCCCTGCTCGCACGCCTGCAGCGAGCCATGCAAGATGAGCCACGTGACCCGGCATTGATCGCAGCGCTGATCCGCGGATTGGCCGGCGGCCTGGCGCACGCCGAGGTGCGGCAAATGCTCGGGGGCGTTCTCGGCGACCCGGCCAATACGGATATCGAACTGTTGGCAGCTGTCTCTGGCCGCGCCTGGGAACTGCTCGGCGACAAGACCTATCTGCGCGACTACCTCGAACGACTGGTAGACAATGAGCATGGTCAGGCCGCCTTCAACCAATGCGTCAGCGACCTGCTGAGCCTGCCCACGCTGGCCGGAACGGTGCGCGAGCAATTCCGCGACCCGAGCCTGTCACACCGCGTGCGCGAAGCATTCGGCAACCTGACCGGGCAAACGCAAACCACCTGATCGGCCGATGCGTTAGACCAACCCGTCCCGCGAGCCCCGTGCTTTGGGCTCGGCCGCATACCCATCGCACACGAACACCGGGCCCTGTGCGATGGGTGCGTAGCGAAGAGAGTGCTGCGTCAGAACAACCAGGCCCAGCTTACTTCGAGTTCATGCTGGTCCATCTCGACACTACCTGTCTGCGGCCCGGTGAAGTTCGGGTTTTGTCCGTCGATCTTTTCCTTGAAGGCACGCGTGTAGGCCACCGATACGGCGCTTGAACGATCGATCTGGTAGGTCATACCCAGGCTGGCGTGAGTACGGATGGTGGCCGGCGCAAGTACGTTGAACAAGGCTTCGCCGTTATCGAACATCTGGTCGGCATGGCTGATGCCAGCACGCAGGGTCAGCTTCGGGCTGTACGCCCATTGCACACCCACTTTGATGATATCGACATTGTTCCAACCGAAGCCCAGACCGTCGTCGGAACCCAGCAGGGTCGTTGGCGTAATCGGCGTATCGTTGGGATTACCCAGCGACTTGACCGTGTTGTAAAAGATGCGCTGCCAGTCGGCGACGACGATCACATCCGGCCTCACCTTATAGCTGAGACCCACCGTAACAGTCGGCGGCACATCGAAATCGCCCTCTTCGGCAAACAGCCCCGAATAGTCGTCGAACTCGGTCATGTACAGACGCGACTGCGCCGAGGCACCGATCGACAGGCGGTCGGTGAACTGTCCCAGCCAGCCGACACGAACGCCGTATCCCCAGGAATAGTCATAACCGTTGTTGGTCACATTCGTCGGGTCGATCGACAGCCCCTGGAAGGGCTCGAGCCCCTTGGCGCGAAAGCGCTGTGCGGCGACGATCGGCATGATGCCGATGGAGTGACGCTCGTTCAGCTTGCGGGCATACGGCACACCCAAGAACAACTGTGCGAAGTTGACGCCGGTCGATGACGTGGCGGTGCCGGCCGGATTGTTGAAATTGCGCCAGATATCTTCTTCGTAGTCGGTATTCATGCCACCGTTGGCGCCGACCAGGATGCCGATGCTGCTGACATCGTCGAGCCGCTTGTTCCAACCGAAATGCGGAATCAGGAACAGGTCGCTTTCGCTCTCGTAGCTGCCCGGCGGCACGCTCGGCGGTGGCGGCGGCGACGCGGCATTGTCGTCGGCGGTGAACCCGCGGTTGGGATTGAACAGTGCAAATCCGAGGTCGATGCGGTCGCCGACCAGCACCATGCCGGCGGGGTTGGTCGCGCCGGCCATCGCGTCTTGAGGCAAGGCTACACCGGCGCCGGCAAGACCCTTGTTGGTCGTACCAAACCCCGTCGGTGAATAGCCGTTGGTAGCGTGTACGCAGGTAGTTGCGGAAAGCAACGCCGCGCACAGCAAGCGTTGCACAGTTGTCCTGTGGTTCAAAGTGTCTCCTCCTAATAAACCGTTACGATTCGCGCATCGACGACTTGCCGTGCGCGCATTTTTTGTTGTGTTCGGTATTTTTGCTGTTATTTCATCAGGCGGGTCAACAAGGCCATCTCGTTGACCTCTGCCGGTAGCGGGGCCTGCACCTGCCAGCCACCGCCGGGCGCTTCTTCGAGCGGTTTCCCATCTTTATCAAACAATCGTTCCAAACGGAACCGGCGATTGCCGCTGGGCGACACCAGTTCCATCTCGTCGCCGACTCGGAACTTGTTCTTCACCTCCAGACGGGTCAGGCCGCTTTCAACGTCGGTCGACGAAATCTCGGCCACGAACTGCGAGCGCGTACTGCTCGATGCCCCCTGGCGGTAGCTCTGCAATTCATGGGATTCGTGGCGCTGGAAGAAGCCGTCGGTATATCCACGATTGGCGAGATGTTCCAGCTCATGCAACAACGTCGGATCAAACGGTCGACCCGCAACCGCATCGTCGATCGCACGCCGGTATACCTGTGTTGTACGCGCCGTGTAGTAGTGCGACTTGGTCCGCCCTTCGATCTTCAGACAATCGACACCGATCTCGGCCAGCCGATGCACATGCTCGACGGCACGCAGATCGCGCGAGTTCATGATGTAGGTGCCGTGTTCGTCTTCGAAGATCGGCATGAACTCACCCGGGCGTTCGCGCTCCTCGAGGTAATACACCTCGTCGGCCTTCGGATGGCGTTTGATCTCGCTGACCGGGATCTCGGCAACCGCATCGAGATCTTCGCGGGCGATCTTGTAATCCCAGCGGCACGAATTGGTACAGGTGCCCTGGTTGGCGTCACGATGATTGAAGTAGCCGGATAGCAGACAGCGCCCCGAATAGGCGATGCACAAGGCACCGTGCACGAACACCTCGATTTCCATGTCCGGGCAGGCCTGGCGAATCTCCGCCACCTCGTCCAACGATAACTCGCGCGACAGGATGACGCGTGACAGGCCGACCGATTGCCAGAACTTCACGCCGGCCGAATTCACTGTGTTGGCTTGTACAGAGAGATGAACGGGCATATCTGGCCAGCGTTCGCGCACAAGCATGATCAGACCCGGGTCTGCCATGATCAGTGCGTCCGGCCCCATCTCGACGACCGGCTCGATGTCGGCAAGAAAGGTCTTCAGCTTGGCGCCGTGCGGCATGACGTTGGTTGCGACGAAGAACTGGCGACCCTGCCGGTGCGCCTCGTCGATGCCGGTGCGCAGGTTGTCTTCGAGAAAATCGTTGTTGCGCACCCGCAGGCTGTACCTCGGCATACCCGCATACACCGCATCGGCCCCATAGGCGAATGCGTAGCGCATGTTGCGCAGGGTTCCGGCGGGGGCCAACAATTCGGGTGTTTTCATCGGGTGCGTATCGATCGACGACAGGCCGGTGATTATGTCTCAGATTCGGCCGCTGCGCTGCGGTTGCACACCAAAGCTCACAACAAACAGGGAAAAGCCCGGCGATGCCGGCGCCGGCCTAGCCGATCGGGCCGTGACGCGAATACACGGTGATCAGCACCATGATCAGCAAGGCAATCCAGAACGCGATCGAGACCGCCGTCGACTGGCGCGCCTTCTGCTGCTCGTACCAGGTTCGCGGGCGGACGCCCTTGGCGAGAAACACCAGCTTGGCCGCGACGATCACGCAGATGACGTTGACCGCGAGCAGCATTGTGGCACCGGCGGCAAGTTGAAAGAAACCGGCACCGACCAGCAGTCCCATGGTCGCGGCCGGCGGCAGCAGAGCGACCGCAACCATCACCCCGACCAGCGCCGACGACAAGCCCGTGGTCAATGACAGCACCGCCGCCGCACCGGCGGCCAAAGCCAGCACCGCGCCGTCGAGACCGACGTTGGTGCGGGCGACGATCTCGGTGCTGGCCATCAGCATCTCACCGCGCGCGATATCCACCGGCCAGGCAAAGCCGATCAATACCGACAGACCGAATGCGACGCCGAGTCCGACCGCGGCAGCCTTGAGCGCCTGAGCCGTCAGCTTGCTGTCGCCGAGCGTCGAACCGAACGACAGCGCAATGATAGGGCCGAGCAATGGCGCTATCACCATGGCGCCGATCACGACGGCCACGTTGTCTTCGATCAGGCCGATGGCCGCGACCACGGTCGACAGCACGGTCAGCAGCAGAAAGTTGCCGTCGATGCGACCGCCCTTGCTGATCTGGTTGTAGAGTTCTTCGCGGGTCGCCGCGGCGCTGGGTGTCGCGTCGGGATCGTGCGGCAGCACGGCGTCAACCGACAACACCACGATGCGGGCGTTCTCGGCGGCACCGAGAATGTTCTGCACCGCATCGATCACCGTCTGGCGGATATCGTCGCTGACCAACATGCGGAACGAACGTCGACCGTCGTCCGCGGGCGCACCCCACCAGTAGTCGGTGATCTCGTGTTGGTCGGCGATACCGGCGAGGGTCGCTGTGTTGCCTTCGTCGGCAATGATCTCGATCAGACGCATTCGTCCCCTTCCCGTGTCGTCAACTGCTCGGCTCGGGGGATTGTAACGTCAGGCGGATGGGAATAGGTCGCGCCCTGTCATGGCGACGGAAAAAAGGCGGTCCGAAGACCGCCTTTTTTCAGCATCGGTCAGGCGACCGATTGGTAATAGAGGTTCTGCGGATGCTTGGCCTCGGCGAAGAAATACCAACGCTCGGCCATCAGGCCGACATACTGCGCGGCGAAGGCCAACAACGGCAGGTAGGCCGATTCCATCAGGTTGGCCATCGCCAGCAGCACGACCGGCACCATGAACACCATTACCGCAAAGAACAGCTTGACCATGGTCAGCGTGCCGCCGCTGGCGCCGTGGAAGAACTCGCGCGTATTGAACGAGCCGCCCATGAAACCCATCGACTTCTGGCGGATCGTGGTGTGACGTATACCGATGGCGCTGCGCAGCGTCGACTTATGCTTGATGCGCGAATTGCGGTACATCGAAAAACCGCGTGTGATTGCCGCCAAGATCGTGAAGATGACCGCCCAGGTGCCGTAAAACACGACCAGGCCAACGCCAGTCCACGCCGAGAACGCAGCCGCCAAGGTGAAGCCCGACGCCAGACCGAACAGGATGAAGTTGGCGACGGTCAGCGGCGTGTGCCATTCCTGCAGGAAGCGCAGGCTCGCATAGATCATCGCGGTGCAGACGAACAAGATAACCGCCATCAACACGCCAAGCACGCCCAGCACCAGTGTCGCGTCAACCGGCAGTTGGCCTTTGATCACGATCCAAGGCTGGGTCCAGCCGAAGTAGTGGCTGATGCCGTAGAGCGCGACCAGGCCCATGAACGCCGGCAGCGCGATGACTTCACGCGACAGCCACGAGGTACGCCACTTGCTCGCCGCGCGCCACGCACGCTCGGGGTGCCCGAGGTGGAAGAACGAGGCGAACAACCCGAGCACGAGCAACGCCAGCGACAACAGGCTGCCGGTCGCGTAGAACGACACGCTGTCCTGCGGTGCCAACAGGTTCAACATCGAATAGAACTGACCGGTGACCAGCGCCATGAACAGGCCCTGGCCCGCGCCGATCAAGGTGGTTAGAAAGATTACCGAAAATGCCGGATGCATCTGAATTCTCCAGTTTCCACAAGGCGGCGCGACTTAGAACGCGACGTCGTCCAGGGTTTCGCCTTCTGCCGCCGGCAGCGGGGCTTCTTTCTTCAGCGGGTTGTCCGCGCGCTCCAGTTCGTCGTCGAAGATCTGGATGCGGGTCTTGCGCCGCGGCAGGTAGTGATTCGCCGGTTGCGTACCCCACTCGGGCATCAGCTGGTAGCCGCCGTTCTCACGGATCGCCATCGAGACCTCGGAATCCGGATCGTGCACATCGCCGAACAGACGTGCACTGGTCGGGCACGACAACACGCACGCCGGGCGACGCTCTTTCTCGGGCAACGACTGATCGGTGATGCGGTCGATGCACAAGGTGCACTTCTTCATCACCTTCTGCTGCTCGTCGATCTCGCGCACGCCGTAGGGGCACGCCCACGAGCAATACTTACAACCGATGCACTTGTCGTAGTCGACCAGCACTACACCGTTGTCTTCTCGCTTGTACGATGCCCCCGTCGGGCAAACCGGTACGCAAGGCGGCTCTTCGCAATGCAGGCAACTCTTTGGGAAGTGCACGGTTTCGGTGTTGGGATACTCACCAACCTCGAACATCTGTACGCGGTTGAAGAAAGTACCGGTGGGATCGGCGTCGTATGGACGCTGGTCGACCATCGTGCCGGCCCAGCCGGAGGTATTCCATTCTTTGCAGGACATCACGCAGGCGTGGCAACCCACGCAGACGTTCAGATCGATAACTAATGCTAGTTGGGTCATTTTATTACTACCTTCCCCTTACTCGATGCCCGTCTTGCGGCGGAACACCCCGGCAAAATAGGCCTGCCACTTGCCGCGCTTGCGATCCTGCCCCGGCACGCGACGCTGCGCGTCGAACTGCGGGAAACTGACAGCCGGTTCGCCCTCTTCGGCCTTGTAGACTTTGACGCGCACGTCGAACCAGGCCGCCTGGCCGGTGACCGGGTCGGAGTTCGACAAGTGCGGCCCCGCTTCGCACGGCGGCAGTTCTTCCGAGATCACGTGGTTCAGCAGGAAGCCTTTCTGCGATTCGTTCGCCTTCGGGGTCAGACCCCAGGCTCCTGCGGCCTTGCCGATGGCATTCCAGGTCCAGACCGTGCCCGGCTCGACCGACTCTGAGAAACGCGCCATGCAACGTACCTTGCCGTGCGGCGACTCGACCCACACCCAGTCACCGTCCTCGAAGCCTTTGGCTGCACCCAGCTTGGGGCTCATGAACAGATAGTTGTAGGTGTGGATCTGACGCAGCCAGGCGTTCTGGCTGTCCCACGAGTGGTACATCGCCATCGGACGCTGGGTCAGCGCATTCAACGGGTACTCGTGGGTGTCGACCAGTTCGGACTCGAGCGTCTCGTGATAGAACGGCAGCGGATCGAAATAGGTTTCGACGCGCTTGGCCAGGTGCTTCGGCGGCTGCTTGCCCGGACGCTTGCCTTGTGCGGCAAGACGGAACTTCTGCAGCACCTCGGAATAGATGTGCACGTTGATCGGCTCGGCGTAACGCGTCATACCGTGGGCACGTGCCCATTCGAGGTAACCCTTGTTCCAGTTACGCATGTACTGGTACGACTTGGGCAACTCGTAATGGAACACGCAGTTGTTCTTGGCGTACATCTCCCACTGGCGCGGGTTCGGTTCGCCTTTGAGGAACTTCTCGCCACCTTTACCGCGCCAGCCCGACAGGAAGCCGATACCGGAGCCCGGCGAGGTCTCGTAGTTGACGACAAAGTCCGGGTAGTCGCGGAACTTGCGCGAGCCATCGTCGTTGACGAAGGCCGGCAGACCGAGGCGCGAACCCATCTCGATCAGCACTTCCTGGAACGGCTTGCACTCGCCTTTCGGCGGTACGACCGGCACACGCACCGAATCGCACGGACCGTCGAATTCGGAGATCGGGCGATCGAGCATCGACAGGGCATCGTGACGTTCGAGGTAGGTGGTGTCGGGCAACACGAGGTCGGCAAACGCCACCGTCTCCGACTGGAAGGCATCGCAGACGATGATGAACGGAATCTTGTATTCGCCGTTCTCGTCCTTGTCGACCAGCATCTCGCGGGTTTTGTCGGTGTTCATCGACGAATTCCATGCCATGTTCGCCATGAACAACAGCAGGGTGTCGATCTTGTAGGGGTCGCCGCGCCACGCGTTGGTGATCACGTTGTGCATCAGGCCGTGCACCGACAGCGGGTATTCCCAGGAGAACGCCTTGTCGATACGCACCGGGTTGCCCTGGTCGTCGACGAACAGGTCGTTCGGATCGGCCGGCCAACCGAGCGGCATGCCGTCGAGCGGCGTGTTCGGCTGCACACCCTCCGGACCTTTCGGCGGCTTGGGGCAAGGCGGGATCGGACGCGGGAACGGCGCCTTGTGGCGGAAACCACCGGGACGATCGATGGTACCGAGGATGGTCATCAGCACACCGAGTGCGCGGATCGTCTGGAAACCGTTCGAGTGTGCGGCCAGACCGCGCATCGAGTGGAACGCAACCGGGTTGCCGACTACCGAGCTGTGCTCGCGGCCCCATACATCGGTCCACTGGATCGGCAGTTCGATCTTCTGGTCACGCGCGGTGACGCCCATCTCGTGGGCGAGTCGGCGAATGGTCTCGGCCGGGATACCGGTGATACCGGCGGCCCATTCCGGCGTGTATTCGGCGACGCGCTCTTTGAGCATCTGGAAGGCCGTCTTGACCGGCTTGCCGTCGACTTCGTAGCTGCCCAGCAAGAACGGGTCGCAGCTTTCGCAACGCACATCGACCGGACCGTTGGTCTTACGGTCCCACCACAGTTTGTTCTGCGCATCGAAACAACCCTCCTCGACCGGACGGTTGGTGCGAATGAACATACCGTAGTCATCCGCAGCGGTATCCAGGTTCACCAACTCGGCGGCGTTGGTGTAATCGACCAGGAACTCGCGGTCATACAGGCCCTGAGAGATGATCTCGTGGGTGATCGCCAGCATCAGCGCACCGTCGGTGCCCGGCTTGATCGGCACCCACTCGTCGGCGATCGCCGAATAACCGGTACGCACCGGGTTGATCGAGATAAAGCGACCGCCGCGACGTTTGAACTTGGAGATCGCCATCTTCAACGGATTGGAGTGGTGATCTTCGGCGGTACCGATCATCACGAACAGCTTGGCGCGATCCAGGTCGGGGCCGCCGAACTCCCAGAACGAACCACCAATCGTGTAGATCAGGCCGGCCGCCATGTTGACCGAGCAGAAGCCGCCGTGCGCTGCGTAGTTCGGCGTACCGAACTGCTTGGCGAACATGCCGGTCAGCGCCTGCATCTGGTCGCGTCCGGTGAACAGGGCGAACTTCTTCGGATCTTCGGCGCGCAGCTTGACGAGGCGCTCTTCCATGATCTGGAACGCGCGGTCCCACGAGATCTCTTCGAAATCGGATTCGCCACGCTTGCCGTTCGGTTTGCGCATCAACGGCTTGGTGATACGCGCCGGCGAGTACTGCTTCATGATGCCCGAGGCACCCTTGGCGCAGATCACACCCTTGTTCAACGGGTGTTCGGGGTTACCTTCGATGTGTCGCACCTCGCCATCGCGCAGGGTGACACGTATCCCACAACGGCAGGCGCACATATAGCAGGTCGTGTTTTTGACCTCGCGATTACCTACCTCGGATTCGACACTCAAAACGGGATCCAACATGCCCTAACCTTTTGATTTATGACCTATTAAGGCGCTTTTATGAAAACAATCTAACATTCTAATATTCGCTATGCCTAATATCAAACCGCGCAGCCGATCGGGGCGTCTCGATGCTCCGCGCAGCGACTCGCAGACATGCGAATACCCTTGTGCCGCAACGCCTGCAGCGACGTCCGGCACATACCCGTCAGTTTTTTGTGTTTTTAGAATTCAGTCGCGGCCGGCGCTCAGTAGCGGAACTTGCGCACCAATTGGTAGCCGTGCTGGTCGGGTTTCCATCCCCAGAAGTAAGACTGTAGATCACGCAGCGCGTCCCATTCGGCCTCTTTATAAGAGGAGGCACTGAAACCGCAGCCCATCGCCGAACGCTGGCGATCGCGGAAATCGGTGAACTCACTGCGGATGACGATGACGAAGGCGTGCTCAAGATTGGACAGGTTCTGCGCGCGAATCACGTCGAGGTGCTTGAGGTAGTCGCCGTATCCCTTGTCGCGCAGCTCGGCCTCAGCCTGTTCTTGCGCTTCGACCGGGTGCGACTTGCCGTAGACCAGGGCGTAATCGAGTGTTTCACCCTGATACTTGGCCATCACGCACGCCGCGCCGCCGGCCATTACCGGCGAACCCCAGAAAAGGATGAATCCCAACACCACAACGATACGCAACACTCGAAGACTCCCCGCGGTTTCCCCTAACAGAGATCGGTCTGACGGCATCAACCTTTAACGGCCTTTCAATGCGCCGCCAAACGCTGCAAGCTTGCCCGATCAGGTTGATCGGTTCGGTGATGGTGCTCATGACGACATTCCACACGACAAAGTATGCGTGCAGTTCGCGGCTGGCGATCGCCGGCGTGTGGCTCGCGCTGAGCTTGTCTCTACTCGGCTGCCAATCCAAGCCGGAGCGTCCCGCCGACCTGATCATCTCCGACGCACACGGCGGCGGCAGCGTGTTGGCGACCAGTCCGGACTCGACACTCGTGGCCTCCGGCGGTTGGGCCGGCCGCATCCGCCTGTGGCGTCTAGAGAGTGGTCAGCGCTACGCCGGCTGGAACGCACACAAAGGCAACGTGACCGGACTGATCTTTTTAAGGGCACAACCCGGTCAAACGCAACGCCTGCTCAGCAGCGGATACGACGGGCGGATCGCGATCTGGTCGGCGACCGGAAGGCTGCTGAGTGAGTGGCAAACCCTCAGCCCGATCACCGCGCTCACCGCGACACCCGATCAGTCGCTGTTCATCAGCGGACACAAAGACGGCAGCGTGCGTGCGTGGAATCCCGACGGTGAGTCCGTCGCCGCCTGGACGAACCTGCACGGCGACTATGTCCGTGCCTTGGCCAGCGATGGCGAAAGACTCGCATCATCGGGTGGTGACGGCGCGGTCTTCGCGTGGCGTGTCGACACCCCTCCCCTACGGCTCGATGCCCCACCCAGCGACGCACGCACCCTGCTGTTCAGCGACGACGGTTCAAACCTGCTCGGCGCCGGTTGGTTTCGACTGTTCCGTTGGCATTTGAGCGACGGTCATCTGGATACCATCGCCACCGAACACCAGGGGATCATCAACGATCTCGCCTACCTCAACGATGGGCGACTCGCCAGCATCAGCCGCCAGACCGACAGCGCCGTGTTGATACTCGAAGCGGGCAGCGGTCGCACCCTGGAAAGGCTGCAACAACACGACCTGTGCGGAACCTCCGTCTCACCGTCGCCCGACGGTCGCTATCTAACGACCAGCAGTGATGACGCCAGCGTACGGATCTGGCAGCTGCCGCCTGCCGGCGCCGCGCATTGAACAAACCACTCAGCACGCCTGCAACCCCGTCCGCATAGCCACCGCGTCGATCACAGGTACAACCCTTGATGCAGAAGCGCCAACTTCTGCTGAAAGCCCGCGTATAACGGTCAACTACCAGACCTGTGACTTAATGCCGGTGCAATATGTCGGCTAAAGGCGGCTACCCCGCTTGGCATCGTGTGCCGCTTTCCCGACAATAGACATGAATCCATTGGCAAAGGACGTAAACACCATCATGTTGTCACTGCCAAACACGGTGATCGGGGCGCTATGAGCAACGACAAACCCGGCAAGTACATCCTACTGATCAGCATCCACGGGTTGATCCGCAGCAACAATCTGGAGCTCGGGCGCGACGCCGACACCGGTGGGCAAACCAAATACGTCGTCGACCTGGCGCGCGCACTCGCCGAACGCGATGAGGTCGACCAAGTCGATCTGATCACTCGCCGCGTCGTCGACAAACACATCAGCGACGACTATGCGCAGCCCATCGAACGACTCACCGACAAGGCACGCATCGTGCGGATCGAAGCCGGTCCGATCAATACATCCCGAAAGAGCAGCTCTGGGATCATCTCGACAGCTTCATGGACAACCTGGTGAACTGGCTGAACGAGGAAGACCGCGCACCCCGATATCGTTCACAGTCACTACGCCGATGCCGGCTACGTCGGCGTACGCCTGGCGCACCTGTTCGCCACGCGCTGGTGCATACCGGCCACTCGCTTGGACGCGACAAGCGCAAACGCCTGCTCGCCCGCGGCCTGACGCGCGAAGCGATCGAGCGCACCTACAACATCGGCCGGCGCATCGATGCCGAAGAAGAGATTCTGGCCAACGCCGACCTGGTGATCACCAGCACGCACAACGAGATCGAAGAACAGTACGGTCTGTACAACTACTACGATGCAGACCGCATGGCGGTGGTACCGCCGGGAACCGATCTCAAGCAGTTTCATCCACCCGATAGCAAAGAAGACATCGCCTTCCGCAAACAGGTCGACCGTTTTCTGCGCAATCCCGACAAGCCGCTGGTACTGGCATTGTCGCGCCCTGACGAACGCAAGAACATCCTGACGCTGATCGAGGCCTTCGGCGAATCGTCAGCGCTGCAGCAGGCAGCAAACCTGTTGATCGTCGCCGGCAACCGCGACGATATCCGCGACATGGATACCGGCGCCCAGGGCGTGCTGACAAACATCCTGTTGTTGATCGATTCCTATGACCTGTACGGGCGCGTCGCGCTGCCCAAGAGCCACCGTGCCGACGAGGTCCCGCAGATCTACCGCATGGTCGCGGCAGGCAAAGGTATCTTCATCAACCCCGCGCTGACCGAACCCTTTGGATTGACGCTGCTGGAAGCAGCCGCCAGCGGACTGCCGATTGTCGCCACCGAAAACGGCGGCCCGGTCGATATCATTGCCAATTGTCACAACGGTGAACTGATCGACCCGTTGGACAAGGAGGCCATCACCCGCAAACTGCTCAAGCTACTGCGCAATGAGCAGCAATGGTCGGTGGCATCGCGCAACGTATCGAGGGTGTACGCAAGCATTATTCGTGGCAGGCACATGCGCAGAACTACATGGCGCAACTCGCCGCCCTGCGACCAAGTATCAGCCGCTGCCGCGCGAAGAAAAACCGCCGCGCGCGCTGCGCTATCGCGACCGTGCGATCTTCACCCGATCTCGATCAGAACCTGATCGGCGAACCCGGCGACGTTGAAGTTGCTGGTCGAGGCGTTGCGCGAAAATCGCAAGTGCGTCACCTTCGGCATCGCGACCGGGCGCCGCATCGATGCCGCGTTGGCGCTGATGAAGAAGCAAGGCATCCCGACACCCGATGTGTTGATCAGCAGCCTGGGCACGCGCATTCACTACGGCCAGGCACTGACGGTCGACGACTACTGGGCCGACCACATCGATCACCACTGGGACCCGAAACCGATCTGGCGCATGATTAGCGAGTTGCCTGGTTTGAAACGCCAGCCGAAGAACGAACAGACGGCGTGGAAGCTGTCGTTCTACTACGATCCCACAAACGCGCCATCCGGTCGACGAGATCATCCGCGCTGATCCGGCAGAAGAACTCACCGCGAACGTGTTCTGCTCGTTCGGTCAGTTCCTCGACATCGTGCCGGCGGCGCGCGTCGAAAGGCCAGGCGTTGCGTTATGTATCTCAGCGTCTCGACATACCCATGGAGCAGATCCTCGCCGCCGGCGGCTCGGGCGCCGACGAAGACATGATGCGCGGCAACACGCTGGCGGTCGTGGTCGCCAACCGGCATCACGAGGAACTGTCGCAGTTGGTCGACCAGGAGAGTATCTATTTCGCTGCGCGTCCGCATGCGGGCGGCATCCTTGAAGCCATCGATCATTACGATTTCTTCAATACCTGCGAGATACCGCACGACTCATGACCGGGCGCCTGCTGATCTGCACCGATTTGGACCGAACATTGATACCCAATGGGCCACAGTCCGAATCGGCGGGCGCACGCAAGCACTTCGCAATGCTGGCGCAGCGGCCCGAGGTCACGATCGCATACGTCACCGGTCGGCATCGCGCACTCGTCGAGCAGGCGATCGGCAACTACCTGCTGCCCGTGCCCGACTTCGTGGTCGGCGACGTCGGCACGACAATCTATCACGTCGGCCCAGAGAAGGAATGGGTGCGACAGACCACTTGGGAACAACAGATTGCCCAGGATTGGGGCGGACGCACCCGCATGGACATCAAATCGCTGCTAAGCGGGCTTCCCGCGCTACGACTGCAGGAATCCGCCAAGCAGAACGATTACAAGCTAAGCTATTACGTACCTTTGCACAGCGACCGCAATACGCTATCCGCCATGATCGATGCCCGCCTGAAGGCCAGTGATGTGAAAGCGCGCCTGATCTGGAGCGTCGACGAACCCGACGGCATCGGCCTGCTCGATGTACTACCGCAACGCGCCTCGAAATATCACGCGATCGAGGCCTTGATGTGCATGCACGACTTCAGCCAAGACAACACCGTGTTTTGCGGCGACAGCGGCAACGACATCGAAGTGCTGGCGAGCGCCATTCCGTCGGTGCTCGTCGCGAACAGCCAGGCCGATGTGCGACAACTGGCACGACAGCTGGCCGAAGATGGTGGCACGTCGGACCGCTTGTACATCGCTGAAGGCGGCTTTCAAGGCATGAACGGAAACTACAGTGCCGGTATGCTCGAAGGCATTGCGCACTATCACCCCGAGGCCGTCGCGTGGATGGCGTTCGACGAGGAGCCGTCTGCGTGAAACAGAAGCTGTGCATTTTCGGTGAGGTATTGTTCGACCATTTCCCCGACGGCAACAGCGTACTGGGCGGCGCCCCATTCAATGTCGCGTGGCATCTGCAGGCCTTCGGCTGTGCACCGCTGTTCATCAGTCGCGTGGGTGACGATGCAGAGGGTGAGTCGGTGCGTAGCGCGATGCAGCGCTGGGGCATGGACACGAGCGGCTTACAGACGGATGCAACCCTGCCGACCGGCAAGGTGGATGTGTCGCTGATCGGCGGCGAACCGAGTTATGACATCGTCAACCCCTGCGCCTACGATGCGATCGAGAAACCGGAGATGGCAAAAGGCTGTCGCTGGCTGTATCACGGCAGCCTGGCGTTGCGTGAGCCGGCGTCGATGCGCGCACTCAAGCACATCACCGATGAACACCCGGGCAC
This sequence comes from Thiosocius teredinicola, assembly GCF_002009425.1. Taxonomy (NCBI): domain Bacteria; kingdom Pseudomonadati; phylum Pseudomonadota; class Gammaproteobacteria; order Chromatiales; family Sedimenticolaceae; genus Thiosocius; species Thiosocius teredinicola. The sequence continues at coordinate 3,686,067 of NZ_CP019936.1, forward strand.
CGTGTTTCTCGACGTCAACCTGCGCCCGCCGTGGTGGCAACGCGAGAAAGTGCTGTCGCTGGTCGGCCGCGCCGACTGGGTGAAGCTCAACGGCGACGAGCTCGACGAACTGGCACCCGGCACGTCGGCGAGCGATTTCCTCGATCAGCAGGGATTGCGCGGACTGCTCGTCACGCATGGCGCGAAAGGCGCCGAGGTGCTGACCGCCGCAGGCGAGAGCTTTACCGTTGAGCCCGAACGCGCCGACCATGTCGTTGACACGGTCGGCGCCGGCGATGCCTTCGCCTCGGTGATGATCCTGGGACTGGTGCGCGGATGGCATCTGACCGATACCCTCAAACGCGCTCAAACGTTCGCGTCCAGGATCGTCGGCAACCGGGGCGCCACGGTCGATGACCCGGCGTTCTATGCACCGCTCATCAAAGACTGGAACCTCTAAGACAACAAGAAGCAGTTATGTACGAACAGGTCTCGCATTCTCTTCTCAACGATATCCTCGATGAGCTGAAACCGGACATTCGCAAACGCGATCTGCGGCACTTCTATACGCGGCTCGGTGCCAACTTCTATGCAATCTATTCGCTGTTCCATCACCTCTATGGCCAGCGTGATGATTTCAAACAGCAGATGCTGCGCCTGGTCGAGGTCATGGCCGTGCAGTACACCAAACGCAACACCGACCTCAAACGACTGGATGTCGAACGCGAAAACGACCACGAATGGTTCCTCAACCAGCAGTGGGTCGGCATGGCGCTGTACACCGACGGTTTCGCCGGCAACCTCAAGGGCGTGCAGTCGCACCTGCCCTACATCCAAGAACTCGGCGTCAACATGATGCATTTGATGCCGATGCTCGAATGCCCGGCCGGTGCGAGTGACGGCGGTTACGCGGTGAGCAATTTTCGCGATATCGACGAGCGAGTGGGCACGCTCGAAGAGCTGCGTGATCTCGCCAAGGACATGCGCCGACGCAACATCCTGTTGACCCTCGATGTCGTCGTGAACCATACCTCCGACGAGCATGCCTGGGCGCAGAAGGCGCGCGAGGGCGAGAAGAAGTTTCAGGACTACTACTACGTCTTCGACAACCGCGACATTCCGGATATGTTCGAAGAGACCATGCCCGAGGTGTTTCCGGAAACCTCACCCGGCAATTTCACCTTCGACGAGACGATGAACAAGTGGGTGATGACGGTCTTCAATTCATACCAGTGGGATCTGAACTACAGCAATCCCGCGGTATTCATCGAGATGCTCGACATCATCCTGTTCTGGGCGAACCAGGGCGCGGATATCGTGCGCCTCGATGCCGTTGCCTTTTTGTGGAAGAAGATCGGCACCACCAGCCAGAACGAACGCGAGGCGCACCTGATCCTGCAACTGATGAAGGACTGTAGCCAGGTGACGGCACCGGGCGTGTTGTTCATCGCCGAGGCGATCGTCGCACCGGTCGAGATCATCAAATACTTCGGTGAAGACGCCGTCATCGCCAAGGAATGCGAGATCGCCTACAACGCGACCTACATGGCGCTGCTGTGGGAAGCGGTTGCGACCAAGAACGCCAAACTGCTCAACCAGAGCATTCTGAGCCTGCCGAACAAGCTCGACCGCGCCACCTGGCTGAACTATGTGCGATGCCACGACGACATCGGTTTGGGCTTCGACGACGCCGACATCGCCAAGGTCGGTTACGACCCCTACTCGCACCGCCGCTTTCTGGTCGACTATTTCACCGGCGCCTACGATACCTCGCCGGCGCGCGGCCAGCCGTTCGGGCGTAACGAAAAGACCGGCGACGCCCGCATCTCGGGCGCACTGGCCTCACTCGTGGGTCTGGAAGCGGCGTTGGAGAGCAACGACCACGAAGCCGTCGACCAGAGCGTCAACCAGATTCTGCTGTTGCACAGCATGATCATGTCGTTCGGCGGCATCCCATTGCTGTATTACGGCGACGAGATCGGCACGTTGAACGACTGCACCTTCCTGCAGGACGAGAACAAGGCGCACGACAACCGCTGGATGCATCGCCCGAAGATCGACTGGAGCAAGGCCGAGCTGCGTCAGCAGCACGGCACGGTCGAACAACGCATCTACGATGGCCTGAAGAAGATGATCGCGGTGCGCAAGAGCACACCGGCCTTTGCCGACTACAACAACCGCACGCTGATCGAATCGGAGAACCCGCACCTGTTCGTGTTCATCCGCAACAACCCGTTCATGCAGAACGATAACGTGCTCGTGGTGGCAAACTTCGACAGCTTCCCGCAGTCGTTGACGCTCAGCGACCTGGCCAACCGGGGGCATTTCGCGTTCGGACAGCTACGCGACCTCTACTCGGGCGAGTCGCCTCAGCAGTTCAACGATCAGTTGGTGGTTCCGGCCTATCGTTTCTACTGGCTGACCGACCGAACGGCGTACTGAAGCGACTGCCTGCTTAGCCGGAATCGGGCATACCGTCGAAGAAGTCGACGATACCGGTCTCAAGCGAGTACTCGGCGCCCACCACCAGCAGTTCATCGTGATCGATCAGCGATTCGAGGATCTCGGAGCCATGACGCAGGTTGTTGGCTGCGACGCGCACGTTTGCCCGCACCGCCTGCTCGGTCAGCTCCTGCTTGTTGTTGCGCAATTCGGTCGCCAGCAGCCCCTCGACTGAAGGGCGAATGCGGTCGACGATCGAGCGCAGATTGCGCGATTGCGACTCGGTCGGTCGCTGCAGCTCTTCGAGCGTCGCCTGAACGGCGCCGCAGCGCGTGTGGCCCATGACGACGACCAGGCGGGTACCGAATTTCTCGGCCGCGAATTCGACACTACCGATCTGCGAAGGCGCCACGACATTGCCCGCCACGCGGATAACGAAGAGATCACCCAGACCCTGGTCGAAAATGATCTCGACCGGCACACGCGAATCGGAACAGCCGATGATTACGGCAAACGGTGTCTGACCTGCCAACAAAGCATCACGACGCGTGAGCATCTGCAGATTGTCGAGACTGCGATCACCGGAAGCGAATCGCTGATTGCCCTCGCGCAGCCGTTGCAGGGCCTCCAGTGGTGGAATCATCGGTCGACCGCCTTGCCGCTGGCATCGCCTGTGACTGCTAACAAATGCTTACGCCGTACTACCCTCTGCAAAGCCCTGTCCACCCTCTGAAAGTGTGGCGCAACCTTGACGGATTTAGAGGCGTATCGTCAATTGTCTTGGTCAATACAGACAGGCGAAAAGCGCAAAGCCGCGAGGCAGCAGCAGGCCACGGAGTGCGAGGGCGCCTCGTCTAGTCCGTGTTCAGGCGTTCAGGCTGCGCCGACCTCCTAGACGCAATATTGTCCAGATTTTCAGGTCTCATGTCCTGATTTATGCGCACTTTCGGCCAAACCGTCCAATTTTTGACCTGTTTTTATCCCGGACCGTCTTCTAGACTCGGATAACAATGATGAACTGGTGACCGTCCATGCCCACACGTCGATTGCAGACAGCTACGCCGTGGGCGGAGACGACCGATAGTCGGGAGCTAACATGCGAGTAGCGATTTTTGGTGGAACGGGATTTGTCGGTGGCTACCTGGTCGATGCACTTGTCAGTGCCGGCGTGAAACCCATTGTCATGGTACGCCCTGGCAGCGAACACAAAATGCGCCACCCAGAGCGTTGCCAATTGGTTTCCGGAGACATCAGCGACAACGCTGCCATGTTGCAGATGCTCGATGGCGCCGATGCGGTGATCTATAACATCGGCATTCTGCGCGAGTTCCCCAAGCGCGGTATCACGTTCGACCAGCTTCACGAGAAGGCGGCAATCCGTGTTATCGACGCGGCGCGCTGGACCGGCGTGAACCGCTTCATACTGATGGGCGCCAATGGCGCAAAGGCGGACGGCACGCCGTATCAAATGACGAAGTACCGGGCCGAACAGTACCTGATGAAGACCCGGCTGGACTGAACGGTATTCAGCCCCTCCGTGATCTTCGGCGACCCGCGCGGCCGGATGGAGTTCGCCACGCAGTTGTTGCAGGACATCATCGAACCGCCGATCCCCGCCCCGCTGTTCTACACCGGCATGCTACCCGGTGACGCAGACCCGATCAGACTGACGCCGGTGCACATCGACGACGTCGCCCAGGCATTTGCGCGCGCTCTGCGCGATCCTGCAACGTACGGCAAGAAACTATGCCTCGGCGGTGCCGCCGAGGTTACTTGGCGAGAAATACTGTCGACCATCGCCGACGTTGTGGGCAAGAGCAAACACAAGCTGCCTGTCCCGGCATTCGGCGTGTCGACAGCCGCGCGTCTGCTCGACCGCTTCGAATCTTTCCCGATCACCCACGACCAGCTGCAGATGCTGCTCGAAGGAAACACCTGCCCAACCGATGATCTGATCAGTCTTGGCATCACACCAAAGGCGTTCGGTGCACATGAACTCACTTACCTGCTGAAAAATCGGAAACTCGATGCCGGACTGCATGAGCGTGCGGCATAACCTTGCATCGACTCATTTCACGCGCTGCGCGAACTACCATCGCGCGTCTACACGGCGTTCGTCGAACCCGAGTGCGGAGAGCGACCCGGTGAAAGCGCGCAACCTGAACGGCTGACACGCACGCAGCAAGAACGGGTTCCCCCTGCTCCACCGCCGGGGTAGTCTTGGTGGCATGTCTCTGCCACTTACCATGCCGGCCTGATGCCGCCCACACCGACATTGTTCGATGCCCATCTGCATATCATCGAACCGGGCTTTCCTCTAACCGAGAACAACGGCTTTCTGCCACAGCCTTTCACCTGTCACGACTACATCACGCGGATGGCTGCGAGCCATGTCGTCGGTGGCGCCGTAGTGTCGGGGTCATTTCAAGGCTTCGATCAGAGTTACCTGCTGCACGCATTGAAGAGGCTCGGCCGCGGCTACGTCGGCGTCACCCAAGTGCCCGCATCGATTGCCGACGACGACATTGTCGAGCTGCACGCCGCTGGGGTTCGGGCAGTGCGCTTCAACCTGAAACGGGGCGGCTCAGAAGACATCACCCATCTGGACAGCCTTTCCCGCAGGGTATTCGAACTCGCAGGTTGGCATACCGAGCTGTATGTCGACGCACACGACCTGGTCGATATGCTGCCAACGATCGGCAAACTGCCGGCGATCAGTATCGACCACCTGGGACTTTCCAGCGACGGACTACCGCATCTGTTAAGGCTCGCTGAGCAAGGCGCAAAGGTCAAAGCGACAGGTTTCGGCAGAGTCGATTTCGACGTGGCAAGCGCGCTGCGGCAACTGTACGCCGCGAACCCCGAATGCCTGATGTTCGGCACCGACCTACCGTCGACACGCGCACCGCGCGCCTACCAGGATGATGACCTGAACTTGATCATGGAGACGTTCGACGAAACGGCCGCAAACAAGATTCTGGTTGCTAACGCGTTGGCGCTGTATCGACCGGCGAGTCTCACATAGGCTCGCTTTCTGATGAATGCCGGGCTCGCCGCTTCCTGGCGATGGGGTTCATTGGCCGTTTTCAATAGAATGGCACGGTCCGATGGAACGACAGCCTTTGCTCTATGATCGACAAACTTCAGAAGGTCGCCCGCACAATCCGCTTTCTACGCTGGCCCGCCGTGGTCGTCGGCGTTGGTTGCGTCGCCCTGTTCGTCTATACCCTGGTTACCTCGGCCTCTGCCGAAGGCGATCGCTACCTGATCCCGAGTATCGTCGGTCTATGCTGGGCATTGAGTACCTACGCATTGATCACCGCCTTTCATCGGGTGCCTCCCAAGGCGGACTCATCAAGCAGACTGTTTCACCGCCTGCTCAGGGCACTGCACCGTGCATGGTATTGGTTGATTGCGTTGGTGTTCTTCGCCACGAGCATCGGCGTCATTGCGGTAACATGGCGGCTCGTTATCGTCTGGCTGGCTGACTTCGGTAACAACAGCTAGCGCCTTGCAGCAGCGTGATAACCGTTCGCCAGATTCACCCGTGGCCGAACTGAATCAGCCCGTTGGGTTCGGCAGTCCCAGTTTCTGCATGACGCTGATCAGGCGGTGCAGATAGTCCGGATTGTCCTCATCGTCTGCCGGTGGCATGCGCAGGTTGCAGCACAAGGCTGGACTCACTGCACCGTCCAAGGTCTCCACCAGCACTGCCTCGGCGATGTAGGCATCCAGACCGGCTCCCCAATACAGGCTCTCGATTTCAGGATACGTTAGCCGGTAGACCATCCCATACGCACTCGCATCATCGTCACGCAACAGCGTGGCCATTTTGCCGACACGCAAGCGATAGCCAGCTACACGAGCCTTCTCCGGGTTGCGGGGTTCGACACCTTTATCACGCAAGATATCGGGATCCATGTACAAGCCGTAGAAGAATACGCGGTGCAGTCGATTCAGTGAGTTGTCCATAACAGGCCGGACAGCAGAATCAGTTGGCCTTGTGTTTTGCGATATAGGCTTCCAACCCTGGATCAAGCTGTTCTGTGCCCGACGGATAGACGTGGCATGTCAACGTTGCGTAGTTGTCGAGATCAGTGCCGATAACGCAGGTTTCTTCAAACCGAAAGCCTTCCTGTTCAAAGCGGATTCGCACCACTTTAATCTTATCGCCAGTCGCCTTCTCAATTGCCCCGCTACCGACGACCGACTTGCCGCCGACCTCGCGAGTAACGCGCATCCCGTCGCCGGCCACCTCGAAAACGGCCTGGCCGTAGTAGCTCTCCTCGGATCCCACACCTTTGCCTATCAGGTGATAGGTGCCCAACACATAGTCCCGCAGAAACTCGTCAGGTAGCTCTTCCGCCCCGACCGAGGCCGTAGCCAGGAAAGCCGCCATCACCAAGATCCATTTTTTCATCCTGTATCTCCAGATGTTGCCGCCGCAACAGAATATGAACGTGGAGTTTTGCCTATGCGCTTCACCCAAGAACAACCGCGCTACGCTTGTGCAATCTCCTTGCGGAAGCGCTCCATTGGAAAGTGTTTACCGGGACACTTCGTCTGCTCGCCGTCGACGTGTCCATGGCCGTCCACATGGTCCGCTGCAATCCTGTAACGCTTCATGAGCGCTTTGGTCAAACCCACCAAGGCATCGTACTGCTTTTGCGGAACCGCATGCTGCTCAAAGTTGCCGATCAGGCAGATACCGATGCCGCGCATGTTGCGGTCCGAGTTTCTGCCCGACACGTGGGCGCCCCAGATACCGTACTCCTGTCGCCAATCGGACGCGACCTCACCCATCGCCATGCCGTTTCCGTTGCCGATAACATAATGGTAGGGAATCGCATCAACCGGATCGCGCACCTGGCGCTCTCTATGCACCTGCTGCAGAAATGCGATGTTGCCGAAGCCGCCGGCACTGTGGTGCACCACGATGTATTTCCAGCGCTCACCCCAGTACCAGCCCGCACTGCCCAGCGCGGCGACTGAGACCAACGATGTCGTTAGGAATTTTCGGCGATTCATGGACTCCGCCCCCGGCATATCGTCGATCCTGGTTCGGTTTCGCAGCGGTTCCCAGATACTACGGCTTGCAGAGAACCCCCTGCCGCTTGTGACCCCAGGCCACCTCTGGCCGGCGCTTACAAAGCATAAAAATACAGAGATCGCGCAAGGCCGGCCGATGACTGGTACACAGTTGCGACTGTTCCGCCAAACTCACTCGCTGGTCTGCGGATTCGCCGCTGCCTGCCCGAGATCTACCGAACTGCAGTCCGCCCCACTCGCGATGCGCCCGGCAAAACCGTCGTCAGCCGGAACCAGAAATAAGAACACGCACTGATCGACTTCGAACCCCGCGTACGCGCTAGGTACACGGTACAAGCCGTCGTCGCTGCCTTTCACGAGATACTCAAACCCATCCTCAACCTGCGGACGGCGATCGCTACAATTGTCCCCGAGTTCCGCGGTGGGTATTTGAAGCAATGCCGCCTGCCGGTACAGATAGCCCAATGCGTACCCACCATGAAACTCGATACTTTGGGCGATCCCGCGATTGAACGTAGGATTCGTGAAAGGGTCTTCGCGTACTTCGCGACTCTCAGGCAGGTTGACCGTCAGCTCTCCATCGATCTGACGTTTGTGCAAAACAGTCGCTGTGAGCTTCCGCTCATCCGGGTTCTCGACAGCAACGCAGGGATACAAGGTGATACAACCTGAAACCCACGGCAACATCAGGCAGAGCAATACCGCCCTTGTCGCCATGTAGAACCACACATTTCTGTTCCGCTTCATGTCCGGCTTCCCATTGCCGCGCTTTTTTGTGTCTCGAATTGTATCAGCGCAAGTCACATGCCCGGGTTCAAACGCTGAGCTATTGAACCCCGGCCCGCGCGTAGAGACGCTCAAATCCCTTCTCTGAGAAACCATTCATCCGCTGCTTGCCAACCAAGATCACCGGCACGCCGCGCGCTCCCAGTCGATCGTATTCGCGTTTGGCTTTGGCGCTCTTTTCGATATCGTATTCCGTGAAAGCAATGTTGTTCGAACGGAAATACTGTTTGGCCTTTTTGCAGTAACCGCACCAACTCGCCGAGTACAGCACCACTTTCTTGCCGGTGTCGAATATCGAGGTGTCGTAGCTGACACTCTCATAGGTGTTCACCCGCACTTCGACCTTTTCAGTCTGCTGATCGACAGGCGGTTTGTCGGTGAAATGCACTTTGCCGTTGGCGTCAGTCCACCGATAGATATCTGCCGGCGCAGCGCTTGTCACCAGCAAACCGATGAGTGACAGCGGCACAACGGCGCCCAAACACTTTTTCATAATTCATCAACATCCCTGAAACCTTCAAGCGATTATGGCGCAAAAGCGTTTCGTTGATCGCGCCACTCGATGCATCAACGTCCGACGCACCGTGCAGTGAAAGCACAAAGGACCTTTCTTAGGAAGATGCTTCACAGCAATCAAGCATGCTCCATAGGCCTCCAACAAGCGTCAGAAACATTTACAAATTTACAATTAGAATCAAATTCCTTACCGATTAAGCTTTTGACTGAGCGTTCATTTTCGTTTCGCCCATGGGTATTGGCATGATTTGTGGAGGCATCGACACGGCCAAGGCGAGGCGCAGATCTCGCAAGTACGTTGTTATAGCTGTTGGAAGTAGTTGCAAGGACTTATAGGACAAATGAAACAATATAAATGGACTGTGTTTGCCATTCTCTTCGTTGCACTCGTTGCCCCCGTATATGCATCGGTCATCACCGAAACCCGTCACGTCACCATCGATTCGAACTCAAGCTTTGCTACGGTGATAAGCGCCGGAGGCGAGAGCTTTATCCCTAACCAAACATTGACGACCCGGCTGCGTGGCGAATTTGACGTCGTGTTCGAAACCTACATCTGGGGCGAGGTCTACAACCTGGTGTCGAGCAATGGGGAGTTGTTGACGACGATCTATGAATATCCGCCGGAGACATGGATCAAGTTTGAGAACGTTAATATCTTTGGTATCGACGAAACGGTCGGCATCGATCTGTCGATCCCGACCCGCCTTTCGAATCAAACGCTGGAAGGCAGCGACCACCCCTGCTGGTTCCCAAGTGACCCGCGTTCACTTTGCACAGGATTCACCAACGGGCCACTGTCGTCGCTCGAAGGCATGCTGACTGACGACGCAATCAGTTTGACGGGCGACTTTCCCGTTGGCTTTTTTGGCGCGGGGACGACATTCACCATCAACGGCTTTTTTGCCGATCCGGCGGCATCCGCTGGTGAAGTCCCGCTACCACCTACCTGGCTGCTTATCGCAGCAACGCTGTTCGCCGCCCGACGCAGGTTCAGCTGACATCCACCGTCGGTGACCCTTAGGCAACTGCCCGGCGACCCACATTGCCGGGCAGTTCAGAATGACCTGCTCAACGTAGATTCGCATTCAGGAACTCCAGCACACGCGCTTCATACTCCTTTCCCGCAAAACGGTGCAGGTCCTGGTGCGAAGCGCCGTCAACAATCCATAGCTGCTTCGGCTGCGGCGCTTGAGCAAAGAGCGACTGGGTATCTTCCAGGCGCGTATGCTGGTCTTGATCGCCGGCGATCAACATCACCGGTGCTTTGACCCGGCGAATAGCAGCAAGCGGTGACAACGACTGCTCGGATACGCCCAACCTGGGTTCCACCTGCCATACCAGCAGCGACGTCATCAATCTGCCGGGGTCTCCAAGGCGGACAACCAGGCGGTTCTCGACAGCCTGTTCGAAGGTGCTGTAAACGGCCTCGAGAACCAAAGCATCGGCATCGAGCGGCGCATCTCCGAGCAGCGCCGCCGCACCGCCGAGAGATACACCGATCACACCGACAGGTCGACCATCGACCTTCTTGCGCAGAAAACCCAGCGCCGCACGCGCATCCTCGGATTCGAGGTAACCGAATGTAATCTGGTGTCCTTCGGTTTCGCCATGAGCCTGGAGGTCGATCATCAGCACGGCATAGCCGGTCCTGTTGAGAAACGCTGCGCGTTCGATCATCTCTCGACGGTCCGATCGCAGGCTGTGAAGCAACAACACGCCGCCTCGGGCTTCACTGCCACCCATGAACCAGCCATTGACCAGTCCACCGCTGGGACGGGCTATCGCGACGACATCGGTTCCGCTGGAACGTGGCGGGCTCCCCACGGCGCGTTGCTGTGGTGCCGACAACACGCTACCCACCCACAGCACACCCGCGGCAGCCAACAAAAAGAGTGATGCGATAACAATCAGGAAGTTCTTCATCCCAACAGAACCAGCGTATGACGACATACCGCAAGACCGGGCTCGAAAGACCGCAGCGCGGCGGAAACGGGCACCCGCCCTATCGGGTGCCCTGCGCCTCAGTCTACTTCAACACAGGAAGTCTGATCGTCGTTGCAGACCACAATTTTGATACGACAGATTTCGAAGTCGTACTGATTGATATGACACGACCAATAGGTACCTACGATCAGCGGTACAGGTTCAGACGTGGGAATCTTATGAATCTTGAGCGACCGACTGACATCTCTCGGAAGAACAGACACCGTCTGCCTGAGATCCGGAGGAATCTCGGCCGCTTGTTGGTAGTCAGCATAATCGGCAGCCTGCGCCGCGCCGATCGAATGCATCAAGGCCACCGTCGCAATGAACGCCCATCCCTGAAGTGCAGAATTACGCATTTTGAATCTCCCTTTCATCCCTCTTGAGTTGGACCGGCAATGCTCACCAGAGGGAACACGTGGGCATTGCACTGGTGCAACGTGAGAGACAAAGGAAGAGACGACGGATCGACGCCCGCCTTGCGAGCCTCAATACCGAATGACAAACCAACTTCCGTGTTCAGCAAGCAACGCTGCTATGTCTGCAGCGACTGATGCACTCCCTATGCGACGCCGACAACCTGTACAAACGGCACCGGCGGCCCTTCCGTGGTCTCATGATGCACCCCTTACAGGCTAGACAAGGCGTGGTTGTCGGCAAGGTGGGGAAATGCGCGCTGACTTGTAGGCAAACTTCCCGGTTGGATGTGAACGCGCTATTGGTCTAGCGTTGCACCCGATTCTGTCCATGGAATGCGCGACTGACTGCCGTACATGTACAAGGCAAAGTAGATGGGCAGGTAGAGCAGCAGTGCAACACTGACAGCATCAAAGAAAACAGCATCAAGGGGTATGGATTCGCTCGAACCGTCAACGAACCCCACGTAGGTAAGGACGATATCCGTGAGCAGCAGCACGTAAAAGTAGGCACGCCAGAATCGGGGACTCGCAATGCGCTTGCAGAAAGCAAATCCAAAGACACCCAGCAAGGCAATCAACATCGTGGCCGTGCCTACGTAGTCGTACCAAGCCAGATTCCACTCGACGAGTTCCCAGAACGATGTCACGGCAGTCAGCACCAGGATGACGAGGAAGTAGACTTTCCACCACACCGAACGCGTTTCGACGGCATGGTAGTCAAGATCGGCCTTCGGCGGACGGCAGGGATCCAACGTCAATTTTCCTTAGTATTGCTACCTGTCATCGATGTGGATCTGGTGAATCGGCTTTTGGTTGCCCGCAACGCGAGAAAACACGACGGCGCTTGCCTTGAATGCGCTCGCACGACCGCTTGCCGGATCATGCAGGTCGCCGTCGGACAAACTGCATGGCGAACCCGATCATACCAAGCGCCCAACCCAACCATCCGACCTCAGGCGTCACCCTGCCGGTGTAGCTACCCGCCACGAGCGCAACACCCACGATGTAGAGACCCCACATGAGCATCACATAGGTCGGCCACAGTTTGATGTGTTTTTGTTTGATGCCTGCCTGCGTCAAGAACGAACCAATGTCCGCCGAATCGAAAACGTCGTCGAAGTCGAGTGTCGAATCCTGTTCGCCCGCCGTCATCAGCTCTTTTTCGACCAGCCCATCGATGATCCGGCCAACATCTTCGCTTCGGTCGATTCCGGTCAGGATCAGAATCTCTTTGACCGACCCGCCCGGCGTTTCGTTGGCTTCAGCGACCACCGCCCGGCAGATATCGTAGGCAGAGAGTTCGATGCGCGGCGAGTCGGGATGATTGTCGTGCTGTTGCTGCTCCAGGCGGTGGCACGCGCCCCAGATCCAAGCGATCGTTTCCTTTCTGTAGCCCAGCGACTGCGAGAGTTCGATCAGGCGAGCGTCGATCTGATCGTCCGTGAGTTGTTCCATGCTGCAGTTCCTTCGGGATGGGGTCGGCCAACGCCGCCAGCCGGGGTTGTTACATCTGCCCGGTCACACCGTAGGTCCAATGCAGGGCCTCTCGATATACGGTTTGCAGATCGTCTTCCGTCAGATTGCCGAACTTCATCTCGGGCCAGTGCACCTGCTCCATGGCAACTGCACAGGTAAGCGCCTCGCCCATCTGACCCTCGCGCTGCAGAATTGCCGCCTTGACAGGCTCGGCCAAAGGCAGGTTGCCGATCACCTTCCGAATGGGCTGGTCCATCAGGATATCCAGCGCAGAGAACATACCGACGGTGAAATAGCCGTCGGGCAGGATTTGCAGATGTGTCGCCAGCAGCTCGCAAACCTTGGCGCGCATCAAGGCGATCTCGATCATCGCCATGGGCTGATCGCCCGAGCCGCTCAACGCCAGCAGTGACACCAATTTGCGTATTTCATCGCGCCCAAGCAGTACCACCGCACGCTTGACTGAATCGACCTCGCTGCGCAACGCAAAGAACGGTGAGTTGACCAGTTTCAACAGGCGCACGCTCAGCGATACATCGCGCACGATCTTCTCTTCGAGCTCGGCGACCGTCGTATCGGGGTTGTGTACCGCCGCGAGCAATTCCATCACGGTCAGCTTGCTTACGCTCAGCTCACGAACATGGTGAGCGCGCGGGCTACCGAGAAAATAGCCCTGAAAATAGTCGTAGCCTTCGCGCCGATAGCGGTCGTAATCTTCGAGCGTCTCGATCTTCAGCGCGCGTAGCGCAAGATGTTTGTAGCGCTGTACGAACTTGGTGAAACGTTCGAGCTGAGTCGGGTCGATCTGTTTCACATCGACGCGCAGATGGTCGGCGGTCTCCATCATTCGCTTGTCTTTGATCGACTGCAGGCCGCCGATCGACAAGGTGTAACCCAGCTCTTTGAGCTGGTTGAGATCGGATATCAGGGTATCGTCTGCAACCAGGTTGTCGGGCAGGTCGAGCACGATCTGCTCGGCCGGCAGCTGGATCTGCGGCATCACATTGAGAAAGGCCCGGGTAACATTGATGACCGCCATTCGGTCATAGACCAACTCATGCAACCCCGTACCCAGCACGGAGGCAGTCAGCACCTGCGCGGTCGCCTGGGTGGATTGAACGGGCACCGTCGAACCCGCCGGCGGGCGAAACAGCAACTCGTAGCCATACACCCCCATCTGGCCGTTGTAGATCGGCTGGCGGGCGATCATCAGTTTGTGCTCGGCGGTCGGTTGTGACACGGCGTCGGCTGCTGGGGCGTCCATGAAAGACTTTGTCCTGATTGTAGATAGGAGAGTTGCCGGTGGTAATAGGCGCTTCGACAAAACGATCGGTTAAGTCTCGCGATCGGGCCGGTGGAAGGCAAAAAAGCGCCAAATACCGCAATTTCCGCCTGGCGGACCGACGCAGCGGGCGGCGAAACTCAGCGCCGACCTTGGGAATATAGCGGCAGAAATGGACAGGAATTGACGTACCGACAATGGGGTATCGGGCAAGCTTCCCAGGGTCGCAAGCGGCTGGGTGGCGGCTGGCCGGACGTCAAGAACGACTAGATGTCGTACTCAAAGTGCCAATGGTCGCCGGTCTGCGCGAGCGCCTCGAACACCTTTTTGAATTCCTCAAGTTCGGCCAGCACGGCTGTGCGAGTCTGCTCGCTGAGGGAATGATAACTGCGCACCCTGTCGACGTAGTCACCCATCAGCACCACACCCTGTTGCGCCTCGATCCAGAGCGGCGGATTGGCTGCGGCAATCTGTTCGTCGGTCGCACCCGCATCGCGCAGGAAATCAAACAATTGATCGTCCGGCAGATAGACGCACTCATCCAGACGCTTAAGACCGAACTCTTCGCCGATGGCCGATATGGCACCCAGGTGCAGCAACAGCATGGCGCCATGATTGGCCAACTGACCGAACTCGCCGGCCTCCTTGGCGACGACGTAGATCACGCTCATCCTGTACCTCCGCGGCTCGAGGCCCAGAAGATAGCACGCGGGGCGCGGACGACGGGATTTGAGACGGCTGTTGCGGCCAACAAGGGCCGCACCGCAGTCAGGCCTGACGCAGGCTCAGCTCGTTGGCCAATCGAACCAGTAACGTGCGGCGGGCGGTCGCGTGTTGCGCCGCGTGGATCAAGTTACGGGCAGTCACCGAGCTGTTCAATGATCGCCAACCGCCGCCGGGTACACGGTCTACCGACACGATATCCCACGCTGTGCCCTTGGAGTTGGGCTGTACGTGGTACGCCCGCACGCCGGCCTCGTCGAGCAATAGTCTTAGAGCCTTGCTGGCGTCCAGCGACCGGATGAGCGAGCGATCCGCCGCTTCGTCGTGCCGTCCGCGATCTGGCTCTGTGCGTTCTTGTTTGATTGCCAATGCTGTAGTCACTGCTGCGCTTCCCGAATTCGAGTTCCAACGTCCGGCCCACTGCCGGCATAACGGAACAGCACGAATCGCGCCATGGCTCAGGATGCCCGTCTTTGCGTCAACGAAGGTATTGAACGCGGCCGATTACCGCCAATGTGGTTTGATTTCCGCCAGCACGGTCCGGCGCAAATGCGCACTTGCGTGGTCGACTAGGTCTGCATCGTTTGCGATCGTGGCTGTGAGACGCGGCGGCGTCCCGCAGTGTGCGCAACAAAGCAAGTCAGGCCACCCCCGATAGCGTGCACGAAACCAAAATCGTCAGAAGATCAAGCCGACGCTGAGCGTGCCGAGGTGATGCGCAATGACGGAAGTGGCCGTTGAACACGCTAAGCCAACCGGACCGGCAGCCTGCCGCGGCCACCGGCCTGATCCGCCTGAGTGTGTTGATCTATCGCGTCAGCGCGTCGGTAGGACCAGACGGCGCATCGGTAGGCCCTGACGAAGTCGCCGGGGTCGAGCGATTGTTCGAGCCATCGTCGTCGGTGTCGGCCCAACCCGCACCCAAGGCGTAATCGACCGCACTGCGACCGAAGTTCCAACCCAGCGACGCCTCTACGTAATGGTTGTCGCCGAGGTAAGCCGCACCAATCGTCGGTCGAAACGCTTTCGATGTGAACAGATACTCCACACCGATAGATCCGACTACCTCGTATGGTTCGTCGTCGCTGAATACCTTCAACCCCAACGCAGCGCCTTCACCGAACACATAACTCAATCCCAGACCAACCGCGGCATCTGACGACATCGCGACGTTATGCATACCCAAACCAAGCACCGACACCAACAGTGCCTGCTTCAACTTCTTCATCCTTATTGTCCTTCTTGTTGACTAGCGAAACACGCTGGGCGTGCACGGCACCATGCAACTGCCGCCCAACGCGGTAGCGGCAAAGTAGCAATCGTCCGGTTGCGTCAGCCAGTACCCTTTTTTGGTAAACAAGAAGGCACTAAGGCCGGATTTCAGACAGGTGGGAATCCAAGTAACGTAATACGACAGAGCGCTTTTCTCGACCACGGGTCGCCTCTGCTGTCGATTGGGCATCGTTGAACAGAAGCACCTCGGGATGTTCTTCGATCTTCAGAAAGATATTGCGCCAACGCTTGCGCACAGTTTCAACGGCGATGCATAACGCGTCGGCAATCGCATGATCGGCATAGCCCCACAGCGCCAGCGTCAGCAAACGCTTCTCGCCGAGGGACAAACCCAGCCTGGGTTCATCAGTGCGCAACAGACAGACGAAAGGATGAAACGGCATCTCCGCGAGCTTGGCCAGATCCAGCCACATCAGCTGCCTGCCGTCGCCCAACGGGTCGAATCCCATCCCCAACAGCGACTTGCGGCCCATGTCATCGTCGCCCTCCCCCAGGGGATGCAGCGCCAAACGACAATTGAACCCTCCGTGCTGCAAACGAAAGCACTGCTGCATCTCGGCGACACCTTTCTGCACCATCGGGTCGGTCGGATCACCGGGTGGTGCGAAGAAGTGCAGAAACACCAGCGCCATGCCATCGCCGTGGTTGCACCTCGCCTGCTCATCGGGGCGAAGAAAGACGGGATCGTTTGCCAGCTCACGGGCGTACAGCCATTCAACAAGCGGCGTGCAAACCTGGCACTCGACGATTGTCTGCGCCAACTCCAACGAGATGAACCCGGTTACGGCGAATGACACAACTTGGTCGTTGCCAATGGGCCTGGTCGGCATAGATGAACCATCACCGGCATCGCTATTGAGCAGAATCACACCGCTGATTGCTTTCTCATGGAACAAGCCCGACATCAGATCAGTGAGCATATCAGCATCAATTCCGTTGCCATAGCTGTAGCGGAAGGATGGCATCAGCTCGACCAAAGTACGTGCGTCTTCGGGTCGGGCGAGGCGTTTGAGGATCAGGGACATCTTTAAAGACTGGAGTCGACAACTTCAACAATGCGTACAACTGTATCTGAAATCGACGCTGGCCTGACGATGTTCAGGCAATTGCTTCGGTTTCACCTATGAGGTTACGATTAATCTGTCGTAGCCGGCAGAGCACGCCGTCAGACAACAAATTCTCGGCAGCGCCTTTCGATAGCAATCTGAGCATCAAGATGCTTCTTCCGCTTGGCAGCAGACAAGTGCCGTGCACAGAAATATTCGAGCCTCCTCGGATGCGATAGCGCGTCTCGCCCGTCGGTAACGAAGCCTGCGAACTCGACCCAATGGCCACCGCCACCCGCTTCGCCTTCAGAAGCAGCACCACAGACAGCACAACTAGCAGGTTTCACCACGCATCCTCTGTTGCTATGACGCCCAACACAGGAATGACCAGCCTTGGCGCATCGTGTAGTACGGTTTTAGCGATCACAATATGCAGTATCTCAGCTTGAGAAAGGACAAGTTCAGTCGCGCCATGCATTGTCGCAATCTCGTCGTTTGATCGGTATTCCACCGGTGGAATGTGAACAACCGCCGTCGGCAACTTTCTGCAGCCAAATGCACATGTCGCCATACACTGCACGACTCAATCGCAAACCGACCGAATGCAGCTCGGCCGCTCTTTCTGCGGGTGCTAAAACACTTTGCAGCTAACCTGTCACACCCGGTCATCAGTTATCGTCTGTGGTCACCTTGCCGGACAAATCCAACCGACGGAGCCGACGCAAGGAAGCACTCCAGCGAATCGGATACGGGACAATTATCATCTGGTACGCGCATCGTGAACTGCGGGGCGTTTGCTGGTCTACGGTGCGCGAACCTGACCGCTACCGGCACGCCAGACACAAAAAAGCCCACGATCACTCGTGGGCTTCATGCATATGGTGGGTCGTGCAGGATTCGAACCTGCGACCAATTGATTAAAAGTCAACTGCTCTACCGACTGAGCTAACGACCCGCATTCGGTAAGTTTCTGACAGGGCGCCAGAAAGAGGGCGCATTATACAGGACAACGCGCCCTGCTCAACCCTCTTTGTGACCGTTGTCAGACAGCCTCGAGGCGTCGGAATCGCTCCGGCAGCAGCTTGAGGTCGACCAGGCCGGTGAGCAGCGCCTTACCGAAGCTGGCCTCGTCTTCGTAGACCATCTTGTAGTACTGCACCTTCATGGTCAGGGCGCTGCCGATGAAGATCGCGCCGAAGGTCAGGATCGAGCCAAGTGCCAGCGTCGAGACGCCGGTGATCGCCTGCCCTACGGTGCAGCCCATGGCCAGGGTGCCGCCGAAGCCCATCAGCACGGCGCCGATCACGTGGGTAACGGCGTCTTTCAACGAGCTGAACCACTCGATGCGGAAGCTGCGCGAGAGCAGCGCCCACAACAACGAGCCGGCGATCACGCCGAGCACCGCCATCACACCGAAGTTCAGCAGCTTGCGTTCGAAACCGCCGGCCAGGTAGCCCAGCGTCTGCCCCATCGGATTGATGAAGGTGTACGACTGCGACGCCAGCGGACGGCCCTGGGCCGGTTTGCCTTCGTTCGAGTCTGCCAGCATGTCCCACTGCGCGTAGTAGTTGGACAGCGAGACCGGGCCATCGAACGACTCGACCAGGATATTGCTGGTGAGGTACCAGGCGCCGAGCACGGCCAGACCGACGACGAAGCCGCCGAGCATGTTGTCGAAGCTGCCGCGAAAATCGACGGATTTGAATGCGAACGCCATCAGCGCCAGGCCGAGCACCAAACCAATGACAAGGCGCCCCGTCTTCGCCCCGTCCTCACCCGCTACCAAGTAGCCGAGGTCCTGCGACTGGCCGAGATTGGCCGACAGTGGGCGGATCCAGTCGTAGAACAACAGGCTCATCAGGGTTTGGTCCGAGCCCGGGAACGGGCTGATCATGAAGTAGGCAATCACGGCGATGATCGCGAATACGATGATCGACTTGATGTTGCCGCCGCCGATGCGGATCAGCGTTTTGTTGCCGCAACCACTGGCCAGCGTCATGCCGATGCCGAACATCAGCCCGCCCAGGATGTTCTCGGCCCAGATCAGGTTGCCGGCACGGTACGGAGGGAAGGTTCCCGTCACGTCGACCAGGCCCATGTATTCGAGCGCGGCCACGCCGAGCATCGCGACGGCGATGGCGAACAGCCACGACCGCATGCGGCCGGTGTCGCCCATGTTCACGAGGTCGGACACGGCACCCATGGTGCAGAAATTGGTTTTGTTGACCACGGCACCCATGATCAGGGCGATCGCGAAGGCCCCCCACAACATGGCCGACTCGGCCTGGATGAAGCTCTCGAACTGCATTTCGTCCTCTCCAGAATTTCGTTCGCCAGCCTGAGGCCGGTCATTATTGAATTTCGCGCGAGAGATTACCGAATTGCGTCAATAGTGGGTAGCCCACCGTCGTCGAATCAATACCTTATTCAAAGTCGGGCTATTGAATTCAGGCGCGGTAGCGGGTCGGATCCGGCACGCCGGCGGCCTCGAATCCCTCTGCCCGCAGGCGACAGGAATCGCACACGCCGCAGGCCGTACCGTCTTCATCGGCCTGGTAGCACGACACCGTCAGGCTGTAGTCGACCCCGAGGCGAGTGCCGACCTGAATGATGTCGGCCTTGCTCAGCTCGATCAGCGGCGCATGCACCTTGAAGTGCTGACCCTCGACACCGGCCTTGGTCGCCAGGTTGGCGAGCTGTTCAAAGGCGTTGATGAAGGCCGGCCGGCAATCCGGGTAGCCGGAATAGTCGACGGCGTTCACCCCGACGAACAGGTCGGTCGAGCCGAGCACCTCGGCCCAGCCCAGCGCCAGGGCGAGAAACACCGTGTTGCGCGCCGGCACGTAGGTGACGGGGATGCCCTCGCCGCCTGCCTGCGGCACGTCGATCGATTTGTCGGTGAGGGCCGAGCCACCGATCGCATCGAGCGACAGCGGCAGAATCTTGTGCTCGGCCGCACCCAGTGCGGCCGCTACGCGCTTGGCCGCGGCCAACTCGGCATGGTGGCGCTGGCCGTAGTCCAGGCTCAGCGCATGACAGGCGTATCCCTTGTTGCGGGCCATTGCCAGCACCGTCGCGGAGTCCAGCCCGCCCGACAGCAATATCACAGCCTTTTGCGCAGATTCGCTCATCTTCCCGGTTCGTTGCCCCACAGCAGCTTGTGCAGTTGCAGCTGGAATCTTACCGCGAGTCGATCACGCAATATCCAGTCGGCCAGTTGGGTCGGCGGCAGCGTGCCGGCCACCGGCGAGAACAGCACATCGCAGCGCCCGGTCAGCGGCCATTGTTCGACCTGTGCTTTGCTCCATTCGTAGTCGGCCTCGTCGGCGATCACGAACTTCACCTGGTCGTGCACGGTCAGGTGATCGATATTGCTGTACAGGTTACGTTCGAGCTCGCCCGAGCTGGGGGTCTTGAGGTCCATCACGCGGCTGACGCGCGGATCCACGCCCGAGATATCCAAAGCCCCGCTGGTTTCCAGCGACACCTCGTAGCCGGCGTCACACAGCGCGCTGAGCAGCGCCGGACAATCCGCCTGGGCCAGCGGCTCACCGCCGGTCACCGTGACATGGCGCGCACCATAGCTCGCCACCTGATCGAGTATCTCGTCGAACTCGCGCCACTCGCCGCCCTTGAAGGCATACGTGGTATCGCAGTAGCCGCAACGCAGCGGGCAACCGGTGAGGCGCACGAACACGGTCGGCCAGCCGACACTGGCGCTCTCTCCCTGCAGGGAATAGAAGATTTCGGTGATGCGGAGTTTCGGCATGGTTCGAGCTGCCCGGCTGGGCAGCACTCAGCCGCCGAGTTTTTTGAGCTGATCCTGTGCGAGACCGGCCGCTGACGAGTTCGGGTGGTCACGCACTACGCGACGGTAGCTCTCGATGGCATCCGAGCGGCGACCCAGCACCTGCTGCAGGCGCCCCATCTTGAACAAGGCACCCGGCACCTTGTTGCTGGTCGGGTAACGCTGCACCACCTGCTCGAATGCGGCCAACGCCTCTCTGTTGTTCTGCGACACATAGTGCGCCTCGCCCAGCCAATACTGCGCGTTGGGTGCGAGATCATCGTTCGGATAGCGTTGCAGGAAGGTGGTGAACGCCTGTGCCGCCTCGCGATAGCGCTTCTGCTGCGGGCTCAGCAAGGCATAGGCCGCCTGGTATTCCGCCTGGATGGCACTCGGGTCGGCATTGGAAGGAGATGACGGCGTCTGTGGCGCAGCGTAGTTGCCGCCTGTCTGCGGCGGTGGCGCGGTCGGATTTGTTGGCGGTGTGCCGGGCCCCATGGCGCCGCCCTGGTTACCGCCTTGGCCACCACTCAGGCGCTGGTCGATATCGAGATACAGATCGCGCTGCTTGCGCTCAAGCTGTTGCAGCTCGTACTGCAGGTTTTCGATGTCGCCGCGTAATTGACGATTCTCGCGCTCCATCGCATCGAGCTTCAGGGTCAGCTCGGTAATCCGATCGACCCGGCGCTCGAGCAGCTCCAGACGCTGAGAAGTAGAAAGGCTTGCTGCCAGCGTTGCCGCCGGCAGCAAGCCGATCAGTCCGATAAGTAAACCGCTTATGGTACGCATAGGCGGTTATTGTACTTGGTCGGTTCTTAGTAGGCGAGTACAGCGCGGCGGTTTTCAGCCCACGACGTTTCGTCGTTGCCCATCGACACCGGACGCTCTTCGCCGTAGCTGACAGTGTTCAGCTGCGAGCCACTCACGCCTTCCGCCTGCAGGAAGTCTTTCACGGCATTGGCACGACGCTCGCCCAGGGCGATGTTGTACTCACGCGAACCACGCTCGTCGGCATGACCTTCAACGGTAACGCCGACCGAAGGGTTGGCGTTCAGATAGGCAGCATGGGCACGCAGCACGTCGATGAACTCGCTGCGGATCGAGCTTTGGTCGTAGTCGAAGTAAATGGTTTTGGTGTAGAGCAGGCTGTCCGGATTGTCTAACGGATTACCTGACCACGCACCACCCTGGCTGGCGCCTGAAGTTGCGGCACCATGATCTTCTACTGACGCTCCTTCGCCATCTTTTGTACCCGTACTGGAACAGCCTGCGAACAACAGCGCCGATGCGGCGATGGCCAACCAGGCCGAACTCTTGGATTTCATTTTTAACGATTCCTCTCGGTTTGTTGATAGGGTGACCAGGCCGGTTCGCGCACGTCGCCTTCTTGTAGTCGTAGACGCTGCTGCACTCGACCATCCGTCGATACAGCTGCGAGAACACCTTTGCCTCCCACCCGCGTTGCATAAATTATCATGGCGCCATTGGGAGCGAAACTTGGCGTTTCATCAAGTCGACCAGTGCTCATAACGCGAAAATCGCGCGATTCGAGGTCCAAAAGTGCGATCTGGTACGAGCCGTTCGCCTGGGTGACCATCGTCAGCGACTTGCCGTCGGGCGCGTACGAGGCACGTGCATTGTAGTTGCCCTCGTAGGTGACGCGGCTCGCCTGACCGCCGTTGACCGGCACGCGGTAGATCTGCGGCTTGCCGCCACGATCCGAGGTAAACACGATCGATTGCCCATCCGGCGACCACGACGGCTCGGTGTCGATCGCACCATGCCGCGTGACGCGGCGCAGGCTGCGGCGGGCGATATCCATCACGTAGATTTCCGGGTTGCCGTCTTTCGACAGCGTCATCGCCAGGTAGCGGCCATCGGGCGAGAACGCCGGCGCGCCGTTGATGCCCTTGTACGAGGTGAGCTTCTCGCGCTTGCCGGTAAACACCTCCTGAATCCAGATCGAAGGCTGGGTGTTTTCGAACGAGACATAGGCGATCTTGCGGCCATCGGGCGACCAGGACGGCGACATGATGGGCTCGTTCGACGCCACGATCGGCTGCGGGCCGTAACCATCCGAGTCGGCGACGCGCAGCTCGACACGGTCCTTGCCGTTGGCGCCGCGGGTCGACGTGACATAGGCAACGCGGGTGGCGAATGCGCCCGGTTCGCCGGTCAGCGTTTCGTAGATGATGTCGGCGATATGGTGCGCGGTGGCGCGCAGATCACGTGCCGTCGTCGGAATGCTGTAACCGGTGAGCTGTTCGCCGCGTACCACGTCGTACAGGTAGAACTTCACCATGTAACCACCGGGGCCGTTCGGTGTGGCTTCACCGATCACCAGGTACTCGACGTTGACCGCACGCCAGTCGCGAAAGTCGACTTCGTCGCCGCGCGACGGCCGCGACAGCATCTCGTTCTCCGGCAGCGGCTTGAAGCGTCCGCTCCGACCGAGGTCCGCCGAGATAATTGACCCGACCTCGTGTTTGGGCAGGTTGCCGGCGTCACCGCGCCAGGCAAACGGCACAACGGCAATCGGCAGTGCACCTTCGCCGCCTTTGGTGATCTCGATGGTCAACGGCGAGGCGTGAGCCTGCACACCAACAACCATCAGGACGACCAACAAAAACAATCTCTTCATAGCGATAACCGCTCAGTTTTTAGGATCAAAGATAAATTCGATTTCGCGGAACTGCGCCAGCAGCGTCTGCGATTTGGGCATCGGCAGCGGATCGGCCTTGCGCACCGCCTGCTCAACCGACCGATCGAAGGCGTTGTTGCCGCTCGAACGCACGACGCTAACCAACAATACCGAGCCGGTGCCGCCCAGGCGCACACGCACCGTACAACGCAACCCCATCTCGCTGGTACCCGGCGGGCGCAACCAGTTGCGCTCAACCTTCTCCTGGATCAGGCCGACCACGCGCGCCTTCTCCGATGCATCGCGCTCTGCGGCAAACTGCGCCGCCAGCTCGGCCTCACGGATCGCGCGATCGGCGCGTGCCTTGGCCTCGGCCTGTTCACGGGCAACACGCGCCTGCTCGGCTTTCTCGCGCTCGGCCTTCTCGCGCGCCAGACGTTCCTGGCGCTCTTTCTCGGCCTTGGCCTTCGCTTCTGCCTCAGCCTTGGCTTTGGCCTCTGCTTCTGCCTTGGCCTCCGCTTCGGCTTTCGCCTTGGCTTCAGCCTCTGCCTTCTTGCGCGCCTCTTCCTCGGCCTTACGCTTCTTCTCCAGCGCGACCAGGCGTTGCTTCTCGACTTCCTGTTGCTTCTTGAGCTCTTCCTGCTCGCGCTTGATCTTGGCCTGGCGGGCTTTTTCCGCCTCGGCCTGTTTCTTGGCTTCTGCCGCCTTCTTCGCCTCGTCCTGTTCGCGTTGCTTGCGCTGTTGTTCGATCTGCGCGAGCTTGCGCTTCTCTTCGGCGCGGCGTTTTTCCAGCTCGGCCTGTTCGCGCTTTTTCTCTTCGGCGGCCTTGTCGGGCTGCTTGGCCTGCTCAACCTTCTTCGGCGTCTCGATCGGTGGCGGATCGCCTACCAGCGTGGCCTGCACCACCTCGACATCGGCACCGATCGGCTTGACCTCGTCGCGCCAGTTGACCTCGAGAATCAGGAACACCGCCAAGGCCACGTGCAGCAGCACGGCCAGCGCCAGCGCCAAAGGATTACGTTTAAGGACGGTAAACAACACGTCGCCCCCTAGCGCCCCTCGAGTTCCGCTTCCGGCGGCTGCGTGATCAGACCGACGCTCGGCGCACCGGCGCTCTGCAGCACCACCATCGCCTGTACGACACGATCGTATTTGACGTTGCGGTCGCCTTTGACCAGCACCGGAATACCCGGGTTGTTCTTGATGATCGACGCACTCTTGGTCAGCAACTCGTCTTCATCGAGTTCCTGGGTGCGGTCATCATCATAGGTAAGATGGAACACACCGTTGACATCCACGGTGACCAACAGCGGACGTTTGGCATCGTCTTCGATCGGCTTGGCGTCGGCCTCGACGAGATCCACCTTCACGCCCTGGGTCAGCAGCGGCGCGGTGATCATGAAGATCACGAGCAGCACCAACATCACGTCGATATACGGAACGACGTTGATCTCGGCCATTGGGCGTCGGGTTTTCTGTCGGTGGGCCATGGCTTAGCGACGCCGCGTATTGGTATGTGCCTGGCGTTGCAAGATGTTGGAGAACTCCTCGACGAAATCGTCGTAGCGATTCTCCAGGCGCTGCACGTTGTTGGCAAAGCGGTTGTAAGCGACGACCGCAGGGATTGCGGCAAATAGGCCCATCGCGGTCGCTATCAGCGCCTCGGCGATACCGGGCGCAACCAGGTTCAACGTGGCCTGTTTGACGTTACCAAGCGCGTGGAACGCGTTCATGATGCCCCAGACGGTACCAAACAAACCGACGTAGGGGCTGGTCGAGCCGACCGTGGCAAGAAACGACAGATGCGTTTCCAGGGTATCCATCTCGCGACTGAGCGCCACGCGCATCGCACGGCGCGCGCCTTCGACCATCGCCATGGGCTCGACGCTCTGGTTTTCACGCAGCCGCGCGAATTCGCGAAAACCGGCATGAAAGATCGCACTGGCGCCACGTAATGAATCGCGGTCGCGATCGACCGAGCGATACAGATCGCCAAGATCGCCGCCCGACCAGAAGCGGTTTTCGAAGTCCTCGACTTCGCGTTGCGCCTTTTTCACGTTGCGCGAGCGATCGAAGATGATCGTCCACGACAGGATGGACGCCAGCACCAGCAACGCCATCACCAGCTGGACGACGAAGCTGGCGTTGAGTATCAGGCTGACGAACGAAAGATCACTACTGTGCATTCTTAATTTTCTCGCGGATAGGTTCCGGTATCGGCACCGGGCGGAATCGTTCTTTGTCCAGGCACACGACCTTCACCGAGGCCTCGCTCAACACGGTGTCGGGCTCGCGCACGATGCGCTGAGCGAAGGTCATACTGACTTTGCTGACCGAATCGATTCGGGCTTCGACGACCAATTCGTCGTCAAAACGCGCCGGCAGAAGATAATCGATTTCGACATGACGAACCGCGAACACGATCCCGGAGTCACGGATCAGGGCATTTTGCTCAAACCCTTGATCGCGCAGCCATTCTGTACGCGCGCGCTCGAGGAATCGCAGGTAATTGGCGTAATACACCACGCCACCGGCATCGGTATCTTCGTAGTAGACCCGAACGGGCCATTTAAACACGCTCAATGCACTGCCCTGCTGTTAACCGCAGTTCGCATGATCGGCACCGCGTGCCTCGACATGCCATTCACCGCTATCCATCGCACCGGCGACCTGCGAAAGTTCGCGCGGATTCTATCCGATTGCCGCTATTAGGCTGAAGCACAATGAATAAGTTCAGTGTGCGAAATTCAGTCGTCGGCCAGGTCAGCGAACAGATCCGGCGCATCGCTGGCTTTCGGCGGCTGCAGACCGAAGTGGATGAACGACGCGCGCGTCGCCATGCGCCCGCGCGGTGTACGCATCAAAAAGCCCTGCTGTATCAGGTAAGGTTCGAGCACGTCTTCGATCGTGCCGCGCTCTTCACCGATCGCCGCCGCGAGGTTGTCGAGGCCAACCGGTCCGCCGTCGAACTTCTCGATCACCGCCTTGAGCAGGCGGCGGTCCATCTGATCGAAGCCGTTGGCATCGACTTTGAGCATCTTGAGTGCCGCGTCGGCCACCTCGGCGGTGACCTGGCCGCGCGATTTCACCTGTGCATAGTCACGCACACGCCTCAGCAGACGGTTCGCGATACGCGGTGTGCCGCGTGAACGGCGCGCGATCTCGGCGGCGCCTTCGGGCGTGATATCGACGCCGAGAATGCCGGCCGAGCGACCGACGATGCGGCCGAGTTCGGCATCCGAGTAGAACTCGAGGCGCTGCACGATGCCGAAGCGGTCGCGTAGCGGCGACGTCAGCAGGCCGGCGCGTGTGGTCGCACCCACCAGGGTGAACGGCGGCAGATCGACCTTGATCGAGCGCGCCGCAGGGCCCTCGCCGATCACGATATCCAGTTGGTAGTCCTCCATCGCCGGGTACAGCACCTCTTCGACAACCGGGCTCAGGCGATGGATCTCGTCGACGAACAGCACATCGTGCGGTTCGAGGTTGGTCAACAGGGCGGCCAGATCGCCGGGGCGCTCGAGCACCGGGCCGGAGGTCTGGCGCAGATTCACGCCCATCTCGTTGGCGATGATGTGCGACAGCGTGGTCTTGCCGAGCCCTGGCGGGCCGAAGATCAGTACGTGATCGAGCGCCTCGCCACGATCTCGCGCCGCCGGGATGAAGATCTCCATCTGCTCGCGCACCGCAGGCTGACCGACGTATTCGGCCAGTGTCTTGGGGCGTATGGCGCGGTCGATAGCGGCATCGTCGGCCGCGGATTCAGCACTGATGAGGCGATCGGCGTCTTGCATTTGGCAGGCGTGTGGCGAAGTTCCACCGATTATGGCGGAACCGCGCCGCCGGTACGAGGGGAATCGCCGGCGGGTCCGTCAAGCCGCGTCAATCCATGCAAATCAGCGGCTTGAGGCCCGAGCGGTATCAACGCACCGCGTACAGGCTGCCATCGACACTGAACGCCGATTCGCCGTCGTTGGTGATCTGCACGAACAGATTGCGCGGCCCGAAAATGTCGAAGCGCGCCCGATAGTTGAGCACACCCTCGGGACCGATCTGACCGCCGCCGAGTTCGAACTTGAGTTGATCGACCGAGCCGGCCGGCCCAAACAGTTCCTGCAGCGAAAACGGTGTGCCCGGCTCGCCGACGAAGCGCAGGGTCAATCGGTATTCGCCGTAACCGGTGAGATCGATGCCACCGAGCGGCCCCATCGCCTTGCCGTGCGGCGAGATCTCACGCGCCTCGAACAGGGTCATCAGCACCGGCTTGGAAACGACGCCGACATCGATCGGTTCGTTGACGATTTGTACCTTGTGCGTTTTCTTCAACAGCTTCTTCAATTTCACGACATAGTCTCCCGAATCCGGCGCCCAACTCGCGCGCGAAATTTTTTTATTGCACCAAGTCGATGCGTTACTCCGGCCGCTAGGGCCTCCCCTGACGCGGCCATCGACACCGCGGCAAGATTGAAGCCAACGTTATTGCGTGAACCCTTCCAGCCGACGACGTCGCGACCACCAGGCGCCGACCGTTGCCAGCAATGCGATCGCCGGCGTTACCCATGCGTAGGGCAGATCCATCGCCGCATAGGTCAGCCCGCTTATCACACACCATAGCAGCGGAATGACACGCGCCACAGCGACGGCTTTGCCCGTGCACATCAGCAGCACGGCCAACGTCGCCAGGGCCGTCGGGTCAGGCGCCAGGCCGAACAGTTCGACGCCCGCCCAATCTCTGCCAAGTGCCGCAGCGGTCAGTGGATGCACGATCAGTGCGTACGCCAGCAGGGCAAGCGCCCACGGGTTGACCCGTAGACTCGCCTGGACCGTCGCCGTCCATCCGGCAATCACCAGCGCCAAGGCTTCGACCAAATAGCCCGCGGCAAACCATTGCGCGGCGAGATTGATCGGCGCGTACAGCCGATAGAAAAACGCCCAGGCGACAAAGGCCCACACGACCGCCAGCGCCCAGTGTATTGCGCTTGCAGCCCTACCCGACTGACGTGCTGCAAGACCGATCGCGATCAGCAGCCCGACCGTTGCGACGAGCGCAAACGGCCACCCGTCGGCATTGATGCGTTCGTACAGCCGGAAGTAGGTATCCGGCGCGAACATCAGAAAGTCGGAAAGCGCGTAGTCGGACCAGTTCCCCATCAAAGGCTGCGCACGTAATCGATCATGCGCTCGCGCATCGCTGTATCGGGCACACGTCCGCGCAGCGCGTCCATGTTCTCGCGCATGTGATCGACCCGACTGGTCGCCGGGATCGCGCAGGTCACGGCCGGATGCGACACGATGAACTTGAGCAGGAAGGCCGCCCAATTGTCGCAATCGATCTCGGCTGCCCATGGCGGCAGCGGGTGACGCTTCACATGGTCGATCAGGTCGCCGCGTCGAAACGGCCGGTTGGCGATGAACGCAATGCCGCGCTCGGCGGCCAGCGGCAGGATGCGCTGTTCGACCTCGCGGTCGGCGATGTTGTAGGTCGCCTGCACGAAATCGATCGGCTGGGTACGCATCACCTGTTCGATGTCGCCGTGGCGTCGGCCGTGCGATGTCGTCACACCGACATAGCGCAACCTGCCTTGTGCCTTCATCTCCAGCAGCGTCTGCAGGTGGTCTTCCCAGGCCAGCAGGTTGTGTACCTGCAGCAGATCGAACCGGTCGACGCCCCACAGCGCGCGCGATGTCTCGATCTCGTCCGGCCCATCCTCGCCGGACGAGGTCCACACCTTGGTTGCGCTGAACAGCTCCTGCGGCGTGCCGAGCGCCTCCAGGCAGTGACCGACCACCGCCTCGGCCGAACCGTACATCGGCGACGAGTCGACCATGCCGCCGCCCAGTTCGAAGAAGGTACGCAGCACGTCGACCCGTTGCGCGCGTGCCTGCGGGTCGCCACCGACGTTGAACGTGATCCAGGTGCCCATGCCGATGGCCGGAATGGCTTCGCCGGTAGTGGGAATGGCCTTGGTCAGGATGCCCTGCGGGCGAGCCACCGCCAGTCGCGGCAGGCCAAGCGCGGCCAAGCTTGCACCGAGGGTCGCTAAGAAACGGCGTCTATGCATCGGTTTCCCCTATCGCGATGTCGAACCGGCGTAGCCAATTCATCTCTTACCAAGGTTCCGACAGGCCGATGCCGCAGCCTGTTCCGCAGCGATGCGGTTCCCCGCGGCGGGGCAAGATCGCTACTTGACGCTGCCCTTCAACGCGGCACGGATGATCTCTTCGGTATCCATGCCGTCTTCAAAGACCTTGCTGACCATGCGGCTGGCCTCCGGCGGCTTATAGCCCAACGCGATCAGGGCGCTGACCGCATCCTGATCGGCGCCGGTGGGTGCAGTCTCGGCGGCCACCACCGCACCGGGTTGCGAACTCATACCGATGCCGAGTTTGTCGAGCTTGTCGCGCATCTCGACCACCAAGCGTTCGGCGGTCTTCTTGCCGACCCCCGGCAGGCGCGTCAGCGCAGCGATATCGCCTGCCTGCACCGCCTGGTTGAACTCCTCGGCGGTCATCCCCGACAGCACACCGAGGGCCATCTTGCCGCCGACACCGCTGACCTTGAGCAAGGCACGGAACAGGGTGCGGTCGGCCTCGCGCGCAAAGCCGTACAACACATGCGCGTCTTCGCGTACGGAGAGATGGGTATGCAGCACGACCTCTTCGTTGCCGGCCGGCAACACATAGAAGGTCGACATCGGCGCCTCGATCTCGTAGCCGACGCCGTTGACGTCGAGCAGCAGCGACGGCGGCTGCTTGGCGAGGATGCGTCCGCGCAGACGCCCGATCATTGTGCGCCCTCGATAATGCGACGGGTGGCGTTGCTGTGCGCATGGCACAGCGCGATCGCCAAGGCGTCGGATTCGTCGAGCGACATCGACGTCTGCATGCTGAGTATCACGCGCACCATGTGCTGCACCTGCTCCTTCTCGGCGCGGCCATTGCCGACCAGCCCCTGTTTGACGGCCGCCGGCGTGTATTCAAATACCGGCAGACCGTGGGTGACGATCGCGCTGATCGCCGCACCCCGCGCCTGGCCTAACTTGAGCGCCGAGCTGGCATTGCGCGATACGAACACCTGCTCGATGGCGACCTCCTGCGGTTGCCATTCGGACAGCACGTCACGGATGCCGTTGAAGATCTCGCCCAGGCGCGCCGGAAACTCACCCGCCGCGGTACGGATACAGCCAGAATGCAGATGACGGCTGCGCACCCCGTCGGTTTCAATCAGTCCGAAACCGGTCACCCGCGAGCCGGGGTCGATGCCGAGTACACGCGTCACCCGCGATCAGCCTTCCAGCTCGTCGAGAATCTCGGGCGCGATGTCGGCGTTGTGGTACACGTCCTGTACGTCGTCGAGGTCTTCGAGGAAATCGACCAGGCGCAACAACGTCTCGGCGCCGTCTTTGTCGACCGGTGCGCTGGTGTCGGCCTCGAACGTGACTTCGGCGTTATCCGGTTCGAAGTTCGCGTTACGCATCGCCTCGAGCACGTCCGAGAAGGTTTCCGGCAGGGTGTAGACATCGACCGAGTCATCATCGTTGCCGACCACGTCCTCGGCGCCGGCCTCGAGCGCGGCCTCCATGATGGCGTCTTCGTCGGCGCCGGGGCCGTAGCTGATGATGCCCTTCTTGTTGAACATGTAGGCGACCGAGCCATCGGTGCCCAGGTTGCCGCCGTGCTTAGTGAACGCGTGACGCACCTCAGAGGCGGTGCGATTGCGATTGTCGGTCATGCAATCGACGATGATGGCGATGCCGCCCGGGCCGTAACCTTCGTAGCGGATCTCGTCATAGTTGGTATCGTCTTCGCCGCCCGCACCGCGCTTGATCGCGCGCT
Organism: Thiosocius teredinicola; assembly: GCF_002009425.1. NCBI lineage: Bacteria > Pseudomonadati > Pseudomonadota > Gammaproteobacteria > Chromatiales > Sedimenticolaceae > Thiosocius > Thiosocius teredinicola. The sequence continues at coordinate 3,717,328 of NZ_CP019936.1, forward strand.
CGACCGTGTCGTTGGGCATGTTGGCGCCGCGCGCCTTGTCGACTGCCAAGCGTAGACGCGGGTTGGCGTTGATATCGCCACCACCCTCTTTGGCTGCCACCGTGACCTCACGAATGAGCTTCGACCAGAGTTTTCCGCGTTTTTTGTCGTTGGCCGCCTTCTTGTGCTTGATGTTGGCCCACTTACTGTGACCTGCCATGCCCCTACCTCGTCATCCCAAACTGCTGAATTGAAGCGCCTCGCGGCGCGAATCGCCGGATTTTAGCACCGCCGGACACGCGCGGCAGCGTTCAAGTTCGAGGGGTTTCGGCCGTCAACCAAGGAGTTTCCGCAATCCGCCTGCGAATGAAAGCCGACCGCAATCGCCTCGCCGACGCCACGCTGCCGATCATGCCTGAAACCGGGCGGGCGCTGCGTGAGCTGCTGGACACCGACACGACACGCAATCCGCAACTGCAACCGGTGCTGTTGAACGACCCGGCGGCAGCTACTGCGGTGTTTCGTCGTCTCGAAAAGGTGCGCCCCGGCGCCTTCGAGCGGGTCGCCGACCCTGCCCATGCGGTTTCGCTGATGGGCCAGGACGCCTTTCGCAGCCTGATCGAATCGCTGCCGATCGCCAGCATCGAAACCCAGCGCACGCCGCGCACCATTGGTCGCGAGAACGCCTACAGCCAAGCGGCGCACGCCGCGGTGCTCGCCGCCGACCTGTGCAACGCCACACGTACCGAGGTTAGCGGCGATATCCTCACCGCCGCGCTGCTGCAGCAGCCCGCGATGATGGCGCTGTGGGCAACCGACCCGGTATCGGCCAAACGCGCCACCAACGCGGTGCAGGACGGCGTGCCGATCGAGATTGCGCTCGGTGCCGAACTGGGTGAGCCACCGGCTACGATCAACACCTTCCTTGCCGAGCGCTGGGCGTTTCCCTCGCTGGCCCGCGATTCCCTGGGAACCGCCGACGGCATCAACAACCGCCCCAAGCTGGTCCGCCTGGCCGACCGGCTCGCGCAGGCAAGCATGGTCGGATGGGGCGGAGGCCCCCTGGACGATGTGGCCGAGCCCCTGGCCGAGTTCCTGCGTCTCGACGCCGACAAGGCCACCGCCTGGCTGCACCGATCCATCGCCGATGCCGCACAGTCGCTGCACCACGTCGGCTATCCGCTACCTGCCTTCAACCTGGCCATGCTGCCGGGCGAATGTCCGCTGGATGAGGCCGATGCGCTCGATTTCTTCGAACGCCGTAAGAACAAGGCGCGCAAGACCGAGCAAGCCGCACCGGGCAACGATCTGCAAAGCACGCTGGCGGCAGTGATGCGAAAAATTCGTCAGGATGCGGGTGCCGGTCGCGTGATGTTCGCCATGCTCAACCGCGACCGTAGCCGCCTGCGCACCCGCCTGGCCTTGGGCGGTGATCCGGCTGACGGCCTGCGCAAGCTCGACCTGGATCTCGGCGAGAAGACGCTGTTCAGCATGCTCATGGCCAAACCGCAAAGCGTCTGGCTGAACCGCAGCAACGCCAAGAAGCTGCTGCCGTATTTGCCGACCGCGTTACGCAAGCTGCTCGGCCCGAGCGGCGCCTACATGGTCTCGTTGTTCGTCAACAACCGGCCGCTCGGCCTGCTGTACGGCGACGGTGACAACCTCAGCGAACAGGGATTCAAACAATTTTGCGCCCTGGCCAACGAGGCCACCGCTGCGCTGACGTCCGGCAGCCGCACTGTCGACAAGGGCGCCGCCTGAATTCCGCGCAGCTTGCACAGTTGATCGACTGCTGACGCCGTGCAACCATCCGCGCCTCGATATCCGATCGACTGAATCGCGTAAGGCGCTTCGCTCGATCGCCGCAGCGACGAGAGACCAGGCGTGACCGAAAACAGCAAAGGACCGGTACCTACCGAGATCAATCTGCACCGCAAATCGCGGCTGCTGAACATTGCTTTCTCCGACGGCAAGACCTTCTCGCTACCTTGCGAGTACCTGCGCGTGAATTCGCATTCGGCCGAGGTCAGAACACGCGGCACGCCCGAGTTCGGCAAAGAGAACGTCAATATCGACAGCATCGAGCCGCAAGGCAGCTACGCCATCCGTATCGCGTTCGACGACGGCCACGATACCGGCATCTATTCCTGGGAAACGCTGTACGAACTGGGCGTGAACCAGGAGGCCAACTGGCAGGCCTATCTCGACAAGCTGGCGGCTGCAGGCTACGACCGCAGCGGCCAACGCCTGGCCGGCGCCTCCGACGCCGAACGCAAGGTCAAGCTGATGTACTTCGCCTACCTGGCCAACAAGATGGGCAAAGAGGCCGAAGAGGTGAAGCCGCCGGACACGGTCGAGACGGTCGAACAGTTGTTGGGCTGGTTGCAGCGCGTCAAAGGCGACCGCGGCTACCTGTTCAACCCGGAGTACGTGCGGATCACCGTCAACAAGCAGTTTGCCGAACCCTTCACCAAGCTCGACCCGGGTGACGAGATCGCGATCGTGCCCAACTCGCCCAATCCACCACCCGCGCCGCAACAACCTAAACGTTCGAACGACGACTGGTGATCGAGATGCAGAGCCCACGTGGCGAATGCCGCGCGAGCCCTGCACACATCAGGCAGTCAGACGCCGCACACCGAGCGCGGTCAAGCCCGCACCAAACAACCACCAGGGGCCCGGTACCGGAATCTGCTCGACCCGGATACGCGCCACCTGGTAGCCGGCCTGGGTGAAGTCACCGTTCGGTATCGCCGCCAGAATATTCCCGTCGGTGAGAAACCCGGGATGCAGCCCGACAACGCCGTTTTCGGTCACGCCGGTATCCGGTGCCGCCTGAGCCAGCGCGGCGACATTCTCCGGGATCTCGTCGTTCACCTCGGTGCCGGCATCCAGCACCTGGCTACCGAGCACGATGATGTCGAGGCCCTGAAAGCCGCCGACCGCATCGAACAGCGGCAAGGCCAGCGGGTTGCCGTTGGCGATAAAGGCGTCGTTACTTGGGATGACCATCGAGGCATAGCTGAAAAACGCCGTGGGCGATGTGCCGAAGTCGTAGCTGAAAGTCGCGCTGGCCGAGCCGCCCGGACCGAAGATCGGCGGTGAACCCGGCCCGACACCCGGCCCGAACACGACGCCGTCGATCAGTCCGCCGGTGGTCGAGGCGAATGCCGCGCTCAACGGCCCCGGGTTGCCGTCTTCGGCCAGACGTTCCAGCTCGGCCGAGGCGGCGACACCGCTGTCGTACAGGTCGAAGCTGCCGTCATGCACGCCGAACCATAACGGGGTGATCAACGTGCCGCCGTCCGGTGACAGGTTTTCCACGGTTATCTTGAAATTGATCGGTGCGGCCGTCGCGGCGCCGCCGGCGAGCGCGGTCAACGCCAATCCTGCCACCGCGCCAACGCGAAGCCCCCTGCTTCGCAAGGTCTTGGATTTCATGAAAGTCTCCTCTGGGTTGCTGATGGCCCGTGCCGCCATGGTCGGCGAGCGCCAAAAAACGACGACCAGCCCGGTGCACTCGGAACGGGGCGTCCACAGAAGGACCTTGCGAACGAAACGGTTATTGCAACTGAAATGAAAAGTTCATGCGGTTGACTTCGCCTCGCGTGCTTCCGACCATGCACGACGTGGCCGGTTCTCCGAGATTCTCTCGGCCAACCAATGTTGCGCTGGGATGCTCCGGGGTAACCCCGGGGTGATCGACAACATCTGTGCATTACGTCGCCGGTACGCCCCTGCGCTGCGCGCAAGGCGTGTACCGGCATCACGAGCCTGGTCGGAGGCCGGCCACAACCTCACACCGCAAAGGAAGCCAGGTGTCTCGATTCAGCAACAAAGCGCGGCGACTGGCGATATCCATCGGCACCGGCGCATGGACCAAAGACGCGTTGATCGACCGCCTCGACCGCGCGCTCGACGGCGGCTCGCCGGACCCGGCAACCATCGCCGCGCGCCTGCTGTTTCATTTCGATCGACGCCAGCCTCCGTCGAGCAACGAACTGGCGGCTTTCTTCGAGTCCGACGATCTCTTCCATGTCAGCTGGGACAAGATCGAGAGCACGGGCAGCCCGAGCATTCTGCTCGATGCACCGGTCATGGCACCGCCACCCGACGGCCTGAAGACGTTTCCCTTGCCGCAGCTGGAAACCAGCAAAGACGTCTGCACCTGGCTGGGCCTGCATCGCCACGAGTTGGATTGGTTTGCCGACCTGCACGGGCGGCAGGCCACGCAGCGCAATGCGAAGCTGCACCACTACCGCTATCGCTGGATCGCCAAGCCGTCCGGAGAGCGGCGCCTGATCGAGATACCCAAGGTGCGACTCAAAACGATCCAGCGCCAGATACTCAAGGAGCTGCTCGACCGCGTGCCGCCCCACCCGAGTGCGCACGGCTTTTGCCGCCGTCGTTCCTGCCGCAGCTTTGCGCAACTGCACACCGGCCAGCCGAATGTGCTCCACCTGGACCTCAAGGACTTCTTTCACTCGGTGCCGGTATTGCGCGTCGGCGCGCTGTTTCGTTGTTTGGGCTATCCGCATCCTGTCGCCAGGGTTTTGCAGGGCATCTGCACCCACGCCACCTCGCCTAATCTGGCGGCGTTCGAACAACACGCACCCTCCTGGCATCAACGACAGCTGCTCAAATTCAAACACCTGCCGCAAGGCGCGCCGACGTCACCGGCCTTGGCCAACCTGTGCGCATGGCGTTTCGATCACCGGCTGCAACGGCTGGCTGAGCGTCACGGTCTCAACTACTCACGCTACGCCGACGATCTCGCGATCTCCGGTGGCCTTGAGCTCGCTCACCTGTCCCCATTCCTCGAACGACTGATCGCTGCGATCGCGCTGGAAGAAGGATTTCGCATCAATCACCGCAAGACGCGATTGATGCGCGAGTCGCAACGTCAGCGGATAGCCGGCGTCGTGGTCAATCAGAAACCCAATATCGACCGGCGTGACTTCGATCGCTTGAAAGCGATCCTGAACAATTGCATACGTTTCGGCCCGGCAAGCCAAAACCGCGATGCGCATTCTGATTTCAGGTCGCATCTGGCCGGTCGCATTGGCTATGTTCGCTGGTTGAACCCTGACAAGGCGCAGCGCCTGCAGAAACTCTGGGACCGGATCGAATGGCCGGAATGATCGGTCGGCCAACTCCGGCGAAGAACGATAGACGAGCTGATCAGCGAAGGCGTCGGCTGCCGCGCCTGCCGGCCCACGCCTTGATCAGCTTCTGGTTGGTCCAGGATGACGCGAGTTGCGCCGCCTTGTCGGCCGGCAGCCAGCGATACTGGCGGTGTTCTTTGGGGTCGAGACGAATCATGCGACGCGATGCCAGCTCGACAAGGAACCAATGCTCGCGATTGACGCGGGCATCGGGTGCGTAGCGCGCCCGCCACGGCGGCACGATCGGAAAGCGTTCACCACGATGCAGATCGATCAACCGCTGGCCTGCCTTCAGCCCGGTTTCTTCACGCAGCTCACGACGTGCGGCCGCCGCTGCAGTCTCATCCCAGTTCAACGACCCGGTCACCGACTGCCAGAAACCGCGCGGCCGCGTGCGCTCCATCAACAACACGTCACCGTCGCGCGTACAGACGAGAATCAGAACCGATTCAGGACGCTTATACGTGTTGTTGCTCATTGGGCTGGCTGGCAGGCGCTACCGCATCCGGTGAGCGCCGCTGAAACAGGCTTGCGGCACACCGAGCATCGCGCGTGCCGCATTCCCGCCTGCCATCAGGCTTCGGCCTTCTTCTCCGCCGCCTGCGGCGTACGCACGCGCAGATGCAACTCGCGCAACTGACCTTGCGACACCTCTGAAGGCGCCTGGGTCAGCAGGCAGCTCGCGCTCTGGGTTTTCGGAAACGCCATGACATCGCGAATCGAAGAGGCACCACACATCAGCATGACCAGGCGGTCGAGACCGAAGGCCAGACCACCGTGCGGCGGACAACCGAACTTCAGCGCGTTGAGCAGAAAGCCGAATTTCTCTTGCGCTTCCTGTTCTTCGATACCCAGCAGGTGCAAGACCTTCTCCTGGACTTCCTGCTGGTGGATACGGATCGAGCCGCCACCGACCTCGGTGCCGTTGAGCACCATGTCGTAGGCGCGCGACAAGCATTCGCCCGGTGCCGATTGCAGCTGATCGAGCTGGTCGGCTTTGGGTGCCGTGAACGGGTGGTGCAAGGCCTGCCAGCGGCCCTCCCCTTCGTCCCATTCGAACATCGGGAAGTCGACGACCCACAACGGCTTCCATTCGCCTTCCATCAGGTTCAGATCGTTGCCCACCTTGACGCGCAAGGCACCGATCGCCTCGTTGACGATCGTCTGTTTGTCGGCACCGAAGAAGATCAGGTCGCCGTTCTGCGCGCCGGTGCGCTGCATGATGCCGTCGATCGCCGCATCGGTCAGGAACTTGAGGATCGGCGACTGCAGCCCTTCACGTCCCTGCGCGACGTCGTTGACTTTCACATAGGCCAAGCCCTTCGCACCGTAGATGCCGACGAACTTGGTGTACTCGTCGATGTCCTTGCGGCTCAAGGTGCTGCCGTTGGGTACGCGCATTGCGACCACACGACCCTTCGGATCTTTGGCCGGCCCGGCGAACACCTTGAACTCGACACCGTCCATCAGGTCGGCGATGTCGATCAGCTCCAGCGGGCAACGCAGATCGGGACGGTCGGATCCGAAGCGGCACATCGATTCTTCGTAGCTCATGCGCGGGAAGGGATCAGGCAGTTGTACGCCAAGCACGCTGTCGAACAGGTTGCGGATCATGCCCTCCATCAGGTTCATGATCTCGTCTTCGCTCATGAACGACATCTCGAGGTCGAGCTGGGTGAACTCGGGCTGGCGGTCGGCGCGCAGGTCTTCATCACGGAAGCAGCGCACGATCTGGTAGTAACGATCCATGCCCGACATCATCAGCAGCTGTTTGAACAGCTGCGGCGACTGCGGCAACGCAAAGAACTTGCCGGCATGTACACGGCTCGGCACCAGGTAATCGCGTGCGCCTTCCGGCGTGGCGCGGGTCAGCATCGGCGTTTCGATATCGAGGAAGCCCTGGTCGTCGAGATAACGGCGCAAGGCACGCGTGGTCTGTGCACGCAGCATGATGCGTTCCTGCATCACCGGGCGGCGCAGATCGACATAGCGATAGCGCAGGCGCAGCTCTTCGGAGGTGTCATCGTCATCGAGCTGGAACGGCGGGGTTTCGGCACGGTTCAGGATCTCGAGTTCGAGACCCAGGACTTCGACCTCGCCGGTCGGCAGATCGGGGTTGACCGTGCCCTCGGGGCGGGCGCGGACGCGGCCCTTCACACGCACGACGAATTCGTTGCGCACCTGCTCGGCGATAGCGAATACATCCGGCAGATCGGGGTCGTATACCACCTGCACCAAGCCGCTGCGGTCACGCAGATCGATAAAGATGACACCACCGTGGTCGCGGCGACGGTTCACCCAGCCGCTGAATTCCACGGTCTGGTCGATATGTGCAGTGTTCACTTCACCGCAGTAATGGCTGCGCATGGCATATTTCCCGAATTCAAAAGACAAGGCGCCCCATCTCGGGGCGCCTTTGATCAAGCTATTGTAAGGTTATTCGTAAATCAGTTGCAGGCCGGGCAGCTACCGGTGCCGCAGGCGTGACCGCCGGACTTCTCGCCACTGCCCTTCGATTCAGCGACGTTCTTCTTCGCGCCGCTCTTGAAATCGGTTTCGTACCAGCCGCCGCCCTTGAGGCGGAAACCGGCTGCCGAGATCAGTTTTACCAGCTCGGGCTTGGCGCATTCCGGGCAATCGGTGAGCGCGGCATCGCTCATCTTCTGCATGGCCTCGAACTCATGGCCGCAACTGCCGCAGCGATACTCGTAGAAAGGCATTATCACAATCCCCAAAAAGTGCGTATTGCGGAAATATTATCACAGCGGGATTTACCGGGAGAAGCTGCAACAGCCACCGAAAGGGCCACCTGACGGGGCGATATCCCGCTGTATCACCGACACTTTTTCAGAGTTTGGGGCATCGGCTTCGATTTCAAGCCGGGGCCGCGCGCGCTTCACTCAAATGGGCAGCGAGTCGTCGACGCTGGAGTGCCGGCGGCGAGACGAACCGCCTTCGCGCAAACGATCCACCAACAGGCGCATCTCAGACAATTCGTGCTCCGGCAGACCGAAACGCAGGTAGCGGTCGACCACCGTCAATAGCGACTCGAGGTCCTGGCAGCGATCGTTCAGGTAGTGCAGCGCAATGGCCACGTGGTGCGGGTCGTCATTCTGTGCACGCATGGCATCGGCGGCGCACAGGGCCTCGGCGAGTTCATCGGCATCGGGTTTTTGCAGGCTCATAGCTCTTCGTCTTCGTTGCGATCACGCAGCTGACGGCTCTGACAACGCAGCAAATGCCGGATCAGCAACTCGCGATCCTGTTCTCGGATATGGGAAAATTCCATGCGGACCAGATACTTACCACCTTCGCCCTCTTCCACGGGGCTGCACTCTACGACCGTGCCGTAGATCATCAGGCCGGTGAAAGACGGAAACAGCAGCAGACGGATCTCCAGTTCGGTGCCCGGTTCGTAGATCTCGTCGACCACCGCGCTCATACCACCGGCGCTCAGGTTGACGGCGGTGGCCGCTTCAGCCGCCAGTTCCGGCTCTTGGGCGATGAAGGCGCGCCCGATGACCTCGATCTTCTGGTCGATCGCCCGCAAGTAGGCGGCCAGATCGGCGTCGCGGTTTTCGATCCGCCGCAGGCTGGCGGTCATCTGCGCAGTGATCGCGGTCAGGCTCGACATCACTGTGAACGACCCCGCCAGGTCGTGATCGAGTCGATCCAGACGTGCCGCCAGTTCTTCCGGCGGTACGCGCCGCAGACTCATGCGTACCGTGTCGTCGATACGAAAATAGCTGCGTCTTTCCTCGTTGGCCGTTGCCTGCGTCGGTTCGTCACTCATTTTCGCCACTCTCGGGGCCTTGCGGACCCAGTTCCTGAATGTCATCGAAATTTTCGCCGACCGCACGCGACAGGATCAGCTCGACCCGGCGGTTCTTCGCGCGGTTCTGCGGCGAATCGTTCGCCACCAGCGGGTGGGTGTCGGCAAAGCCTTGCACCACCACCCGGTTCTCGGCGATGTCTTTGTTGCGCAGCAACGAATGCAGCACGGTAACCGCGCGCGCCGAGGACAGCTCCCAGTTGGAGCGGAAACGCCCGGTTCGAATCGGGATATTGTCGGTATGACCGGCCACCATGATCTTGCCGGGCTTGGGCGCCAGCACCTTGCTGATGCGGTCCATCACCTTGTGAAAGTCCGGATCCAGACTGGCGCTGCCGGAACCGAACGAGCCTTTCTCCTGGATGCGGATAATGATCGTGCCTTCCTTCTTCTCGAGGGTGACCAGGCCGGCTTCTACCTCGGGATCGAGCGAGTCCTGGAGTTCGGCAAACTGCTCGGCCAGGTCTTTCTCCATCTGTTCCTGCGCCGCCTGCATCGCCAACTGCTCGTCGATGTCTTGCTGTTGTTCGGCGCTCAGCTGCTGCTGATCTCTGATGTCCTGCTGTTTTTCCTGCTGCTCGTTCTCGCCCTCGTCGGGCTTGTCCTTTTCGGCGTCGTGCATCTTCAGATGCTTTTCTTCGACCTCGCTGGTCTCCTGGCGGATCTCGGTGATCACCGCCTGCTCGGAAACCGTCGGACTCCATTCCATCTTGATCACGCTGACGCCCTTGACGATCTCCGCAGCGGGAATCTCGCGCTGCACGCCGAACGCATCGCGCATCGATTCAGCCATTTTTTTGAAGCGCACGGCATCGATCGTGGCGAACGACAGCAGCAGCACGAAGAAGCACATCAACAGCGACATCAGGTCGGCGAAGGTGCCCATCCATGGCGGCAGGCCTTCTTCGCATTTCGGGCAATCGTCTGCCATCTAATGCGACCTCACTCGCCTTCGACGCGCTTCTTCGGTGGTAGATACGTGCCGAGCAGTTGCTCCAGCACCTTCGGGTTCATGCCCTCCTGGATGCCGGCGATGGTTTCGAGGATCAGGGATTTGTTGGTCTGCTCCAACTCGCTGGCGCGGCCGAGCTTGTCGGCCATTGGCTGGGCAAAGGCGTTCGCGATGACGGCGCCGTACAGCGTGGTCAGCAGGGCCACCGCCATTGCCGGACCGATCGCCGCGGGATCGGACATGTTCGCCAGCATCTGCACCAGGCCGACCAGGGTACCGATCATGCCCATCGCCGGTGCCATCACCGCCATGTTCTTGAACATGCGCTGACCGACCTCGTGGCGCTGAATGGTCAGGTCGATGTCCTTGGTCAGCATCTTCTGCACCAGCGCCGGATCGTGGCCGTCGACGCACAATCCGATGCCTTTTTGCATGAATTCGTTGGAGATCTCCTGGCCTTCGAGTGCCAGCAAGCCGTTCTTGCGCGCGACGTCGGCCAGGCCGACCGCTTCTTCGATCAGTTTCTTGGGGTCGTCTACCTTGTACAGGAATGCTTTCAGGCCGATGGCGAACGAGCCGAGAAAGTCGGCCAGCGAGACCTGCATCAGGGTCACCATGAAGGTGCCGCCGACAACAATGAGAATGGACGGGACGTTGACGAACAACATCACATCGCCGCCAGTGGCGATTGCGCCGATAATAATGCCGAAGCCGCCGAGCAGGCCGACGAGCGTAGCGATATCCACCGATTAACCTCCTAGAGAACGAACTCCGGCGACACCGTCCCTGCCGGCGGCGCGAGTTCATGTGCTGCGTAGCGGATGTGGCGGCGAAAACTTTAGTTCTACGCCAGGGCCTGTTAGCACGACTTGGATGCGCCGCGTTAAGCCTGAAAGGCGGCGAGACCAGGCGCGAGGAGAGAGGTTTGGCGGGCTAAATGAACGACGAGCAACGCCGAATCGCTGGCTTTCAGGCTTAACCCGTCGGGCCGGACCGATTTTCCCTCTGCCAGTGTTGCGTTTCGCTTATTTAGCCCGGCTAAACTTCGCTCAACGCGCCTTGCCAGACGAAAAATCGGCCATCGGCGCGGTGCATCCAAGTCGTGTTAACAGGCCCTTGGTTCTTATGAGCGAAATTCAGAAGCGATCGATCTTGGTGACAGGCTGCTCCAGCGGCATTGGCCGCTGCGTGGCGTTGGGTCTTAACGCACGTGGCCATCGGGTGATCGCCAGCGCCCGCAAACCGGAAGACATCGAGGCGTTGCGCGAGGCCGGCCTGGAGGCAATCGAGCTGCACCTGGACCGTCCCGAATCCGTTCGCACCGCCGCCGAACAGGTGCTCGCCACGACCGAAGGCCGCCTTTACGGCCTGTTCAACAATGGCGCCTACGGCCAACCCGGGGCGGTGGAAGATTTGACCTGGGAGGTCCTCGAAGCCCAGCTGCGCACCAACCTGTTGGGCACGCATGAGCTGACGCGCCTGATCTTGCCGAGCATGCGTCGCCACGGCGAAGGTCGCATCATTCACAACAGCTCGGTGCTGGGGCTGGTTGCGATGGCCTATCGCGGCGCCTACAACTGTTCGAAGTTCGCGCTCGAAGGGCTGAGCGACACGCTGCGCCTGGAGCTGCACGACAGCGGCATCCATGTGAGCCTGATCGAACCGGGGCCGATCAGCAGCCGCTTCCGCGAGAACGCATTCCGCCACTACAAGGCGAACATCGACGCTGAAAACAGTGCCCACCGCGACAACTACCGGGCAATGGAGGCGCGTCTCGCGCATAAAGGCGATACCAGCCGTTTCACCCTGCCGCCGGAGGCCGTGCTGGAGAAAGTGATCCACGCGCTGGAAAGCGATAGACCCCGCGCGCGTTACCCGGTAACCACACCCACGGTGTTGTTCAACGTGCTGCGGCGCTTCCTCGGCACCCGGCAGATGGACTGGATACTACGCAAGGCGTCGGGCGGCGGGGCACGCTGAATACGCGTTCAGGTCTGCGCGAAGTAGTCGGCGAGGAAACGGTCGAAGTCGACTTGGGGCTGGGCTTCGAACGCCGCCTGTTCGGCGAGCGACTTCTCGGTCGCGGCATCGAGTTCTTTGATCCGCTCCGGCGACAGCGCGTGCTGCAGGAAATAGCGCTGATGTTGGAACGACAGCCGATGGGCGAATTGGTAGAAGCTCTCGCCCTTGTCGCGCATCTCGTCGAGCATCGTGGCCGACGGCGTCAGGCGCGGATCGCGGACCTTCGCAATCTGCATATCCACCGCGTCTTCGAACCAGGCCCCACCTTCGATGTCATCGAGCGCTTCGCACACCGGCAGCATCGACTCGAGGATCTCCAGCGCCCAACCGCGCATCGGCAGACGAACGTCGCGGTGGTACAAGGTGAGTCGCGGTTCGCGTCCGCGGTGCGCGACATCGAGCAGATTACGGTCGATCTCGCGCTTCTCGCCGACGCTGACCAACGGGCTGTCGGCCAGCAGGCAGTACATCAGGAACACCTCGAGGAAGCGTCCCTGAGTCTCGTCCAGGCCGAGCGGATGATAGGCATTGACGTCCAACGAACGCAGCTCGATGTAGCGGATACCGCGTTTCTTCAGCGCCAGGCTCGGCTTTTCGAAGCCCTCAAGCACCTGCTTGGGCCGCACGGTGCTGTAGTACTCGTTTTCGATCTGCAGGATGTTGGCGTTGAGCTGCCGGTAGTCGTCCCCGACCTTCACCCCGAGCGCCTCCCAGGCCTCGGCCGGCTGCATCGTCGCGCGCAGCAGACTCTCGGCGTACGAGTGCACGTCGTTGTAGCAGGCCTTGATACCAAGACCCTCTTCACGGCTGTTCTGGTAGCCGATGTCGCCCATGCGCAGCGACGTGGCATGGGGCGCATAGTAGGTCGTCTCATCGAACGACGGCAGGTTGGTCGCCTGGCCGAGAAAGAACGACTTGCACACCGCCGGCGACGCACCGAACAGGTACGGAATCAGCCAGCCGTAGCGCTGCAGGTTACGGATCTGCCCCATGTAACGCGCATCGCGAAACGCCCGCAGGCTGCCCTCGCCCCCTTCGATCTTGTGCAGCGCCGGCCATAGCGCCTCGGCGAAAGACCAGTTGAAGTGCACCCCGGCAATCACCTGCATCACCCGCCCATAGCGGTGACCCAGACCAACCCGGTACAGGTGTTTCATACGGCCCGCGCTGGAGGTACCGTAGTGCGCGATCGGGATATTCTCGTCACCCGCCAGAACGCACGGCATGCTCGTCGCCCACAGGATCTCGTCATCCAGATGACGGTAGACGTAGGCCTGCAGATCAGCCAGATAGTCGAGCGCCGATTGCACGTCGGTCATCGGCGGCGTGATGAACTCCATCAAAGCTTCGGAGTAATCGGTCGTTATATCTGGATGAGTAAGAGCCGATCCAAGCGCCTTCGGGTGCGGTGTCAATGCGATGCCGCCCGTCGTGGCAACGCGCAGACTCTCTTTTTCGAGCCCGAAGCGGCCATCGCGCAGTAGTTGAATATCGGCTTCACCGGCAAGCTGCGTCAGCCGGTTACGAACAGAGTTGAGCAACAGTGTCTCCCGAAGAGGCAGGGAAGGCGCGCGATTATAACCCGGTGCACAATTTCATCGCTGCCGGGTTTGCGAACAAAGGTAACCTGAGCCATGATTAAGAGCCATGCAAACGCGTAAGCTTGTACTCGCATCCGCACTGAGTTCCCTACTTGCATTGTCGACGGCATCCGTCTGGGCCGAGAGCCCCAACGGCAGCCGCGCACTACGCCTGTGGGAGCAACTCGAAACCACCAAACTCGATCTGCGTTCGAAAGCAGCCTTGGTGGTGGACCGCTTCGGCAACACGCTGTATGAGCGCGAGGCGAATCGCGCGATGCCGATTGCATCGGTGACCAAGCTGATGACTGCCATGGTCATTCTTGACGCCAAGCTACCCGGCGACGAGATGATCGAGATCACCGATGCCGATCGCGACATGCGCAAGATGACCGGCTCGCGCCTGCGGGTCGGATCTCGCCTGACACGCCACCAGTTGCTCACGCTGGCGCTGATGTCGTCGGAGAATCGTGCGGCGGCCGCGTTGGGTCGAACCTACCCCGGCGGTCTGGGGGCTTTCATCAAGGCGATGAACGCGAAGGCCACTGAACTGGGCATGAGCCAATCGCAGTTCGTCGACCCGGCCGGACTGGACGCGGGAAACATGGCATCGGCCCAGGATCTTGCGCAGATGGTGTTCGCTGCGATGCAATACGAAGGCATCCGCCAAGCGACCACGCGCCCCGAGATGTACGTCAGCCCGCAGCAGGGTCGCGGCTCGCTGCGCTACCTGAACACCAACCGCCTGTTGCGCAGCGGCAAGTGGGATATCCAGATTACCAAGACGGGTTACATCAACGAGGCCGGTCGATGCCTGGTGATGCATACCGAGTTCAACGGCACACCGACCGTGCTGGTGCTGCTGAACTCCTTCGGCAAGCTGACGCCGTTCGGCGATGCCAATCGGGTGCGTAAATGGATCGAGAAAGGTGTCGACCGCTCGATTCACAAGAGCGCCAACAGCACGCCGCACGGTGACGCGGCGAATAGCTGACACACTCAGCCCGCAGCCTGAACAATAGCGAAGTGATGACGGCCGACGACAGTCGGCCGTTTGCGTTCGGTGTCAGTTGACCAATGCGGTGCGCGGACGCGTCGAACGAATCTGATCTGCCAGGATATTGGCGGACTCTTCCAACATGATGCGTCGGATACCTTCCTCGTCCTTTTCTTCTTCGGATACGAAACGCTCTTCATCGGCGTCGTCTAGATTATCGAGCGCCGGCAGACCGCGGAACTCGCGCAGCCGGTTGCGACGGTCCAAACGCACCTGTTCGCGTTCATCCCACTCGGCGCGACGTACCGATTCACGCAGCGACACGGTGTTGCGCTTTTCCAGGTCGATCAGGTCTTCCTCTTCCTCGATCAGGAAACGGAAACCGGGGTTCTTGGCGATCCGACGCGCCGACGCCTCGCGCAGTTCGGTTACCGACTGCACACCGAGCAACTGGTGTTCCGCCGGCTGAATCGATGCCCAGGGCAAGGCATTGTCGAGCGCACGTTCGCCGTGCTCGGCCGCACCTTTGGCGGTCGGATAGACGATGTCGGGCATCACGCCGCGGTGCTGCGTGCTGCCGCCCTGTACGCGGAAGAACTGCGCCATGGTCAGGCGAAGGCGCCCGATGTCGTCACGCGAACGCAGGAAACGGCCGAGATCGACCAGGGTCTGCACGGTGCCCTTGCCAAAAGTCGGTTCACCGAGGATCAGGCCGCGGTTGTAGTCCTGGATTGCACCGGCAAAGATCTCAGAGGCCGATGCGCTGTTGCGGTCGACCAGCACCGCCAACGGGCCGGCATACACCTGCTCCGGATCGGGGTCGCGCTCGATCTCGACGTTGCCTGACGAATCCTTGACCTGAACGACCGGCCCCTTCTCAATGAACAATCCGGTCAGTTCGGTGGCCTCGGACAAGGAGCCGCCGCCATTGCGACGCAGGTCGATGATGATGCCGTCGACCCGATCGGATTGCAGCTTGTCGAGCAGCGCGCGCACGTCGCGCGTGGTGCTGCGGAAATTTTCCACCCCGGCCGCTTGCGCGCCGAAGTCACGGTAGAAGGCCGGGATCTCGACCACGCCGAGGCGCACGCCTTCAACCTCGATCACCTCGCTCTTGGCTGCCTTGTCTTCGAGCTTGATCTCGTCGCGGGTCAGCGTGACCTCGCGCGTCCGCCCGCCGATACCCTGACTCTTCGGCAGGATGCTGAGGCGCACGATGCTGTCTTTGGGGCCGCGGATCAGATCGACGACGTCCTGCAGGCGCCAGCCGATGACATCTTCCATCTCGCCGCCGTCGCCCTGCGCAACACCGACGATGCGGTCGCCGCTCTTGAGTTCACCGCTCTTTTCGGCCGGGCCGCCCGGTACCGTGCTTTGAATCTCGGTGAACTCGTTATCGTTGCTTAGCACTGCGCCGATACCTTGCAGCGACAGGCGCATGCCGATATCGAAATTCTCCGACAGGCGCGGCGACATATAACTGGTGTGTGGTTCGACGCTCAGCGTGAACGCATTGACGAACGCCTGGAATACGTCCTCCGCGGCCATCTGGCTGACCCGACGGGCGATCCCTTCGTAGCGCTTGCCAAGGGTCTTGTTAATCTCTTTCTCGTCCTTGCCGGACAGGCGCAGAGACAGGATGTCGTTCTTCACCCGCTTGCGCCACAGATCGTCGAGCGCAGCCCCGTCGGGCATCCACTCGGCCTTGGAGCGGTCGAACTGGTACTGCTCGTCGCGATTGAAATTGAACTCGTTGCTCTCGAGCAAATCTGTGGCGAAGCCGATGCGATATTCGACCAGCTCGCGGAAACGGCGGAAGATCTGAAACGCCGGCTCGAGTTTGCCGGTACGCAGGCTGTCATCCAGCTTGTCGCGATAGGCCTCGAACTCCGCGATGTCGGCGGCACTGAAGAAACTGCGGTTGGCGTCCAGCGATTCGAGGTAACGATCAAAAACCGCGGATGACATGTCGTTGTCGAGGCGCGGTTTGCGGTAGTGAAACTTTTCCATGACCTGGGTGATGATCAGGGCGGTCTGGCGTTGCTGCTCGTCAGCACGCAGTTCGTCGATCGACACCGTCGTCGGCTTGGCCAATGCACCGCCCGTCACCAGGCAGAAGGCCACAGGCAAAAGAGTCAAAACTCGCAGCTTCATACAGTCACCTCGTCGCGGGCACGGCCGCGCACAACCTACGGCCTCGGGCCGTCGCGAAAATCCACCTTGCCGCACATTGGCCTTTGCAGCAAGTCTTCAGGCAGTTTAGCGCCTTTGAAAATAAGGGCACGATACCGCGGTTTAAAGCCCCGTAAACAGCGGGTTTTCCCCGGTTTAGGGTCTATATCGGCAATTTGCGGATTACTGTTCGCCCTGGCGGTGCATCGGCTGCCGCAGACCGGTGACCAAATCGAGGTACTCCGGATGATGCGGCGGCAGCCAGCCATGCCGGATCAGGAAATCGATCACCACCAGGTTGCAGTTCAGCTTCATTTCCTCGGTTTCAAGCACGATGCGGGCGACCTCGTCGAGCGGCAGCAACATGAACTCCTCAACCTCGCCATCGGTATTGCGCGGCTCGAAATCGTCGCTCAACGCCAGGTCGTAGCAGTACAAAACATCGCGCCGTAGTCCACGTTCGGCAACCCTGTTGTACGACACCGCACCCACAGGAACAGCATTCCTAGCCAGTTCTTCGGGTACGTTGGCCTCTTCGGCGCATTCTTTGACCAGGTTTTCTTCCAGGCTCAAGGAATGCGGCAGTCCGCCGGCCACCATGTTGTCGAGGTACCCGGGAAACAGCAGTCGATCGCGGGCCCGCCTACCGAGCCACATGTAGATGCCATCGGCACGTTTGACGTAACCATTAAGGTGTTGACCGAAAGAGTGCACGCCAAAGTAGGCTGCGGCCGCCCGATCGACCACGCACACGGCCGACTCGCGCCCGCCCGGTGTCACTGCATAGGGCTCGCCCATATAAGGTGAGATCACCTCCGCGTCAGACAACGCACGTGCGACTTCGTTCAGCGCCTCGCTGCGCGCCTCGAAACCGTCGAGGTCGGGCGCCAGGCGAAACTGCGCGTCGCCGAATTCGAACACATCGGGGAAACGGCGCAGGTGTTCGATGAACGCAGGCCTCACCAGACCGACGACCTGCTCATCGATTCGCCAGGGCAGAAAGACCTCGTCGATCGGTGAATTGCAGGCAGTTATGTGACGGAAAAAACTCATCCGGACTTCCTGATCGTTTGCGCTAGCGAGCCAGCTCCGCGTTGCTGACAACCGCACCGTAACCGCGCGCCTTGGATACACTCATCGGTCCCAGATCGGTTTTGACCTGCACCGCCTTGCCGGCGTCGAGCACCCGATCGATACCAAACTCGATCTGTTTGCGCACACCGTTGATCGACTTCGGTCCGACAACCACCCGCACGTTGCGCACGGCGACGCCCGCTTCGTTGGCGATCTTGACCACCAGGTAACCGTCCTTGCTCAGGCCCATCGCGGTTGCCACGTAGCGCGCCGGGTTCTTGTTCAGATCGAGCTGTGCAAGGCGCTTGGTTGCGGCCTTGCCCACGTTTGATGACGACGTGGCAGCCTTCTGGAAATAGCCGATCGCCTGCGACTCCTTGCCCTGCCTGGCGGCCACGTTGCCCAGGCTGTAGTAACCCTCAGCCGTCGGCAACAACGACAGGCTACGTTTCAGGTCGCGTTCGGCACCGCCGGTATCGCCCGCTTCCTGGCGCATATAACCCCGCACCAGCAACGGTCGAAAGTAGTCGGGGTTCAAGGCTACTGCCTTGTCGAGATCTTTCAGCGCACTCTTGTCGCCGTTCTTGGCCGCCTGGATCTCACCGCGCAGGCCGTAGAAAGCCGCCTCTTTGGGTTCGATGCTGATCGCCCGATCAACCTTCGCCATGGCCGTGTCGAGTTTGCCGTCTTTGAACGCCGTGCGTGCCTCATCGTAGGCCTCGTACGCGGGCTTGGTGCGCTTCAAGCGCGCGATCGCGTTCTGGTAGCGCGCCTGCCCGACGTCTCCCCCCGGGTTACCCAACTTCGCGACCATTTCGCGGTTGGCCGCGACACGTTCGCGCGATGGCGGGTGACTGGCGAACAGCCCGCTCAGCCAGTCCGCTTCCTTGCCTTCGGCCAGCCGCACGAAAGTTTCCTGCAAGCGCACCGCAGCTGCCGGATCGTAGCCCGCGCGCACCATGTACTGCATACCGTAGGCATCGGCCTCGCTTTCGTCCCCGCGGCTGAACTTCTGATTGGTCAGCTGCGCGCCGACACCGGCGGCCGCCATGCCGACGTCGCGATAGTCCGTGCCACCGAGCGCGACACCGGCCGCCACCAGGGCGCCCTGCAGAAATACGCCCCGCTCCATCGCCTGCGCACTATGACGGGCCGCGGCGTGCACAATCTCGTGGGCGAGGACGGCAGCGAGCTCCGCCTCGTTGTCGAGCTCGACCAACAGGCCGCGGTTGATTGAGATCTTGCCGCCCGGCAGCGCCCAGGCATTGGGCGTGGAATCGTTCAGGATGCTGAACTCGTAGGGCAGCTTGCGATCGCTGACCTTAGCCAGGCGACCACCAACCGACTTCACGTACTGGCTCAATTCCGGTTCGACGACATAGTCGCCACCTTGGGCCTGACGGTAGGGGCCGTAATTTTTCTGCCCGATCGCCAGCTCCTGCGATTCGGGAACGAAGGCGATCTCGTTCTTACCGGTCACCGGGTTGACGGCACAACCGCCAAACAGGCCGCTCGCAGCGATCAACACCACCGCCATAAGTCGTTTGCTCGTCAGCATAACGCTCTCCTTACTTCCATCGGTCCGCACGCCTGTGAGGACCCGTTTTCTATCGTTGAGGTTCCGTCTTTTCATTTCGCTTGACCGCTTCCCAGGCGGCATCGAGCGCCTGCAGATCGAGCTTGCCGAGGTCTGCGTGACCGCTGTCATGCAAGGTCGTTTCCATCGCACGGAAACGACGTTCGAACTTGTCGTTGGCCGCGCGCAGCGTCTGCTCCGCATCCATACCCGCCAGCCGGACGAGATTGACCATCGCAAACATCAGGTCGCCGAGTTCGTCCTGCAGGCATTCATCGTCACCCGCCTGCATCTCTTCGCTGACCTCGTCCAACTCTTCACGGATCTTGTCGTATGCGCCCTGTGCGCTCGGCCAGTCAAAACCAACACGCGCCGCGCGCTTCTGCAGCTTCTCTGCACGCACCAACGCCGGCAGTGCGCGCGCGATGCCGTCCATCTGGCTGTGCTTTGCGCTGTCACTGCGCCCGGCGCGTTCCTCGGCCTTTTTCTTTTCCCAGGCCGCGTGCAATTGCTGCTCGTCATCATACGATGCGTCGTCGAACACATGGGGATGACGCCGTACCATCTTGTCGCAGATTCCGTGCACCACGTCTGAAAAATCAAAGCGCTGTTCTTCTTCGGCGATGCGGCTGTAGAAAACCACCTGGAACAACAGATCACCCAACTCATCGCGCAGTTCATCCATGGCGCCGCGTTCGATCGCGTCGGCCACCTCGTAGGCCTCTTCGAGGGTATAGGGCACGATGGTCGCGTAGGTCTGACGCTGGTCCCAGGGGCATCCGTTCTGCGGGTCGCGCAGGCGCGCCATGATCTCGAGCAAGCGGTCGATCGACGCCATCAGTCTGTTGGCTCCACGGGTTCGAGCAGGTCGGAGGAATCGTTCTTCGGGCTGTTCACCGCCCGGCCAACCGGATAGATCGCCAGGTCCGGCGCCTGTTGAGCGGCCAGCAACGTTTCGATCGGTTGCGGTTTCTGCTTGTGTATGTCCAGCCACAGATCGAACGACTTCGGCGATACGATCACCGGCATGCGGTCATGGATACGACTGACCTGCTGGTTTGCGGCTTTCACCAGGATGCTGCATGAATCGATCTCGTTGCCATTGGCGTCCTGCCAATGCTCCCACAGGCCGGCCAGCGCCAGCGGCTGTTTATCTGCTGCGCGCAATACGTAGGGCTGCTTGGCGCCGCCGCTCGTATGCCACTCATAAAAGCCATCGGCAGGAATCAAGCAGCGACGATAACGGAAGGCGTTGCGGTATGCAGGTTTCTCGGTGACGGTTTCCAGGCGTGCGTTGATCATGCTGTAGCGGCTGTCCGGTCCCTTCGACCAACTCGGAATCAGCCCCCATCGTACCAACACCATTTCGCGTCGGCCCTGCGCATCCTGGCGGATGATCGGGATGGGTTGTGTCGGTGCGATGTTGTAGCGCGGAGACAGCAACGGCATCGGCATTTCGCCGAACAGCGCCGTGAGCTTGTCGGCCGTCGAATGCAGGAAGTATCGGCCACACATCACTCACCCCCAGGTGTCGCGCCTGTTGCTTGGAGTTGCACCGGCTTCAACCACCCGGCAGCGAGATACCGGTAACCTTTTTGTACAGGCTGACCGCATACGAATCGGTCATGCCGGAGACGAAGTCGGTGAGCAGCAATAGACGCTGGTAGGGATCTTCGGCCGGTACATTGTCGGGCCCGATGAACTGCTCCGGGACCAGGCGAATCAACATGCGACTGCGCGACGATGCGCGCTCGCCGTGTTCGGCCACGTCGTCGACGACCTCGGCGAAGCGTTCCAGCAGGTCACTGACCACCTGGAAGCCCGCGGCCTGAATGCTGACCACCTCGGGTGCGCAATAGATGCGCTGTCGGGCCGAATCGATCAGCGCGTCGAGAGACGAGCGCAGGGGCAACTCTTCGAGCAGTGGGATATCGAAGCGCCCTGCCAGGATCTCAGCTTCGTTATCGAGAAAACAGGTCACCACCTGGTTGATGATCTCGTTGATGACCTTGGCGCGCAAAAACTCGACGCGGTTTTTCGCATCCTTGATGTGCTCGAGGCGCGGACGTTGACGGTCGGGGTCACTGATCAGCGGCCAAAACAGATCGAGCACTTCCTGGTAGCTGAAATGACCAAGCCGGTAGCCGTCTTCGATGTCGATCACGCGATAGCTGATGTCATCGGCCGCCTCGACCAGGAATGCCAGTGGGTGCCGGCACCACATCGCATGATGAGTGTCGCGCGCGATCAGGCCGACAGCCTCGGCGACGGTCTCGAAGGCGGCACGATCGGCGGCTGTGAAGCCCTGCTTCTTGGCGCTGACGCCATCGAAGCGACTGCCGCCGAGAAAGGATTCGCGCGGGTACTTGGTGAACGCAGCCAGCGTCGCGCAAGTCAGTTGCAACCCGCCGGGGTTATCCGGGTTCTGCAGCCGGGTGATGATGCGAAAGCCCTGTGCATTGCCCTCGAACGACAGGAAGTCTTCGCGCTCGCTGCCGCTGAGCATCGCCACACGGCGCGCGCCATAGGGTGCGGTCTGCGCCCAGTTACGAATGGCGTCTTCACCGGAATGGCCGAACGGTGGATTACCGATATCGTGCGCCAGGCAGGCGGCCGCGATGATGCCGCCGAAATCGGCTGCCTCGAACTGATCGAGGCCATGGCGTGCAATCACCTGTTCGCCGACCAATGTGCCCAATGAGCGACCGATGCTCGAGGCCTCAAGACTGTGCGTGAGACGGGTGCGCACATAGTCGACTTTCGACAATGGGAAGACCTGCGTCTTGTCCTGCATGCGGCGAAACGCCGAGGAGAACACCACGCGGTCGAAATCACGTTGAAAATCGGTGCGCGCAAATGACGCTTTGGGGGGTTCACTCGAGCCCAGCCGGGCGCGTGAGAGCAAATGCTGCCACTGCATGCTCAACGGAAATCCAACGCGATACACGAAAGCCATTTCATGGCGCAGAACTCTACCATCGGCGATGAAAGACTGACCACCACCAGCCGTGCAAAGCATGTCGGTTTGCCCAGCAATTGGTCGGCCTCCGACCGGGGCGGGCAGGATCCTGCATCGATATGGCTTGAGCTTCGCTTAGCACAACGAGGCGGCGACGTTTGCGTAGTCGGGTTTGCACCGAAGCCGTGCTTGTCGGCTTCGCAGGGCTACCGGGCGACTCGAACGACGGCGAGGTCACCGGGATGACGTACACGAGCCGCAGGCGGCCGCCGCTGGTTCGCCCGACCTTCGGTAGCCTGCCCGACGACCGGAGTGAACGGACCGACCCACCGCCAACGTGGCTCCCGGCCTGCCAAGCGCGCTGCGATCTGGTTAATGGACCAGCGCACTTGCGTTATTGAGCGCTGCTTCTATATTTAGATTCGGACGAACCTGCTTCATCGCGTTTTGGCGCGAGAGGGGTTTGTGCGTGCCCAACCCGCCAAAGGTTTTTTTGGCGCGACGCACCATTTTTCACGTTTTTCACCCCAAAAAACACGTTTTTGCACCTGTTTTACCCCATAACGCAGGTTAAGACAGTGCGCCCATTATGTCGCTGTAACCCACCAAATCTCTTGAAAATTCAGTCGTTTGAATCGCCGGCTTCGGCCTCGGGTGATGTCGCGTGTTTTTAAATAATGACGGTTGACCGCCCACTTGCACTCAATGATGTGCCCACGGAGCGGGCGGCAAGTGCCCCCATTCGCAGACCCTCTGCAGACCGATGAACGTGGGTAACTTCAACCCGCCGGGGCGATGCGTCGCTGACCTGACACAAACCGAGATAAACGCTGATGCGGCCCGCGAACACCTGCACGGGCCATTGCAGCCGCCTGTGCCGGCACGGCGGTATGCGTAGGCGCCAAACCTTGACCCGGCACCGCTTCACTGCGGCAGATCGCGCACCACGCGGAATCCGAGATTGACATCGAGTTCATCGCGCAGACGCATGCGTCTGGCGGCACTACGCGCATACACTGCCGCATCGAACCAGGAGCCCCCACGTACCGTGATCCAATCATTGCGGCGGGCCTTCGGCGCCGGATGGCGTCGCGGCAGGTTCACGTGTGACTCGGTCCAGTTGTCGGCGGTGAACTCCCAGACGTTGCCGTGCATGTCGTACAGTCCCCAGGCGTTCGGCCGGTAACTGCCGACAGGCAGGGTATGCGCGACCGGCACGCACTTGGGCAGGTACCAACGCTTCTTCTTGCGTGCTTCGTCGTATGGGAAGGTCGCCTTGAAATGCACGTCCTTGCAGCTAACCGATTCGCCGAATGCAAACGGCGTGAGGGAGCCTGCGCGGCAGGCGTATTCCCACTCCGCCTCGCTCGGCAGCCGGTAGCGGTGGCCGCTGCGATCGCTGAGCCAGCGGCAATAATCCTCGGCCTCGCCATGGCGGATGTTGATCACCGGATGTCGGCCTGCGGTTCGGATGAGATCGGAACGCCAACGCCATCCACTGTCACGCTCGAACAGCGCAAATTCGTCTGCCGTGACCGGATAACGCCCGATGGCGAAGTGATGGGCAACCTGCTGGTAGTGGGCCGGTCCTTCCTCGAGCCGGTGACCGAACTCGCTGTGATGCGAGCCCATTTCGAAGACACCTGCCGGTATCACCTGCATTTCCGGCCCCTGCCCTGTCGCCCCCAACACGTCGGCGAACGACGGCTGAACGCCGGCAATCTGTGCCGCCTTGGCCTGCAACGCCACGCGCTGTTCTGCGCTGAGGTCGGGAATGAAAGGAAGCGAAACGGAGGAAGAAGATACTGCAGAAGACACGGGACTGACATCGGATGACTGACGACGGAGCGCGATTATGCGATATGCCACTGCCCGACTCCAGGCGTTGACGATAGACGGCTCCCGGTGATTCATACCCGGTCACAATCCGCTTCGACAGCCTCGTCGGAGATACCGAGATTTCAAAGCGGCGTCTTTTAGGCATAATCACGCGGCGCGGCCGAACAACAGACAGGGCGAATGACGCGGCATCGCGCGTCTGCCCGTTGCGAAAAAGACGTCGCGTTGTAAATCGCGTCAGCTAACGCCTTCCATTTGATGCCTGCCGTAGGGATACGCCATGCCGAGTATTTATGACCTGAAACCTCGCTTTCAGGCACTGTTGCGCCCACTGAATCAATCGCTCGTAAATAACGGCATCACCGCCAACATGGTGACGCTCGCGGCGATGGTGCTGTCGATCATGCTTGGCGTAGCTATCGCTGCATTTCCGGCGACGCAATGGTTGCTGTTGCTGATGCCGCTGTGGTTGTTCGTACGTATGGCGTTAAACGCCATCGACGGCATGCTGGCGCGCGAACACCAGATGCAGAGCCGGCTCGGGGCGGTGCTGAACGAAATCGGCGACGTGGTATCCGACAGCGCGCTGTACCTACCGCTCGCCCTGGTGCCCGGCGTCGACGCGCTGCCTGTCGTGCTGATCGCCGTCATTGCCATCATGGTCGAGATGGTTGGCGTGGTCGCCATCCAGATCGGCGCAAGCCGCCGTTACGACGGTCCGTTCGGCAAGAGCGACCGCGCGTTCGCGTTCGGCTTTCTGTGCCTGTTGCTGGGCCTCGGTGTGACGCCCGGCGCCTGGAGCACCGGCTTGCTGTGGCTCATGGTGGCGCTGTCGGTGATGACGCTGCTCAACCGCGCTCGACAGGCGCTGCGCGAGAGTGACGGAGCGCAAGAGGCATGAACGATTTCGAGATCGGGCCGGTCGGCATCGCCTTGGGCGGCATCTTCGCCCTGCTGGCGTTCGCCAGCGCACTGACCTGGCTGCTGCAACTGCGCTCGGACAAGGACTACAGCGAACTTGCCGCGCGTATCAAATCCTGGTGGATCATGGTCGGCATCTTCACGCTGGCTATCGCGTTCAACCCGGCGTTCTCGATCGTGCTGCTGGGATTCGTCTCGTTCCTCGCGTTCAAGGAATTCCTGTCGATGATGTCGACGCGACGGGCCGATCGTCGCGTGATCTTCTGGGGTTTTCTGGCGATTCCGCTCCAGTTCTATTGGGTGTGGATCGGCTGGTACGGCATGTTCATCATCTTTATCCCAGTGTACCTGTTTCTGTTGATCCCGGCGCGCATGGTGCTGGCCGGGCAGACCGAGGGCTTTCTCAAGGCAGCCGGCACGCTGCACTGGGCGTTGATGACGACCGTGTTCAGCATCAGTCACGCCGCCTATCTGCTCGCCCTGCCGGAAGAACGCAACCCGGTCGCCGGCGGGGCGGGCCTGATGCTGTTCCTGATCTTCCTGACCCAGTTCAACGATGTCGCGCAGTACACCTGGGGCAAACTGTTCGGCAAGCACAAAGTTGTGCCCAAGGTGAGTCCGAAGAAGACTGTCGAAGGACTCGCCGGCGGTGTGCTGACGACAACGCTGCTGGCCTGGCTGATCGGCCCTTATCTCACACCGTTACACGGCTGGACTGCCGCCGCCACCGGCCTACTCATTGGGCTGGCCGGATTTATCGGCGACGTGGTGATCTCAGCGGTCAAACGCGATATCGGCGTCAAGGACAGCGGCAGCCTGATACCGGGGCATGGCGGCATCATGGACCGCATCGACAGCCTGACCTTTACCGCGCCGTTGTTCTTCCACCTGGTCTACTACCTGCACTACTGAACGACATGGCACATCCGCTGCGGTTCCTGTTCTTCGCGCTGATCGTTCGACCGTTGGTGCTGATCGTGTTGGGCCTGCATGTTCGACGGCGCGAGCTGATGCCGAATGCGGGGCCGGCAGTTGTCGTTGCAAACCACAACAGCCACCTCGATACGCTGGTGCTGATGTCGTTGTTTCCGCTGCGGCTACTGCCGAAGATCCGTCCGGTAGCGGCCATGGATTACTTCATGACCAAGCCGTTCACGCGCTGGTTCGCCCTCAACATCATCGGCATCATCCCACTACAACGACAGGTCAAGGCAGGTCACAAAGATCCGCTGTCCGACATGGTCGATGCGCTGGACCGCGGCGAAATACTGATCCTGTTTCCGGAAGGCAGCCGCGGCGAGCCTGAGCGCCTGGGGAAATTCAAGACCGGCGTCGCGCATCTGGCCAAGCGCCGTCCTGATGTACCCATCGTGCCGGTCTACCTGCACGGTCTGGGCATGGCACTACCCAAGGGTGAAGCCATCCTGGTGCCGTTCTTTTGCGATGTGTTCATCGGCCGGCATCTGCAATGGAGCGGTGACCGCAACGGGTTCATGGAAACCCTTGGCGTCACCATGCAGGAACTGGTCGCCGAGGGTAACTTTCGGCAGTGGGAATGACGAAAGCCGCCACCTTCGTCGCTTGGCAAAGTAAAGGAACGAGTTTCACCAAACGCCTCAGGAATGTAGGCAAGCCGCCGCTAGGCCGGGCATAATCGGCAAAAATGCTAGCCGCCGACTAGCCATAGCAACATAACAATCCAGGGACCGGGACATGCATATTCTGCTTGGTATCTTAGGGACAACTGTCACCATTCTCATTCTGCTCAACCGCCTCGCCGAAGCCGGCTTCGATCTGGGCGGCCTGAATCCGTTTCTGTGGCACCGTCGCCGCAAGTGGAAGAAGCAATACAACGGTAACCCGGTGTTCAAGATCGCCAGCCCGATGGATGCGACCGCCATCCTGATGGTGGCCGCCGCCAAGGCCGATGGCGACATCTCGAAAGAAGACAAGAGCCTGCTGCTCGACAAGTTCGAGAACGATTTCAGCCTGTCGAAAAAGGACGCCGCGGGCCTTTTGATCTCAAGCGCTCACCTGCTCGGTGACGGCACCGAGGTTCGCAGCAATGTACGCAAGTTTCTGGCGCCCAGCGTCGACAAGTTCACCCCGGAACAGATCGACTCGGCCATGGCCTTGATCAGCGCAGCGGCCGGCAAAGAAGAAGATCGCCATCCGAACGCCGTAGAACTGCTGGCCGACGTACGCAAAAGCCTTCAGGTTTCGAGCAATCAGCCCGCAGCCACTTGGTGAGCTTTCAAGCCCGGCAATGGCCAGGCATCACGGGCAGTTCTTTGAACCGAGGTCGGCCAGCATCACGGTCGGTTGGCTTTGATCGACAAACCGTGCGAGGTCGTTGCGCACCTCACGCAGATTGCCGATCAGGGTCGTTCGCTGATCGTCGTCCATGCTGTTGAACAGATCGGCGGTCAGACTGCTCCACTGCCGGCGAAACTCGTCGCTGCTGCGTAGCAGCTTGGGCGACTGATCCGCACGCTCAACCCACCAGGCATGCAGGTGGTCACGTAGCCTTTCCTCGGATGCACCTTGCTTCAACAGGCGCACAAGCGTCTGCTGCTGTTGCTGCCGGTACGCGAACCAGTCCTGCGCAATATCCGGCATCTGTTTGACGGCATCGTCCACCATGCCGACCTGCGATGCGGTCAGATCGCCACTCCAGCGCTCCAACCGTTCAACATACCGTTCGACCCTGTCTGCGTGACGTTCCTCAGGATCTTCCTGTAGATAGTCGTCACGGTAGTCTTCATCGCGGTCGCGCAACTCGTCTTCGAGGTGAGCGACCTGATCGGCGGACAGTTCGCCGACGACCTGCATGCCGAGCGGCACGGCAAGCGCCGCGTGACGTCGATAGAGCTGGTCGGCGCTGTCCATCAGGCACTGAATGTCGCTGGCGGTCGCATGCCCGGCGACCTGGACCTCGGCGGAATTCAGCCACTCGACGACCGGCGAAAGCAGCTGGCGACGGTGATCCGACATCACCCCGGCAAACGGTTCGCGCCACGCCTCGCGCTGTTCGTCGCTGGCGTCGACCAGCTCGCCGGTCCACCGCAGTATCAGCCAATCGGCGTTCTCGTACAGCATTTCGGTGCGGCTACAGGCGACCAATGCGGTGGCGAGCGCCATCAGCACGACCGCACGGACGATGCCGCTCACCTGGCGAATGTCGAATAACCTTTTCACAGAGACTGGTATTCCTACTGGCTTCCCGCTCTAGACTGCGAACACGCGACGAAGTTTCGTCCCGAACCGCGTCCGTTGCTCCCCGAGTGGAATAGAACCACGAATCCGCTGTCTAATGAATAACCACCACAACAACAAGGGGCGCGCAGGTCGCAGCCCCTGGTAACCGCAGACAGAGGACAGCAATGCCATCAGTCAACACAGCGCGACGCCGCGTGATTCAATGGATGAGCGCCGCGGGCGGCTTGTTTGCGCTCAAGCAAGCACAGGCGCACCACACCGACACACACTTCGAAGACAAATCCGAGCATCAGATCGTCTATCAGTGCAACAAGGCCGACAACGATTACCTGTCGCACATCATGTTCTCGGTGGGCGAGTTGATTCGTAAACACGGCGACAATGTGCAGATTATCGTCGCCTGCTTCGGGCCCGGGATTCATCTGCTCGGCGATCCGCCGGAACGCCCGGTCGACGAAGAAGCGCGTGAGCGCGCATCGTCGCTGGCAGCCTATGGCGTCGCGTTTCATGCCTGCAAAAATACGATGGACACCCTCGGCTGGACCGAAGAGAACCTAGTCGAATATGCCAAGGTCGTACCGATCGGGGTCGAAGACATCATGCTGCTACAGGAGCAGGGGTTCAGCTACTTCAGTTGGTGAAGTTGCCGGGAAAGTTGGCGGAACGCGCGGCCCCGCCGATCAAGCGATGTGGCGCGCCAGCCCCGCCCCTACGGGGAGGCTGACACGAAAACTGGCGCCGCCGCCGGAGGCGTTCTCGACCCAGATCCTGCCATGATGCGCGCGCACGATCTCGCGGCAGATCGCCAGCCCAAGGCCGCTGCCGCCGACTTTGGCCGCACCGTTTGCGGTCTGCACGAAGTCGTCGAAGATGCGTTCCTTATCCGCATCGGCAATACCTTCTCCCTGGTCGTCAACGCATAACAACAACTGCGACTGATTGCCGGTCAAGGTGATATGCATCGTTGAGCCGGACGGCGAGAACTTCAGTGCATTGCTGATCAGGTTGCGCACAACCTGCTTGATGCGATCGGCATCGACCACACCCACCACCGGATCCACCGCCGCGAACAGCTTTACGCTTCGCGCATGCGCCATGGACTCGAATTCGCCGATCACCGCATTCACCAGGCCGCTCATCTCGGCCGGCTGAAACGAAAACTCGAGTTTGCCCGACTCCATCTTGGAAAGATCGAGCAGTTCGTCGACCAGGTTCAGCAGTGTCGTTCCTGCGCTCTGGATGCGGTTGAAATAACGCAGCATCTTTTGCTGGTCGGTAGAGTGATCCGGACTCAGCGCCATGTCGGAGAAGGCGATGATCGCGTGCAACGGCGTGCGTAGCTCGTGCGCCATGCTCGCCACCAGCTGACTTTTGGATTCGTTGGCCTCGACCGCGAGCTGCATGGCATGGGCCAACTCGGCGGTGCGTTCGTCGACCATTTCCTTGAGCTGTTCGCGGTCGATCAACAACGCCTGTTCGCGCTGCTGCGACTCGTGAATCTCGATATGCACCAGCGCCTGTTCGATCAACAGCAGCATGCGTCGCATGATCTGCGTGTGGCTGCGCGAGAAATGCCCGCGCTCCGGGCTCGTCGCGATCAGCAGCCCCGACCGTCCACCGTAGGTCAGCGGCCCATGCAGCGCCGAGGTGACGATCTTGTGAACCCCTTCCGGCTGAACCTGCCATTCTGAGATCTGCGAGACATCGAAGCTGGCCACGGTCTCGCCGCTCACAACCCGATCAAACAGGTTTCCGTGGTACCAGCGACTGTTTTCAAACAGCGCATTGCTGGCAAACGGCACGTCGATCACGCCGTCTTCAGCGATCCGCAGGACAAAGACGTCGCGACAACCCATCGATTCACGCATCAGTGTCGAGAGCTCATCGAACATCGCCTTGGGCGTTTCGGCGAAACTGAGGCTGTGTAATCCCTGTAGCAACATCTCGTTGGTCTGGCGCAGACGAGCCTCGCGATCACGCAGGCGTTCGAGATCGATCAGCGCCTCGCGCAACAGCTCAGCGCTGTCGCTGCTACCACTCATGCTGCACCTTGCCGAACAACACGACTGAGATCATCAGATTGCCGTGGTAGTTTCGCCCCTCGCTGATGCAGCCCTGTTCGCCGAAGGTGAAGGCACCGAGAAACGGCGCGCTACCCAAGGCCGCCGATATTTCCGCAGGCACACGATGCATCTGGTCCTGTACCGTCAACATGCAACCAGCGCAATAGATCACCAACGCACCGGCGATGTCATCGGTCTGCATATCGACCGAGCGCGCCGCCGACACGGCAACGCGTCCGGCGCGGGTCAACAATGACTCGCGGTCGCCGGTCATCAAGACGATCTCGTCACCTTCGGCGACGTCGGTGAACAGACGCAGCCCACCGCTTTCGGTCACGGCCTCGGGATGTGACAAGCGGAAATAATCTACACCTTCATTGGCGCCTATCGGTCTGCCCAGCGGAAACAGCGAGGTACCGGACAATACGCTGCAGGGTTCACGCGTATGCCCCTGCAGCGCGCCGGCCGTCCAGGCTTCATAGACATCGGCAGCCGGCTGGCCATCGATTTCGCGAATGGTCCGGTTTTCGGCGCGCGTCACCCGGCCTTTGTGCTCCGTGGGTTGATAACCGCTGTGGAACGACCAGGCTACCGAGGTGCTGGGAAATAACACGGCCACGGATACGGCATCGGTAAAACTGTGCCAGTCGCAGAACTGGTGCCACTTGCCCGACACGTCGTTGTCAGCGGTACTGCCTCCGGCCACCGGCACATTCGGTCCGACGACGTCGGCGATGCCGGCGAGTATCGCTTCCTCTCTGCCGGGTGCGGCCGATAGCCAGATCAGTGTCGGCATTTCACCGGCACGACCAGCCACCTCGAGCGCGCGCTCGGTCGCCGCCTTTGCCGCCGCACGTGCATCGTCACCGCTGGGCTCTGCCGCAGCACCATAGGCGCCGTTCGGATCGAAAACAGCGAACATGCCGACCCCTGATCCAGCGCGCGAATGAAATCCCTGTGCGCTCATCACGCCCTGGCAGGAGGTGCCGCCGAGCATCGGCGTATCGGGATATCTGTTCTGCAGCAGCGGCAGGATCTGTTCAGCGGAATAACCTACCGATGCATATGCAATCAGTAGATCGGGGGATGCGCCTTCAATAGCGTCCGTCAGTTCCGTAACGGCCGTCTGCTCATCCGCTGCAGTGCTATAACTGGTAGCGATTCGCATATCACGGTTGTCCTTAGAATCCGTATCTTGTTGATCGCGGCTTGAGGGGCGTTTTCTTTAGCGCCGCAGCCCATGTGCCGTTTCGTTCTGCTGATATAAATCAAGTTAGCAGGCGTTGCGTGCACCGTTCAGTGAAAATCGCGTGACACCACCGGCAATCCGCCAAGCAGATCGCTGTGATTCTCAAGGTGTCGACACATCAGGTGCTGCACACCGTCGGCGCGTTGTATTTCGGCAACCACGCCAAGCAGTTGCGAACCCAGCAGCACCTTGCGTTGACGCTCGGCCAGATCGGCCCAAATCAGCAAATTCATGCCGCCGCATTCATCTTCGAGCGTGACGAAAATCGCCCGGCCATTACCCGGACGCTGGCGGATCAGCACCAGGCCGGCGGCGCGCACGATCTCGCCCGGGGCACGCTGTGCAACCTCGGCCGACGACAACAGGCCGCGTGCGCGCAGATGCGGGCGAATCAATGCCAAGGGATGCTCTCGCAGTGTCAGCCCCATCTGTGCGTAGTCGGCCAGCACCGCCTGCCCGGCATTCGGTTTGCGCAGTCGCGGTTTGGTTTCGCGAAAACGCTCCAACCCGTCGAGTGCCTGCGCATTTTCGATGCCGGCCACCTCCCAGGCCGCCAGGTGACGATGCCCCGTCAGTCCTT
Organism: Thiosocius teredinicola; assembly: GCF_002009425.1. NCBI lineage: Bacteria > Pseudomonadati > Pseudomonadota > Gammaproteobacteria > Chromatiales > Sedimenticolaceae > Thiosocius > Thiosocius teredinicola. The sequence goes on from NZ_CP019936.1 coordinate 3,749,507, forward strand.
GCAAGGCATCCGCTGCGGCCAGTGCTTTCAGGTCGGCACGGTTCAGGCCGGCGCGCCGGGTCAGGTCCTGAATGTCGACAAACGCCTGTTCACGCCGTACCGCCTCGATACGCTCGGCACCTGCCTGCGACAGCCCGCGCACCAGGCACAATCCCAGGCGCAACGCCGGCCCATAACCATCATCCGGCCTTTCCAGGCTGCAATCCCGATCGCTGCGCATGACATCGACCGGCAACACCTCGACGCCATGCTCGCGCGCATCGCGCACCAGTTGTGCCGGCGCATAAAAACCCATCGGCTGGCTGTTGATCAGCGAGGCACAGAAGGCCGCCGGGTGATAACACTTCAGCCAAGCCGAGACATACACCAGCAAGGCAAAGCTGGCGGCGTGCGATTCGGGAAAACCGTAATCACCGAAACCGAGTATCTGGCGATAGACCCGTTCGGCAAACTCACGTCGATAACCGCGTGCCTGCATGCCGCTCATCAACTTTTTCTGATACGGCTCGAGACCACCGCGCCGCTTCCATGCCGCCATCGCGCGCCGCAGCTGGTCGGCCTCGCCCGGCGTGAATCCGGCCGCGACCATCGCCAGCTTGATCACCTGCTCCTGAAAGATCGGCACACCGAGCGTGCGTTCGAGCACCGAGCGCACCTCCTCCGACGGATAGTCGACCGCCTCGAGTTTCTGCCGCCGCCGCAGATAGGGATGCACCATGTCGCCCTGGATCGGACCCGGGCGCACGATCGCGACCTCGATCACCAGATCGTAATAGTTCTTCGGCTTCAAACGCGGCAGCATCGACATCTGCGCACGCGACTCGATCTGGAACACGCCGATCGTGTCGGCCTGTTGAATCATCGCGTATACCTTCGGGTCTTCGGCCGGCACGCTGTCCAGGCACAAGAGCTCGCCGACACTACCTCGATACCGATTGATCAGATCGAACGCACGCCGGATTGCCGACAACATACCAAGCGCCAGCACATCCACCTTCAACAGACCGAGCGCCTCGAGATCGTCCTTCTCCCATTGGATGACGGTGCGCTCGGCCATCGAGGCATTCTCAATCGGTACCAATTCATCGAGCCGGCCGGCAGCGATCACGAAACCACCGACATGCTGCGACAGATGACGCGGAAAACCACGCAGGGTATTCACCAGCACGAGCAGGCGCTGCAACACCGGGTTGGCCGGATCGAAACCGGCCTCGGCCAGATGCTCCGGCTTGATCTCAGCATGCCGACGCCACGCAGCAACACTCGCGATCAAGGCCTCGACCTGTTCGGTGCCCAGGCCCAAGGCCTTGCCGACATCACGCACCGCACTGCGTGTGCGATAGGTGATCACGGTCGCGGCCAGCGCGGCGCGATCACGACCGTATTTGTTGTAGATGTACTGGATCACCTCTTCGCGACGCTGGTGTTCGAAGTCGACATCGATATCCGGCGGCTCGTTGCGCTCACGCGAGATGAAGCGCTCGAACAATAGGTTCATGCGCGCCGGATCGACCTCGGTGACACCCAGGCAGTAACACACCGCCGAGTTGGCTGCCGAACCGCGCCCCTGACACAGAATCTGCTGCTCGCGCGCATAGCGCACGATGTCCCATACCGTCAGAAAGTACGGTTCGTATTCCAGCTCGGCGATCAATGCCAGTTCGTATTCGATCTGTTTACGCACCGCTGATGAACAGCCGTCCGGCCAGCGTCGTTGCACGCCCTCTTCGGTCAGTTGGCGCAGATAGGCGCGTGGTGTGATACCTGTCGGCGTGACGTCATCCGGGTATTGATAACGCACCTCGTCGAGTGAGAAGCGACAACGCTCGACGACACGCAATGTCTCTTGCAACAGGGCGGCTGGGTATAAATCAGCGAGATCATCGATCGAGCGCAGGTGGCGTTCACCGTTCGACAAGCGTGCATAACCCAACGCCGCCACCGGCGTGTTCAAACGAATGGCCGTGATCACATCGTGCAAGGCGCGCCGACCGCGTACATGCATACGCACACCGCCACTGGCCAGGCGCGGTAATTGATAGCGTGCCGCGATGTCGGCACTGCGTTGCAGGCGACTATCGTCCTGCCCATCGCGCAACAACTCGACGGCCAGCCAAGCACGCCCCTCGAAGTTTTTAGCAAACCAGGCAAAAGCCTCATCCGTCAGTGCGTGCTCGAACGGCAACAGGGCGAGACAATCCGACAGGCCTTGTTCGAGATCGGCACGCTGCAACACATAGCTGCCTTTACCGGCATGCCGCCGCCCATGTGTAATCAGCCGGCATAGCTGCGCATAACCGGCTCGGTTGGTCGCCAGCAACACCATCGTCGGCCCGTCACTTAAACGGATCTCGGTGCCGATGATCAGCTGCAGGCCGAGCTGCTTGGCCTGCTGGTGCGCACGCACCACACCCGATACCGAGCACTCATCGGTAATCGCCAAGGCGCGATAGCCCAGCGCATGCGCACGCTCGACCAGTTCCTCAGGCTGCGAGGCAGCCTGCAGAAAGCTGTAATTGCTCAGGCAGTGCAGTTCGGCGTAATGCATGGTTCAGATGAACAGGCCGTGCAGATACCAACCGCCACCGCGCCGATCACGAAACACCCACAGGCGCTCACCGGCCCGGCTGTGCGCAATGAAATAATCGCGTGTGATGTCGTAGCCATCCCACCAGCCGGTCTCGATACGCTCGGGCAATTGTTCCAGGCGCAGTTCACCGCCGTATTGCGGCACGCCCTGCCGCTCACGCAACGGGCGCGGTTGCGGCAACAGCCAGGGCGGATGCGATGCCCGCGCAACGGCCGAATGATCGGATACATCGGGCAGTTCGCCCGGCTCGCACAGACACCAGGCGCGCTCGGGCCGATGATCGGCCAGGCAACGCAGCCCACGCACACGCTGTTCACCCAGACGATTGCGCAGACGTTCGAGCAAGGCATGGTCGACATCGGCCTGACCGTCGAACAGCGTCAGGCTGCGTTCTTCGAAGGCCTGCCAATCACTGACCGCCAAGCGGATCTCGATGACCGGTGCCGGCAGTTGCAGACGCTCGATGCGTTCGCGGAACAGTTCGAGCATATGGTCGGGATCGCGGCTCGGATCGAGCATACCCAGACCGAAATGGGTCGCCGGCAGGTCGCGGTGCGTCAGGTGCCATTGCAGACGCTGCGCACCCCCACCATGACCGCGCAGAAAACCGCACAGCGACACCATCAAACGCCGCGCCGGAAACACCAGGGCGGTGGTATGTGTGATCTCGCCGAGCAGTTCGATCGTCTGCGCAAAGTGCTGCGGTGGCTGCCAGGCCTCGCGCGGGTCCGGCATTCTGCCGAGCAGGCGGTCCAACAGCATCGACAGGGCTGGCGTGGTACGCCGCGTCAGCTCCGGGCGCGGCAGATCGAGGGCATCGCCGATGCTGCCCAGGCCGATATGCCGGATCAGGTCGCGCACCTGTTGGTCACGGGTCAGACAGGCCAGCGGCAGATCGTGCACGGCAGCGTCTATTTGCTGCCGATCCAACACCTCGGTCACAGGACGGTTACGCGCCAGCAAAGCGGCCGCGGTCGGCGTCGGCGCCACGGCATACTGCGCCGTGTAACCCATTTGCCCCAGCTCACGCAGCAGTGGCGCCATCAAGGCAGACAGACCACCGAACAGGCGCAGGCTGGCACCGACCTCGAGCAACAACAACGACGGCTCGAAACTGATACGCGCACTGAATTGATAAGCCCACAAGGCCAACTCGTGCAGCGCCTGTTGTTCACGCGCGCGTTCACGCGCTTGTACCGACAGCCCGGCACACAAAGCCAGCGCCGCCGGCAGCATCAGGCCCGGACGAATGCCATAGGCCTGCGCGGCAGCGTTACAGCGACTGACCTGCTCGCGCCCGCCCTGTTGTTCGACGACCACCAGTGCACCGGCCTGCTGGCGACCGCGCACGAACACCTCGAGCGGCAGTTGCGGAAAATAGAGCGCCAGCCACAACACGTCGGCACCTCATGCCAGACCGTTGCGGGACGGGGCGACGAGACCATCACGCCGCTCAGCGCAACACATCGCCGCCTCCCACATACGCGCGCAACGGCACCACGCAACGCGCATTGCCCCAGGCACCGCGTCGCTTGAGCACCTCGACCTCCAGGCCGAGCGGTGCCGGCCGTACCCGCAGACGCAACGCCGCCGGCGAGCCCTGTGAGGCCGCACGCGGCGAACGAAACAGAATGCCCGGGCAATCGCCCTGCTCGGCAGCCAGTTGCAGGCGACGCAGCTGGGCCGTCTGCAACTGGCCCGGCCACAACAGCACCGCACCACAGGCCCCGGACTTGAGTGCCTGCTCGCCGGCCCACAGACTCTGCTCGGCCGACACATCCTCGACCAGCAACAACTGTTCGACGCGGATGCCGCGTGCCGCCAGTGCCGGTGCATACGGCACATACGGCGGCGCAATCCACACCAGCCAACGTGCCGCGACCCGCCGGTCGGCCAGCAGGGGCAACAGCAACGGCAACCCCTGGTGCCCGTCGCTCAGGATCTCGATCAGCGCAGCACGCGGCCAACCGCCACCGAGCAGCTCATCGAGCACCGCCCAGCCGCTCGGCAGCACATGATCGGCAGCCAGCGTGTTGCGCCGCCCCTGCCACAGGCGCCCGTCGCGTTTCAGTTCATCGAGATTCACAACCTGCATCGCAGCGCACACCCTGCCCTGCCCGACTAACCCCGGGCATCACCACTCATACGGAAGATGGAGAACAAATATAGAACAAAGACAACGCCTAGACGAGCGCTGGGAACAGAGAAAAAGCTGGACAGAATACCGACAAGCGGCTGCTAATCAGCCACAAGCATTTGATACAGAAAGTATTATCGACCAGTCTGGCAAGCTGCGTTTGCCGACAGCACGCGAACCTCAACGCCCGCCGCTGGATCAGGAAAAGGGCGTGCCTACCGACAGATGCCGCTGCCGCACGACACCGAATCAATCATAGAAACTCTGACCCTTACACCCTTCGCAGACGTAAAAGCCCGGTTCGCCGCCGGCCAGCATGACGAACCCTCGTTTCGAACGATCGATTTTCCAGGTGCCTTCCGAACCATCTTTCGCCACCAGGCTCCCGGTGACATAGCAGTTCGATGCTTTCAGATCATGCAGATACTCGCTGGGTGAGGCGCGCCTGGCATTGTCGAAGAACTGCGAGACCTCACCTTCAGTCAGCTGAAAATCCTTGCAGCTTTCCTCCGATTCATCCGCCGCTGCATTCTCTTCCTTGACGGTATCCCCGGAATAACCGCCCATGACGTCGATCTGGATCGACCGCACATCGAACGGCAGACCCTTTTCCGTTTCTTCCGCCAACGCAGCCAGCGAACAAAGACAACCGAACGTTAAAGGCAGAAGCGCAATTTGAAGCCTTCTCATATTCTCCCCCACAGCACGATCACGCCCAAAAAGGCGATTTGAGCCCCATCACATCGCCCGACCCGACACCTGCTTTCCCCGGTACTGCGCAGTAGGTCATAGGAAAAACGGTCCCCCGCTTACCGGATTCTATCCGCCATCCTCGGAAGCATTGCAACAAAAGACCAGCGGCGCCTTCGGAAAATGTGCGCCAGCGCGTCGCGCAGCCGCAAAAAATTTTCGCGTATCCTATGCAGTTGGTCATTCCCGGCCTAATATCCGGGGCAATTTCCATCCCGCAGAGAAACCACAGACCAGTGATCCCCGTCATCTCCGATTACTACACTTCAGCCACCTTCGACCGCCTGAAGGCCTTCGCCGACACCAAGGAAACACCCTTTTTGGTCGTCGACACCCAGACCATCAGCCAGCAGTACGAAGAACTGGTCGGCGCCTTCCCCTATGCCGACGTCTACTACGCGGTCAAGGCCAACCCCGCACCCGAAGTGCTGACACTGCTGCGCGACAAGGGCTCGAACTTCGATATCGCATCGATCTACGAACTCGACAAGGTCCTGTCGCTCGGCGTTGCGCCGGAACGCATCAGCTACGGCAACACGATCAAGAAGAGCCGCGACATCCGCTACTTCTACGATCGCGGCGTGCGCATGTTCGCCACCGATGCCGAAAGCGATCTGCGCCACATCGCCAAGGCAGCGCCCGGGTCACGCGTCTACGTCCGCATACTTACCGAAGGCACTCAGACCGCCGATTGGCCGCTGTCGCGCAAGTTCGGCTGTCAGACCGACATGGCAATGGATCTGCTGATCATGGCGCGCGATCTCGGCCTCGAGCCATACGGCGTGTCGTTCCATGTCGGCTCGCAGCAACGCGACATCGGCGCCTGGGATGCCGCGATCGGCAAGGTGCGCCTGATCTTCGAACGCCTGCGCGATGAAGACGGCATCGAACTCAAAATGATCAACATGGGCGGCGGCTTTCCAGCCAACTACATCACCAAGACCAACGACCTGGCGACTTATGCCGAAGAAATCACACGCTACCTGCAGGAAGATTTCGGCGACGACATGCCCCGCATCATCCTCGAGCCGGGCCGATCGCTGATCTCGAACGCCGGCATCCTGGTCAGCGAGGTTGTGCTGATCTCGCGTAAATCGCGCACCGGCCTCAACCGCTGGGTATTTACCGACGTCGGCAAGTTCTCGGGGCTGATCGAAACACTCGACGAGGCCATCAAATTTCCGGTCTGGACCGAGAAGAAGGGCGAACTCGAAGAAGTCGTGCTGGCCGGGCCGACATGTGACAGCGCCGATATCATGTACGAAAATTACAAGTATCCGCTGCCACTGAATCTGTCCGTTGAAGACCGTTTGTACTGGTTCTCGACCGGCGCCTACACCAGTAGCTATTCGGCGATCGAGTTCAACGGCTTCCCACCGTTGAAAACCTACTTCATCTGACCGTCACATCCGTCGACCGGCGGGCCTTCACAGAGGCCCGCCCTTTCCCGGCAGCCCTGCTAGCGCTTACGAAACCGCAAAAAATACTGCGTCTGCATAAAGTCGAGGCGTTCAACCAGCTCGAAACCTGCCGACTCGATCTCGGCCGTCACCGTCGCCTCACCGGCACGCACGTGCTGCAGCACCCAGGGGTTGCTGATACCCGGCACACGCTTGAAATCGATCACCACCATTTCCCCGCCGGGCACCAAGGCACTATGGATGCTCGCCAGTGTGGATTGCGGATACTCGAAATGGTGATAGGTGTCGCTGGTGAATACCAGGTCGACCGCGTTCGCCGGCAGTCGCACGCTGTGCGCATCGTTGACCACGCCGGCAACATTCTGCAGGCCATGATCCTTGGCGCGCTGCACGCTGGCATCGACGAAGTTCTTGGCGATATCGACGGCATATACCTTGCCGGTCGGGCCGACGGCCTGCGCCATCATCAAGGTAAAAAAGCCGGTACCGGCCCCCACGTCGGCGATCTTCTGTCCAGGCTTAAGGCGCAGCTGGCGAATGATGTCGTCTCGCCGATCCCACACCTCGCGGCCGTCACGTTCGAACACGCCGCGCCATTGCGTGACATTCGGGTTCTGATAATTGCGGTTGATATCGGGATTGACGTTTTGCTCGGCACTCGCCGACAACGCCAGAAACATCACCCATCCGATCGTGACAAGAAGACGCATGGTGGACCGTTCTCCCAAGCCGGGCCGACCCACCCCGTTCGCTTCAATCAGGGGGAGTCGCGATGCCGTTGCAGAAAGCCAAGAATATCAGCCACGACCGGCGATGTATCCCTCGACGGGATGGCGAACGCCGCCAGCAGGTCGGTATGGTCAAGGTCATCGTACAGGTGCGCCTCGACATCGCCCCCCGCTTGCACAAGCGTCTGCTGCATTGTCACGATATTGCGCTCGTAGACCTGTTCGTCGGCACGTCCCCACAACAGCAACAGCGGCGGTTCGTTGCCCTCGATGAAGCGGCTCGGCTGCGAATCGGCATACGGCAAGCCGGCGAACACCTTCGGCAGATAGGGGCGGTCGAAATCGAAATCGTACGGCGCGGCCAGGCCCACGAAACCCGCAAGTCGTGCATGCCGGTCATCGCCGAGCAAACGCTCATCAACGGTCAACATCGCCGCGATATGACCGCCCGCCGAATGGCCCATCAAGAATAATGGGGCACTGTTCGCACCGAATGACCCGGCATTGTCCTGGACCCAGGCGACGGCCGCCACGGCGTCATCCCTGATCTGCGCAAAACGCGCAATCGGATACTGTCGGTAGTCCGGAACGACGACCACATAGCCGCGCGAGGCGAGCGTTTGTGCGACAAAGCGATAGTACTCGCGCGGATAGCTCGTGCAGGCGCCCCAACATCCACCGTAGAAGAAAACAACCACACCGGCGACATCGCCACCCGGTTCATACACATCGAGCAGATTGGCGTCGTGCGGGCCGTATTGCAGTCCAGACGTGCGTTGATAACCATCCCAACGCGCCAGCCCATTCGCGACGAAAAGCGCCGGACTCGAGCAGCCCGTCATCAACAGCACCAACAAACACACCGCTGAGCATCGCCTCACGCCAATCGCCCTCAATTCAAACGCAGTACCTTAAGAACAGTTTACGCACACCGGTCGATCTTGGATCACCCGGCTCGACGTCGCTCAACAACGAACCCTGGCCTTCACATCACCACAGTGTGGTCTAGACTCCCCGAGCAGCAGATGGAGAAGCGAGTTGGCGATTCGAAAATGTAAGCGATGCCTGATCACGGACAAGGTACCCGGAGTAAGGATCGACAACCAAGGCATCTGCAACCTGTGCACCGCGCACGATACGCAAGACAACGCCGCCTCTGACCAGCAACGATTGGATTTCGAGGCCAATCTTGAACAAACCCTCACCACAACTCGCGGCGCGGGTGAATACGACTGCATCGTGCCGCTCAGTGGCGGCAAAGACAGTGTCTATCTACTGTACAAGCTGAAAACCGACTACCCACATCTCCGCCTGCTCGCCTTCACGACGGACATCAACATCCCGCCGATCGCATGGGACAACATACGTCGCGTCATCGCCAAACTAGCTATCGATCATGTCGTCTATCGACCGCCGGAGACTTTCTATCGCAAGCTGTTCCGCTACATCCTGACGCACCAGGAAGAACGCGGCGCCGTGTATTCCGTATCGTATGTCTACGCACCGTTGTTCGAAGGCGATGCCATCAAGCTGGCCATCGAGAAACAGGTGCCGCTGGTGCTGGCCGGCTACTCGCCGGGACAACCGGAACCCGAGCGTATGCTTTACGAGTTTTCACGCACGCTGATCGAACAGGTGTCGTGGTTACCACCCGAACTCGCACGCAGCGATCAATTCTCGAACGACGAACTGCACCGCTTCTTCGATCCGCAATGCTATGCGCAAGAAACGCGCTTTCCACGCTACCTTGCACCGTTTCATGCCTGGCGTTACGACCAAGAGGCCATCATGAAACAGGTGGTACAACTCGGCCTGGTGCGCAGCAGTCGACATGCCAGCCCGATATTCAGCAACTATCCCATCAACTGGTTGCTGATGTACTCCGATCTCAAGCATTTCGGCTACAACCCCTACCTGCCCGAATTCGCCACCTTGATTCGCGAAGGCAAAGCTAACCGAAAGCAATGGCAGGTCCTTGGCCCGATCGTCGACTTCATGATCAAACACAAGGTTCTGCTGGCCGCCGAGGTCAGGCGCAGCCTTCGTTGGCTGGGCCTGAGCGAAGACCAACTGTCGATCAACAAGCCACATGGTGCATACGACCCACCGGCACTTTGAGCAGGACGATAGACATGCAAATGGATGGCGCCCGACTGGTCGACGAGTTGATCGGCAGGCCCGCGCGTACGACGCCCGACAAACAGATCGTATTCCATCGAGACACGGTTCGCGGAGAATGGCATGCCATCAATTGCCTGAAGCTGCATTCGCTGGTCGAGGAAATGCAAACCTATCTGCAGTCGAGCGGTATCCACAGCGGCGCCATCGTCGGCATCGTATTGCCATCGAGCGTGACATGGGAGGTCGTGCGTTTTGCCTGTCTGCAGATCGGCGCCACCGTTGTCGGGCTCGACCATCACGATCTGGGAGACACCTTCACCCATGTCGTTGCCATCAGTCAGGCGCAATACCTGATAACCGACGAGGCAGCTCACCAGCAACTCAATCTCGCAGACTACGCGAGCGTGACGGCCGCCGTCGTCATCGACACGGATCAGCCAACCCTGCCCATCGAAGCTCGCGCCAGACTGATAAGTTCAACGCAGCCGGCTGGCGAAGACGCTCGAAATCGTGACCGTGAAAGCGACCAGCACGCCGATGTTGCAGCAATCGTGTTCACCTCGGGCACCGGTAGCAAACCGAAAGGCATCGGTTACTCGGCAACACAGATCATCCTTGCCGTATCCGCCATACTGGACGCATTCCCCGAACTCGACAGTACGCGGCGCACCGCCTGCTGGCTGCCCTTGTCGAACCTTTTTCAACAGATCGTGAACCTGTGTGCGCTCAAGGCCGGTGCACCGATCTATTTCGTCGAAGACCCGCGCAAGATCATGCAACTGTTGCCGCAGATCCGACCGATCGTGCTGGTCGGCGTGCCGCGTTTCTTCGAAAAGGCGTTTGAATCAATCAGCGCACGCTTTGCAAAACTGCCTGCCCCCTTGGCGGGCGTGATCGACTTTCTGCTGCGACATGCCGGCTCACGGACCGCAGCAGGGCGCTTTTGGGCAATGCTCGCGAAGCCTTTCTTCTCCCCGGTCAGAAACGCCTTCGGCGGACAGATCGCATTCTTCATCAGCGGCTCCGCCCCGATGCAGCCACGACTACTGCAACGCTTCGACGCCCTCGGCCTGCCGATCTTCGAGGCCTACGGTCTGAGCGAAAACATCGTGCCGGTGGCCGTAAACCGACCGGCTGCCTACCGTTTCGGCAGCGTCGGCAAACCGCTCGGTCAGAACGAACTCAAGATCGCCAGTGACGGCGAGCTATGGTGTCGGGGCCACGGGGTATGCCGGCAATATCTGAAGAGCGAGCAGCAGCCGTCGCTCGACCCAGACGGATTCCTGGCCACGGGCGACTATGCCAAACTCGATGCCGATGGCTATCTATGGCTTACCGGTCGCAAATCCGAGGGTTTCAAAACCAGTACCGGACGTTTGATCGCGCCGACCGAGATAGAGGCCTGCCTGGCGGGCATACCAGCGATCGACCAAGCGGTTGCCTTCGGCGCGAGCCGCAAATTCATCACACTGCTGGTCACCCTTCGCCCCCCGTATCCCGACACGACAGGGATGCTGTCTATCGTCGGGGAGGTTCGCCGCGCCACACGCACACTGGCCGACTACAAGCGACCAGCCGGCGTTGTCCTGCTTCAACACACCTTCTCACCGAGCGACGGCGAGCTGACCGCCAACCTCAAACTGAAACGCCGTGCGGTCGCGCAGAAATATGCCGATCGCATCGATGCGCTGTATGCCAAGATCGAACACAACCAATTCGATGCCGACACCTTGCTTCCGTGGGGCGACTCGAGCTTTCTGGCAAGACTATGAACGTATTCCTGACCGGGGTTACCGGCAATATCGGCAGCGCCGTTGCACGTCGCCTGCTCAGCATTGAAGGCGGGCATATCTGGCTGTTGATGCGTTCGGCTGGTGACGGCGATCTGCCCGATCGCCTGGCCCGACTGTTCGAGCTGTGGCAACTGACGCCCGCTCAACAACGCGAAGCCGCACTGCGACTGACGCCGCTGCGCGGTGATATGGCACTGCCAAGGTTCGGCCTTGCAGACAGCGACTGGTCGGCCATCGCCGCGCAGTGCGACACCTTGATCCATGCGGCCGGCGTGGTGCGCATGAATCTGCCGCTTGAAGAGGCGCGCCGATTCGCTGTCGGTTCGGCAGACAATCTCATGTCGCTCGCTGACCATATAGCGAAGCATCGCAACGTGCACATCGCCTATGTCAGTACAGTGGGCGTCATCGGACGGTTATCGCAACCGCTTGTCGACGATTGGGTGATACAGGCGCGCGGTTTCCACAACACCTACGAGCAGTCGAAAGCGGAAGCCGAAGACAGGTTGCGGCAATGGTCACGCCGCGACAACGTTACCTTGACGGTTCACCGGCCGAGCATGGTGGTCGGCGCCTCGGACGGCAAGCTGTTGCGACACCAAGTGTTCTATTACCTGTGCGAGTTTCTATCCGGTCGCCATACCAAAGGTATCCAACCCAAGCTGGGCGACATGAGCCTGGATACGATCCCGGTCGACTATGTTGCCGACGCGGTCGCCTGGGCCGTACAACACCAGCGCGATGACAAGATCTTCAATCTGTGTTCCGGAGTTGGACACGAGGTAAAGCTCAGCGATGTACAGCGCTGGGTACGTTCAACGATGGGCGACAGGGGATTACGCCTTCCGCCGGTACATGCACTGCCGCCGTCTTTGTTCACGGCCGCAACAAAGCTGCTGATGCTGCTCGCGCCCAAAGACGCGAAGAAACGTCTGGCAACGCTCCCGGTGCTACTCGACTATCTGCACGCTCCGCAGGTATTCGACGGTAAGAACACGCGTGACTATCTGGGCCGCAAGGCGCGGCTTACGCTGCCCACGCCGGAGACCTATCTGCCGGCCATCATCGAGCGCTACTTCACATAGCAACCCTCAGCACGATCGCTTAACGAACGCGGACAGCGTGCACTACGCGACGCCGAGCACGAGGTCCCAGTCGGCCCGCAGATCCGAACCCGCAGATGCCGATTGCGAGAACTCGGCAGTAACCAGCGGCCGCAGTTCAGTCGGGATGCGGTTGTACAGAAAATCTTCGCCATTGCGCGCTTCGCCCGCGACATAGAGCTGGGTTACAAATGGCCGCTCACCGGGCGGATAGACGGCGACATGGATATGCGGTGTGCGCCCAGGGTAAGGCACCGGTTTGATCGTCAGGAAACGATAGCGGCCCTGCGCGTCACTGATGGTGTGACCGAACCCCTGAAATGCCGGATCGATCGGCGCATCACCGGGATCTCGCGGATGCCGATAGCGGCCATTGGCATCGCATTGCCAGATCTCGATGCGCATGCCGGACATCGGCCGACCGTTGCTGTCGAGCAGGCGCCCGCGCAGGTCTGTGACGAGGCCTTTCGCAACACCGGCCTGGTCTTCGACATGCACCAGGTCGTTATCGTTGTCCAGCGGCAGTTCAGGCGGATAGAAAGGTCCCGCGGTCTGTCGCGGCGTGAGCAGAGATGCTGCAGGCGCGGCGGCCGACAGCAGCAGGCCAGCACCGCCCAGGACAAAAGTTCGTCGGTTCTGATTCACGCAACGCTCCTTTTCGCTCTCTCAAGCTGTTGACCGAACGCGGCATCTTCAGTTCCCGGCAACCGTCGATGCCTGAATTACGCCTACGACCAACCCTACAAAGCACGATGTGTTGTCGATGGCGCCGGATGCCGGCGCCGCTTGCCTTCGTCCGACCAGCGTTCATTATTAAGTATTCGCCGCACAAACGGACCAGTTCGATGATCGACAACCGCAATCCCGCCCCCAACCCCGGTTCACCGTTTCTGCGGATTCTGCCCAACAGCGTGCGTTCACCGGCCGGACTCGAGTGGCGGATCATGAAGAAACTGCCACTGGTGTTGCTTGCCTCCACCTTGATCCCGGCCGGCGCCTACCTGCTGACGGTGCTGGCTGCCGGTGCCGACACCGATCAGAAACAACTGACTACCATCGCCATCCTGGCTATTGCCCTGGTTGTGACCCTGTGGACCGCGATCCTCACGGTCGCCATCGGCTGCGCGGTCGTGTGGATCATGAAGGGGCCTGCGTACGTTGCCGACGGCTACCCCGTCAGTGACCGCGATCATCCGCGGCAAAGCCCGGCCCTCGACAACGATCGTCGATGACGAGCACGGTGTCATAAAACCGTAACACCAACCGCCTTCAATCGTCCGAACCCGCGCACCCAAGCGGCGGGCGAACGTCCGCCTTGCCCCAACGACAACGACCGCTCAGTCGGCAGCCCAGATGCAACACCCCTTACCTTCTGCAATAAAGCCCATCGAGGCCCTCAAACACGTCCGCGGCATTCTTACCTCACAGGCGGTCGAACGCGATCTTGCCGGGCGCAGCGCCGGCCCGCGCCACGACCTGCAGAATGAACTTTTGTTGCGCCAGCAACGCGGCACCCTGTGGCGTGAGATCAACCAACTACACCCTGCCGACATCGCCTACGTGCTCGAAAATCTGCCGCTGGATGAGCGCAGCGCCGTATGGAAGCAGGTAGCACCGCACCACAACGGCGCCGTGCTGCTCGAGGTCAGCGATGCGGTGCGCGCCCATCTACTCGACCAGATGGACAGCAAGACCGTACTCGACGCGACCCGTCACATGGATACCGACGAGATCGCCGACCTGGTACCGAACCTGCCGGATGACGTCGTACCCAGCCTGTTGGAAGGCCTCGCACCGGGCGAGCGCGAGCGTCTCAGTTCGGCGATGTCGTTTCCCGAAGGTACCGTCGGCAGCCTGATGGAGTTCGATGTCGCCGCGGTGCGCGCCGATGTATCGGTCGACGTCGTGCTGCGCTGGCTCAGGCGACGCGGCAGTCTGCCGGTCGGCACCGACATGTTGCCGGTGGTCGATCGGGCCGGCGTGCTGCAGGGTGTTCTGCATTTCAACAGTCTGCTGACCTGCCCCGGCGACGCATTGGTCAGCGATATCATGCGCGGTGATCCCGTGGCCTTTCACAGCAATGACAGCGCCGCCGATGCCGCGCACGCGTTCGAGCGTTACGATCTGATCGCTGCCCCGGTGATCAACATCCATGGCACGCTGGTCGGCCTGCTCAAGGTCGAGGCGGTAGTCGATCATCTGCAGGCCACCAGCCAGCGGGGCCTGCTGTCGCAGGCCGGTCTGCGCGATGATGAAGATCTATTCGCCCCGGTGTGGCGTTCGGCACGCAACCGCGGCTTTTGGCTGGCGCTGAATCTGTTGACCGCGTTCATCGCCTCGCGGGTAATCGGCCAGTTCGAACACACCATCGAACAGATCGTTGCCCTGGCCACGCTGATGCCGATCGTTGCCGCAGTCGGCGGCAACACCGGCAACCAGACGCTCGCGCTGGTGATTCGCGGCTTTGCGCTCGGCCAGATCAGCGATACCGCCTTCCGTCGCTTGCTGCTCAAAGAATCGGCGGTCGGGCTGGTGAATGGCCTGATCTGGGGCGGCACCATGGCGGCCATCACCTTGTTGCTCTACGCCGACGTTGGGTTGGCATTGATCATGTTCGCCGCGATGGTGCTCACCCTGACGTTCGCCGCGCTCGCCGGCGCGTTCACCCCGTCGCTGTTGCGCCGCCTCGGGCAAGACCCCGCCTACGGAAGTGCGATCCTGGTCACAGGCATCACCGACAGTCTGGGATTCTTTATCTTTCTCGGCCTTGCGGCCGCGTTCCTGGGTGTCGACGCGTAATACACTCGAGCGGCCAATGCCGCCCGTCCAACCGGCAGACCGGATGTGCGGCGACGACGTTCAGCTTCCGTTCAGGCTGACCGGTATTTAATGATCGGTAAAGGAAGCAACACTGTTCCCGGCGTCGAACACCCGCATGCAAAACGCACGGAATGGTCACGGAAATGGACGGTCACAATAACTATCGAACAAGATGTTGAGGTCAGAACCATGAACAAACTCCTAACCAGCACAGTCTTCGCCTGCGCCGTCACCGTTGGCGTCGCCGGGTGCGCGACCGACGATCCGCACAAACGCGCCAAAGTCGGCGCCGCCGCCGGCGCCGTGGCCGGCGCAGTGCTGGGTCACCAGGTGGATGGCAAGTCGGGACGCTGGGTAGGCGCTGTCGCGGGCGCGCTGGCCGGTGGTGCCGTCGGCCACTACATGGACAACCAGCAGCAGGAGTTCGAATCGGCGTTGGAGCAAGAACGTCAAGCCAACGAAATGGAGATCGAGCGCCTCAAGGACGACACGCTGAAGCTGACGGTCGACTCCGAGGTATCGTTTGACTTCGGCAAGGCCGATATCAAGCCGGCGTTTCGCCCGTCACTCGACAAGCTGGCCCAGTTGATTCAGAAGTATGACCGCACCGTGGTGCACGTGGTCGGTCATACCGACAGCGTGGGTTCCGATGCCTTCAACCAGGAACTGTCGGAGCGTCGCGCGATGAACACGGGCGACTACCTGGCATCATATGGCGTAACCCGTGATCGTATCCGTACCGAAGGTCGCGGCGAGACCGAACCGCGTGCCACCAACGCCACCGAGGCGGGCCGCCAGCTCAACCGACGCGTCGAGATCTTCGTCAAGCCGATCGTCGAAGGCCAGGAGCAACGCGCTTACGAGCCGCCGAAGTACTACTGACGGTAGCGATCGATCCTCATCCGTCCGCCAAGGCGGCGGATGAGGATTCGGCATTTTCCCCGTCCATCTCGCGCAGCAATTCACCGAGGCGCACTACCGCATTTTCGATGCGTGCATCCCAGGGCGTGCCGCAATTCACCCGCACGTAGTTGCGATACTTACGGGTAGCCGAAAACATCATGCCCGGCATCAGGCTGATGTTCTCGCGCAACGCGCGGTTGACCAGTTCCAACGCATCGACACCCCGTGGAAGCTCGACCCACAACACGAACCCACCCTGCGGGCTGGTTATGCGCGCGCCGGGCGGAAAATGCTTGAGCAACATGAAGCGCATCTTCTCGACCTGTAGGCGGTAGGCGCTGCGCAGGCGAACCAGGTGGCGATCGTACTCACCGCTGCGCAGATAGTCGGCCATCGCCATCTGCGTCAGGCTGCACATCGCTGACGACGTCGCCTGCTTCCACTCCATCAGATCCTTTCGATAGCGATCGGCGATCACCCATCCGATGCGGTATCCGGGGGCGATCGACTTGGAAAACGACGAGCAAGTCAGCACCAGCCCGCGCTTGTCATAGCACTTGGCGATGCCGGGACGCTGGTCGCCGAAGTGGATGTCGCCATAGATATCGTCCTCGATCAGTGGCACGTCGGCCTGGCTCAGCATCTCGACCAGGCGCTGCTTTGCCGCATCCGGCATCATCGACCCGATCGGATTGCTGAAATTGAGCACCCCGACGACCGCCTTGATATCCATTGTCTCGAGCACATTTTCCAGGGCGTCCAGGCAGATGCCGGTCTGCGGGTCGCTGTCGATCTCGACGGCCAACAGCCCCATGCGTTCGATCAGGCGCAACACCGAGAAATAAGTGGGCGATTCTACGGCAACGATGTCGCCGCGCTTGGTCACGGTTTCCAGGCTCAGCGCCAGCGCCTCGCTGCAGCCCGACGTCACGATGATATCGTCAGGATCCACCGACAGGCCGAGGTCGACGTAGCGACGCGCGATCTCATGGCGCAGATCGCGGTTGCCGGGTGGAAAACAGTATTCCAACGCCTTCTCCGGATGACGCGATGCGGCGCGCTGAGTTGCGCGTAGCAGTCCCTTGACCGGCATCAGCTCAGTGGCCGGCACGGCGGCGCCCAGCGGCACCACGTCGGGATCGTTGGCCACCGTGAAGATCTCTTCGAACAATTCGCCGAAGCGCACCTTGCGCGGCTTGCGACTGTTCGTTGTCTTGCGCGGCAACTGGGCCTGCTGACTCTGCGGCACCTGGCCGTCCACGTAGTAGCCGGATTGCGGCCGCACGCGCAGTACCCCGAGGTCCTGCAGGGCGCTGTAGGCCTGGTTGACGGTCGAGATGCTGACCTTGAGCTGTTTGCTCAGGCCGCGCAGCGACGGCGCGCGGTCACCCGGCTTAAGCGTGCCCTTCTCGACCAGATCGAGCACATGCCGGGTCACCTGATCGTAGAGAAACCCATCGCTCGCCGCGTGCATTGAAACTGTCATGCCACCCTCAGAACTGTTCTGGTTACTTTTCTGCAACTTTGCAACTGTTGCTATAACAGTAGCCCAACTACCCTGACATTGCGATCTCAACCTTTCGATGAAAGATGGCAATCACGGTGAACTGGGGAAGAGTGATGAGTGCAATAACGGGGATCTTGGATACAACGCTGTCCGGGGTGGGCCAGCCGGTTTGGACCGGCCGCCGAATCATGCCGGATCTGTTGTGGTTCCAACGCGCGCGCCAGCGCCGCGCCCTCGCCGAACTGGATGACCGGCAACTCGACGATATCGGAATCAGCCGCGAGCAGGCGCAGCGCGAAGCGGCCAAGCGTTTCTGGCAGAAGTAGCGATCAGGCGCAGAGGTGTCGGGCGAGCAACAGCGAGCGATGGCGGATGCTCAGATCGCCGCGCGCTCGCTGCCACGCAGATAACAGGCGCCATCGTCCGATGCCATGCTCGGCCCCACCGGCATTGCCGGCGTACAGGTCTTGAAGAACTGCGCACATTGCTCCGGCGATTTACAACCCAGCTCGACATCGACAAACTCACAGCCGGCAGGCACGTCATCGAGCTGCGGCGGACACTCATCACGATAGTCCGGATAATGGTTGTAGGCGTCGACCACCGCGTAGGTATGACGCAAGCGCCAGGCACTGTCGGACAAGGTGCCGATCCCCCGCCACAACCCGTCGTGCAATTCGAACACCCGATCCATCTGATCCAAGGCCATGGCGTTGCCGTCCGGCTTCACCAGGGCGCGGTAGTGGTTGTCGACGTTCGCCTGACCAAGCGTGACCTGGCGTATCAGCCCGAGGATACCGGTCAGGATACTGGTTGCGGTGTAACCGCAAACGGCCGCAGGTATCTCGAAGCGCCGCGCCATCGCCTCCCAGCCCCGGATGCCGGTGACGGCACAACGGTTTCCGGGAAGAATCAGCGCCTGGACATTGCCACCCGCATTCTCGAACAGACGGGTAAGCAAGGGCTCAACGCGACGACCGCACACCATCAGTTTGAGATTCGCGGGCAGTCCTTCGAGCACCATCCCGGCCAACGGCGCGAGAAACGTTTCGAAGCCTGCACCCAAGTACACCATCTCGCGCTGAGGCTCGGACACGGCGAGCATGACCGCCTCCATCGGTGACGATACCGGCCTGATATCCGCACCCTTCGCCTGCATTGCCGCCAACGAAGCCGGCCCCTCGGATTGCGCCATCGGCAAACGGAAAAGGTTCTCGCTCACGATCAGGGTGACTCGGTGATGCTCAACGAGGCAGCGTGCCTGATGCAGGTCCTGGACCGGACAGATGCTGGCGACACAGCCCGGCCCGGTAACCAGCTGGACCTTGTCGGGGAGATTGGCGCGCAACGACGAGAGCGTGACGACACGCTCCTGCGCCGCGCTGAGATTCATGATCCGCAGCGGTTCTGCAGGACACTCAGCGGCGATCGATTCGATCAGTTGCAGCGAGGTGCTCACCGCAAACGCCGACAACAAGAATAAGAAGAGTTAAACATCGCGGCCTCACTTCGGCGCGACGCGATCGCCCCGGAGTACAACGTCGACCGATGCTGCAGTACCGAAGTCACCGGCCTCAAGGGCAAAACGAACTAAACCTTTATATTTGTGTAACAATACTGATCTACATCAAGTTGTCGAGGCCAGGCCCATGCCATCCCGAATCTGAACCCTCGTTCAAATTCAGGCTGCAACGCCAACCCCCGGCAGCACACGGCGTCGGCGCAAACGTTCCCATACACGGTCGTGGAAGTAGTAAGCGACGGTGTTGATAGCCGGCTCGACCAGCGCAACCGCGCCACCGATCAGCACGTCACCGGTCAGCATGTAGGTGACCGTGAATGCGATACCGAAGTGCATCACCGCAAAACTGGCTGTCTTGATCATTGTCGATCTCCCTACCCGAAACATCACTTGATACAAATAATAATTATTCTTATTTAACTATCAAATGAATTATGCCTTTCGAATCGATAGGTCTTCTCTATCAGTCGCCTACGTCCGGCGGGCGTGAAGAGATCGCAGTACGCCGATTGGCCAGGGCAACACCGCTGAGTATCAGACCGCCCCCGACCGCCATGGCCAACGTAACCACTTCATCGAGAAAAACCGCACCCCAGACGATCGCAAAAACCGGGATCAGGTAGGTCACCGTCAGGGTCCGCATCGGGCCGACTTCGCGAATCAGGCGGAAATAGATAAGGAAGGCGAGCGAAGTCGACAACACCGCCAACGCCGTCACCGCAACCACGATGGCCGGCCCCGGCATTTCGCGGACTGGAAAGAACGGTAGCAAGGGCAACATAACCAGTGCTGCGCCCAGCTGACCGCCGGTCACGAAAACGATACCCGAGACGTGGTGCAGACGGCGGCGCGCGAAATTGGCGGCAAACACATAAGACACGGCGGCGCACAGACCCGCCAATACCGACAGCAGCGGCGGCGTCCCGGCATCCGTCGGCAGTCCGATCAGGATCACGACACCGACGAACCCCAATACGACACCGAAGATACGTGCCGCATCCAGTCGCTCCTCAAAGACCAGGTAGCCGATCAGTGCCGCAAAAATCGGCACCGTGGCGTTCAGGATCGAGGTGAGTCCGGCTGACAGCTCAAGCGATGCGTACGCCAGCAGGGTAAACGGCAGCGCCGCACTCATCACGCCCACGGCAACCAAACGGCCCAGGTTGGCCCGCAACACCGGAAGCTGTCCACGGCGAATGACCAGGGGCAGCAACACCAAACCCGCGATGAAGACGCGCAGTGCGATCAACCACACCGGCCCGAGAACGGGTGCGGCCAGCCGCATGAACAGAAACGATGCTCCCCATAGCGCTGCCAGAAAAACCAGCGCCGGGTAAAAAGGCAAATTCAATGCCTTCGTTCGGCAAACGCTACCGTCGTCAGCTACGCACTACCTGTACTGCGTAAGCCACCACTTCTTGAGCTGCTTGCTCTCCGCCGCCAGATCCTCCGAACACGCGCAACCCCCAGACCGTCGTCATCAAGAAAGTTGCTAATGTATCCGGTGATTTGTCAGCAGCCAACAATCCTTGTCTTTGCGCTTCGGTCAATGCAGCCACTACCACCTGTCTCACTTCACCCAGGTGGCTTTGTACCCGTTCACGAACCCTCGGATTATGTCTGGCAGCCTCGAGTACGGTGTTGACCAACAGACAACCACACGTGGTGTCTTCAACACCGCAATCACTGGCGGCGATCTGCAGAAAACGTTCCGCCCCCTGAAGGGGATCGGCTGCCTGCGCGAAAGCGTCACGCACACGTTTCAGTTTCTGCTGAGCGTAATAATCCAGTGCGGCAAGAAATAAGCCTTCTTTTGATTGGAATGCGGCATACAAGCTACCAGGCTGCAGATGCGTCGCTTTTACCAACTGTGCGATGCTCGTTTCGCAATATCCGCGCTCGAGGAACAAGGCCGTCGCCTGCCCCAGCACTTCATTGCGATCGAAACTCACTGGCCTAGCCATGCGTAAAGACTTCCCCTATTACTGTTTGTTTGTGTTCTTTGCGACATAAAGTATAGCCGTGAAGGTACGAGGGGTGCGCGCTGAAAAGGTGTCTTGAATCAAAGCAATGTTCGCAACGTGAATCCGCTTCGAAGAGACTTCGATCAGCGGCAAAATTGCAGCTCCACCAGCACTCGTTTTTCTCGGCCGAATACCGTTCTGGCGGCACAGTATGCACGCTGAAATATTGAATGGGCATTGTGAAAACAAACTAATGTTGTCAAAGGCTTGCACATCGAGCCGCACACAAGGCTCTCATCATCGATATCGTCACCGCTGATTGCCGCTTCGATTCGAAGGACAGCTGAGACACAACAAAGCAATTTGGCGCACACGAAAAGTTAATCTTTGCAAAGATTCAACACACTAGTGCTGCTGTGTAGACGTGCGATGGTGTCGTGACCAAGGCAACAAACCAAGGCAATGCGGCACATCGCATGCTGATCTCAAGCCACGCAAAGCCCGTCGGGAAAGGCGCGAACTGATACGAGCGATGATCACTTTCATCGCTTGATGAAGCGTTATTCGGCGAAAACGATCAATGGTGAAACCGCATCGACGACATCGCGCGGTGGGTTACTAAGCGATACAACAACAGCTAGTCGGATGTGTTGGATACGATCTAACAGGTTATCCGATATGAGCAAACTGCAACACGCCGAGCTCGAGCCGGACATGCTGCAGGCAAACCAACACAATGTTCAATTTGTTCGTGCAACGTGGACAGACGTCAGCTGTCTATCCGAGTGGAAAAGTCGGTCAAGGACGAAAGCAAGGCGCGCGAGATCGGCAGCACATGCGGGTTCAAATCGACCGACGGCACGTCGACAATTTCCGTCGCGTGCCCGGCCAAAAGAACCCGCTTATTTTGTTGAACGATCCTTCAATGAAAGACGTTTTTTCGGTGGCCGATTTCCGACAGGTTTCGTCGTTTTTTTCATTTTTCCCGGACGGTCGGATGAGCCCTGCTCGGCACCCTTGGCAGGACCGCGACGCGGCTTGTGACCTTTGCCGGCCTTGGCGGCTTCATCCGCCGGATGCTTGCGCCCCTTTCCGCCGCCGGCCGGGCCCCGGGCTTTTCCCTTGAATCGATCGCCTTCGGCCTTCCGCTTCGCGGGCTTGTTGGGTTTGCCCGACTTCTTCGCCGGCTGCTGATCCGCGCGCGGCGCTTTTGCAGAACCGCCGCCGTCGTCCTCGGCAGGTGGCTTGTCCGACGCCGAGAGCTTCTCGATCGCCAACTTACGCTGGCAGACCCAGGCGTTCTGCAGGTCGCGCATGGTTTCCGTCGGCATGCCCGCCGGCAGGTCGACCGTCGCGAAATCGTCGTAGATCTCGATATGACCGATGTACTTGCTCTCCAGCTCGGCCTCGTTGGCAATGGCACCAACGATGTTGCCGGGTTTCACACCATGCTCGTAGCCCACTGCGATGCGAAAGCGCTCCATCGGGATGTCGGGGAAGGCCTTGAGCGGTAGCGCGTGCGGTTCGACCGTCTTGGGCCCACGCGCGCGCGGCGGGCCGGCCGGCGGGCGTTCCTGACCGCTGCGCTTACTGTCATGCCCGCGATCCTGTTTGGCGAATCGCACATCGGTTTTCGGATCGAGCAGCAGCGGTGCGTCGCCCTGCGTCAGGCGCGCCAGCGCCGCCGCGATCTGCAAGGCATCCAGTGCATCTTCCTGTTCAAGCTCGCTGACCAGACGGTAGTAAACCGACAGCTCTTCCGTTTCGATGATGTCGCGCACCTGCTGCTTGAAGCGGTCGGTGCGCTTGGAGTTGATGTCATGCACGCTCGGCATATCCATCGGCTCGATCGGTTGGCCTGTCGCCTTCTCGATCGCACGCAACATGCGCCGTTCGCGAGGCGCGACGAACAAGATGGCCTCGCCCGACGCACCGGCGCGACCGGTGCGTCCGATGCGGTGCACATACGATTCGGTGTCGTACGGGATGTCGTAGTTGAATACATGGGTCACACGCTTGACGTCGAGGCCGCGGGCCACGACATCGGTCGCGACCAGAATATCGGTCTTGCCGTCGCGCAGACGGTCGACGGTGCGCTCACGCTGCGCCTGAGGGACGTCGCCGTTCAATGCCTCGGCTTCGAACCCCCGGGCAGTGAGCTTTTCGGCGAGTTCGACCGTCTGCGTCTTGGTGCGTACGAACACGATGGCGCCGTCGATCTCCTCGGTTTCGAGGATGCGCGTCAAGGCATCGAGCTTGTGCAGACCGCTGATCGGCCAGTAGCGCTGCCGGATGTTCTCGGCGGTCGTCGTCTTGGCGGCGATCTTTACCCGCTGGGGTTCGCGCAGATGGCGCTCGGCGACCTTGCGGATCACATCGGGCATGGTGGCCGAGAACAACGCGATCTGGCGCTCTGCCGGCGTGTGCTCGAGGATCCACTCGACATCGTCGATGAAGCCCATGCGCAACATCTCGTCGGCTTCGTCCAGTACCAGCGACTGCAGGCGCGAGATATCCAGCGTACCGCGGCGCATGTGGTCCATCACGCGACCGGGGGTTCCGACGACAACCTGCACACCACGTCGCAGGTGATTGAGCTGCATGCCCATGCCCTGCCCGCCATAGATCGGCAACACGTGGAAGCCGTCGATGAAACGCGCATAGGCCTGCATGGCCTCGGCCACCTGCAGGGCCAACTCACGCGTCGGCGCCAAGACCAGCAGTTGCGGAAACTTCTGCTTTGGATCGATTCGCGCCAGCAGCGGCAGCGCGAAAGCGGCAGTCTTGCCGGTACCGGTCTGCGCCTGACCCAGCAGGTCTCTGCCGTCCAGCAGCAGCGGTATGGCCTGCGCCTGGATCGGCGACGGCTTTTCGTAGCCCAGTTCGGCGAGCGCGGAGAGAATCGAACTGGGCAGCCCCAGCGAAGCAAAATCGGTCGTTTCTGAAGACATGGCGTGGGCCCGTAGGGAAGACAGCGCTCAACAGCGTAGCGGGGGCGCGGATTATACGCAGGTCTCGACGGCTATTGACATTTTTTTATCAATCGCCTAGCTCGCCTGCGCCGGCAACCCGCAACACGGCGAGGTCACCCTCTGCCAAGAACCTTACTAAACTAGAGGTGGTCGGGTATGCCGCGCGCGCCCCGCACGGATAACATTGCCCAGGCAGGCACCACGAAAAAACCACATCAAGGTCAACCGGTAGTTCGGGAAATTTACGCATGATCAATCTGCAGCACTTCCTTCGGCTCGAGTCCGCCGGGGGAATCCTTCTGGTAGCCGCCGCCGTCGCGGCCATGCTGTTGGCCAACTCTCCCCTTTCCGAAGTCTATGCCTGGCTGCTGGAAATGCCGGTGGCGATCCAGGTCGGTCCGCTGGCGATTGCGAAACCCCTGCTGCTGTGGATCAACGACGGCCTGATGGCCATCTTTTTCTTTCTGGTCGGCCTCGAGCTGAAGCGGGAGTTGATCGAGGGACAGTTGTCGGAACCGGGCAGTATCATCCTGCCGGCCATCGGGGCCGTCGGCGGCATGCTGGTACCGGCGCTGATCTACGCCTACATCAACTGGGGAGATCCGGTTGCGCTGTCGGGTTGGGCGATTCCCGCCGCTACCGACATCGCCTTTGCCCTGGGCATCCTGTCACTGCTCGGCAAGCGGGTGCCGACGTCGCTCAAGGTCTTCCTGGTGTCGCTGGCGATCTTCGACGACATCGGCGCAATCATTATCATCGCGCTGTTCTACAGCGATGGATTGTCAACCGAGGCGTTGATCATCGCCTCGGTCGCGATTGCCATTCTCACATTGATGAACAGGCGTCATGTCAGCGGCATCACCCCCTACGTGTTCGTCGGCGTGATGCTGTGGGTGGCGGTACTCAAATCCGGCGTGCACGCGACACTCGCGGGCGTGGTGTTGGCGATGTTCATTCCGATGCGCCATAGCGAAAGGCCGAACCACTCGC
Organism: Thiosocius teredinicola; assembly: GCF_002009425.1. Taxonomy (NCBI): domain Bacteria; kingdom Pseudomonadati; phylum Pseudomonadota; class Gammaproteobacteria; order Chromatiales; family Sedimenticolaceae; genus Thiosocius; species Thiosocius teredinicola. The sequence goes on from NZ_CP019936.1 coordinate 3,774,828, forward strand.
CGTTGCGCGCACTCGAACACGATCTGCACCCGGTGGTCGCCTTCACCATCCTGCCGATCTTCGCGTTCGCCAACGCCGGGATCAACCTGACGGGCATGTCGATCGACAACATCATCCACCCGGTTCCGCTCGGCATTGCCGCCGGATTGTTTCTGGGCAAACAGATCGGCGTATTCCTGTTCTGCTGGGCAACGATTCGGCTGGGTTGGGCGGCGTTGCCCAAAGGCAGCGGCTGGGTCGGGCTCTATGCGATCGCCCTGTTATGCGGCGTGGGCTTCACGATGAGCCTGTTCATCGGCTCGCTGGCCTTCGAAACGGCCGGTAAGACAGCGTTCGATGAACGCATCGGCATCATTCTCGGATCACTGGCCTCGGGCTTCGCCGGCTACTTTCTGCTGCGTTTCGTGTTTGTGCGCGGGCCCAACGGCGACTGAGCCGCTCAGACCACTGAGCACCTGCATCCGGTAGCTCAGCGATGCGGATGCTCAAAGAAGATGTACGACGTCGAGTAATCGCTGAACTCGAAGTACACCTTCTTCTCGCCGGGATCCTTATGCATGTTCAGATTTTCGTCGAAGACGCCGTAGCCAAAGCGATACGGCCGCGGGTCGCTGCCCTGCGTTGCGACCGCCGTACTCAGCTTGTCGATCTCAATGAAGCGGCGCACCAGTTTGTCGCCGGCGTAGACTTCCAGCACGCCGTTGGTTCCGGTCCAGTTCTGAATCGCCCGCCCGAATTTGTTTTGCGTTTCCTGGGTACAGGCACCGGCGAGTAGCATGGTGCTGAGCAAGAGATAGCGAAGTTTCATTGGGTCACCGTCGAATTTTCCGTTCGCGAACGTCCGCCCGCGAAATCCACCGCACAACTGCGGCAGCAACGATCAGATGATACCGGATCGGATGCAGCGAATGGATGACAGGGCGTGCGGGTTGCATTGCACCGCGGTTTGGCGGGTGAGCGTTTCGATTCGACCGGCACCACGCCAAACTCGAACAGCACCGCTGCCGATCACCGCTAGGGCGTGGGGAAGGCGTGTCGCATGTAAACGGCGATCTTCCCGGCCTCCTGCTGCGACATCGCCGTGAACGTCGGCATCCGGGTATCCTCTTGCCGCGATTGGCCGCGGATGTGCTCGACCATCTGCCGGTAGTCCATCGTCGACCCGCTGACCGGCGGCACGCCCTTCAGGAAGGCCCCGTCACCCCCTTGCTGATGACAGGGTGCGCAGTGATGCTCATACAACTGTTTGCCGGTGGTCAGCGTCGGGTGGTCATGCTCGTCGGGGCCTTCGCAGGCGGCAATGACGAGACTGGCCGCAAGAATCGTTCGCCGCACGCGTCGCCTCCATGGGGATATGCAGCGCAAAGCTAGCACATGCCGCGCGCGATGCCCTGAACCACTACAAGGGTTTTGGCGCAGGTCAAATGATATATTTGCGGTTTGACCTCACCGCTTCTCGCCACGATCACGTGAACCCACCCGCGCCCAATCTCTTCGACTACCGACGCCACTGGGCTCACAAGTTCGGCCCGGCGCCCTTCCTGCCGATGACGCGTGATGAAATGGACGTGCTCGGCTGGGACAGTTGCGACGTAATCCTGGTGACCGGCGATGCCTATGTCGATCACCCGAGCTTCGGTATGGCGGTGATCGGCCGGGTTCTCGAAGCGCAGGGCTTCAGGGTCGGCATCATCGCGCAACCCGACTGGCAGAATGCCGACGACTTCGCCGGGCTCGGCCCGCCGAACCTGTATTTCGGCGTGACCGGCGGCAACATGGATTCAATGGTCAACCGCTACACCTCCGAGCGACGGCTGCGCTCGGACGACGCCTATACGCCTGACGGCGTCGGCGGCCAACGACCGGACCGGGCCGTCATTGTGTATTCGCAGCGCTGCCGCGAGGCCTTCAAGGGCGTGCCTGTCGTGATCGGTGGCATCGAGGCGAGTCTGCGGCGGATCGCCCATTTCGACTATTGGCAGGAAAAGGTCCGGCGTTCGGTACTGGTCGATGCCAAGGCCGACATGCTGCTGTTCGGCAACGCCGAACGTGCAATCGTCGAGCTGACCCACCGCCTGGCCGCCGGCGAAGCCATCGGCGACATCACCGATATTCGCGGCACCGCTTTCGTGCGCCACGCCCTGCCGTCTGACTGGACCGTGATCGACTCCACCCAGGTCGACGAACCCGGGCGAGTCGAACCGCATCCCGATCCCTATCTGGATACGACAAAGGCATCGACCGAAGCACCGCCGGCCGCGCCGCCGGACGCCCCACAGGTCGTCACCCTGCATCGTCGCCCGAAGAATCTCGATCGCGGCAAGACGGCGGTACGCATTCCCGCATTCGAGACCGTGCGCAGCGATCCCATACTGTACGCACATGCCTCGCGCGTGCTGCATCTCGAATCCAACCCGGGCAACGCTCGCGCCTTGATTCAACAGCATGGCGACCGCGAGGTATGGATCAACCCACCTCCGCTACCGCTGCGCACGCCTGAACTCGATCGCGTGTTCGAGTTGCCCTACCAGCGGGTGCCACACCCGACGTATGGCGAGGCCCGGATACCGGCTTACGAGATGATCCGATTCTCGGTCAACATCATGCGCGGCTGCTTCGGCGGTTGTTCGTTCTGTTCGATCACCGAACACGAAGGTCGCATCATCCAGAACCGCTCCGAACAGAGCATCCTGCGCGAGATCGAAAACATCCGCGATCATACCCCCGGGTTTACCGGTGTGATCTCCGACCTTGGCGGCCCGACCGCCAATATGTGGCGCCTGCATTGCAAAGACCCGAAGATCGAATCGAGCTGCCGCCGCCTGTCGTGCGTGTATCCCGGGATCTGCGACAATCTCAACACAGACCAGATGCCGTTGGTGCGGTTGTATCGCAAGGCGCGCGCACTGCCCGGCGTCAAACGCGTGTTTATCGCCTCCGGCCTGCGCTACGACATCGCGGTGGAAACGCCGGAATACGTCAAGGAGCTGGTCACCCACCATGTCGGCGGCTACCTGAAGATCGCACCGGAGCATACCGAAGACGGGCCCTTGTCGAAGATGATGAAGCCCGGCATGGGGACGTATGATCGCTTCAAGGCGATGTTCGACAAATACTCCAAGCAGGCAGGCAAAGAACAGTACCTGATCCCCTACTTCATCGCTGCCCACCCGGGCACCACCGATGAAGACATGCTGAACCTCGCCTTGTGGCTCAAGCGCAACGGCTTCCGCGCCGACCAGGTGCAGGCGTTTCTGCCGTCACCGATGGCACTGGCCACGGCGATGTGGCACTCCGGACGCAATCCCTTGAAGAAGGTCACGCGCTCTTCGGAACAGGTGTCGATCCCCAAAGGCGCAAAGCAGCGTCGATTGCACAAGGCATTCCTGCGCTATCACGACGCCAACAACTGGCCTTTGCTGCGTGAAGCACTGAAAGACATGGGACGCGCCGACCTGATCGGCAACGGCAAGCGTCACCTCGTACCCAGCTACCAGCCGGCAGGTACCGGAAAGCGACCCGAGGGCTCGCGCACACCCGGCAAGCACCGAGGCGGCAAACCGTCGACGTTTCGCACACAGCACACCCACGGAGTTCAGACGAAGAGCCGCAGCGGTAAACGCAAGACGCGACGCTGACCACTTGCGCTAAGATGCGCGAAACCGAAGCGGCCCAGACACTGGCGCTATGCATCGTCCGTTCGACCGAGCAGGAACCGCAAGCACGTGCGAGTGAGTGAGTACATGACCCAGAAAGTGCTGAGCGCCGCGCCGGACGATGGCGTTCGCGAGACATTCTTTCGCATGCGCGAAGCAGGGATTCGGCATCTGCCGGTGCTCGAGGGCGCGCAACTGGTAGGCATGATCAGCGACCGCGACCTGCGGAGGCCCGACTGGGTCGACGAAGCGCCGGATCTGTCGCACGAATACCAGCTCGACGACAACCTGTCGGTCGGCGACCTGATGTCGCACAACCCGGTTACGGTGCATACCTATGACGAGCTGGCCAAGGCGTGTGCGCTGATCGATGAACACGGGTTCGGCGCGCTGCCGGTGCTCGACAAGGGAAACCACCTGGTCGGTATCATCAGCAAAGCCGACCTGGTTCGCGCCTTCGCCAAGCTACTCAACGATGGTCATGTACACGCCCCCTGAGGGCGTACCAATCATCGAACCGCTTCAGCGCACGATCTCTACGACATCCCCCAAGGCCTCGCGAATCTCGGCAAAGCTGGGCGGTCGCAAGTCGGGCGGCTCGGCATAGGCGCCGTAGCAACTCAGGCGTCGCACATTGGGCTGTTTGTCCGATGCGAGCCAGAAGTGATAACCCTCGTAGTAGGCGCTGCTTCCCGCATCATCCATATCGCCGGCGATCAGGTTCAAGGCGCCGAGCGCCGCGACCTGTACCGGTTTCGCCATGACGACCGGCACCAGGGTGCTCTGCACGCGCGTTACGACAAAGCGGTCCGGCTCGATCACGAACCCCTTGTGGTCGACCGTATCGATTTCCAGACTGCAATGCGTGGAGTAGTGATCGAAGGCGCTATAACGGGCACTGGTCGGCACCCCGGATTCCCCGTGGCTTTGCAGGAACACCCGGGCCTTTCCGGCAGGCACGGTCAACGCCGACTTCAATACCAGCGTGCTGCCTTCGAGTTGCACGAAGCCCTGGCGACCGGTTTCGTTGCGCACCGTGGCGCTGTTCATGCATCCGGCAACAAGAAACGTGGATACGAGCGCTACCAGGACGGCTTTGGCGTTCATGGCCGGATTCCTCAAACGGTGGGCACAGTCGATAAGACACCCTAGCAGAGGAAATGGTTTCGCAAAATGATCAGCCCGCGGCCAACAGCTCGGTCATATCTTCGACGATGTCTTCGAAGTCGGTTGAGCTGATACCGGCGTAGGCGAGCACCTGTTCGCCCCATCGATCCCATTCAGGATCGTCTGCCTTGCCCCAGTAGCGGCGGTCGATATGTTCGGCCATTTTGAGGACCGCCAGCGAGATCCCGGTCTTCGACATGGCGCCGCCATTCTCCGCCAATACCTCGACCACATCATGGTGCCGCAGGATCAACTCGCCGACATGCTCGGGAAGCCCCCAACTCCTGCAGACGAAATACCCGATGACCGCGTGGTTGGTCTTGTAGCGCTCGTCTTCGAGTTGCGTGACGTCGACCATTGACGCTTCGGCGTCACCCATCGTCTTCAGATAGTCGTCGAACCGCATCATCATCAGCGGCACGCCGGCATTGTGGAACAGGCCAAGCATGTAGGCCTCGTCCGGACTCACGCCGGCGAACTGGCGCGATAGCTTGGCCGACACCATGCCGATATTCACTGGCGATTCCCAATAGTGCTCCGGGGTTGGTGCGCCGGAATCTTCCATGGCCCTGCGCAAGGCCAGGCCGGCGACGATGTTGCTGATGTTCAAAAGGCCGAGCAATGTGGTCGCCTGGCGAATCGACTTCGCCTTGGCGCGCAACCCGAAGAATGGCGAGTTGACCGTTTTCAGCACCAACGCCGCCAAACCCATATCCTTTGAAATCGCCGCCGACACCTCGTCGATGTCGGGCTCGTCCTTCTGCATCAACTCATGCAGTTCCATGAACACGGCAGGTGTGGCCGGAATCTTGACCGAACCGAGAATTTCGTTAGTGGCTTCAAAACTGAGTGCGGCGTTCAATGGTAGCTCCTTGTCGCGGTGAGCGCCGAACGACCCGGGGCTTCGGCACGGAGGGCAACAGCCGGTAAACAGGAAACCCGCCCGCATCGAAGTCGAGTCAACACGATCAAAGGTCCGCTTTGATCGCATAGCGACCGGATCGACGAGTTCTGAACTGCCCCCCGGTACAACGCCGCGAACGCAGGAAAGTAAGGCGTGCGACAGAAAAATGTCGGGCAGCGGGTCTATCATGTCATCAGGCCCGGAGCGCACCTCCCGAACGGGACGGCAGCCGCGCCGCGAGAGATAACAACTACCTCGGTTTTGGATTCGCTATGCAGGGTATGTCTGAACGCTTCGGCAATTTCTTGATCGCCAGCCTGGAACTGTTTGCCGCCGCGTTCCTGATGATCCTCGGCGCGATCATTCTCTGGATAGTCGTTGCCTACATCCTGGATGTAACCCAGACGCGTCATGCGATACGACGCAACTATCCGGTCATCGGGCGGTTTCGCTACTTTTTCGAGCACCTGGGAGAATTCTTCCGCCAGTACTTCTTCGCCATGGATCGCGAAGAGCTGCCCTTCAACCGCGCGCAGCGAAGCTGGGTGTATCGCGCCGCCAAGGATATCAACAACACGGTCGCTTTCGGTTCGACCCGCGATCTGCGCAAGGCCGGCACCGTGGTGTTCGTGAACTGCCCGTTTCCCACCCTGGGTGAAGATGCCGTGCCGCCCCGACCGGTAACCATCGGCCCCGGTTGTCGCTCGCCCTATACAACGGCTTCGCTGTTCAACATCTCCGGCATGAGCTACGGCGCCATATCCAAGCCTGCGGTGCTCGCGTTGTCGAGCGGCGCCAACAAGGCCGGTTGCTGGACGAATACCGGCGAAGGCGGCCTGTCGTCTTATCACCTCGACGGCGGCTGCGACATCGTCTTTCAGATCGGCACGGCGAAGAACGGGGTACGTGACCTCGACGGCAATCTCAACGACGACAAGATCCGCGAGATCTCGGCGCACCCACAGGTGAAGATGTTCGAGATCAAGCTCAGCCAAGGCGCAAAACCCGGTAAGGGCGGCATGTTGCCGGGGGCCAAGGTGACCGAAGAGATCGCCAAGATTCGTGGTATCCGCGTCGGCGAGAATGCGTTCAGCCCGAATCGCCACCCCGATGTACGCAACAATACCGACCTGTTGGATATGATCGAGCGTGTGCGCAACGCGGGCGGCAAACCCACCGGGTTCAAAACCGTGGTCGGCTCACCCGCCGTACTCGACGAACTGTTCAGCGAGATCGTCGAACGCGGCGCGGATTCTGCGCCGGACTTCATCACCATAGACGGTGCCGAAGGCGGCACCGGCGCGGCGCCGATGCCGCTGATCGATGCGGTCGGCCTGCCGTTGCGCGAGAGCCTGCCGATCCTTGTCGACAAGCTCACCGAGTACGGGCTGCGCGAGCGCGTGAAAGTCATCGCATCGGGCAAGCTGATCAACCCAGAAGACATTGCCTGGGCCCTGTGTATGGGCGCCGATTTCGTGACCAGCGCGCGTGGCTTCATGTTTGCGCTGGGCTGTATCCAGGCACTGCAATGCAACAAGAACACCTGCCCGACCGGCATCACGACACACGATGAGCGTCTGCAACGCGGTCTCTACCCACCCGACAAGGCAGAACGGGTCGCCGCCTATGTGCGCAACATGATCAACGAAGTCGGCGTTATCGCCCATGCCTGCGGCGTTCGCTCCCCGAGTGAGCTCAATCGCGCACACGCACGGGTGATCCAGGAGAGCGGCTTGTCGATCGGACTCGATCAGCTTCATCCGGTGCCGCCGTTGCGGCCTGGTATCGACAAAAAGACGGGCTAGGCCCGGAGCGCATGGGCATCAGTCACACCATCATGATGCTGGCCGGGCTGTTGCTCGTGGCGCTGATGCTGCGCCCCTTCGCCGAGCGCCGCAACCTGCCGTTTGCCGCCTTGCTGGTGGCCACGGGCTTTGTCGGCTCGGAGTTGTTGCTGTGGTTCGACATCGATACCGGCGTACGTCACCAGTCGTTCCACGACCTGATCTTCTACGTGTTTCTCCCGCTGCTGGTGTTCGAAGCGGCATTCAAGATCGATGCGCTGATGCTGCGCAAGAACCTGTTCGTCATCCTGCTGCTGTCGATCCCGATATTGCTGCTCTCTATATTGGTCACCGCGTCGCTGGTGTATATCGGCATCGGTCACCCGGAAGGATTCCCATGGATTGCCGCGATGCTGACCGGCGCCGTGCTGGCGGCGACAGACGCCTCGCCCATTACCGCACGCTTCGCCAAGCTGGGCGTACCCAAGCGCTTGCGAATCCTGATGGAAGGAGAAGACCTGTTCAACGACGCGACCGCCATCGTGATGTTCAATATCGTGCTGTACATCGCCATGTACCCGCAAGAACACATCACGGTTGCAGATGCCGTCGCATCGTTCGCCGTCGTGTTTTTCGGCGGTATCTTTATCGGCCTGCTGGTAGGCCTGGCTTTTCTGCTGGTTTCGCGGCTGTTCGAGGACTCGATTCAACAGGCCTTGGTCAGCCTGATCTCGGCCTATGCCGCATTCCTGGTAGCCAATGAGATCCTGCAGGTCTCCGGCGTCATGGCGGTATTGATTACCGGCCTGATCATGGGGCGCGTGATCCACAACGACTTTCAGGACGAACGCGGCAGCTTCGTCGACAACTTCTGGGCATTCAACGTCTACGTCGCCGAGGCACTGGTCTTTCTACTGATGGGCGTAACGGTCACCTTCGCCATGTTTGAGCAACGCTGGCTCGCCATGCTGATCGGAATCGTCGCCGTACTGATTTCGCGCGCGACCGGTGTGTTCGGCACCGCGCCGCTGATCAACCGTTTGCCGTGGATAGACGATGTACCGCGCGGTTACCAGCAAGTGTTGGTCGTGGGCAGTCTGCGCGGCGCCGTGGTGCTAGCGCTGTGTCTGTCTTTGCCGGTCAGCCTGCCCTACTGGTGGACCGTACAATCAATCGCGTTCGGCGTGGTGATCTTCAGCCTGTTTGTGCAGGCACCGCTGGTACCTCCACTGCTCAAGCGCAGCGAGCTGCTGCACAATGACCCCGGTTGAGCGACGTCAGGACTGCTGTGCCTCGGTCTGTTTCTTCAGCCCGCGGTACACCTCGGCACCCTTGCAGCGCTGGGCGTAAAGTACATCGATCTTGCGCTTGAGCTTCTCGCGGGCGTGCTTGCCGCGCGTGCGCTTGAGCTTGTCCTCGAGTTCTTCCTGCTTGTCCTTGAGAGACTTGATCGTCTTACGCAGCTTTTTAAGGCGCATCTCCTCAGGAGGGCGCTTCAACAGCCTTTGAATCTTTGCAACAAGCTTCATGGTTTTCATTGCGATCGCTCCTGACGCTCGACGGTTGGGGCCTCGCGCCGGTGCTGATCGACCATCTGTTCGACTTCTTCCGGGGTCAGCGAGAGGTCGGGGGTCACTTCGTCCATGGACGGAGACGACGCCAATAAACCTTTCGCCATGCTCAGCAGACGCGCCATGATTTCGTTCACGTAGAGACTGTCATTCATCAGGGAAGTGGCCATCTGGGCGGTGATGGCGCCGTCCCGGATCAATCCGTCGACGATCTGGTGACTGAAGCGATAGTTGTCCGCAATGTCTACCTTAATCGCATCAAGTGACAGTAATGCGACAGCCTCATCATCGGCCGCACGCAGCACCGCCAGTTCGCGCAGCAATTCACCGATCCGCGCACGGAAGCGGTTGTATTCCCGCCGAATGTAGCGGTTCGGCGCGCCGGTGTAACGTTCGACGTTCTTGCGCAGGTGCTTGGTCGCCTTGATCGCGGCCACGATGTCGAGATTGGCCTGCCACAGCCCCTGCATCTTGCGGGACTTTTCATCGTCCATGTTCGCCGATGCACGGGTGTAGAACAGTACGTTGGCACCGTAGATGTCTTTGATCATCAGCTCGTATTGCTTGTCGATGTCGATCTCGATGTGCTCTCCGGGCTCGTCGAGCAACGCCATGAGATCTTTGTCTGAACTGATATCGGCGCGGCGCAGGTTAACGCCATGGGCGATGATCGAGAACGCGTTGTTGAACAGGTGTTGGGTCTCGCGGCGCAGCGCCGGCAAAGCCACGTCCGGAAACGCCAACGCGGCCTCGCTGAGGTACCTGGGCATGTCGCGCTCGACCCGTGGACCACGCAAGAACCGGGTCAACATCCGTTCCAGCGCGCGGATCAACGGCGTGAAGACCAAGACGCCAATGCCGTTGAACAGGGTATGAAACACGGCCAGCTTGAGCGTGTAATCGTCACTCGGTATCCCGACCGCACCGCTAATCGCGTCCACCGCGAGCACGAGGTAGCTGATCGAGGCCAACGCGATGACACCGGTACCGATATTGAAGATGAGATGCGCGCCCGCGAGCCGCTTGCCGTCGATCGGTGAACTCAGCGCCCCCAGCACGGCCGTAATCGTCGTGCCGACATTGGCGCCGATCGCCAGCGCCAGGGCATTTTCATAGGTGATTTGCCCGGCCCCCAGCGCAGTGATGATCAGCACCAGGGTGGCATGGCTCGACTGCATGACGACAGTCGCCAGCATGCCGAACAGCGTGAACAACAACAGCCCTTTGATGCCCGGTATGGCGTACCGGGTCAGATCGAGCTGGTCGGCAAAACCCTCGAAACCGACCTTCATGTAATGGATGCCAAGGAACAGGAAACCCAGCCCGGCCAGAATCCAGCCGATGCCTTTGAGTGCACGCGGCTTTTGCAGGATGAACACCACGCCAAACACCAGCATCGGCATGGCATAGGTCGACAGGTTCACCTTGAGGCCGAAGCCGGCGACGATCCAGGCGCCGGTGGTCGTGCCGAGATTGGCACCGAAGATGATGCCGATGCCCTCGGCCAGGCCCAGCAGACCGGCACTGATGAAGCTGATGGTGATCACCGACACTAGCGACGACGACTGCATAATGGTCGTGGTCACGATGCCGAACAGCAGGCTCTTCCACGTCTTGTCGGTGCTGACGCGCAATACGCGCTCGAGCGCACCGCCGGAGAAGGCGCGGAAGCCTTCCTCCATACACAACATGCCGAACAGGAAGATGGCGACGCCGGCAGCGATATCGCCGAATACATCGCTGCGCCAGAAGCCATACGCCAGGCCGGCCAGGATAACGGGCAGGACGAAACGCCCGATCATCGCACCTCGCAGTGCCAGATAACCGGCTGAATGTAGAAACTTCTGATTTCGAAGGAAACGACGGCCATGGGTCTATTATTGACCAGCCTGTCGATGTTTGAAGTGCGGTGCACTCAACGCGGTTGGGTGAAGCGTGCGCCTCACCCAACCGGCCGAGCCGAGATCACGCCTTGTCGTAGTGTTCTGCGTGTTGACGCAAGCGCTTTGACAGCGCTGCCACCTCGTCGGCCGCCCGCTCCATCTCCTCCAGCACTGCGGTACTGATCGCGGCCTCGACCAGCATCGCCAGTTCATTGCGGTGCTCTTCCGTGATCGCCGCCTTGGCATTCTCATCGAGCAGGTCCATAAAGGCATTACTGACCTGCACGGCATGCCGTTCGTAGTGTTCGCTCATGTTCTTAGCCCTTCCTGCTTATGAACGCTGATTAACTCAACTGGGTATGTTCGCCGTCTTCGTAGATGTCCGAAGCGGTACCGACGATCAGCGGATCCGGCGGACACGCGATCTTTTCATCCTTGTTGTCGTACGGAATGCTGTTCAACAAGTGACGAATGGCATTGATGCGCGCGCGCTTCTTGTCATCCGACTTGATCACGGTCCAGGGAGCGTCGGCCGTATCGGTGTGGAAGAACATCGCCTCTTTGGCCTTGGTGTAGTCGTCCCACTTGTCGAGCGATGCCAAGTCGATCGGGCTCAGCTTCCACTGTTTCAACGGGTCGTGTTCACGGGATTTGAAGCGGCGCAGCTGCTCGCCGCGGCTGACCGAGAACCACAGCTTGAACAGACGTATGCCGCTGCGCGCCAACATACGTTCGAGCTCCGGCGTCTGACGCAGGAACTCGAGGTATTCCGAGGACGAACAGAAACCCATGACACGCTCAACGCCCGCCCGGTTGTACCAGGAGCGGTCGAACAACACGATCTCACCGGCACTCGGCAGATGCTGAATATAGCGTTGGAAATACCATTGACCGGCTTCACGCGGCGACGGTTTCTCCAATGCCACGATGCGTGCACCACGAGGATTGAGGTGCTCCATGATGCGTTTGATGGTGCCGCCCTTACCCGCCGCATCGCGGCCTTCGAACAGGATCAGTACGCGCTCGCCCGTATCGCGCACCCAGTTCTGCAGCTTCAACAGCTCGATCTGCAGCTCGTATTTGAAGGCCTCGTAGTCTTTGCGGCCGAGCTTGGTGCTGTACGGGTAGATGTTCTTGCGAAACAGCTCGCGGCGCGCGGTCTTATCGAGCTTGCTGAGGTCGCCGTCGAAAACCTGCGGGTTCTCGACCTTCTCCTTATTTTCGTCGTTGGCACTGTCAACGTTGACTACCGAATCTCCCATTATCCCTTTCCCCCAGGTTCGTCATCTAAAGAATCATTGTGCGCCACAACATGCCCGCTGCGGTTGACGGGTATCAAAAAGCGACAAATCCAGTGCCGAACGCAAGCACGCTCTCGCCGGAACTCACCGACCCGGGCGGAACAGGCCACCAAGACCCATATCGTCGAGCGCGCCTTCCATGAATCGGCGCACCTGCATCGCGTCTTCCATGCGCAGTGCGGCATGCAGCAGCTGCCGTGCACGCGACACACTGATACTGCGCACCACCCACTTCACCTTCATCAGGCTACCGGCACTCATGCTGAGGCTGTCGACGCCCAGGCCCATCAACAGGATGGTTGCCATCGGGTTGCCGGCCAGCTCGCCGCAGATTCCCACCGGCCGGTTGAACACCCGCGCGCCGCGCACCACCTGTTCGAGCGCGCGCAACACTGCCGGATGCAGATCGTCATACAGCTCGGCCACCCGCGAGTTGTTGCGGTCGACGGCGAGCAGGTACTGCGTCAGATCGTTGGTGCCGACCGACACGAAGTCGACCCGACGCGCCAGTTCCTCGATCATGTACACCGCCGACGGCACCTCGATCATGACGCCGATCTTCGGCATCGAGACCTTGTAGCCTTCTTCGAGCAACTCGTCGTGGGCACGCGTGATCAACATCTTCAGTTCATCGACCTCGGCCACGCCGCTGATCATCGGCAGCATGATCTGCAGATTGTCGAGGTCGACCGCGGCACGCAGCATCGCGCGCACCTGGGTCAGAAAGATCTCTGGATGCGCCAGCGAGATGCGCACGCCGCGCCAGCCGAGGAACGGGTTCTGTTCTTCGACCGGGAAATACGGCAGCGGCTTGTCGCCGCCGATATCGAGCGTGCGCAGAATCACTGGCCGGGGGGCGAAGGTTTCCAGCACCCGGCGATAATTCATGACCTGCACCGATTCGGCCGGGAAACGGTCACGGACCATGAACGGCAGCTCGGTGCGGTACAGGCCGATACCGGCAAAATCATCGTTGCCGATGTTGTTGGTCTCGTTGACCAGGCCGGTGTTCAAGTGCAGGGGAAACGCAACGCCGTCGGTCGATTCGGCCGGCAGACCGCGCAACGCCTCGGCCTCGGCGGTCAGTGCCCGCTCCTCTTCGGCAAGGCGCTCGTACTCCTGGCGCACCGATTGCGGCGGCGAGATATAGACCCGCCCGCGGTAACCATCGACGATCAGCTCGCGGCGCTCGACGCGCGCGACCGGCAGGTTGCTGACGCCCATGACGGCCGGCAGCCCCATCGCACGCGCCAGAATCGCGACGTGCGAGGAACTCGAACCGGCGGCACAGACCACGCCGACCAAACGATCGTGCGGCACCTCCGCCAGCTGGATCGCACTGACCTCTTCGCCGACGAGCACGGTCTGCGCCGGGTACTCGACCTTGCGCGGGCTGTCGCTCTGCAGATGCATCAGGATGCGCCGACCGAGGTCACGCACGTCCGATGCGCGCTCACGCAGGTAGATGTCCTCCATGTTTTCGAATACCTGGGCATGCGCATCGATGCTCTGACGCAGCGCCGCCGGGGCCCAGTCTCCCTTTTCGATCAGCTCGATGGTCTGGGTGACCAGGGTGTCGCTGCCGAGCATCAGCAGCAAGGCATCGAACAGCGCGATGTCCTCTTCCGGTATCTCACCGCTCAGGCGTGCCTTGAGCGTACGCAGGTCGTCTTCAACCGCGTCGACAGCGTCACGAAACGCCTTGCATTCGGCATCGATATCTTCGGCCTGACGATCCGGCACGGCGTCCAAATCGGCGGCGCGGTAGGCGACAACGCCTTCGCCGATCGACACGCCCGTGCTGCCGGCGCGACCTTCAAGATAGCGTCCCATACGCGGCTGAGTGGTCAGCGCATCGAGTTCACCGCTGGTCTGGGCAAAGGTGATGGCGCCGGCGAGCTGTGCCGCCAGGGTGAAGACGAAGGTCACCTCGTCTTCGGTGAATTCGCGCTGCGCCTGCTGGCGCACGACCAGCACGCCGAGCACCTTGCGATTCTGGATGATCGGCACACCGAGGAATCCGTTGTACTGGGTCTCACCGGTCTCGGTGATGCGCATATACCGCCGGTGCGACGGCGCATCGCTGAGGTTGAGCGGCTCGGCACGTTCGGCCACCAGGCCGACCAGGCCACGGCCCAACGGCAGGGCGACTTTGCCGACCGCCTCGGCGTTCAGACCGTCGGTGGCGGCGAGCACATGAGTGCGCGTGTCCGGGTCGGTCAGGTACACGGAGCAGACGTCGCAGCCGATCGCCTGTTTGACCATCGACACGATCATTGACAACGCCTTTTCCAGATCCGGCGCGGCGTTTACCTCTTTGACGATGCGGTGCAACAGCTCGAGCATGGATTCAACAGTTCCTCAGACAGGCAATCACCTGCCGCAGCCGGCCATCTCCCAGACAATCGGGGCGAAGGCCGAGGTTCTACGGACAATCAGCGACGTTGTTGACGGAGAAAATTGGTCTGTGGACGCGCCGGCACACCGTCGGGAAACAGCAGCGGCGCCAGTTCTTCGAGCGCGCGCTCGTAAACCCGACGCTTGAAGTAGATCACCTCGCGCACCGGCTGCCAGTACTTCACCCAACGCCAGTTGTCGAACTCGGGCTTGTCGCACGAATCCAGACAGAAGTCGTTCTCGCAGCAGTGTACACGGAGCAAAAACCAGCGCTGCTTCTGGCCGATGCAGACCGGGTGGGAATGCCGCCGGATGAAACGCTTCGGCAGACGGTACCGCAGCCAGCGCTGCGTCGAGCCGAGCAGATCGACATGTTCCGGCAAAAGGCCGACTTCCTCGTGGAGTTCCCGGTACATCGCCTGCTCCGGGGTCTCGTCGGGGTTAATGCCGCCTTGCGGGAATTGCCATGCGTTCTGACCTACGCGACGCCCCCAAAAGAGGCGGTTCTGGTCATTGCAGAGGATAATCCCCACGTTTGGCCGAAAACCGTCCGCGTCAATCACAACTGAAACCAAAATTTAACGTTCGCTTGCGCTCGATTCTTCCACAGCCGGCACCTTTGCGGCAAGCGAGCAAACTGCATAAGCTATTGCTTATAAAAGAAATCCTGTATAGTCCGGGCGATCCTCACAGCACCATGACGCACACGCAGTATTTGCAATGGCCCTGGCAATTTTCGATCTCGACAACACGCTTCTGGCAGGCGATTCGGACTACCTCTGGGGCCAGTTTCTGGGCGAGATCGGGGTGGTCGACCGCGCGTCTTACGAACAGCAGAACGCCCAGTTCTACGAGGATTACAAAGAAGGCCGCCTGGACATCATGGCATTCCTCGCATTCTCATTGAAGCCGCTCTCGCAGCATCCGCGCAGCACGCTCGATGCCTGGCACAGCCGTTTCATGCGCGAAAAGATCGAGCCGCTGATCACCCCGGCCGCCGAACAACTGATCGATCGCCATCGCTCGGCCGGTGACACCCTGATGATCATCACGGCGACCAATGCCTTTGTGACGGCGCCGATCGCCGAGCGCCTCGGCATTCCCCACCTGATCGCCACCGAGCCGGAACAGGCCGGCGATCGCTACACCGGGGCAGTCGCCGGCGTACCGAGTTTTCGCGAAGGCAAGGTGACACGCCTCGAAGCCTGGCTCGGCGCACACGGCGCATCCTTGCACGAAGCCTGGTTCTACAGCGACTCACACAACGACCTGCCGCTGCTCGAGCGGGTCACCCACCCCGTCGCGGTCGATCCCGACCGTCAGCTCGCCGACTATGCACGCGCCGAGGGCTGGCCGATCATCAGCCTGCGCGGCGATGCTCCCGTCGAACCCGATGCCTGAGCAGACTCGCGGCGAGGCATCACGAGACTGATGCCCCCCTTCCGTCCCGCTGTTCTGCTATTGCTCAGTTTTGTCCTTGCCGGGATCGGCCTGGGGATGGCCGTTGTCAACGGTAGCGTGGATATCGGCATTGCCGACATCGTGCACCACCTGGTCGCCAACGACGGCAGCACCGATGACCTGATCGTCGATCAATTGAGATTGCCGCGTGCCCTCAGCGCCTTCGCGGTCGGTGGTCTGCTGGCCTTGGCCGGCGCCTTGATGCAGGTGCTGCTGCGCAACCCGCTGGGCGATCCTTATATATTGGGCGTTTCGGGTGGCGCATCGATCGCCGTCCTCATCGCCATGCTGGTCGCCCTGCCTGCCGCTTGGTACGCCCCGGTGGCTACTGTCGGCGCCCTGGCCAGCACGCTGCTGGTTTTCGGCCTGACCCACCACGGCGACGACTGGCGCAGCGAACACCTGCTGTTGACCGGCGTGGTGGTAGCGGCCGGCTGGTCGGCGCTGATCAGCTTCGTGCTCAGCATCAGCCCGGCGACCCACCTGCCCGGCATGCTGTTCTGGCTGATGGGCGACCTGGCCAATGCGACGAGGCCCGGCCTGGCGTGGGCGGTGCTGACCATCGGCCTGCTGCTGGCCTTGCTGCGCGCCCGCGATCTCAATATCGCGACTCACGGCATGCTGCAGGCTGCAGCGCTGGGCGTCGATACTCAGCGTCTGCGGATCGAGCTGTATTTCGTCAGCGCCGTATTGACCGCGGCGGCAGTTTCGATTGCCGGCGCCATCGGTTTCGTCGGGCTCATCACACCGCACCTGGTGCGTACACTCGGCGGCACCGATCATCGCGTGCTGCTGCCCGCCGCTGTGCTGCTGGGTGGCGCCCTGCTCAGCGTTGCCGATACGTTGGCGCGAACCCTGATCAGCCCAATGCAACTGCCGGTCGGTGTATTGACCGCGCTGTTGGGCGTGCCCGTGTTCCTGTTTCTGCTGTCGCGCCGGGGTCGTCGATGACACTGCTCGAGACCAGACAACTGACGGTGGAAATCGGCGGCCATACCGTGTGCACCGACCTCGACCTGTGTATCGAGGTAGGCGAATCCTGGGCGCTGCTGGGACGCAACGGCGTGGGCAAGTCCACGCTGCTGCATCATCTGGCCGGCCTGCGCCGTACGCAGCGAGGTGAGATCCTGCTTGCCGGGACACCGATCGCCACACTGCGTCCGCGCCAACGTGCACAGCGCGTGGCGACCCTGCTTCAACATAGCGATCCGACATTCGGCGGCAGCGTCCTGGATACGGTGCTGACCGGCCGACACCCCCACCTGTCGGCGCTCGCCTGGGAAAGCGAGAACGATCTGCAATTCGCACGCGATGCGCTTGCCGCCGTCGGGCTGAATGGATTTGAACGGCGCGCCCTCAATAGCCTGTCCGGCGGCGAGTTGCGGCGCGTCGAGATCGCCCGCCTGCTGGCTCAGCAGGCACCTCTCGCGTTACTCGATGAGCCGATCAATCACCTCGACCTGGCGCAGCAAACGGCGGCGCTGCAGGCGGTCGGCACACACTGCGTGTCGGCGTCGCGCGCCATGATGCTGGTCATGCACGACCTCAATCTCGCGTATCGCGTCTGCGATCGCTGGCTGATTCTTGATGGCAACGGCCAATGGCACATGGGCGATCGAGATGCGTTGGGCGATAGCGAATTGCTGTCCGAATTGTTTCAGCAAACCATCCGGCGCACCGAGACCGCACATGGCCCGCTGTTCATCGCGGATTGGTAATCGCGCTGCAGACTTACACCGCTTATCGCCACGCTACCGACACTGCTAAGATCAGGCTATGGCGCGCTACCGAGACCGAACCAACGTCTACATCCTGCTGATCGCAATCCTGGTTGCGGCCATCGCCGGTTACTACCTGCCGACCAAGCGTCCGGAGACCGGCGCATCGATGACGCCGAAGGAATATATCGACCTGGTCGAGAAGAAACGCGCGCAGCGCCTGAAATACAGCGAACAGTCAACAACAACGGTGGTGGCCCCACCCGCCAACGAGTAAAGACTGTCGGCGGCGACTGTCGCGATAATTGGTAAATCAGGTACGTTTACACAACGGCCGACTGTCCGGATTCTCTACCGCATCCACGATGGCATTGACTACATCGCCGAACTCCTGTGGCGTCAGCACTTCCATGACCCTGCCCAAAAGTAAAGGATCGACCTGTGCGTAGACAGTTTCGCCGGATTTAAGATTCAACACGACGCCCGCGCTGTGCGTATCGACCGTGCCGTCTTCGGCCTCGAACAGGCTCTGGTTGAACGCCATCATTTCGTCGTAGTGCGACTCGATCTCTTCGAGCAAGGCATCGTCGGTATCCTCAGAAATGGCAACCACGAACGTCTCGTCTTCATCGCTGCGCTCGTGCGAAACTCGTTTTGCCTGTAGAAAATCGACAAAACCCTGCAGTGGTCGCTCATCAAAAAATACGAACTCCAGCACACCCATACCTCGTGACAGACAAACTGAAATATGCGTTTTGATCGCAATACTTCTCATTAGGCCCTGATTTCCTGACCGGGGTCAATTTATCCCCAGTTTGGACTGAGCAGCATCCGAATCTATGTACATACTGAATCGGACGAAACGAACGGCGTCACCGATAGCGCCGGGAAGAAAGGAACATGGATACATCCGAAATCGCCAAACTGCGCAATGCAGTTCGGCAACATGTCAGCGCGTCGCGGGAACAGAGGTTTTGTTACCGTGCTTTATGCGTGCTGTTGATCGCCGAAGGACATCGACCGAACCAAGTGGCCGAGTGGCTGGGGGAGCACACTCGAACATTGGAACGCTGGCGTAAGCGTTTCACCGACAACGGTCTCGACGGCCTGATGGACGAAACCAGTCCTGGGCGTCCGCCGAAGTTGTCGGGTGATGAGTGGAAGCGTCTGCAAGCCGACTTGAGCCAACCGCCCACGATGTTCGGGCTGGAAGGCAAAAAGTGGCAAGGCAAGCTGTTGCAGACGCACCTGGCTGAGCGTTACGGCATTGATTTCAGCTTGCGGCAGTGTCAGCGCCTGTTGAAACAATACCGCCAGCGCCCCGCAACGTCGGGGTTCAAGGCTAGCGCAACGCAAAGCTATACTGCGGCTGCGGATCGCGTAGGAACGGATTGAATATTCGGTGACATCCGATGTGCCTCACGGCGATCGGATGCAGCGGGTATGAAACAAGCAGTACAAGACCGGCAAGCGTCGACCGCAGTCTCGATTCGATCATTAACGACGATCAACCAATCCTTAACGGGAGGGACTTTCGATGAACAAAACTCGCAAACTGCTGTTGTCCGGACTTGTCGGCGCAGCGGCCATCCTCGCGACATCCAGCGCCAGCGCCTTCTGGGGCGGCTGGGGCGGCCCATTCAACTGGGGCGGCTGGAACAACGGTTGGGGAAATGGCTGGGGTAACGGCTGGGGCGGCGGTGGCCCATGGGGATGGGGCGGCGGACCGTACTATGGCGGCGGCTACCCGTACTACGGCGGCTGGGGCGGCGGTTATCCCGGCTACGGCGGCTGGGGCGGCGGCTATCCCTACTACGGCGGCGGCTATGGTGGTTATGCGCCCTACTATGGCGGCTACGCTTATCCGAGCACGTCGACCACGACAAAACCTGCCGCGAAGTCTACCGAAAAGAAATAAGAACATCGCTTTCGATTCGGGAAAGCGCGCCTTCGGGCGCGCTTTTTTGTTGGCTATGCACGAGCCGTAATCACCCGGCATAATCCTCGGTGATGCGAACTCGGACCCACTCATGAAAGGCGCTATCGCCGCCGGGCATCCAAAAACAGCCGAAGCCGGGATGCGCATGTTCGAACTCGGCGGCAATGCGTTCGACGCCGTGGCTGCCGCGCTCGCTGCGGCCTGCGTGGTCGAACCGGTGCTGACCTCACTCGGCGGCGGCGGATTCCTGCTCGCACGCGAGGCGGATCGCGATGCGGTGCTGTACGATTTTTTCGTGCAGACGCCGCGCCAGCGACGTGAAGCCTCTGACGCCTCGTTCTATCCCATCACCGCCGATTTCGGTACGGCGCAACAGGAATTTCATATCGGCGCCGGCTCGATCGCAACGCCCGGCACCATCCGCGGGCTGGTCTCGACCCAGCGGCACCTGGGCCGCCTGCCACTGCAAGAGGTGCTTGCGCCGGCGATTGAATATGCCGAGCAAGGGGTGGAGGTGAATGCGCTGCAGGCCTATATCTTCAGCATCGTCGCCCCCATATACCGGGCCACGCCAGAGGCAGAGGCTTTGTACGGCGGTGAGGCGCTATGCGGCGAGAACACCCTGTTCCACCAACCGGCCCTTGCAGATACGCTGCGTCGCGTGGCCGAAGAAGGCGATGCACCTTTCTATGAAGGCGATGTGGCCCGGCTACTGGTCGACCACGGCGACACGCATGGTGGACACCTTTCGCTCGACGACCTGCGCAGCTATGCCGTCATTGCGCGCCAACCGCTGCGGCATCGCTATCGCGGCTACCAGGTTGAAACGAACCCTGGACCGTCGTCCGGCGGTACGCTGATCAACTTCGCATTGAGCGCCTTGGACAATCAGGACTTTTCGTCTTTGGCCTTCGGTTGTCCCGATCACATGAAAGTTCTCGCCTCGGTCATGGCGCACACCAACCTGGCAAGAGACGACGGCCTGTTATCTCGTACCCGTCAACACAAGGCCTGGCTCGAGGAATATCTCAGCACAATCGACGGCCACCCGGTCAACAATCGCGGCACAACACACATCAGCGCCATCGATTCAGAGGGCAACAGTGCCTCGCTGACACTGTCAAACGGTGAAGGCAGCGGTGAGTTGCTGCCCGGCACCGGCATCATGCTGAACAATATGCTGGGCGAGGAAGACCTGAATCCACATGGTTTCAATCAATGGCCGTTCGATGTGCGGGTCAGTTCCATGATGGCGCCGACGCTGGCGGAAGACCGGCACCACTTGATCGCCATTGGGTCTGGCGGCTCAAATCGACTACGGACCGCCATTCTGCAGACGCTGAGCAACCTGATTGATTTCTCGATGCCGCCGGAACAGGCCGTCGGTTCGCCGCGCATCCACTTCGAACGCAACCACCTCGATATCGAGCCCGGGTTACCTGATGAAACCGTACAAAAGCTGAGCGCTTGGTACCCGGCGCACCGCCTGTGGACATCGCACAACCTGTTTTTCGGCGGCACCCATACGGTGTGTTGGGACGGCAAGACATTTACTGGCGCAGGCGATCCACGTCGCGGCGGTGTTTTTATGCGCAGCGGCGGATAGGCTGCCAGATCAAGCAGAACGTTCGGTAACGCCCACTAGCGTTTACCCGACTTGCCGCAGGGGCATGGTCGACGAGAAAATGCGCTCGATCAATGCTGTCGAACCAGCATTTCAGCAGTATGCGCGATCTTGACGATAACCGCTCGAATCTACAGGAGACACGATGAAGATCACTCAGACGATGGCCGCAGTAGTTATGGCCGCCGCAGCTTTCCACTTGCAAGCCGCCGACGATAGCCCCGAACTCAATGAAGCGCGCGCGCTGGTCAAAGAGTTCGGCACGACGCTGAAGGGTGAAGTACAGAAAGGCATGAAGGAAGGCGGGCCGGTGCACACGATTGATGTCTGCTCGAAGAAGGCGCCGGATATCGCGAAAGACATCTCGGAAAAATCAGGCTGGGAGGTGGCACGTACCAGCCTGAAATACCGTAACCCAGGCAACTCGCCGGACGAATGGGAGCGTGAGGTGCTGGAACAGTTCGAGGCACGTAAAAACGCCGGGGAACCAGTCCAGTCGCTCGAGTTCGCCGAGTTGGTCGGCAGCGGAGAGGAACGCCGCTTCCGTTACATGAAGGCTATCGCAACCGGCGAAGTTTGCCTGAACTGCCATGCAACCGAGATCAAGCCGGAGGTCGAAGCCAAGATCAAAGAGATCTATCCGACCGATCAGGCGCGTGGATTCAAAACGGGCGATATCCGCGGTGCATTTTCATTGAGCAAGATCTACTGATCGAGCGTCACCTCGTGGGGGCCGTTCAGCGGCCCCCGCCGGGCGAATCGCGCCGAGTGCGATTGCGGAATCTACCGACGCCCAAGGTTTCTGCATTCTGGCGCCACAAGTTGCGCGCCTGTCTCTCCAGCGGGATATCGAGCTTTGCGCCGGCCGAGCGTGCACGCTCGAAGAAATCGTTGCGTTGCAGGTCGGGTAACTCGCCATTGAAAGCGAAGCTGACGATATTGCCACCCTGCACGTGCAGCCTGATGACCTGACCGTCGAAGGCGCCGTCCAGCTTCAGCGATGCATCGTGCGTCGGTGCATATTCGCTGGCCCATTGATTGGTTACCAGTATGCCGACTGGCGAGAGGTGCGAACGCACCAAACGTAGAAATCCCTCGTCGCCCTGGTCGGGATGCACCCCGTCGGCCCGGTAGAGGTCGGCAAAAATCAAATCATAGCCACGACTGCGCTGACCCAGAAACTCGCGCGCATCCTGCCGTACAACGCGCAGATTCTTGTCGGTCGGCAGCTCGAAATGGCTGCGCGCGGTATCGATGACGGCTTCCCGTGCGTCCACGCCGGTTATTCGCATACCAGGACGCACGCGGCGCAACGCGCGCGCAAGGCTTCCGCCCCCCACGCCCAGCAGCAGTGCATCGCGCGGTTCCGTGCCGAACAACAGCGCCAGCATCATGGCCTGGGTATAGACATGGACCAGGCGCGCCGGGTTGGCCAGATCCATGCAACTCTGCTCAACTTGATTGCCGAACGTCAGGTAGCGATGGCGATCGTCCTGATAGACGTGAATCTCGCCGTCTTCATCATCCGCTATATGGATCAGACTCCCGAGCTGCGACATATCCTCTCCCTGGACGCGCAAGACCGGCGCGATTGCGCCGGCCCCGTCAATTAACATGGAATGACCGCCAACCGGTCACACTCAGTCGACCAGTTCACCTTCTATCACGGCCCCTTCTTCGTCAACGTCGACACTGTCACCGCGTGAGAAAGTCAGTTTCTCGCCCGAAACATTGACGTGAATCACGTCACCCGGATGGAATACCCCTGCCAGGATCTGCTGGGCCAGCGGGTTCTCCAGTTGTTGCTGAATTGCACGCTTGAGCGGCCGCGCACCATACACCGGGTCGAAGCCTGCTTCACCGAGTCGGTCGAGTGCACCATGGCTGACCTCGAGGCCCATGTCGCGTTCGGCCAGCCGCTTGTGCAGATAAGCGATCTGGATCTCGGTGATCGCACGGATCTGTTCACGGCCCAGCGGATGGAACACGACGGCTTCGTCGACGCGGTTGATGAACTCCGGGCGAAAATGCTGGCCGACCACTTCCATCACCGCGCGCTTCATCTCTTCGTAGCGCTCTTCGCCCGCCAGGGTCTGAATCAGGTCAGAACCCAGGTTCGACGTCATGACAATGACCGTGTTGCGGAAGTCGACCGTGCGGCCCTGGCCATCGGTCAAGCGACCATCGTCCAATACCTGCAACAGCACGTTGAACACGTCCGGGTGCGCTTTCTCCACCTCGTCCATCAAGATGACACTGTACGGGCGACGGCGCACCGCTTCGGTCAGATAGCCGCCCTCTTCATAGCCGACATAACCGGGCGGCGCACCGATCAAGCGAGCCACGGAGTGCTTCTCCATGAACTCCGACATATCGATACGCACCATGGCGTCTTCGGTGTCGAACAGGAACTCAGCCAGCGATTTACACAGCTCGGTCTTACCTACACCGGTCGGCCCAAGGAACAGGAACGAGCCATTCGGCCGATTGGGATCGGCAAGTCCGGCGCGTGAACGACGGATGGCGTTGGACACCGCGGTCACTGCCTCTTGCTGACCGACCACACGCTTGCTCAACACGCCTTCCATGCGCAACAGCTTGTCTTTCTCGCCTTCGAGCATCTTCGATACCGGGATGCCGGTCCACTTCGACACGACACCGGCGATCTCTTCATCGCTGACCTTGTTGCGCAGCAGATGGGTCTCCTGCATCTCGGCCTGGCTCGCCATATCGAGCTGGTGTTCGAGTTCGGGAATACGTCCGTATTGCAGCTCGGACATCCGCTGTAGGTCGCCGGCGCGGCGTGCGGTCTCGAACTCGAGGCGCGCCTGCTCAAGCGCCTCCTTGATATGCGTCGTGCCCTGCACGGCTGCCTTCTCCGACTTCCAGACCTCTTCGAGGTCGGCAAACTCACGTTCGAGTTCACCGATCTCCTGCTCGAGATTGGACAGGCGCTTCTTGGAGGCCTCGTCGGATTCCTTCTTCAACGCTTCACGTTCGATCTTCAGCTGCACGAGACGGCGATCGAGCTTGTCCATCTCTTCCGGCATCGAGTCGATCTCCATGCGGATCTGCGACCCAGCCTCGTCGATCAGGTCGATTGCCTTGTCGGGCAACTGGCGATCGGTGATGTAGCGATTCGACAGCGTCGCGGCAGCGACGATCGCCGGGTCGGTGATCTCGACACCGTGGTGGACCTCGTAGCGCTCTTTCAGGCCGCGCAGAATGGCGATGGTGTCTTCGACCGACGGTTCCTGCACCAATACCTTCTGGAAGCGACGCTCCAACGCGGCATCTTTTTCGATGTACTGACGGTACTCGTCCAACGTGGTTGCGCCGATGCAATGCAGCTCGCCACGCGCCAGCGCCGGTTTGAGCATGTTGCCGGCATCCATCGCACCCTCTGCCTTGCCGGCGCCCACCATGGTATGGATCTCGTCGATGAACAGGATGATCTGACCTTCCTGTTTGGCAAGGTCGTTGAGCACGGCCTTGAGACGTTCTTCGAACTCGCCACGGAATTTTGCACCGGCAATCAGCGCACCCATGTCGAGCGACAGCAGGCGTTTGTTCTTCAGCCCCTCCGGCACCTCGCCATTGACGATACGCTGCGCCAGACCTTCAACGATGGCGGTCTTGCCGACACCCGGCTCACCGATCAGCACCGGATTGTTCTTGGTGCGACGCTGTAGCACCTGCACTGAGCGGCGGATCTCGTCATCGCGACCAATGACCGGGTCGAGCTTGCCCTGCTCGGCCCGCTCGGTCAGATCGATCGTGTATTTTTCCAGGGCCTGGCGTTGTTCTTCGGCGTTGGGGTCGTCTACTGACTGGCCACCACGCACCTTGTCGATCGCCTTCTCCAGCGCGCCCTTGCTGCCGCCCGCGTTGCGCAACACCTCGCCGACACTGCCCTTGTCTTCAACCGCTGCCAGGACAAACAACTCCGAGGAGATGTACTGGTCTTTGCGTTGTTGGGCGAGCTTGTCAGTCTGGTTGAGCAGGCGTCCAAGGTCGTTGGACAGATGCACGTCGCCCGCGGCACCCTGCACCGACGGTAAACGGTCGAGCGCCTCACCGAGCGCCGAACGCAATTGATTGACGTTAACATCAGCCTGGGCCAACAAATGGCGCACTGTGCCGCCTTCCTGGTCCAACAAGGCCGTCAGCAAGTGGGCCGGCTCGATAAACTGATGGTCGCGCCCTACCGCGAGACTCTGGGCATCCGCCAGAGCCATCTGGAATTTACTTGTCAGTCGATCCATCCGCATGGGAGAAAACTCCGATAAAATCTATGGTTACCGCCCATATGGGGTGCGGAACAAGAAAATCAAGAAAATCCGAGCGTTCCGGTTGACCGACTTTCACCCCGGTTGACCCGGCTCATATCCGTCTAGCCAGAGTTTAGGCGGTAATATCAAAATCAACTTCGGGACGAATCAAACCGGATGCAGCGCCTGCTTCTCCTCATCTCTCAGCGGCCATGGATGTGGCTGGCTTTTCTGGTTGTTGCGTCGGTGCTTGCCGCCACCCAGATTCCCAAACTGGAAGTCCGGATCGCCGCCGACGAGATGTTGGTTTCGAACGATCCGCAGCGCGCGTATTTCGACGAGATCAAGCAGACATTCGGCGAAGAGCGAGTGATTCTGGCGGTTATCGAAGATCAGAACCCGCTTGCACCTGCCAAGCTCAAGATACAACAAGCCGTCATCGCGGAGCTCGAGGCATTGAGCTTCGTCGACCGGGTGGAGAGTCTTTTCAGTGTCCCGCATGTGAAAAGCGTCGATGGCTATCTCGACAAAAAGCCCTATCTCGACAAACTGCCGGACGATGATGCCGCGGCAAGCGAAGTGTTGGATGCGGCGGTCGGCAACCCACTGGTACGCAACATCCTGGTAGCGCCGAACGGCAAGGCGCTGGCGCTGGCCATCGTGCTGCGCGAAGGCGCGATGCCGGTCGATGATCAGACACTGACCGACAGCATCAATACCGCCATCGCCCCATTAGGCGAGACCTATGACAACGCCTACGCGATCGGTTTTCCGATGGTGCGCAACGAGATCGCCGAACGCATCATGGCCGAACAGACCGCGTTGATGCCGCTGGCCATCGGCGCGCTACTGATCGCTTTGTTCCTGCTGTTGCGCCAACTGATCGACATCGTTACCCCATTGATCACAGCAGGCGTCAGTATCCTGTGGACGTTCGGCCTAATGGGGTGGCTCGGCGTGCCTATCAATGTCGTGACATCGACCGTTCCCATCCTGCTGATCGTGGTCGGCTCGACCGAAGACATCCACCTGCTCGCCGAGTTTCGACATGCCCAGCGCAGAGGAGACAACACCACTGTTGCACTCAGGCATATGGCGAAGAAGATGGGGCGAACGGTACTGCTGACGTTCATCACCACCTATGCCGGGTTTCTCTCGGTGGGTTTGAGTGGCATCGAGGTGTTGCGTCAATTCGGACTGGTGGCCTCGACCGGCCTGCTATTCAATTTCCTTGTCACCATTATCTTTATCCCTGCGGCGCTGGCGCTCGCGGGGCGATGGCAGATCGACGGCCGCTCGCGGATGTTCGACGAACGAGCACATCGCTGGTCTGCCAGCTACTGGCGCTTTCTGACCACGCACCGCTGGCATGCCTTCGTGTTTCTGGCGACCTGCTCGATCATCGCGGCGATCGGCATACCGCGCATCCAGATCAACCACAATCCCACCGACAGCCTTGGCGGCAACTCGCCGGTGGCGCAACACATCGAAAGCCTCAACACACAGTTTGCCGGTCTCGAATCGTTCTCCATCGTCATCGAATCGGGTATCCAGGATACGTTTCTGCAATCGCGCTATCTGGACGAAATTGTCGAGGTCGAAAACTTTATTCGCCAACAGAACGAGGCAATGTCAGTTACCTCATTCGCCGACTACCTGGAACTGTTGAACATCGCGATGCTGGAATCGGAAGACGCCGGCGTTCCTGCTTCGAACGACGAGATCGCCGAGCTGATGCTGTTTCTCGACTATGAGCGGGTGCGCGGCTACATCACCGAAGACTACAGTCAGACACGGATACTGGTCAGACACAGCATCGCCACGACAGAACAACTCGAGTCGATGCTGAAGACCATCCGCCGCTTTCTCGACGAGAACCTCGACGACGGCTTGCGAGCGCGCATTACCGGCGACTCGGTACTGACCTTGTCTGCAACCAACAGCATGATATTCGGCCAGTTGCAGTCGGTATTGCTGATACTGACCTTCTTCATTCTGATCATCTCTTTCATCTTCACCGACCTTCGCGTCGGATTGATTGCAGCCGCGCCGAACATCTTCCCGGTGATCATCCTGTTCGGTGTGATGGGTTATGCCGAGATCCCGTTGAACATCGGCACGACGATGGCAGCAGCCATCGCCATCGGCATCGCGGTCGACGACACCCTGCACTTCCTGTTGCGCTACAACCAGGAACTGCGCAGTTCAAAGAGCCAGTCGCTGGCGATGGAGCGCACGATCTATGAAGAGGCACTACCCGTAGTCTCAACGTCGGTTGCCCTGGCCGTCGGCTTCCTGGTGTTCTCACAGTCGAGCTTCGCCCCGGTCGCGCAGTTCGGCATGCTGAGTGCGCTGGTAATCAGCACCGCCTTGCTCGCCGATTTCGTCATCACGCCGCTGGCGATCTCGTCGCTACGTCTGGTCACCTTGTGGGACCTGCTGTCGAACCGCGTTCGCAACCAGGTCATCCCGCGAAGCCCGCTGTTCCGCGACATGCGACCCTGGCAGATTCGGCGCTTCGTGCTGTCTAGCACACTGCTGGAGTTCCGTCCCGGCGAGCACGTCTACCGTCGCGATGACGAAAGTACAGCGCTCTATCTCGTCATGAAAGGCGTCGTTGAAATTACCGTGCCGCGCAAAGACGGCGGCGAAGGCAAAGACCCGATTGTGGATCAGTTCGGCTCCGGCCAGATCTTTGGCGACGTCGCATTGCTTGCCGATGAGCGACGCAAGACTGACGCTGTTGCGTTAACCCCTACCACGTTGATGGTGTTGAGCAGGGAAGCCATCGCCAACGTCACCTTGTTTCATCCCTTCATCGCATCCCGCCTGTTTCTGAACCTGGCTCGCGACGTCAGTTGTCGCTGGGTCGCTTTCATTCTGCGTGTCCGCAGTGCCAAGAACGATCTTTCCGAAGGAGACGATTTTCGATGAGCCACCTCGTATCAACGCTATGGCGCGCACTGACCGGAGTGGTTCGCACGGCGATCCCCAGCCTGGCAGGTTCAAACAAAGTCTATGCAACGGCACTGCTCGCCAGCCTGTGCAGCGTGATGGCATTCGGCGCGGAAAACACACTCTACTTTGCGGAACCGAGTACCGGACGCAAAGTGGAAAGGTATGCGATCGAGCTACCCGTCAGCAAACGCGAACTCCAGACGTTCGACATACCCGGCGACTGTCTCGCCATCGTCCGCGCGGTTGACCAGGGTTCAATGTTCCGCGGCAGCATTGTCGATCGCCGCCTGTGGCACAAGGTCGAGTCGGACTGTCACTACTACCGTTTTCTGAACCGCTACCCGTTGAATCCGATCGAAGATTTCGTCTCAGGTTTCGATTTCATGAACGCCGACCTTCAGGCGCTTCCCTTCACCGACGCCTGCCGTCGACTCGGGCAGAACGGCAGCCTGGCAACCTGCCTGACGTCGGATGAAACACCGATTGCCGCCGCCCAGGATCATTCAATGCTCGATCCGGGCGTCGATTCACCCGTTCGGTGCCAACTGGATGACGGTGTTCTCAGGGCGAGAATCCACATCGAGAACGACACACTCATATGCCGCAGCAACGGCAACAAACCAACGCTGCGCTTGATCAATGTCGACTACGCCGACCTCAACGGCGACCGCGTACTGGACGCTGTACTGAGGTTCGTGCCCATCGGGCGGGGATCGATCCGGGTGCCTTTCTTAGTCCCTGTGACGAAACTTTCGACCGAAGAAAGCTTTTCGACACCACAGCAATTTCAATGAACCTCGGTCAATATCCGCCACGATTCACTTGCTCTTCCCGCCCTTCTGGTAAACCTTCCGCTTGAACAGATCCGTTCGACGGCTTACCACGCGGTCCACAAACAGCATGCCGTCGAGATGATCGATTTCGTGCTGCGCCGCACGCGCTTCGTAACCTTCCATGTCGAACTCCAGCGGCTCACCGTAAGGATCCTTTGCGACCAGGTGAATACGCGTGGCACGAATCACGTTG
Source organism: Thiosocius teredinicola (assembly GCF_002009425.1). Lineage (NCBI taxonomy): Bacteria > Pseudomonadati > Pseudomonadota > Gammaproteobacteria > Chromatiales > Sedimenticolaceae > Thiosocius > Thiosocius teredinicola. Next base: position 3,804,488 of record NZ_CP019936.1, read on the forward strand.
CCGGTGTAATCCGGCACGGAAAGACAACCCTCTCTACCCATCTCGTAACCTTCCCAATGGGTAATCTCGGGATTCACCAACACCATGTAGCCATGGTTGGGTACCGGTTTGCGCGTCGTCGAGCAATCGATGATGACGACGCGTTTGAAGCAACCTACCTGCGGGGCCGCGATACCGACCGCAGCCGGTCCGTTCACACGCGTTTCTTCCAGGTCGGCGATGAATGCGCGAAGCGCGTCGTCGAAATCCGTCACCGGTTCCGAGACCTGCTTTAACGCATCGTCCGGCAGCGTAAGAATATCCAGAATCGCCACGCCAGCAGTTACCCGATGTATGTCTCGACCGTATTCACGTTAACGTCGACACCATCATCGCGAAGCGGTGCAAGCGCCTCTTCAACCGTCTCGACGGGTACCTCGGCAATCGCCGCGATCTGCATGATGTAAACCGGCTTATCCTTGGTACCGGCGACATCCGACTCGAGATCGAGGATATTCAAACCGCACGCTGACAGCGCTGCCGTCACCTGCGAAACGATGCCGGCCCTGTCAGCGCCACTGACGGTCACCTGCACGTTGGGCAGCAGATGCTCGTGCAAATGGGCCTTGATGGGATCGACATGCAGGCACATACCCTGCGCCTCGAGCACCGGCTTGAGTTGACCACGCAGTTCGTTCTCGCTGAGCCCGCCGGTCACCATCATCATGACCGTGAAGTTACCGCCGAGACGAATCATCGACGTTTCACCCAAATTCACACCCAGCTCGTACAGGGCCCTTGTAATCGCCGCGACGATCCCGGGTTTGTCTTCGCCAATCAATGTCAACATGTACCAGTTTTCGGTCATGACCGTGCTCTCTCGGTGTTCAGCTGCGCAGCCAGATCAGGCTTGCCATTCTGCCCGTAACCCCATCGCGACGATAGGAAAAAAACCGTTCGGCTTCCGAATAGGTGCAATAAGAACCGCCAAAGACGCGCCCCACGCCGGCCCGATGCAGTCTGGCCCTTGCCAGCCCATACAAATCGGCAAGCCAATGCCCCTGACCATGCGGGCTGAAATGTCGGCCATCGTCGTGTTCGATGTCGGTGAACGCCGCATGCACCTCATCGCCCACTTCGAACGCAGCGGGGCCGATTGCCGGCCCCATCCAGGCCATCAACTGGTCGGCAGGCTGGTTGAACGCACGCACAGTCTGCTCGAGTATTCCGGCCTGAAGTCCGCGCCAACCCGCATGTGCCGCGGCCACCTGCGTACCGCGCACATCGCAGAACAACACAGGCAGACAATCTGCCGTCATGACCACGGATACGACTCCCGGCACATCGGTGATGCCCGCATCGGCACAGACATCGCCTGATCGATTCAGGCGCACGCGGGTACCGTGGACCTGCTGCAGCCACTGCGGTTCACTCGGCAGGTTGGCAGCACGGGTCAGCCGGTGGCGATTCTCTTCAACATCGGTCGGGACGTCACCCACGTGGGTGCCGAGATTCAGCGTCGACCAGGCACCTGAGCTGACGCCGCCCGCCCGCGTGGTCGATACCGCCCCGACGTTGGCCGGCGCCGGCCAATCCGGCCGAATCAAATCAATCTTCGAATCCTTCATATTCGTCTTCGAATTCGAAGTAGTCCTCGTAGTCGGGATCGTGCCAGTGGATGTTCGCATCGGCAGCCAGGGCATCGATCACCGCACGCATGTCATCGGGAATGGCGCATTCGAATCGCATCGGCCGGCCGGTCACCGGGTGATCCAGCTGCAGACGTTTCGCATGCAAAGCCTGCCGCTTGAAACCGCGCAGCGCACCCTTAAGCTCTTCTGACGCCCCGGCCGGCAGCTGCAATCGCCGGCCGTAGACCGGATCACCGAAAACCGGGTGCCGCAAGTGCGCCATGTGCACGCGAATCTGGTGGGTTCTGCCGGTTTCCAGCAGGACCTTGAGCAGGGTATGGCCGCGGAAATGCTCGAGCACCCGAAAATGCGTTACCGAGGGTTTTCCCAGCGGATTGACCGCCATGCGGGTCCGCTGTGTCGGATGACGGCCGATCGGCAGGTCGATCGTGCCGCCGGCAGGCATGCTGCCGACGACCAGCGCGCGGTATTCACGCGTCACCTGCCGGGCCGCGATGGCATCGACCAGCCTTTTATGGGCTGCCTGTGATTTGGCGATGACCATTAACCCGGTGGTGTCTTTGTCGAGACGGTGCACGATGCCCGCGCGTGGCAACTCAATGAGCGACGGATTGTGATACAGCAAGCCATTCTGCAGCGTACCGTCGGGGTTGCCGGCGGCCGGATGGACCACCAGATCTGCAGGCTTGTTGACCACCAGGATGTGCTCGTCTTCGAACACGATATTCAGCGGTATTGGCTGCGGAACGCATGCCACCTGGTCCTCCACCAGGGTACGTACCTGCAGGCGATCTCCCGAGGCGACCTTGTCGCGTGGCCGGCGCACCTCTCCGTTGACCAGAACGCGTCCGTCGCGAGTCCAGGCCTGCAGGCGGCTGCGCGAGAAATCAGGAAACAGGGTCGCCAGCGCCTGGTCCAGCCGAGCACCGGCAAGGTCCGGCCCAACGGTATTCTCCAGCAGATTTTCGTCGTGATTCTGATCCGTCAATGCGGTTCCGGTATAATGCGTGGCCAATTATCTGATCGCGGACGATGACCCATGCGGCGTGCCATCTGGCCCATTATACTGATTGCGCTTTTCCTCACAGGCTGTGCCGGCGACGAAAAAGACGAAACGCTAGGCTGGAGTCAGCAAAAACTCTATACCGAAGCTACCGACGAGATGCGCGCCGGCAATTACGAGCGCGCAATCAAGTACTACGAGATTCTCGAATCCCGCTATCCGTTCGGAAAATACGCCCACCAGGCGCAGCTGAACGTGGCGTATTGCTACTATCGGTTTGCCGAGCCCGAGTCGGCGCTGGCTGCTGCCGACCGTTTTATCAAGCTTCACCCCCAGCATCCGGCAGCGGCCTATGCCTACTATCTGAAGGGGCTGATCAACTTCAACCGAACGCTGGGCTTCCTCGACCGCTTCCTGCCGACGGACACCTCGCAGCGTGATCCCGGCGCGGCGCTCGACTCCTTCAATGATTTTTCAGAGGTCGTGCAACGCTACCCGAACAGCGAGTATGCCGAGGATTCGGTGCGTCGCATGCTGTACCTGCGCAACAACCTGGCACGCTACGAAGTCCGGGTTGCCGACTACTACCTGCGTCGCGGGGCCTACCTTGCCGCCGCCAATCGCGCGGAATACGTCGTACAGAACTACCAGCGAACGCCGGCGCTACGTGATGCGCTGGAGATCATGATCGAGGCCTACACCAAACTCGGTATGGACCAGCTGGCCGACGATACCAAGCGCGTATTGGCAATGAACGAGAGCAACGGCAGCCTGATCGACGATCCGCGGGATCTTGTCGAAAAGCCGTTCGGTCGCAAGCTATGGGAGTTCTTCGAACTGGACGAAAACTGAGCTGAGGGTTCTCGCAGCTACACGAAAAAGCCCCGTAATGGGGCTTTTTTCGTTACCGGCCGGCGCGGGGCCGGCCTAAATTGCTTCGTCGTCCTGCTCCCCGGTGCGAATGCGCACAACCTTTTCAACCGACGTCACGAAAATCTTGCCATCACCGATCTTGCCGGTACGGGCTGCCGACGTAATCGCTTCGATACAGGCATCAACCTGGTCGTCACTGACCACCACATCGATTTTCAGCTTCGGTAGAAAATCGACCACATACTCGGCGCCACGGTACAACTCCGTATGCCCCTTCTGTCGACCAAAGCCCTTCACTTCGATCGCGGTCATACCGGTAACACCGATATTGGAAAGACTTTCACGCACGTCATCGAGCTTGAACGGCTTGATGATGGCTTCGACTTTTTTCATGACTGAATCTCCCAGTTCATTTGGTCATTGCAGCACGTTGGGCCGGCTTGTGTAGTGTAAATCAGAATCCGTTAACAATCGGATAGCGACGATCCCGGCCGTAGGCACGACGCGTGATCTTGATACCGGGCGGTGCCTGCCGCCGCTTATATTCGTTTTGATCAACCAACCGCACTACCCTTTCCACGGTAGCGCGATCATAGCCGGCAGCAACGATCTCCTCCGGGGCATTGTCCTGCTCCACGTAGAGCAGCAGGATAGCATCGAGGATATCGTAATCGGGCAGGCTGTCGGTATCTTTTTGGTCCGGGCGCAGTTCGGCAGACGGCGGACGATCGATCACGCGCTGCGGTATCACCTCCTGCTCTCGATTGCGCCATCTCGCCAATCGGTAAACCAGCGTTTTCGGCACATCCTTCAACGGCGCGAAACCGCCCGCCATGTCGCCGTACAAGGTCGCATAGCCTACCGACATTTCACTCTTGTTACCCGTCGTCAACAACATCCGCCCCCGCTTATTGCTGATGGCCATCAAAATGATGCCGCGACAACGCGCCTGGATATTCTCTTCGGTGATATCAGGCTCGGTGCCGGCGAACGTATCTGACAACATCTGCAGAAACGCACTGAATGCCGGCTCGATCGGGATCGTCTGGTGTGGGACGCCCAGCGACTCAGCCTGGCGCACTGCGTCCTGGTTGCTCATATCCGCGGTATAGCGAGATGGCATCAGCACGACTTCGATGTTCTCGCTGCCCAGCGCATCCACTGCAATCGCCAGAGTAAGCGCCGAATCGATACCGCCCGACAAACCAAGCACCACAGAAGAGAAGTCGTTCTTATGCACATAGTCGCGCGTTCCGGCGACCAATGCCTGGTAGACCTCTTCCTCGCTGTCGAGAAATGGTTTTACCTCAGATTGTTGGGGAACTGCATCGTCAAGTTGCACGAGCGTTTCGCATTCTCTGAAGAAGCACGCCCGATGACGGATGGAGCCTTGCGCGTCAACGACGAATGAACCGCCGTCGAACACCAGTTCGTCCTGGCCACCGACCAGGTTTACATAGACGACCGACACGCCAAAGCGGGCGGCGCGCTGGGACACCAGTTGCTCGCGCTCGGCTGCTTTCCCCTGGTGAAAGGGCGATGCATTGAGATTCAACAACACCTCGGCCCCAGCAGCAGCCGCTCGCTGTACCGGCAGATCGAACCAGATGTCTTCGCAGATCGTCAGACCGAAGGTCACTCCGGCCTGCTCGAACACGACGGCTTGCACACCGGGCTCAAAGTAGCGACGCTCATCGAAGACGCTGTAGTTGGGCAACTGCATCTTGAGGTATTCCGCTTCGAGCACGCCATCGCGGAACACACCTGCGGCATTGAAGCGAACGCCGTCGCGCATGGCGGGGTAACCGACGATGAGGGTGATGCCGACCGCGGCTCCGGCAATTTCGCGCAACGCCTGCGCGACGCGCTGGTCGCAGGCACGACGCAACAACAGGTCTTCGGGCGGATAGCTTGTCAGCGTGAGTTCGGGAAACACCACGATATCCGCCGCACCACGCAAACGTTCAGCCGTCTCGACGACCCGCCGCGCATTCCCTGAGATATCGCCAACCAGCAGATTGACCTGCGCCAACGCAACTGTGATTGACACCTTTGTTCGGGCTCCCCTTATAAAGACGACGCCGGCCCCGCTAAGCGATGAACCGAGCGGAAAACGGCGAACAACAAGGACTCAAGAGTACACCAACCGCGGCATAGGCGACATCCGAGGAGCAGACAGGACAGTGATTGCTGGCAAGCACACTTGGCGCGGGCTCGTTCGCTCGAGGATTTTGCTAGAGGGCGGACGCGGCCGAGCGGAATGTGGCCGGCTAAAGAGATCAGCTACGTAGACGAAACAGCGCCGCCCGACCAGGCCGGGCGGCGCTAAGCAATTAAGACAAAAGCTCGGCCATACGTGCGCCGATCTGGGCCGGCGAACGCACGGTGGCGACACCGGCCTGTTCGAGCGCAGCGAACTTGCCGTCGGCGGTGCCTTTGCCGCCACTGATGATGGCCCCTGCATGCCCCATGCGTTTTCCCGGTGGCGCAGTGACACCGGCGATGTAGGCGACTACCGGTTTCTTGACGTTGTTGGCGATGAACTCTGCCGCATCCTCTTCCGCACTGCCGCCGATCTCGCCGACCATAACAATGCCCTCGGTCTGCGGATCTTCGTTGAACAGGGTCAAGCAATCGATGAAGTTCATGCCGTGAATCGGGTCACCGCCGATACCGACGCAGGTACTCTGCCCCAGGCCTTGGCGCGAGGTCTGGAAGACCGCTTCATAAGTCAAGGTACCCGATCGCGACACAATGCCGACCTTGCCTGCGTTGTGAATCGAACCCGGCATGATGCCGATCTTGCACTCACCCGGAGTGATCACGCCGGGACAGTTGGGTCCGACCAGGCGGACATCGCTACCGGCAAGTGCTGCGCGCACCTTCAGCATATCGAGTACCGGTATCCCCTCGGTGATACAGACGACAACCTTGATACCCGCGTCGGCCGCCTCGAGGATCGCGTCAGCGGCAAACGCCGCCGGCACATAGATCATCGTTGCATCCGCACCGGTTTCAGCGACGGCATCGTGAACCGTATCAAAGACCGGCCGATCCAAGTGCTTCTGACCACCCTTGCCCGGCGTAACGCCGCCGACCAGTTGGGTGCCGTAGGCGATAGCCTGCTCCGAATGAAAGGTGCCCTGCTTGCCGGTAAAGCCCTGGCAGATCACCTTGGTGTTCTTGTTGATCAAGATACTCATGATAATTTCCGTCGGTTATCAGGCTGCAGCCGCAACAACTTTCTCTGCGGCTTCGGTAAGGTCAGATGCAGTTTCCAAGGCAAGCCCGCTTTCATCCAGCAGCTTGAGGCCTTGTTCGGCGTTGGTGCCTTCCAGGCGAATAACGACCGGCACCTTGATACCCACTTCGCGCACTGCGGCAATAATGCCCTCGGCAATCAGGTCACAGCGCACGATGCCACCGAAGATGTTGACCAGCACCGCCTTGACCTTGCCATCGGAGAGAATGATCTTGAAGGCCTCGGCAACGCGCGCCGCGGTGGTGCCACCACCGACATCGAGGAAGTTGGCCGGCGTTCCGCCGTGCAATTGCACGAGATCCATGGTGGCCATCGCCAGTCCGGCGCCGTTGACCATGCAACCGATGTTGCCGTCCAGCGTGATGTAGTTCAGATCATGTTCGGCAGCGGCTGCTTCGCGCGCGTCTTCCTGACTGATGTCGCGCATCGCCAACAGGTCGGAGTGGCGATACAGGGCGTTGCTGTCGAGGTTGATCTTTGCGTCCAGCGCTATGAGGTCACCTGCCGGCGTCACGACCAGCGGATTGATCTCGACCAGGCTGGCATCTTCTTTGAGGAACAGTTCGATCAGGCCGAACAGGATCTTCTGAAACTGCTTGACCTGGTCTTTGTTGAAACCAAGCGCAAACCCGAGACGCCGCGCCTGGTAGGGCTGAACACCCGCAGCCGGGTCGATCAGCGTCGTGATGATCTTCTCGGGCGTCTCTTCCGCGACTTCCTCGATATTCATGCCGCCGGCACGCGATGCCATCACCAACACGCGGCGCGTCGCACGATCGACCAGCGCACTGAGGTAGAGTTCTTCGCCGATGTCGGTCGGCTCTTCGACCAGGATGTAGCTGACCGGCAAACCATCCGCACCCGTCTGCTTGGTGACGATGCGATTGGCGAGAATACGCGCCGACTCACTTTCGACTTTGTCGGGCGAGTCGACCAACACCACGCCGCCCGCCTTGCCGCGACCACCGGTATGCGCCTGGGCTTTGACGACCCATTTGCCGCCACCCATCTCTTCGGCGGCACGCCGTGCCTCGTCGGCACTTTCCACCGCGTACCCCATGGGCACGGGTATTCCGTAACCGGCGAATAGCTTTTTGGACTGGAATTCGTGTAGGTTCACGGCTAGACCCTATGTAGCGACGATTCGTGCATTCTGGTGCAGAAATTGACGAAGCGCAAAAAGACAAATCACTGCTGACTATTACCCCCCACCGAGAGTGCGATTTGAGCGACACAACGCTACAGAATCACGCTAAAGCGACGACACAAACCTTAGACGTCGACAAGCAAGCACACATGCCGGTACTCGAAAGCCAGATCGGCCACCTCCGTTTATATCTTCTTTATCGCTCGGCACTCGGCGTTGCGCTGTTGCTGATGTACTTTGGATTCGGTCGCGGACCGTTGGGCACCTATCTGCCCGGCGTGTTCACGGTCGCCGTCCATTTGTACCTGGGGCTGGCGATCATCGCGCTGATCATGCACCTGCGCCAGGTTGGCGATGACCAGCGGCAAGGGCAGCTCGCGCTGTTCCTGGATATCGTGCTGATCACCGTCATGATGCATGCCAGCGGCGGCGTGCAGTCCGGCCTGGGGATGCTGATTGCGGTGTCGATCGCCCTCGGCAGTCTGGGTCTGGTCGGCCACACCGCCCTGTTTTTCGCCGCACTGGCGTCGTTGGCGGTGCTGACGGAGCGCATCTATTCCCAGGTCGCCCGCGCCTTCGAGGATACGGCCTACATGCAGGCCGGCCTGCTCGGCGCCCTGTATTTCGCGTTGGCGTTGCTGGCCCACCGTCTCGGCCAGCGCGCTACCGAGAGCGAACAACTGGCCAGTCAGCGCGGCCTCGACCTGGCGAATCTGGCCCAGCTGAACGATTTCGTCATTCAGCAGATGCGCGCCGGCATTTTGGTTATCGACGAGCAGGAAACCATCCAGGTAATGAATGAAGCCGCCTGGGTGCTGCTCGGCATGCCGGTGGCGATGCGCCACTATCCGCTGGAAGAGTCGTCGCCGGGACTCGCCGAGCAATATCGCCAATGGCTGGATACGCCGGGCGGGCCACGACCGGACTTCCGACCCACGGCAGGGGGGCGCGACCTGCGTGCCACCTTCACCCCGATCGGCGACGACGACAGCTCGAACACGCTGATCGTGCTGGAGGACACCGCGCAACTGACGGCCGAGGTGCAACAGCTGAAGCTTGCCTCGCTCGGCCGGCTCACCGCCGGCATCGCCCACGAGATCCGCAATCCGCTGGGCGCGATCAGTCATGCCTCGCAGCTGCTCGACGAGTCACCGCAACTGCCTTCGACGGATAAGCGGATGATCGAAATCATCCAACAGAACTCGCGCCGGGTGAACGAGGTGGTTGAGAGCATTCTCAAGTTGTCCCGCCAGGACAACCCGCACCCTAAACCCCTGGTGCTCGGGCCATGGCTGGAAGAACAGATCGTGGAGATCCGCCAGACACACCGGCTCAGTGAAAACCAGCTGCAGAAGCAGATCGACCCGGAAACGACCACGGTGTTCTCCGACCCGGGCCAGCTGCGCCAGGTCATCGATGTGCTGTGCGACAACGCGATCCATCATTTCGATCGTGACCTGCCGCAGTTGCAGCTCAAGATCGCCGGCGGCATCACCGTCGAATCCGGCGGGCCGTTTCTCGAGGTACGCGACAATGGTTCGGGCATCCCGCTCGATGCCGAAAAAAACCTGTTTGAACCGTTTTTCACCACGCGCAACGAAGGCACCGGATTGGGCCTGTATATCGCCCGCCAGCTGTGCGAAGCCAACCACATTCGTCTGGAGTACCTGCGCCAACCCACGGGCGGCAGCTGCTTTAGGCTAAGCTTCCCCAACCCCAAACGCACCCGCAAACTATGACTCGCCCGCTCGCCCTCATCATCGACGACGAACCCGATATTCGTGAACTTCTTGAAATCACGCTGGCCCGCATGGATGTCGACTGTCGACTGGCCGGTTCGCTGCGCGAGGCCTTCGGACAACTCGCCGAAACACATTTCAATCTGTGTCTCGTCGATATGCGTCTGCCCGACGGCAACGGAATCGACATCGTGCGCAAGGTGGCCGCAGACCACCCCGAAACGCCGATCGCGATGATCACCGCGCACGGCAACATGGAAACCGCCGTCGAGGCGCTCAAAGCGGGCGCGTTCGACTTCGTCTCCAAACCGGTCGATCTACCGGTGCTTCGCCGCCTGGTCGAGACAGCGCTGCGTCTCGATGGCAACGACCAGGCGCCTGCATCGCCGAAAAGCCACGGCGACCTGCTCGGAAAATCGCCGGCGATGCAGGAAATTCGCCGCCTGATCGAAAAGCTCGCGCGCAACCAGGCACCGGTGTTCATCAGCGGCGAGTCGGGCACCGGTAAGGAACTGGCGGCGCGCTCGATCCATTCCCGCAGCCCGAGGGCATCCCGCCCTTTTGTTGCGGTCAACTGCGGCGCGATCCCGCAAGACCTGATGGAAAGCGAGTTCTTCGGCCATGTGAAAGGCAGTTTCACCGGCGCAGTGCGCGACAAACCCGGGCTGTTCCAGACGGCCGACGGCGGCACCCTGTTTCTCGACGAAGTCGCCGACCTGCCGTTGTCAATGCAGGTCAAGCTGTTGCGCGCAATCCAGGAGAAATCGGTACGCCCCGTCGGTGGCGAGAAAGAAGAGTCGGTGGACGTCCGTATCATCAGTGCCAGCCACAAGGATCTGGCTGCCATGGTCGCCGGCGGCGAGTTTCGGCAGGACCTTTACTACCGCATCCATGTCATCGAGCTGATCATGGCGCCGCTGCGCGAGCGGCCGGAGGATATCCCGGTCATGATCGAGCACATCCTCAGCCGGCTTGCTCAGCGCATGGGCGCGAACCCACCGAAACTGGAACGCAGTGCGCTGGAGGCCCTGTATCGGCACGACTTTCCCGGAAACGTGCGCGAATTGGAGAATCTGTTGGAGCGAGCCACTGCGCTTTGTGAACAGCAGACCATTACATTGGATGACCTGGGCCTCGCCAATGCCCCGAGCGGCAACGGTCACGCCACACCCCCTTCACCGCTCGCCGACCAGGGTCTGGAGGGCTACCTGGCCGATGTGGAACGCCAGGCCATCGTGCAAGCCCTTGAAACCAACAAGTGGAACCGAACTGCGGCCGCCAAGGCGCTCGGCATCAGTTTCAGGGCACTGCGATACCGTCTCGAGAAGCTCGGCCTGGATGCCGAGGACGACGGCACTGACGCTCAAGGTCAGTAAGTGACGCCGCACGTCAGCAGTGGATTTGCGTTCGCGCCCAAAGAGGTTTTGCACAGGCGTTAATCCCTGCAAAACGAAATATTTTATTATTGATTTTCAATGTCTTATAAAGACCCGCTCCTCATACAACACGAGCTGGCACAACTACTGCTTTAAGGCTGTCAAGGGCTAACAAGACACGCCAAGCGAATCAGAAATTAGTCCCTAAAGTTTGAAACCCGGCAGCCGTTAGGTAACGGCGACCGCTGACCTTAAACCAGGAGAAACCCATGAAGAAGCAGTCTGGCTTTACGCTTATCGAACTTATGATCGTTGTCGCGATCATCGCTATCCTCGCCGCGATCGCTATCCCGGCATACAACAACTACATCTCTGAAGCTCGCATGGCGAAAGTCACCGAGCACTACGACGGAGCCTACCGCGCGATCAAAGCCGAAATGTCGCGTCTGACCGCTGCTGACGCACGTGGCGCCACAGCCCCCACCGGTGTGAACGCGTTTGCTTACTGGCAGGACATCGTTAACCCTGAAGGCCAGTCGGCTCCGGGCGCCAGCGCAGATGACGCTTTCGGTGACAACGCTGGTACCTCTACCTCAGGCCAAATCGGTTTGCAGGTTACCGGTACCGCCGGTCGCGTAGATGACTTGTACGTCGTTATCCACCGTCCGATCTACCTTGAGTTTACCGCGGTCGAGACCATCGGCGTCAACGCAACCGACCTGTAATCAGTAAGGGGATAAACCCCAGACTGAATCAAGGCAACCGGCGTGTGGAATCCATACGCCGGTTGCTCTGTTTTTGACGATTCGGTCTTCAATTTTCGTTGCAAGCGGAGGTATCAAGCATTGGCACACATGACCAACAATAAGGGTTTCAATCTCGTCGAATTGATGGTTACCGTCGCTGTCATTTCAACCCTCGCGGCTATCGCAATTCCAGCCTACAACGGCTACGTGCGCGAAGGCCACTTTGCGACCATGCGCGCTTCGCTCGACGGTTTGCGAGTTCCCATAGAAGACTACCGCTTGGAGAACGCAAACTACGGGGCTACGGGCACTCTGACCGGAGTAACGGCAATCAACGGCCGATTCGGATGGCAACCCAGCGGAGACATCGGTAACTACACCTATGCGGTTTCCGTCACATCAGTCGGGTCGTATGATGTTTGGGGAGTATTCAACTCAAACATCTGGGTGAGGTGCGACGCACGTTTTTCCAACTGTTGCGACTCAACAACGCCAAGCGCCACTGCTGTGAGCAACAATTGCCCCCCATAGGGCTTGCCGCCACGCTGATAAGTGATACCGCCCTTTCTTCCTAAAGTCAGTGAACGTGCGGCCGATGAATCTCCCACGAGTATCATCTATCGGCATTCCAACAATCTGGTCGCCCCGAAGATATACTTGGAAGAATTTAGCGCAACCGGCTTTTAATCAACTATGGCAACTACTAGCCCAATAGTCCGCCTCGGTGGTCTAGCACGACGTCTCGTGCAGGACGGCCTGCTGTCTGAAGAAGAAGCAAACAGTGCCACCAAATCCGCCTCCGAGGCCAAACTGCCGCTGGTATCCTATTTGGTTAGCCAGCGAACCGTGGACGCCAAGGCAGTCGCCCTTGCCGCGTCATCCGAATACGGCGTGCCACTGTTCGACCTCGACGCGATAGATCCGGAAACCATGCCCGGTAATCTCGTCGAAGAAAAACTGGTACGCAAACACCACGCACTACCGTTGATCAAACGAGGGAATCGCCTTTTCCTGGCGGTTTCTGACCCGACCAACCACCAAGGCCTCGACGAGATCAAATTTCATACGGGCCTAACGACCGACGCCGTTTTGGTGGAGGAAGACAAACTCGCCGCGGCGATCAATCGTGCGCTGGATGCCCAAGACACCTCGATGACGGATCTTCTTGACGAAGATCTCGAGAATCTGGACATCAGCACCGGCGACGAGGTCGACGAAGACCAGGACGCGAACCTGGATGTCGACGATGCGCCGGTCGTGCGCTATGTGAACAAGATCCTGCTCGATGCGATCAATTCGGGCACGTCCGACATCCACTTCGAGCCCTACGAAAAGGTCTACCGCGTGCGCTTCCGGCAGGACGGCATGCTGCACGAAAAAGCCACGCCGCCGATCAATATCGCACAACGCCTCTCGGCTCGCCTCAAAGTTATGGCTCGGATGAATATCGCCGAGCGGCGGGTACCGCAGGACGGTCGTATCAAGATGGTATTGTCGCGCAATCGCTCGATCGACTTTCGTGTCAACACCTGCCCGACGTTGTATGGCGAGAAAATCGTGCTGCGTATCCTCGATTCGTCGGCTGCGCAGCTGGGTGTCGAGGCTTTAGGGTTCGACGACGCCCAACAACGACATTTCCTCGAAGCAATCAAGAAACCCTACGGCATGGTGCTGGTAACCGGCCCGACCGGTAGCGGTAAGACGGTCAGTCTCTATACGGCGCTGAATCTTCTCAACCAGCCCGAAGTCAACATCTCGACCGCAGAAGACCCGGTCGAGATCCAGGTTGCCGGGATCAACCAGGTCAACGTCAACCCCAAGACCGGCCTGACGTTCGCCGAAGCGTTACGCGCGTTTCTCCGCCAAGACCCGGACATCGTCATGGTCGGTGAGATCCGTGACCTGGAAACGGCGGAGATCTCAGTAAAAGCGGCACAAACCGGTCACTTGGTCCTGTCGACACTGCACACCAACGATGCGCCCCAAACGCTGACGCGATTGGCGAACATGGGCATTCCACCGTTCAATATCGCCTCGTCGGTCAACCTGATCCTTGCGCAGCGCTTGGCCCGCCGACTCTGCGAACATTGCAAGACAGTGGACGAAGTACCACACGATGCACTGATCGAAGAAGGCTTTACCGACGAAGATGTCCGCGATGGATTGGAAGTCTACAAAGCGGTTGGGTGCGACAAGTGCACCAAAGGCTACAAGGGCCGAGTCGGCCTGTTCGAGGTCATGCCGGTCAGTGATGCCATGGGCAAGCTGATTATGGAGGGTGCTAACTCCATTCAAATTCGCGACTTGGCGAAGTCGGAAGGATTGCAAGACCTACGCGCCTCTGGCCTTGCAAAAGTGAAAGCCGGCATCACAAGCCTCGAAGAAATCAACCGAGTCACCAAGGATTAATAGAACAAGATCATGGCTACCAAAGCAGCGGCAGCGCCGAAACCAGAAAAGGCATTGATTTTTTCCTGGGAAGGGACGGATCGGAAAGGCAACCGGGTAAAGGGTGAGACGCGCGCATCGACCGTTGCGATGGCACGTGCCGAACTGCGCCGACAGGGCATCAATCCTCTGAAAGTACGCAAGAAAGCTTCTTCGATATTCTCTAATCGCAAAAAGAAGATCACCAGTAAAGACATCGCCATATTTTCACGCCAACTCGCAACCATGATGGCGGCCGGCGTGCCGATGGTGCAGGCCTTCGATATTGTCGGGCGAGGACACAATAACCCATCGATGCAAGAGATGATTTTGTCGATTAAAGCCGACGTCGAAGGCGGTACTTCGCTGACCGGCTCGCTAAGAAAGCACCCTTTGTATTTCGACGACCTGTTCTGTAATTTGGTCGAAGCCGGAGAGCAAGCAGGCGTGCTTGAAACCCTGCTCGACAAAATTGCAACCTATAAAGAGAAAACCGAGTCGCTGAAGGCAAAAATCAAGAAAGCCCTCTTCTATCCAACTGCTGTCATACTCGTGGCGATACTAATCACATCGATCATCATGATTTTTGTGATTCCGCAGTTTAAGGACTTATTCAGCAGCTTCGGTGCCGATCTCCCCGCCTTCACCCTGGTCGTGATCAAGATTTCTGACTTCGTTGCCGGATGGTGGTGGGCAATCCTCGGCGTCGTGGTAATTGCCGTCTTCACAGCGGCCAATGTCTGGAAACGATCACCCAAGTTCCGCGAAACGCTGGACAAGCTACTGCTCAAGGTGCCGGTGATTGGGATGATCATGCACAAAGCTGCACTGGCGCGGTTCTGTCGTACCACTGCCACAATGTTTGCGGCGGGTGTTCCGTTGGTCGAGGCCCTTCAGTCCGTGGCCGGTGCTACCGGCAGCGCGGTCTACGAAAAGGCTGTCCTCAAGATGCGTGATGACGTCGCCACCGGTCAATCACTGACCTTATCAATGCGCCAACAAGGCCTGTTTCCGCACATGGTGATCCAGATGGTCACCATCGGCGAAGAGTCGGGTTCGCTCGATGACATGCTGTCGAAAGTGGCGGACTTCTACGAAGAAGAGGTCGACAATGCGGTTGATGCACTGAGCAGCCTGCTCGAGCCGCTGATCATGGTTGTGCTGGGCACCGTGATCGGTGGTCTCGTCATCGCTCTGTATCTACCAATCTTCCAGTTGGGTTCCGTCGTTTCTGGAAACTGACGATGCAGTTCGACCCATTGGTCGTCGAGGCAGCGCCCTACGTGGCGCTGCTGTTCGGCTTGGTGATCGGCAGCTTCCTCAACGTTGTTATTTTGCGGCTCCCCAAGCGCATGCAGGCAGAGCTTGCTGACGCTTGTGCTGATCTGCGCGGCGAGGAATCGACTCCCCTGCCGAGTCGCCTGTTTGGCCTGGACTTCCTGATCTCCCCTCCGTCAACCTGCCCAAAGTGCGGTCACGGCATCAAGGCCTGGGAGAACATCCCGATCATCAGTTACCTGCTGCTGCGCGGAAAGTGCAGTGAATGCTCCAATCCGATAGGCATCCGCTACCCGATCGTCGAGGCGATCACGGGGGTACTCAGCCTGGTCGTCGTCATGCACTTCGGGCCTACGATGCAGGCGGCCGCGGCGCTGATCCTGACCTGGGGGCTCGTCGCGCTGACGGCCATTGATCTCGACGAACAACTCCTGCCCGACCAGCTCACTCTGCCGCTGATGTGGCTTGGCCTGCTGGTGAATACGCAGGGCCTGTTTACCGACCTGACCTCTGCAGTCATCGGTGCCGCAACCGGCTACCTGGTGTTGTGGTTTGTGTTCCAGCTGTTTCGCTTTCTCACCGGCCGCGAAGGCATGGGGTACGGCGACTTCAAACTGCTGGCGGCGTTCGGCGCTTTTTTCGGCTGGCAATTGCTCCCGCAGGTCATCCTGTTGTCGTCGCTGATTGGCGCAATCGTAGGGATCGCATTGGTCGTGGTGCGCGGGCGAGACAGGCAGATCCCTATCCCGTTCGGCCCCTACCTTGCCGGAGCGGGTTTCGTGGCGCTATTGTGGGGCGACGAAATCAACCGCAGCTATCTGCAATTGGCGGGATTTGGCTAAGAGGCTGAAAATCGGTCTGACCGGCGGTATCGGCAGCGGTAAAACGGCGGTGAGCGACCTGTTCGCCGAACTCGGCGCCGAAGTCATCGATACCGACCTACTGAGTAGAGAACTTGTCCAGCCGGGCCGGCCGGCCCTCGACGAGATCGTTGCGACCTTCGGCCGCGAAATTCTCGACCCCAATGGACACCTGGACCGCCAGACCCTGCGGAGCAAGGTGTTCGCCGACGCCACGCTCAGAAAAAAGCTCGAAGCGATCCTGCACCCGAAGATTCGCGAAGAAATGCTCGCGCGGGCGGCACGATCGGCGGCACCGTACGTTATTTTCGTTATTCCACTGCTGGTCGAAACCGGCCAACAGAACCTCGTCGATCGGGTTCTACTGGTCGATGTGCCCGAGGCGCTGCAGAGAGAACGGGTTGCCCGGCGCGATGGACTTTCGACAGAGCAGATCGATCAGATACTGGCGGCGCAGGCCGATCGCGCGACCCGCCTGAGCCACGCTGACGACATCATCTGCAACGACCGCGATCGCGATGCACTCGTCAAGGCCGTTGCTGAGCTGCACCGGAAATATCTGCGCCACATCCAAGATTGAACGCGATGCGCTTTACGTAACGAACCCTGCTGTTCGACAATACCGATTTGTATCGATGCAATCGGACCCTCTGTTGCCTGAGACGACAATCTTCGAGCACCCGCTGACCGAGAAGTGCCGGACCTGGCTGCGTCTTTCGCACCTGTTCGAACAGCTCGAATTTCATCAGCCTCACCACGAGGAGTGGCACGCGCGGGCCGCAATGTCGGCACTGCTCGACGTCGCCAACGTACTGGCGCGGGCCGATATCAAATCCGAGCTGCTCAAGGAGCTGGACCGTTATCGCCAATCGTTGTCGAAAATGGCCGACTCCCCCGGCGTCGACAACGACCGTCTGAAGCACATTCTGCAGAACCTGCTGCGATCCTGCGAGGGCATCCGCGAGGTCAGCGGACAACTGGGACAGGCCCTGCGCGGCAATGATTTCCTCAACAGCATCGTGCAGCGCAGCAGCATCCCGGGAGGCAGTTTCGATTTCGACCTACCCCAGTTTCACTATTGGCTGAACATGCCGCAGGCTGAGCGCCTGATGCAGCTGGACGACTGGCGTCACGAAGTCTCCCCCGTGCAGGACGCCGTCGAGTTGCTGCTCGGCCTGATCAGAACCAGTGCGGTCCCATCGACCGAACAGGCCGCAAACGGCTTCTTCCAGAAAAGCCTGTCGACCAGCGTCAACGTCCAGATGGTGCGCGTGGGCATCCCGTCGAACAGCGGCCTGTTTGCTGAAATCAGTGGCGGCAAGCACCGGTTCAGTATCCGCTTCATGGAATGCACAGACTGGCAGCACCCAACCCAGATCGATCGAGCAGTCCCCTTCACCCTGAGCACCTGCGTGATATGACTGCCGCAGACGTCATACAGGTCAGCTGCCCTACCTGTGGCAAATCCGTCGACTGGACCCCCAGCGAGCGCTGGCGGCCATTCTGCAGTGAACGTTGCAAGCTGATCGATCTGGGCGAATGGCTCAGTGAAGAAAAACGCATTCCGGGCGAGCCGGCACCCGTACCGGACGCCGATAACGAGCATTGAAACTCGCCCAGGGTCTCGATGAGACCTTTATAAAGGGAACTCGGCCACCGTCAGCATCGCGTTGCCGACCACGCTGATACGCACCATGCCTGCTGCGGACGATACATCGTCGAGGAGCCAGTGCTCGGTCCGTGGGTCGATCGTCGTCCGACTTAGCGGCTCTTCACCAGCCCCGTAGAACGCTGCCTCGATGCGAACGATCCGCGACGTCTCGAATCCGGCCTGTTTCAACGCAAGGCCGTTTCCGGCCGGTCCAAGCACCAGAGCACGATCCGCGGCGACCGCCGCGCAGGGATTCTGGCGGGGTGAACATGTTGCCTCTGCGACCAGGTAGACCGTTGACTGCTGTTGCAACACGCGTTCTGTTTTACGGCCAACCTGCCCCCAGCTCAACGCCAGGCCAACCGCGACGATCACAAAGAACAGCCAATACCTACCCAGCCGGCTCATCCGACCAGATTCCGCGGATACCGGCGACGCCCTGGGCGCCTTTTTGCCAAGCCAACTCGGTGAACGACGGCTGCATCCCCCCAAGCGCGAAGACGGGAAGCTGCGCGGCTTCGACCCACTGCGCGAAAGTCTCCCAACCCAGGGGCTCTTGATCAGGGTGACTGCGCGTCGGCAACACCGGCGACAGCACGGCGAAATCGGCACCGATGCGCGCCGCCTGTTGCAAATCTTTGGGTGAGTGACACGATGCCGCCAACAAACCATGGCGCTGCGTGCCACTGGCGGGCTCCTCGTAAAGCCGGCGGCCGCTCAGGTGCACCCCGTGGGCGCCGATGCGCCGGGCGAGCTGGGGGTCGCCATTGAACAACACGCGAGCGCCATACGCGTCACAGCGCTGTACAACAGCTGTGCCGATGTCCTCCAACGGCGCGTCGACGATATCGAACAGGCGCAGCTGGACCAGGCGAATCCCCGCTTGCAACGCATTGTCCAGCGAAGCAAGAAAACGGTCTGCCTTTCCCACACTTGGCGGCGTGATGAGGTAGACAGATGGCAATTGCAGCGCTTTCACAATCGGCACATCCGCCGCAGGCATGGCATAGCCATCGAGCGCATTGCGCGCGGACCAAGCCAACGGCTGCCCCTCGCGCCCGACGACATCCCCACGCCATTCGGTAACCAGATGGACGTCGAGCAGCACGCTCCTGTCGGGATAATGGTGGGTCACGCGGATCAGCGGACGGTGGGCGACCATGTCGATCCCCAACTCTTCGTCGAGCTCGCGACGAAGTCCGTCGGCCGGCGCTTCACCAGGTTCGAGCTTTCCCCCGGGAAACTCCCACAGGCCGCCCTGATGCGCATCCGCGTGGCGTTGAGCCAGCAGAACACGGTCTTTGGCATCGATCAATGCGCCGGCGACCACATGTACGATTGCACCCATCCGCCCTCTCCGCTCAGCTGCGATACTCGGCGTTGATCTTCACGTAATCAAACGAGAAATCACAGGTAAGCACAGTGGCTTCGCCGTCGCCGCGTGCCAGGTCGATTCGGATATCGATCTCGGACTGCTGCATCACGGCCTTGCCTGCGGCTTCGGTATAGGCCGGGTCACGTCCACCGTTACTCACAATACAAACGTCGCCGAGCCAAAGCTGGACCTGTTGGATCTGCAGATCGGCGATGCCGGCACGGCCGACGGCTGCCAGGATCCGCCCCCAGTTCGGGTCAGAAGCAAACAATGCAGTCTTTACCAAGGGCGAATGGGCCACGGTATAGGCAACCTTGCGCGCTTCCTCATAGGTTGACGCGTGCTCAACATGAATGCGTACCAGCTTGGTCGCGCCTTCACCGTCGCGCACGATCATCTCGGCCAGTTCGCGGCACACCTCTGCGACCGCCGAACCGAGCGCCTGTCCGTCCTCGGATTCGATCGAATCGACAGCGCAACCGCTGGCACCGCTTGCCATCAGCACACAGGCATCGTTCGTCGAGGTATCGCCGTCCACGGTGATCGCGTTGAACGATGGATCGACGGCGTTCTCCAACATCTGCTGCAATACCACCTGCGGCACAGCCGCATCCGTAGCAACGTAAGCCAGCATGGTTGCCATATCGGGGCAGATCATCCCCGAGCCCTTGGCAGTTCCCGTAACCGTCACGCTGCCAGCAGACAGTTCTACCGATCTGGACACCAGTTTCGGCACGGTATCGGTTGTCATGATCGCGCGGGCGATCTTCGGCCAGTTCGCCTCATCAAGCGTAGATATCAGTGAAGGCACTGCCTGTGCGAACGGATCAACGGGAAGGTCTGCGCCAATCACGCCGGTTGAAAATGGCATCACCTGGCTCATCGCGCAGCCGGCCATGCCTGCCAATAGTCGACACGTCTCGCGCGCGGCGCGCAAACCGGTGTCGCCTGTTCCTGCGTTGGCATTGCCGGAATTGATCAGCAGAAAACGGATCTTGCCTTTCGCCAAGTGTTCTCGAGCCACAATGACCGGGGCGGCGCAAAAGGCATTGCGCGTGAATACGGCCGCGACCTGCCCTCCTTCCGCAATTTCGATCAACACCAGATCATCACGGTTCTTGTAGCGAATACCGGCGGCAAATGCGGAAAGGCGCACACCGGAAACCGGGGTACCGGCAGCTGTGGTCATTTGTTGTCCCCGTAATACAGTTCGTTGTTCATCTCATTTCATCCCCTATGGCAATCGAATAGCCGCCGTCAGAAGTAGAAACCCGGATCAACCCACCCCGGTTTGCTTACCGGCCGCGAGCAGTAAACTTGGCCGCCGACAGATCACTTTGTCGGCGCCCCATAATAAACAGCCGACAACGGTCAATACAGGTTTATCCACATATCCGGCCCGCGACGCGCTCGATGAGATCGCGCGGAAGGACGATCGCACCCGGAGTTCTGATGGAACGTCCCGGCCTTGTCAGTGCTGGCGCCGCCAAATGCGGCACGACTGCGCAAGGCTTCGACGCCAGTCGAATCAGGGATGCACGGGCATATGGGGAAACTTCGCAGGCTCAGGTGACAAGCGAACCGTCGACGCATCGGCAAGCTATCTCAACGGCACCGCGTCGGCGCACGCGATTGCGGCAGCCAGCCCGGATGCACTGATTGTCATCAGCATTTGCCATCCCGTCCGTCCCGCCTGCCGAACTACCTGGTCCGGTCGCGTGGCAGTTTGATCAAGACAGTACGCGAGACGCTGACGGATATCGTGCCACTGCCGATTCGACCTCGAATCCGCGCCGACATCGACCGGATGACCCTCGACCGCTCGGACCACCTGTTCGCCGGCGCATCAGAGCGGATCCTTAAGCGCGTTGCCGACAACATCGCTGCTAGCGGAAAAATGTTCGAACTCGATCTAGCAGACTACCGTCTGTCACCGCCGCGCTGAACGCTCACACCGTCTTTGCCCAGGCCGAGGCATTCGGAACAGGCTCAGATAAGCCTCTGAATCAGCTCAGTTTTCCGTGACAATGCTTGTACTTTTTGCCCGAACCGCACGGACAAGGATCGTTGCGGCCGACCTTGCGGTCTGGTCGAACAAACGGCTTTTTCTCTTCCGCCGCTCCCGCCTCCGCTTCGGCCGGCTCGGGTTCGCCCCCGAGGCCTTCGAACGTTTCGTGTCTGAACTCGAACTCGTTCGGATCGCGGGCCTGCTCTAGCAAATCGGGGGGTGCCTGCACCTGCAAGCGACAGAGAATCTGCACCACCTCGAGCTTGATGGCGTCAAGCATCGACGAGAACATGTCGAAGGCCTCGCGCTTGTACTCCTGCTTCGGGTTCTTCTGCGCGTAACCACGCAGGTGAATACCCTGGCGCAGATAGTCCATCGCCGCGAGGTGCTCCTTCCAATGCGAATCGAGGGTATAGAGCATCACCTCTTTCTCGATGCGGCGCATCTGCTCGACACCGACCTGTGATTCCTTCTCGTCGTAGATCGCGACGATCTGGTCGAGGATCTTCTGCCGCAACGTTTCCTCGTGCAGGCTGTCGTCGCTGTCAAGCCATTGCTGAACAGGCGCATCCAGGGCGAAGTTTTCCTGCAGCGCTTCGGTCAGACCCGGTACGTCCCATTGTTCTTCGAGGCTTTGCGGCGGGATATATTGGTCGATCACGCTGTTAAGCGAATCGATACGCAAGTTGGCTACCGTGTCGGAGATATCCTCGACATTCATCAACTCGTCACGTTGTTGATAGACCACTTTGCGCTGGTCATTGGCGACGTCGTCATACTCAAGCAACTGTTTGCGGATGTCGAAGTTGCGACCTTCGACTTTTCTTTGCGCGTTCTCGATGGCCTTGTTGACCCACGGATGCTCAATCGCCTCGCCCTCTTTCATACCGAGCTTCTGCATCAGATTCGAGACACGCTCAGACGCAAATATGCGCATCAGGCTGTCTTCGAGCGACAGATAAAAACGTGACGAACCCGGATCACCCTGCCGCCCGGAGCGCCCGCGCAGCTGGTTGTCGATTCGGCGGGACTCGTGGCGCTCGGTGCCGATCACGCGAAGTCCACCGGCCGCAAGCACATGCTCGTGGCGTTTCTGCCATTCTTCGCGATGTTTGGCGATCGCCTGCTCATCCGCAGTGTCACCGAGCTGGCCTAATTCCACGTCGAGGTTGCCACCAAGCACGATGTCGGTACCACGACCGGCCATGTTCGTGGCGATGGTGACCGCCCCAGGGCGCCCGGCCTCGGCGACAATCTGCGCTTCCCGCTCGTGCTGCTTGGCATTCAGTACCTGATGTTCGACGCCTGCTTCGTTAAGCATGTTCGACACCAACTCCGAGACCTCGATTGATGCCGTGCCCACCAGTACCGGCTGGCCACGCTCAACACAGTCGCGCGCGTCTTCAACGATCGCCTGATACTTCTCACCCTGTGTCAGGTAGACCAGGTCGGTCTGGTCGTCGCGCTGCATCGGTCTGTTGGTGGGTATGACAACCACCTCGAGGCCGTAGATCTGCTGGAATTCAAACGCCTCGGTATCCGCTGTACCGGTCATACCCGAGAGCTTGTCGTACAGGCGGAAGTAATTCTGGAAGGTGATCGAGGCCAGCGTCTGGCTCTCGGCCTGGATCTGCACGCCTTCTTTGGCCTCGATAGCCTGGTGCAGGCCGTCCGACCAGCGCCGCCCGGGCATCGTACGACCGGTAAACTCGTCGACGATGATTACCTGGCCGTCGCGCACGATGTAATCGACATTGCGCTGGAACAAGGCATGTGCCCGCATAGCCGCCATCACGTGGTGCATCAGCATGATGTTCGACGGGTCGTACAGGCTCTCGCCCTCAGCCAGCAGGCCGTACTCCGACAACATCTGCTCGACCTTTTCATGCCCCTCATCGCTGAGGAAGACCTGGCGTGCCTTTTCGTCGACGGAGTAATCGCCGGGACCGAAATCCGGCTTGCCTTCGTCGTTGGTGATCGGGTCCTGTTTCGTGAGTTGGGCCGGGATACCACTGACCCGACGGTACATCTCGGAACTGTCTTCGGCCGGCCCGGAAATGATCAACGGCGTACGCGCCTCGTCGATCAAGATCGAGTCGACCTCGTCGACCACCGCGAAATAACGACGCTGCACCCGCTGATCGGCAGAAAACGCCATGTTGTCGCGCAGATAATCGAAGCCGAACTCGTTGTTGGTGCCATAGGTGATATCGCAGGCATAGGCGGCCGCGCGGCTCACCGGACGCAGACGCGAGAACCCGCCGGCGTCGCCCTGGAAGGCAGGATCAAACTCATAGGACGAGCTGTCCGGCCCCATCCCGCCGGAAGAATTGATTACACCGGTGGTCATGCCGAGGAAGTGATAAAGCTGGCCCATCCAGCCGGCATCACGACGCGCCAGGTAGTCGTTGACCGTCACCACATGTACGCCGCGACCGACCAACGCATTCAGGTAAACCGCCAGGGTTGCGACCAGGGTTTTACCCTCACCGGTACGCATCTCGGCGATCTTGCCATCATTGAGCACCATGCCGCCGATCATCTGCACATCGAAGTGGCGCATGCCGAGCACTCGCTTGCCGGCTTCGCGCACCACGGCGAACGCCTCAGGCAGCAAATCGTTAGACGACGCGCCTTCGGCAATGCGTTTACGGAATTCTGCCGTTTTGGCGGCAAGGGCCTCATCGCTCAGCTCGCTCAATGCAGGTTCGAGCACGTTGATCTGCTCCACCGACTTGAGCATTTTCTTTACCAGTCGATCGTTTCGACTGCCAAAGACCTTCTTGATGAGCTTGTTCAGCATAAACCTGCGACCTTCCCGGACGAGCTAATACAAAGGGCAGAATGATAACCCAATCGGGCGATCGAACGGCCGGAGACATAAGAAAAAACCCGCTACTGCGGGTCTTTTCGGGATGTGTTGGGCAAAGCCTCTATTTGACGCGCACAAAGCGCAGAGGATTGACGATTTTGCCGTCTTTGCGCACTTCGAAATGCACGTGAGGACCACTGGACCGCCCAGTGCTGCCAAGCAGCGCAACCGTCTGGCCCTTGTTCACCACGTCGCCTTTCTTGACCAGGTTTTCCTTGTTGTGGGCATACAGGGTTGTGTAGCCATCCGCATGCTTGATCTCGACGAGATTGCCGTACCCGCTGGCGCGCTTGGCGCGAACCACGACGCCGGATGCAACCGCCACGACCTCAGCACCGCGCTTACCGGCAAAATCGACACCCCGGTGGAACGATTTGCGACCCTTGAAAGGATCGGTACGGCGGCCGTAAACAGACGAGATCCAACCCTTCTTCACCGGCTTGCCGGAAGGCAGCACTTCGGCCATCAGGTCGCGGTCGATCAGCACATCCTCGAGGGCCGAGAGTTTTTCTTCGCGATCCGAAAGCATTGCCGACAGCAGATCCATCTCGTTGGTGAGCTCGGACACGCTCAGGTCGTCTGCCGGAATCGAGTCGTCGATACCACCCATTGGGGGCGGCGACGCAAAATCGAATTCCTCGCTATCCAGTTTGCCGACTTCGACCAAGCGACCGCCGAGCGCGTCCAGGCGCATCAGGTGAGCCTGGATTTCGGCGACGCGAAGCGCCATAGCATCGAGATGCGCGCGCTGCTCGGTCCTGGCGTCGGCGATTTCCCGGCGTTCGTCCGCAAGGAGCTGACGAACTTCAGCGGCAGCGAGCTCGGCGCGGTTGCTGGCGCCTTCCTGCACCCCGAGGCTATAGCCACCCCAGGCTGCCAGTGCGGTCATGCCCAGCACGGCAACCCCGGTCAATACGGCGGTTTTCGGCACACAAAAATCGAAACTGCGGGTCCTTTTGCAGAATGCGGCAAATAGACTGTCATTCATTCTGGTTTTCTCGCAAAGCTTTTCAGCCTTATCGACTCCTAAGCGTCAAGTCTTTAGAATCAAGACCTTGCGTTGCGAGACCCATCACGATGTCCCACAACCCTAAGTCGGTTCGCCACCTGCTTAAAGACAAACCAACGCTTCGATTTCTCGAACGCGAGATAAGCGCGCAGAAAACCCTCTTGGCGCAGGTTCGGCAATGCTTGCCCGTTGACCTAGCCAATCATTGCTTAGCAGCTCAGTTCCGTGAGCAGCGGCTGGTTCTGCATACCGATTCGCCCGTATGGGCAACCCGATTACGCTATCTGGCGCCGGAAATCGCCAGTCTGCTGCGACTGCATTATCCGAATCTGCAATCCGTCAGTATCAAGATGTTGATCCCGCAGATACGACGCAGCAAGAAACCCCGCCGCGCCGTCAGATCGGATGTCGCGGCGGAGATTATCCACGAGACGGCGGCTGAAACCAAACAGCCGCAGCTCCGCGAAGCGTTGAAGCGCCTGGGGGATGCGCTAAAACGCTCGAAATAACAATAAGTTACCTATCAGGAAACGTGCGCCGGCTGCATATAGGAGATCGGAGCACGCTCGGCGTTATCGAACGTTACTTCTTCCCATGCGTCCGGCTGAGCAATCAACGCCTTGAGCAATCGATTGTTCAATTCATGCCCTGATTTGTAGCCACTGAACGCGCCAATCAGGCTATGCCCCAGCAGGTACAGGTCACCAATGGCGTCCAGAATCTTGTGCTTTACGAACTCGTCTTCGTAACGAAGACCGTCTTCGTTCAGCACGCGGAAATCGTCGACAACGATGGCGTTGTCCATGCTGCCGCCCAGTGCCAGGCCGTTTTCACGCAGCATCTCGATATCACGCAGGAAACCGAACGTACGGGCACGACTGACTTCTTTGACAAAGGACGTCGACGAGAAGTCAATCACTGAGCGGGTGCTTTCATTGCTCATCGCCGGGTGGTCGAAGTCGATACCGAAGCTCACCTTGAAACCGTTGAATGGCTCGAAGCGCGCAATCTTGTCGCCTTCCTTGATCTCGACCGGCTTTTTGATGCGAATGAAACGCTTGGCAACGTTTTGCTCCTCAACACCCGCCGATTGGATCAAAAAGACGAACGGACCGGCGCTGCCGTCCATGATCGGCACTTCGGGCGCACTGACGTCAACATAAGCGTTATCGATGCCGAGGCCGGCAAAGGCCGACAACAGGTGCTCGACCGTCGAAATGCGCACGCCGTCTTTCATCAGCGTGGTCGACAGGCGGGTATCACCCACGTTTTCAGCTTTCGCAGGGATGTCGACAGGTGAATCGAGATCAACCCGACGGAACACGATGCCGGTATCGGGGGCCGCGGGACGCAAGGTCAGATAGACCTTCTCGCCGGTGTGCAGACCAACCCCGGTAGCACGGATCACGTTTTTCAAAGTGCGCTGTTTGATCATCGGTTCAGACTCTCCGAGTCGAAATTCCTGCAAATTCAGTCAATTAGACTTCCTACATCGCGGAATCTCAACGACGCAGTAGCTAGTGATCCCCCGACACCTGCTTAGGGATTACCCTTATTGTCGGCATTTGTGACCATTAGATCAAGCTAAAATGTCAATAGTTCCCATTGGGCAGGCTGGGGTATACCCCGGCGCTCAATCAGCCTGGCGCCGCAAGAATGCCGGGATATCGAGATACTCCATATCTTTCGCCTCGGCCGCCTTGACGAAGTCGTTCGCAGTCTTTGCACCGCGGCGGACGGTCGTCGGCATTTCCAGGGCATTGTAATCGGATTCTTCCTGTTCGCCCGCATCATTGCTGACCAGACGCACCGGCTTGATCTCAACCTCGGGCTGCGGGGCCGCAACCGGCAGGTCTTCACCAAGACCCGTCGCAACGACGGTCACCCGCATTTCGTCAACCATATCCGGGTCGATGACCGTACCGACGACCACCGTTGCGTCATCACGTGCAAATTCCTTAACGGTGTTGCCGACCTCGTCGAACTCACCGATCGCCAGATCGAGTCCGGCGGTGATGTTCACCAGGATGCCGCGCGCGCCGGAAAGATTGATGTCTTCAAGCAGCGGGCTGCGAATGGCCGTTTCGGCCGCTTCGCGAGCGCGCTTCTCGCCGGTTGCACGACCGGTGCCCATCATCGCCACACCCATCTCGGACATCACGGTGCGCACATCGGCAAAGTCGACGTTGATCAGACCAGGCTTGGTGATCAACTCGGCAATACCTTGAACGGCGTTGAGCAGTACATCATTGGCTGCCTTGAAGGCATCCAGCAAAGAGGTTGTCTTGCCGAGTACGGCCAACAATTTTTCGTTCGGAATCGTGATCACCGAATCAACATGCTCGGAAAGCTTGGCGATGCCGTCTTCGGCTACCTGCATACGCTTGGCGCCTTCGAAGCTGAACGGCTTGGTGACCACCGCAACGGTCAGGATCCCAAGCTCTCTCGCCACCTCGGCAACAACGGGCGCCGCACCGGTTCCGGTACCGCCACCCATACCGGCGGTAATAAAGATCATGTCGGCACCTTCGATGGCTTCGTAGATGCGGTCGCGATCCTCCATCGCTGCGTCGAAGCCGCGATTCGGATTGGCACCTGCACCAAGTCCGCGGGTGACGTTCGCACCCAGCTGCAAAGCTGTCTTGACCTCGGTGTTCTTCAAAGCCTGCGCATCGGTGTTGGCACAGATGAACTCAACGCCTTCGATATTGGAACGCAGCATGTGATTGACGGCGTTGCCGCCACCGCCGCCGACACCGACGACCTTAATTACTGCGCTCTGGCTGTCCACATCCATCAATTCAAACATTTAGCTATCCTCCAAACCCAGACAAGACATCATGAAAGTCGTGTCTGCTTTTATTAAAAGTTTCCCTGGAACCAGCTTCGCATCCGGTTCCAAACCGATTTGATTCCGCCGCCACCGGCGATCTCGGGCACCCGCACGGCCCGGTTTCTATGTCCAAACAACAGCAAGCCCACGCCGGTGGCGTGAATTGGATTGCGAACCACATCAACGAGACCGGTCACGTACTGCGGGATACCGAGCCGCACCGGCATGTGAAAAACCTCTTCAGCGAGGTCGATAAGACCTTCCATCTTGGCGCTACCGCCAGTCAGCACCACGCCGCCGGCAACCAGGTCTTCATAACCTGAGCGACGCAGTTCCATTTGAATCAGAGTGAGCAACTCTTCGTAGCGCGGCTCGACCACTTCGGCCAGCGTCTGACGTGAAAGACGACGCGGCGGACGATCACCGATGCTCGGCACCTCGATGGTTTCATCGGGGCTGGCGAGTTGGGTCAACGCGCAGGCGTACTTGAGCTTGATCTCGTCGGCGTGCTGCGTCGGCGTACGCAACGCGACCGCGATATCATTGGTGACCTGATCGCCTGCGATCGGGATGACCGCGGTATGTCGGATCGAACCGCCGGTGAATACGGCGATGTCGGTGGTACCGCCACCGATATCGACGAGGCAGACGCCGAGATCCTTTTCATCGTCTTCCAGCACCGAATAACTCGACGCCAGCTGTTCCAGGATCAGGTCTTCGACCTCGAGCCCACAACGGCGCACGCATTTGATGATGTTCTGCGCCGCACTAACCGCACCGGTCACCATGTGCACCCGCGCCTCGAGTCGCACGCCCGACATGCCGACCGGATCGTGAATACCTTCCTGGTTATCGATGATGAATTCCTGCGGCAGGATGTGCAGGATCTTCTGATCAGCGGGTATGGCAACGGCGCGCGCGGCATCGATCACACGCTCGACATCGGTATGCGACACCTCGCCATCTTTGATCGGGACGATACCGTGTGAGTTCAGACTCGACACATGACTGCCGGCGATCCCGGCATACACCGAGTCGATCTCGACGCCGGCCATCAGTTCGGCTTCTTCTACGGCACGCTGGATCGATTGCACCGTCGATTCGATATTGACGACGACCCCTTTCTTCAGGCCGCGCGACGGATGCGAACCGATGCCGATGATCTCGATCTCGTTGTCCTGGCGCACCTCGCCGACAATCGCCACCACCTTGGAGGTGCCGATATCAAGGCCAACGATTATGTTCTTGTCGGTACGTTTGACCATTAAACCTTTTCCTGCAACTTCTCGGCCTTTGCCGCTTCATCATCGTCGGCAATCTCGCGCCAACGCACTGCAAATCCATGCGCGTATCGCATATCCACGCGTTCGGGTTGGCGCGCCGACTGCGAAGCAAGACTTGGGTAGACACGGAAGAACTGTGTCAGGCGCTCATCCACGTCTTCGCGTCCGAGCGACACCGTCAATCCACCTTCGAACCGCAACCACCAATGGCGCCGCTGATCGAGTTCCACTTCGGTCACGCGCAGTTCGCGCTTGGTCGCGCGCGACGCGACAGCGCGATAGAAACTGACGACGCGCTTTTCATTGCCCTTAGGGCCGTTCAAGCGAACGAGCTCACCAAAAGCCGCTACCGACGACGGCGTAAAAACGCGACCCTGCACGCTGATCAAGGCATCGTCTCCCCAGCGCGCCAGCGGCGCCTGCTCGACCACGTTCATACTCAGCTTGTCGGGCCACACCCGACGGATGCTCACCTCTTCAACCCACGGCATATCGAGCACGGCACGTCGCAGTTTCTGCATATCGCAGGTAAAAAAGCCGCCGTCGATCGCCTTGACGACAGTCTGTTGAATCTCGCCGCGTTGCAGATAACGAAACTCGCCGTTCACTTCTACAACACGTAATGGCAGCTTGCCCGGCTGCGACAGATAGCGAACCGTTACCCAACTGCCGCCGACAAGCGTCAACAGCAGCGCCACACTGATCGCCCAACGCATCCACGAGGTCGATATCGTCTGCGCCTGTTTCGCTTGCTTGCGCTTTGCCGACGTCGTTGCCATCAGTTGGCCTCCAACGTCTGCGCCAGGATGCGCCAGACCAACTCGTCAAAATCGATACCGACCGCCTTTGCCGCCATTGGCACCAGGCTGTGGCCGGTCATACCCGGAACGGTGTTGACCTCGATGACCCAGGGCTGTTCCTCAACATCAACCAGAATGTCGACACGCCCCCAGCCACTCGCGGCGACCGCGTTGAACGCACCGAGCGCAAGCGACTGCAGGCGCGACTCGGCCTCTTGATCAAGACCGCAGGGAATCAGGTAACGCGTATCGTCGGCGACGTACTTGGCGTCGTAGTCATAGAAGTCATGGTCGGTTTCCAGCTTGATCAGCGGCAACGCCTCGTCGCCCAGGATGGCGGCCGTGTATTCGGCGCCGGTGATCCAACGTTCGGCCATGACGTGACTATCGTATTCGGCCGCTTTGTTCCACGCGGCACGCAGCTGTTTTATATCGTCGGCACGCGACATGCCGATGCTCGACCCTTCCAGCGCCGGCTTAACCATCAGCGGAAAACCAAGCTCGGCCGCCGCTTCCAGATCTTGTTCACTCTGTATCAAAGCGAAACCGGGGGTCGGCAGACCCAGCGACTGCAGCAGCAGCTTGGTGCGATATTTGTCCATCGCGATCGCCGAACCCATCACGCCACTGCCGGTATACGGCAGACCGAGAATCTCGAGTGCGCCCTGAATCACGCCGTCTTCACCACCGCGTCCGTGCAGCACGTTGAACACACGGTCGTAATTGCCGTTCTGCAGCACCTGCAGAACATCCTTGCCAGCATCAATGCCGTGGGCATCGACGCCTTTGCGGCACAGTCCGTCGAGAACCGCCTTGCCACTGACCAGTGACACGTCGCGCTCAGCAGCCCAGCCACCCATCAGCACGGCCACCTTGCCGAAATCTTTGGCGTCAATCGTCATGCGGCTTCTCCCACCATGTGGACTTCCGTCTGCAGGTCGATGCCCTGTTGCCGTTTCACTTCATCATGTACATATGCGATCAACTGCTCGATGTCGGCCGCCGTTGCATCGCCGGTGTTGATGATGAAATTCGCATGCTTTGGCGAGACTTCGGCGCCGCCGATGCGATATCCCTTCAATCCGCAGGCCTCGATAAGACGGGCTGCGTGATCCCCGTCGGGATTGCGGAACGTCGAACCGCAGCTCGGCTGACCGGTCGGCTGCGTCGCGGCGCGCCGGTCGAGCAAGGCGCGAATTGCAGCCTGCTCCGCTTCGCAGTCTCCATCAGCCAGTTGCAGCACGCATGAGACGAACCATTCTTCCGCCGGTCGAATCACCTCGCGGTACCCGATCTTGAACTCTTGCGGCAGGCGCTCATGCACGATGCCATCACGGTCGATCGTCGTCACAGAGCGCACGATCGGCCAGGTTTCACCGCCGAACGCACCGGCGTTCATTGCCAATGCGCCGCCCATCGTGCCCGGAATACCGGCCAGAAACGCCGCCCCGACCAAGCCGGCGCGTGCGCTCTCACGCGCCACCTTGGCGCACGCTGCGCCAGCCTCGACAATCACCTGATCATCGGTGATCTCCATGGCATTCAGCTGTCCCTGTAGCAGGATCACGGTGCCATTGAACCCGCCATCGCGGATCAACAGATTGCTACCGAGACCCAACCACAACAAAGGCTCGTCGCCGGGCAGGGTTTGCAGGAACATGCTCAGATCCTGCAGATCCGCCGGCCGATACATCTGCTTGGCTGCACCGCCGATGCGCCAGGTGTTGTAGCGCTTGAGCGATTCGCCCATGCGCAGTTCACCTCGCAAAGCCGGTTGTTGAGGCGCCGCCATCATCGCTTGCCTTTTCCCACCTTGCTTGATGCATGTTTGGTCGAAACGCCGGCGCCGGTGAACACAAGCCTGCGTGACACCTTGAGACGAATACGCCCGGTCAGCCCTTCGCCGCACCCCATATGCAACTGCGTCATCGATAGTTCACGTTTCATTGGCAAACGGCCTCCGCCAGGTTTGCTGCGACAGCGCCGATATTGCCGGCACCCATCGTGACGACGATGTCACCTTCGGCCACGAGATCACCGAGGATCTCGGGCAGTTCTTCGACATTCTCCAGAAACACCGGGTCGACCTGACCGCGCACCCGTATCGCCCGGCTCAACGCCCGCCCATCGGCACCGGCAATCGGCGCCTCTCCAGCCGCGTAAACCTCGGTCAACACCAGCACGTCGACGGTCGACAGCACGGCGACGAAATCGTCGAATGCATCGTGCGTTCGGCTGAAGCGATGCGGTTGAAACGCCAGCACCAAGCGACGCTCCGGCCAGCCGGCGCGCACAGCCTGCAACGTGGCCGCCACTTCGCGCGGGTGATGGCCATAGTCATCGACCAGCATCACATCACTATCACCGATGCGGCAGCCGACCTTGGCCTGGAAGCGCCGGCCAATGCCCTCGAAGGCGGCCAGCGCCGACTGAATCGTCTTGACCTCAACGCCCATTTCGCGCGCCACGGCGATGGCCGCCAAGGCATTCAGCACGTTGTGATGGCCCGGCATATTGAGCGCAACTTCGAACGGCTCAAGCTCGTCCATCTGCACGGTGAAACGCGTTTCCATACCTTGTTGGGTGATAGCCACCGCACGCACATCAGCATCCTCGTGCGTGCCGTAGGTCACCACCTTGCGCGTGATTTCCGGCAGCAGGTTGCGGGCATTCTCGTCATCGATGCAGATCACCGCCTGCCCGTAGAAAGGCAGGTGATGCAGAAACTCGAGGAAGGTCGCGCGCAACCGCGCGAAGTCGTTGCCGTAGGTGACCATGTGATCTTCATCGACGTTGGTCACCACCGCGAGCATCGGCTGCAGGTAGAGGAACGAGGCATCGCTCTCGTCGGCCTCGGCCACCAACACCTCGCCTTCACCGAGATGCGCGTAGCTACCGCGAGAATTCAACCGCCCGCCGATCACATAGGTCGGGTCCAGGCCACCTTCGATCAACAGGCTGGCGATCAGGCTGGTCGTCGTCGTTTTGCCATGCGTACCGGCAACCGCAATGCCGTAACGGAAGCGCATGATCTCGGCCAGCATCTCGGCGCGCGGCACCACCGGGATGCGTTGCTCGCGCGCCGCTTTCACCTCGGGGTTGCTATCGTTGACCGCGCTCGATATGACGATTGCGTCGGCGTCAGCCACGTGCTCTGCGGCATGGCCGATGTGGATCGTCGCGCCCTGATCGGCCAACCGCTTGGTAGCTGCGTTCTCTTTGATATCCGACCCGCGCACGTCGTAGCCGAGGTTGAGCATCACCTGTGCGATGCCGTTCATACCGGCACCACCGATGCCGACGAAGTGCAGGCGTCGCACGCGCCCCATGGTCTCGGCTGCGTAGCGGCGGGTTGCCATCGCGACGTCACTCATGCCGCCAACTCCTCGCAGACATCGGCGACACGCTGTGCCGAGTCGCGTTTCGCAATCGCATAGGCCTTCGCACCCATCGCATGCAGACGCTCGCGATCGGACAACAGTTCACGCAACAAATCGGCAAGCCGTTCGGTCGTGATATCGCGTTGCTGAATGAGTTGTGCGGCACCGGCATCAACCAGAAAACCGGCATTTACCGTTTGGTGATCGTCGACCGCGAACGGGAACGGCACCAACAAAGCGGCCTTGCCGGCCGCCATCAGCTCCGAGACGGTAAGCGCGCCCGAGCGACAGATCACCAGGTCCGCCCAGCTATAGGCCTCGGCCATGTCGTCAACAAACTCGGTGACGGTGGCGCTGACGCCGCTCTGTTCATAGGCCTGTACCGTTGCGGCTTCCTTACCCCGGCCGGCCTGATGACGAATCTCTGGCCGCAAGTCCTCAGCCAGTTGCGCCAGGGCCAACGGCACCTGCTCGTTCAATGCCTGCGCACCAAGCGAGCCGCCGAGTACGAGTACCCGCAACGCCCGCTGCGCATCGATCGGTTGCGGTTCGCCGAGGTCGGCGATCTCTTTGCGGATCGGATTGCCGATAGCGATCGCGCCCGCCGAGGCAGCAAAACTACCCGGGAAGGCCTCGAGCACGCGCGATGCAACACGCGCCAGCCAACGATTCGTCAATCCAGGGATTGCGTTCTGTTCGTGTACAACCAGCGGCGTATGCATCAAGCGGCTTACCAGACCACCGGGGCCACTGACGAAGCCACCCATACCCAACACCACCTGTGGGCGGCGCATGCGCAGCACCTTCCACGCCTGCAACATGGCGCGCAGCAGATATACCGGACCGAGCATACGGTTCAGCAGCCCTTTGCCGCGCAAGCGGTGTGCGTTCATCGTATCCAGTGCGAAACCGTGCTGCGGCACGGTGCGCGCCTCAAAGCTGTCAGGCGTACCCAACCAGTTGACCTGCCAACCGCGCGCCGCCAGCTCGTGCGCAACCGCCAACGCAGGAAACACGTGTCCACCGGTACCGCCCGCCATGATGGTTATGCGCGTTGCCACTTACCCCCCTTGCCGTCGCCGGCGGTCTGGTTTTCGTAGCGAACGCGCAGCAGCATGCCGACAGCCATGCAGCACACGATCAGGCTGTTGCTTCCGTAGCTGAGGAACGGCAGGGTCAGCCCCTTGGTCGGCAACATGCCGACATTCACTCCAACGTTGATGAACGCCTGCATACCGAGCCACAGACCCAAACCGTAGCAAACATAGGCCGAATAGCGATCACCGCGCGACTCGGCCTTGCTGCCGATGGCATAGGCCCGCCACACGATCAGACCGAACATACAGATCACCAACAAGGTACCCATCAGGCCGAACTCTTCACCGATCACCGCCATGACGAAATCGGTGTGCGCTTCGGGCAGGTAGAACTGCTTCTGGATACCGTTACCCAGCCCGACACCGGTCCATTCACCGCGGCCAAAGGCGATCAGTGCCTGGGATAGCTGATAACCCGAATCCTGTGCGTGCTCCCAAGGATTGAGGAACGAGGTCACCCGCTCCAGTCGGTATGGCGAGATCCAGATCAAGGCCAACAGCGCACCGATTGCCATCGTCAGCAGCACCGCGAACTGCCACAAAGGCGCACCACCGAGAAACAGCATGCCGAAGGCGGTCATCAACAACACGGCGGTAGTACCGAAGTCCGGCTGCAGCATCAGCAGACTGCAGGCAAGAATCAGCAAAATGATCGGTTTGACAAAGCCCCACAGCGTGTGGGCAACTTCGAGCTGGCGACGCACCATGTAACCACTCATGTACATGACGACGAAGATCTTCATGAACTCGGACGTCTGCAGGCTGAGCGGGCCGGCCGCAACCCAGCGCAGTGCCCCGTTGGCGCCACGCCCCAGACCGGGGATGAATACCAGTACCAGCAGGAACAAGCCAAAGAAGTACAGCGCGGTGCTCGACTTGTGCCACCAATCCGTCGGCGTTCTGAAGACCAGCCAGGCCGCTACCGCACCCAGGCCAAGCGCGAACAGGTGACGGTTCACATAGCGCAGGATGTCGCCATTCTGCTCACTCAGATGCATCGATGCCGACGCCACCATGATGATGCCCAACCCCAGCAGGGTCAGCACGGCGGCGATCAAGACCGGATCAACGCCCGGCAGGCGCAGCTCGATCGTTCCTCTCGGGCGTGCCATGGCGGTCATTGCGACAACCCCCGCACGGCCTGCATGAATCGATCACCGCGCTGTGCATAGCCGGTGAACATGTCGAAACTGGCACAGGCCGGTGACAACAGCACGCGATCACCAGGTAGCGCCAGCTTCGCAGCCTGTGCAACCGCTGAAGCCATATCACCGGCGACAAGCTTTGGCACGCTCGCCGGCACGGCTGCCGCCACATGCGCCGCATCGCGGCCGATCAACACGATGCCTCTGGCGCATCGCTCAAGTACCGGCGTAAGGGCCGAAAAATCGGCGCCTTTGCAATCGCCACCGGCGATCAGCACGGTGCGCGACTCATCGTCGCCGTGCAGCCCTTCAAGCGCAGCAATCGATGCACCGACGTTGGTGCCTTTGCTGTCGTTGTACCAACGCACATCATCGATTTCAGCGACAAACTCGGTGCGGTGCGGCAGACCGCGGAAGCTGCGCAGAACCGAGACCATCCCCTCTTCGCCGAAGCCGAGGGCGGCACCCATCGCCAACGCCGCCAGCGCATTCGCCCGATTGTGCAGTCCCGGGATCTGCAGATCGTCGACCGGCATCAGCGGCCGTTCACCGCGGCACAGATAGGCTCGATCGTCGATCCGGCAGACACCGAACATCTTGTCGTGCTCGGCCTCACCCAAGGTGAAGGCCCAAATGTCATCTGCACCGCCCATCGCCGCGACCACCGGGTCATCGGCATTGATCACGCCGACTCCGGCACCGTTCAGCACGCGCGCCTTTGCCGCCGCGTAGCTTTCGATGTCGGGATAGCGATCCATATGATCGGCACTGACATTCAACACCGCTGCCACTGCTGCCTGCAGTGAAGACGTGGTCTCCAACTGAAAGCTCGACAGTTCGATCACGTACAGCGCGACATCGTCGTTGAGCAGATCGAGCGCCGGCGTACCCAGATTGCCGCCGACTGCGACGGCCACACCCGCCGCCTTGGCCATCTCGCCCAGCAGCGTGGTGACCGTGCTCTTGCCGTTGGACCCGGTGATCGCAACGATCGGCGCTTTCGCCTCACCGGCAAACAACTCGATGTCACCGACCACCGGTACGCCGCGCTGACGTGCAGCGTCGATCTGCGGCGTGGCGACGGGGACGCCCGGGCTCACAACCAGGCGATCGGCACTGTCGAACAGGACGTCATCAAACGGCCCGAGAAACACGGCGATATCCGGGTACTCGGCGTGCAAAGCGTCGAGGCATGGCGGCACATCGCGGCTATCGGCAATCGCCACCTGCACGCCACGCGCCGCCAGAAAGCGGGCGCACGACAGACCGGTAACACCCAATCCCACGATCAGCGTCTTGGTGGTCGAATCGTTTTGCTGCATCGCTTGCACCATGTTTCGATTCACCGGATCTTCAGGCTGGCCAAGCCAACCAGCACCAAAATGACCGTGATGATCCAGAAGCGCACAATCACGCGCGGCTCGGGCCATCCCTTCAGCTCGAAGTGATGATGCAGCGGCGCCATACGGAAGATGCGCCGGCCGGTCAGCTTGAACGAAGCCACCTGCAACATCACCGAAACCGTTTCGACGACGAACACGCCGCCCATGATGAACAGCGCAACCTCCTGCCTTACCGCCACCGCCAGCGTACCGAGTGCCGCGCCGAGCGCGAGTGCACCGACATCACCCATGAACACCTGGGCCGGATAGGCGTTGAACCACAGGAAACCAAGACCCGCCCCCACCAAGGCGCCGCAGAGCACAGCGAGTTCTCCGACGCCCGGCAGGTGCGGAATCAACAGGTAATTGGCGATCTGCGCGTGCCCGGAAACATAGGCGAACACCGCAAGCGCACCGGCGACCAGAACGGTCGGCAGGATCGCCAGGCCATCCAGACCATCGGTCAGGTTGACGGCGTTCGACGAACCGACGATGACCAGATAGGCCAGCACCATGAACATCGGGCCCATGTCCCAGACCAGGTCTTTGACGAATGGAAAGATCAATTGGGTCTCGATCGGCGCAGAAGCGGTCACGTACAACGCGATCGCCGCGCCGGCGCCGAACAACGACTGCCACAGGTACTTCCAGCGCGCCGCCAGCCCACGGGAGTCTTTCAACACCAGCTTGCGGTAGTCGTCCCACATTCCGACAGCGCCGAAAGCCAACGTGGTCAACAACACGATCCATACGTAACGATTACCGAGGTCTGCCCACAACAAGGTTGCGACCGCGACAGCCACCAGAATCAATGCGCCACCCATGGTCGGCGTGCCGGATTTCGACAAATGCGATTGTGGACCATCGTCGCGCACGGTCTGACCGATCTTGTAACGGCTTAGCCGGCGGATCATCGCCGGACCGACCATGAACGAAATGAGCAATGCCGTCAGCACCGAAAGAATCGTGCGCAGCGTGATGTAACGGAATACCGAAAATCCGGGGTCGAACTGGGCGAGGTAGTCTGCAAGCAGGATCAGCATGCCGCACCTTCCGCCTTCAACAAGCCAACCACCTCATCCATCCGCGCCGAGCGCGAGCCCTTGACCAACACGCTGTCTTCAGCCGATAGATCGTGCGCAAGAAAATCCGCCAGCTCGCGGCGACCGTCAAAATGCCTAGACTCACCGGCAAAAGCCTGTGCGGCCTTGGCGCTCAACGTGCCCGCCGTCAGCAATCGATCGATACCCGACTGCGTGGCCAGCTCACCCAGTTGCCTATGCATTTGCGCCGCGTCGTCGCCGAGTTCGGCAAGATCGCCCAACACCAGGGTTCGACGCCCCGGCGCCGACGACAACACGCGCAGCGCAGCAATCACCGAATCCGGATTGGCGTTGTAGCTGTCGTCGATCAGGCGCGAACCGTTGACGCCCGCAAACGGACATAGCCGGCCGGCCACCGGCTCAAGGCTGGACAGCGCAGTGACCGCGTCATCCAGGTCGGCGCCAAGCACTTGGGTGGCAGCAATAGCAGCCAGCGCGTTCATGCGATTGTGCTCACCAGCCAACCGCAGGCTGACAGTCGCATCGCCGCGATCGGTGTGTACGGCAAAACGTGCAGTGAAGCTCGCACCTTGCCAAACGATCTCGTAGGCGTCCGGCGGGCTCGACACGTCGGCGACCTGCTGCACACCGAAGGTACGCTGTTGATAGTCTGCGCCGAGTTCGCGCCACAGACCGGCATAGGTATCGTCGGCGTTGAATACGAACACGCCATCGCCATCCAGCCCATTGACGATCTCGGCCTTAGCCCGCGCCACACCCTCGACACTGCCGAAACCTTCGAGGTGTGCGCGACCGGCATTGTTCAGCACCGCCACATGGGGTGCAGCAAGTCGTGTCAGGTAGTCGATCTCGCCCGGATGATTGGCACCCAGTTCGATGACGGCGAAGTCTTCGTCGCGCAGACGACACAAGGTCAGCGGCACGCCGATATCGTTGTTCAGATTGCCGCGCGTCGCCAACACGCTGCCGGACTGCGCAAGGATGGCCGCGCTCATTTCCTTCAACGTGGTCTTGCCGTTGCTGCCGGTAATCGCCAACACCTTGCAAGGACAACGCAGGCGCCACTGCTGGCCCAGCTTGCCGAGGCCGAGCAGCGTATCGGCGACCTCGACGGTCGGCATCGCCGCCGGTTGCGGACGTGCGACCAATGCGCCTGCTGCACCGCGCGCGCGGGCAACTTCGAGATAGTTGTGGCCATCGAAATTCGGGCCATGCAACGCGACGAACAACTCGCCCTGCTGCAGCGTACGCGAATCGGTACTCACGCCGTCGAAGACCACGTCGTCGCCATGCAGCTTGCCGTCGACCATCGCAGCGAGTTCGGACATCTGCAGGCGACTCATGCGACACCTCGCGACAAGGCGGCATCGACAACATCGGCATCCCTGAACGGCAGGCGACGACCGTCGATTTCCTGGTAATCCTCGTGACCCTTGCCGGCAATCAACACCAGGTCACCCGGACCGGCACTCGCGATGCTGCCCTGAATCGCCGAGCGGCGGTCGTGTACCACCTCGACGCCCTGGCGGTTTTCCATGCCGGCCAGGATCTCGGACACAATGGCCTGCGGATTCTCCGAACGCGGATTGTCGTCGGTCAGCACAACCCGATCGGCCAAACGGTATGCGACTTCGCCCATCTGCGGACGCTTACCGCGATCGCGATCGCCGCCGCAGCCGAACACGCAGATCAAGCGCCCGCTGACGTGCGCGCGCAGGCTTTCAAGTGCGTTCTCCAGAGCGGCCGGTGTATGCGCATAGTCGACGACGACCCGTGGACGGTTCGGCGCCAGAAACACCCGCATGCGCCCATCG
This sequence comes from Thiosocius teredinicola, assembly GCF_002009425.1. NCBI lineage: Bacteria > Pseudomonadati > Pseudomonadota > Gammaproteobacteria > Chromatiales > Sedimenticolaceae > Thiosocius > Thiosocius teredinicola. The sequence goes on from NZ_CP019936.1 coordinate 3,844,543, forward strand.
ACCGGCTCGACCGCTTCCAGCGCGGCAACCGCGGTGCTCAACGGCATGTCCCACGCCAACAGCACGGCCAACGTCAGCGCCAGATTCTCGGCATTGAAGTGGCCGAGCAGACGGGTCTTCAACTCGCCGGCACCCCAGCTCGAGGCAAAGTCCACCACCAAGCCATCGGCACGCGCCTCGACATTGCGCAGATAAACGAAACGATCGCCCAGGCGCGTAACCTTCGATGAACTGCCCACCGCGATCGTGAACACCCGCTTGCGAACGTCGGCTGCGAGGTTTGCACCGACCGGATCGTCGACATTGATCACGGCCATGCTCAGACCGGCGCTGCGGAACAAGCGCGCCTTGGCGTCGGCATAGTCCTGCATGCTGGGGTGGTAGTCCTGGTGGTCACGACTTAGGTTGGTGAACACCGCGGTATGAAACGGCACACCGGCAACGCGATGCTGATGCAAGGCATGCGACGACACCTCCATCGCCACCGCGCGAGCGCCGCGCCCGAAGAGCCGTCCCAACATGGCATGCAGAGAGACGGCATCCAGCGTGGTATGCGAAGCGGGCTCGAGAGCGCCGGGAAAACCATTGCCGACGGTTCCAAGCACGGCGGTCGGCACCTTGGTCGACAGCGCCTGCGCGAGAAAATGCGTGACTGTGGTCTTACCGTTGGTGCCGGTCACACCAACGATGCGCATCGCATGCGCTGCCTGACCGAAGAAACGCGCCGCGATTTCACCGGCCTGGCGACGCAGGCCCGGCAAGGTCACCACCGGCACATCGGCCGACAGACGCGCGATTCGATCACGGTTCCATTTGTCGCTTGGCTCGGCGATCACTGCAACCGCACCGCGCTTGCGTGCCTCTTCGAAATAATCGAGTGCGTGCCCACGGGTGCCCTGCAAAGCCAGCCAAAGCCCCTTCTCTTCCACTTCGCGACTGTCCAGCGTCAGCGAGTTGACCACCTGGTGGCGCGCCCAATCCATTCCGGACAATCCTGGCAACAGATCGGCGAGCAGAATGCTTTTGTGATCCGGACGTTGCGCCATCATCGATTCTCACCACTGTGCGCGACACGCAGCGCAGGATCGATCGCCACGTCGGGCGTTACGTTCAACAGGCGCAGCGCTTCGGCCATCACCGCCGAGAACACCGGTCCAGCCACACTGCCGCCGTAGTACTTGCCGGCCTGTGGTTCATTGATCATTACCGCCATGACGAAACGCGGTTTTTCAGCCGGCGCCATACCGGCGAACAACGACAGGTAACGCGCATCGCTGTAACCGTTGGGCCCGAACTTTTTGACCGTACCGGTCTTGCCGGCGACGCGATATCCGGGCACTGCCGCCTGCGGCGCGGTACCTTCGTCGCCGACCACCGATTCGAGCATCCGTCGGATGTGGCGGGTGTTCTGCGCATTGAACACGCGACGCCCCTTTACCGGCGCATCGCGCTTGAGCAAGGTCGCCGGCATCAGCACCCCGTCGTTAGCCAGCGCGCCGTAAGCCTGAGCCAGTTGCAGCGTGGTCACCGAAATGCCGTACCCAAACGACAAGGTCGCCTGGTCGATCTGCGCCCAGCGTTGGTAGTCGCTCAACTGGCCGGCGACCTCTCCCGGGAAACCGGTACCGACCTGGCTACCGAAACCGAGCTGTTGCATCACTCGCCACAGGTCGCGTTTTTCCAAGCCAAGCGCGATCCGGCTGGCACCCACGTTGCTCGACCGGCGCAGCACGGTCGCAACGTCGATCATGCCCAGATTCTTCGAATCCTTGACCTGCGAACGGCCCAGATAGTAGTAACCCGGCGCGGTATCGATCATCGAGTCGGCGTGAATAGTGCCTTTGTCGAGCGCTGCGGCGACGGTAAAAGGCTTCATCGTCGAGCCCGGCTCGAACACGTCGGTCAAGGCGCGGTTGCGCAGACGACCGGCACGGTTCGAGCGGTCGCCGTTGGGATTGAATGACGGCTGGTTCACCAATGCCAGGATCTCACCGGTCTGTGCATCGAGCAGCACCGCCGAACCGGACTTGGCGCGATTGCGTTTGACCGCCGTCTTGAGCTCGCGATACGCGATGAATTGCAGTCGCTGATCGATGCTCAGGGCCAGATGGTTGCCGGCGCGCGGGCTCTTGATGTTTTCGATGTCGTCCACTACCTGGCGACGACCATCGCGCATCACACGCTTGGCACCTGGCTCACCACGCAGATCCGGGTCGAATGCCAGTTCGAGGCCTTCCTGGCCGAAATCATCGACGTCGGTGAAGCCCAGCACATGTGCAAACACCTCGCCTGCCGGGTAGTAGCGCTTGTATTCGCGCTCTACGTGCACACCGTTGATATCGTTCGCCTTGGCGACCTGCAGAACATGCGCGGCCTCGGCCGGCGGCATACGCCGCTTGAGGTAGACAAAGTGACGTTGGCTGTAACGCGCCAGGCGCGCCCGCAGACCTTCAGGGTCGATCCGCAATGCCTTGGCGAGCACAACCAACTGCCGGGTATCGCTGCCCAGCACGCGCGGGTTGGCGGCGATCGAATCGACCGGCGTGCTCAGGGCGAGCACATCGCCGCGACGATCGGTGATCAGACCCCGATGGGCCGGCACGTCGACGCGCGCGATGTAGCGGTCTGCACCTTCCGATTGCAGAAAATCTTTTTCGAGAATCTGTTGGTCGACGGCGCGCCAGATCAGCGCAGCACCGGCCAAAACGAAGATACCGAGTACCGTGTAGCGCCGCCCGGCGTAACTCGGCAGCGCCTTTTCCTGGCGTCGCGCCTGGCGCGCCCGCTTGTCCCTTTTTGCGGCCATCTACTTCACCACCACAATCTGTTCTGCCGGGGGCACGCGCATCTCCAAACGCTCGTGCGCGATCGACATCACCCGACCGAGCGCACCACGGGTCGCCAGTTCGAGCTGCAGACGGCCCCACTCCATGTCGACTTGGTCGCGCTCGGCGCGCAGATCCTGCAATTCGACAAACATCGCGCGCGACTCGTACTTGGCATACACCACGCCGATGCCACTGAGCACGACTGCGACACCCAGGAAACTGACCATGAACAACTGCCCACGCGTCATGCCGGCACCTCTGCGATACGCAGCACCGCGCTGCGTGCACGCGGGTTGTTTTCGATCTCGGCCTCGGATGCACGTTGTGATTTGCCGACCAGGCGCAGCGCACCCTGGGTCTCGACATGGGTTACCGGCAGGCCCTTGGGCAACTTCGGCCCCTTGGCCTGATCACGCATGAAGCGCTTGACGATGCGGTCTTCCAGCGAATGGAAACTGATGACGACAAGGCGTGCCCCGCGGGCCAACACGTTCAACGAATCACGCAGGCAGACTTGCAGGTCTTCGAGCTCGCGGTTGATGAAGATGCGGATCGCCTGGAAGGTGCGCGTTGCCGGGTGCTTGAACTTCTCTTTGAACGGGCACGACTGTGCAACCAGATCGGCGAGATCGCGCGTACGCGTGAACGGCCGGGTCTGGCGGCGCTCGACGATAGCGCGCGCAATGCGAAAGGCGAAACGCTCTTCGCCGTATTCACGCAGCACGTCGGCGATTTCCTGATCCTCGGCGGTCGCCAGCCAGTCGGCGGCACTCTGCCCGCGTGTGGTATCCATGCGCATATCGAGCGGGCCATCGTTCATGAAGCTGAAACCGCGCTCAGGATCGTCGAGCTGCGGCGAGGACACGCCCAAGTCGAGCAGCAGGCCATCGACCTTGCCCGACAAGCCACGCTGCGCGGCCACCTCGGCCAGCTCGGCAAAGCTGGCATGCACGATCGAGAAACGCTGGTCGGCACCGAAACGCTGTGCGGCAACTTCCACCGCCTGCGCATCCTTGTCGAACGCCAGCAGCGCGCCCTGCTCACCGAGCGCCTGCAGAATGCGCGCGCTGTGACCACCGCGACCGAAGGTGCCATCTATATAGATGCCGTCGGGCCGGATGTTCAGTGCAGCAACCGCCTCGTCCAGCATCACCGGGGCGTGTGCCACCGCTTGGGTCACAGTGACATACCCCCGAGCTCGTCGGACAGATCAGAACCCTCGCCAAGCGCCTCGTCCAGCCACTTCTCGCGGTTGCCGGTCCAGACCTCTTCGTCCCAGATCTCGAACTTGTGTACCTGCCCGATCAGCGCGACACGCTTGCCGAGCCCGGCAAAGCTGCGCAGCTCCGGCGGCAGAAGGATGCGTCCCTGACTATCCAGCTCCATCTCCTGTGCATGACCCAGCATCAAACGCTGGATCAATTGATTCTGACGATTCATCGTCGGCAGGCGGGAAAGTTTGCGCGCGATCTCGCGCCACTCGTTCTCGGGGTACAGCCAAAGGCAACGGTCGTCGCGATTCGGATTGATCGTGACGACCAGGCGCGATGCACAGCACTGCGCAAGCGTCTCCCGGTGCTTGGCCGGAATCGCCATGCGCCCCTTGGCATCCAAATTGAGTGTACTAACCCCCAAAAACACGGCTGTGCCGCCTCCTCCATTGGGGTGGACGATTCCCCCCATTTCCCCACAATCATCCACCTGAAGTTCAATATTAGGTTGATCACCCCACTCGGTCAAGCTGGATATGCGAAAAAAATGCTTATGCCTCAGTGACTTAGGAAAGATTCCAAAATTCAAAGAAACAGCCGGAAAACAGTCAGCTAAAACAGCGACTTAAAGTGGATTATCAAGATCGAGAGGAAAGAGACGCCTGAAAAACGATTGTGATTCCGATCACGAGCCGCGCGATTGGCGGTGTGGTGGAAAGTGGTGGATCGACTTCGGCAGCGGCAGCGAGGTGGGGAAAAGGAGTCGGCCGATAAGCCGGGTTCTGTCTTGGACGATCATTCATCTGGGACGCCCGTCACCGGACGCCTCGAGCGACCTACCCGGAGACACCTGCGGGCCGCAGGCTGCCCGAAGGCGTGCCTCCCTATTTGGTCTTGCTCCAGAGGGGGTTTACCGTGCCGTCCACGTTACCGCAGACGCGGTGCGCTCTTACCGCACCCTTTCACCCTTACCTGCCGCCGAAACGGGTTCGGCGACATCGGCGGTTTACTTTCTGTGGCACTTTCCGTCGACTCGCGCCGCCCAGGCATTACCTGGCCTCTTGCCCTGTGGAGCCCGGACTTTCCTCCGCCGCCGATGGCGACCGCGATCGTCTGGCCGACTCCGGCGCACACCCTAGGCCAGCGCCGGCAGATTGGCAAGCCGCTTACCCCTTGCTCAGCGCCAGTGCGCGCTGATAAAGGGCATTCTTCTTCAGGCCGGTGATACGCGCCGCCAGACCGGCTGCCTGCTTGACCGGCAGTTCTTCGAGAAGAACGCTCAACAGCGCATCGGCGTCGCCCGGTGAATCACCGTCGTCCGCCGGCATGCCGGCCATCACGACCACGAACTCGCCTTTGCGCTGATTTTCGTCGTCACAAACCCGCGCATAGACATCGTCGACCGCGCCGGCAAGGACCGTCTCGTGGACCTTGGTCAACTCCCGCGCCACCACCACGTGACGCTGCGCGCCCATCACCTCGGCGATATCCTTCAACGATTCTTCAATGCGATGCGAAGATTCGTAAAACACCACGGTCGCCGTTTCGCGGCGCAGGGTCTGCAGATAGGTCAATCGAGCCTGCTGCTTGCGCGGCAGAAAGCCCTCAAAACGGAACCGATCGGTCGGCAGACCCGACACCGACAGGGCCGCTATCACCGCGCTTGCACCGGGTATCGGAATCACCGCGATGCCGTGCTCGCGACACTGTCTAACCAAAGGAAAACCGGGATCGCTGATCAGCGGGGTGCCGGCATCCGAGATCAGCGCCAGCGATTCACCCTGCAACAGCAGGTCGATGATGCGCTGCGACGCCTCGTCCTCGTTGTGCTCGTGCAACGCCAGCATCGGCCGCTGGATGCCGAGGTGATCGAGCAGGCGACGGCTATGCCGGGTGTCTTCGGCCAGGATACGGTCGACCTCGCGCAGAACGTTGATCGCACGCAACGTGATGTCATCACGATTGCCGATTGGGGTCGCGATCACAAACAACCGGCCGGCTGCGTTTGACACCTCTAGGCCCACCTCTGATACTCGTCGTCCCATCCTGACTGCACACCGTATTCCATGCAAGTTGCCCCGTTCTATCGCCTATTGTTCGTTATTGCCTGGCTTGTGCTGGCGATCGGTTGTGAAACCCGGCAGACCCGGGGAGGCCTGACCGGCAACGATCCGGACATCGCGCGGGCCGCACAGATGATGCAGGCCGAACAATACCTGCAGGCAGCAGAACTCTACCGGCAGATGGCCGTCCGCACCCCACTGCCGGAACGGCGCTCGGCAATGCTGCTCGCCGCTGCCAACGCCTCGCGCCTGGGTGGCGACTGGGCCAATGTGCAATCGGCGCTCGAACAGCTGGCGACTTTGCCGAAATCCGGTGAGCAGACCTTCGAGTACGGCCTGCTGCAGGCTGAGTATGCCCTGCAGTCAAAGCGGCCGACACAGGCCATCGAGTTCCTGAATGCAGACGGGCAACGTGTTCCAAGCCGACTGCAGCTGCGTTACTACACCGCGCTGGCCGATGCCTACCGGCAGATGGGCAATCCACTCGAAGCGGCCAACGCCCTGCAGCAGGTCGATGCGCTGCAGAGCGACAATGATGGGCGCCTGCGCACGCAGATCGAAATCCTGCGCACGCTGACGCTGTTGACCGACTCGGCGCTGACCAATCTGCAGCCGTCGCCGCCGGGCAACACCGGCGGCTGGATGGAGCTGGCCTTGCTGGTCAAGCGCCATGGCACCCAGCCGGATGAGCTGGACCAGGCCATGTCGGCCTGGCGGCAGCAATTCCCCAACCATCCGGCGCTGCCCGAACTGCTGACCGACTACCGCGACCAACTGCTGAACCAGGTGCGTTACGTCGAGCGTATCGCCGTACTGCTGCCGCAATCCGGTGTTTACGCCAACGTCGCCGCGGCGATTCGCGACGGTATCGTCATCAGCCGTTTCCAATTTCCCGAAGACAAACGCCCGGAGCTGCGCTTCTATGACGCCTCCGATCCGGCCGGTCTGTGGCCGCAGTACAACCAAGCGGTCGCCGACGGTGCGCAACTGGTTATTGGCCCGTTGCAGAAAGAGAGTGTCGCGCAGCTGATGCGTGCCGGTGAATTGCCGGTCCCGGTGCTTGCACTCAATCAGGTGGCTATCGACTCGGCACCGCCCACCAATCTCTATATGTACTCTTTGTCGCCTGAAGACGAGGCCCGCCAGGCAGCCGAGCGCATCTGGCTTGACGGCAAACGCCGCCCGATCATCCTCGCGCCGCAGGACGGCTGGGGCGACCGCCTCGCGTTCGCCTTCGAGTCGCGCTGGCGATCGCTGGGCGGCAACCTCGCCGGCATCGGCCGTTACGACCCGAAAGCGCACGACTACACCGCGACGATCACCCAGTTGCTGCATCTCGATCGCAGCGAGGCCCGCCGCCAGGAGATGCAGACCTGGCTTGGCCGCAATGTCGAGTTCGAGCCCAATCGCCGCGACGACATCGACACGATCTTTCTCGCGGCGCGTCCCGCGCAGGTACAGAGCATCCGCCCGCAACTGCGCTACCACCAAGCCGCCAACCTACCGATCTACGCCACGTCGCACGCCTGGACCGGCAGGGTCACCCGCTCACAGCTGGAAGACCTGCGCGGCGTGATGTTGCCGGAGATCCCGTGGCTGGTAACCCCGCCCGACCCAGAGCTGATGGCACAACCGTCGGTGCAGCAATACCTGCCCGGCTCGGGCTCGGCCTACTCGCGGCTGTATGCCATGGGCATGGATGCGCTGCGCCTGGCCCCACACCTCGGACGATTGCAGGCGAGTCCGCTGGAGTCGCTCGACGGCAGCACCGGCAATCTGTACATGGATGATTCCAACACCGTTCATCGGCAGATGATCTGGGTGACGCTGGATACCGAACCAAAGGTGTTGGGATACTCGCCGCGCCTGGACCTGCAGAACAACAACGAGCCGCGTGCCGACAACACCGCCTCAAGCGCACCGACCATTTGAAGAGCCCCAAGCAGCAAAGCGGCGACGCGGCCGAGCGTCGCGCAGAAACCCTCTTGACCGGTCGCGGTTTGACTACCGTCGACCGCAACTATCGCTGCAAAGGCGGCGAGATCGACCTGATCATGCGCGATGGCGATTCGCTGGTGTTCGTCGAGGTACGCTTGCGCCGCCATAAAGACTTCGGCGGATCACTGTCGAGCATCGATCAGCGCAAGCAACGCCGCCTGATCATCGCCGCCCAGCACTACCTGCAGCGGCAGCGGTGGCAAGGCCCCTGTCGTTTCGATGTGGTCGGCTTCGACGGCAGTCACGAAGCCAACTGGATCAAGGACGCATTCAGCGCCTGACATCGACCGCCACCCTCAGGCATGCGAAACTAATCGCCGGGTTCAGAACACTAAAGTGTGCCGTCGTGGAAACCATTGATCGCGTGGCATCGATCTTCGCCGAGAACGCTCAGGTGCAGAGCGACGCGCTGCAAATTCAGGCAGAGGCTATTGCAGCCGCTGCCAACTGCATCGTCAGCAGCCTGCTCGGCGGTGGCAAGGTGCTGAGCTGCGGTAACAGTATCAGCGGTGTCGATGCCCAGTACTTTGCAACCCTGATGCAGCATCGCTTCGAACGCGAACGCCCCGGCCTGCCGGCGATCGCCCTCAACGGGGATACGACAACCCTCGCCACAGTTGCCTGCGACGAGGGATTCGACGCGGTTTTTGCCAAGCAGATCAGCACACTGGGCCATCCCGGTGATGTATTGTTGGCGCTGACCGCACGCGATACTGCGGAGAGCTTTGTGCGTGCCGCGGCGGCGGCGCAAGAACGCCAGATGCCGGTCATTCTGCTGACCGGTGTGCACAGCGGCCTCAGTGGCCTGCCCGGCGACAACGTGATCGAGATCCGTGCGCCCGCGACCTCCGTGGCACGCACGCTGGAGAATCATCGTCTGGTGCTGCATTGCCTGTGCGACCTGATCGACCTTCAACTTATGGGTGGTTAACCAACAATGAAACGAAACGCCAAGTTAGCGCGTAACCTGCTTATTGGACTGCTGGCAGCCGGACTGAGCGGCTGCGGCGCTGTGGTTGTCGGCGGCGCCGTCACCGGTGCAGCGGTCGCACATGATCGACGCACAACGGGCACGTTCGTCGAAGATCAGGAAATCCTGCTGCGCGCCATCACCATGCGCCAACAGGACGAAGAACTGAGACAGAAAGCCAACATCAACATCGATGTGTTCAACATGCAGGTGCTGCTGACCGGCCAGGCGGAGAACGCAGAGATCGTTGAAGCGTTCCGCCAGCGCGTTGCAACGATCGCGCGGGTACGCACGGTGTTCAACGAGGTGTTGATCGGCGCCGAATCCACCTGGGGTGAGGCGACCGGCGACGCCTATCTCACGTCGAAGGTCAAAGTCGCGTTGTTCAACGTCAAGCTCGACGGGTTCGACCCAACGCGCGTAAAGGTGACCAGCTCGTTGGGCTCGGTCTACCTGATGGGCCTGCTGACACCCACCGAAGCCGACGCAGTGACCGAAGAGGTTCGTTTCGTCAGCGGTGTGAAGCGCGTGGTGAAACTGTTTGAATATCTCGAAGAGTGACGCCGCGCCGGTGCCGCCACTAGCGGCGGCACTGGTCAGTTCGCTATCGCAGATCTTCGACAAGGAAGACCTGTTTACCGAGCCCGGTGATTGCTGGTCTTACGGCTACGACAACAGCCGGCAGCATGCGGTACCGCAGGCGGTTTGTTTCGCGCGCAACGTCGATCAGATCGTCAAGCTGGTGCACCTGTGCCGCGAACACCGGCTCCCGCTGATCACCCGGGGACGGGGCACCGGCACCACGGGCGCGACGGTGCCGATAAACGGTGGCATCGTGTTGTCGATGGAACGACTGCGCACGCGGCTAGAGATCGATCCTGCAAACCGTATCGCGTTCGTCTCACCCGGATACACCAACCAGGAACTGCAGGATGCCGCAAGGCAACATGGCTTTTTCTGGCCGCCGGACCCAACCAGCGCCGCCGTGTGCACCATCGGCGGCAATCTGGCGTACAACTCGGCCGGCCCGCGCGCGGTCAAATACGGCACGCCGCGTGAGAACACCCTGGGCCTGCGTGCCGTTACCGGCGCGGGCGATGTGTTGAAAACTGGCGTATCGACCACCAAGGGCGTCGTCGGCTACGACCTCACACGGCTGCTGATCGGCTCGGAAGGCACGCTGGCGATCATTACCGAAGCGACGCTGAAACTGACGCCGATCGCTGAATCCAAACGCACCTTGCAGGCGATCTACCGCGACATGCACAGCGCGGCGGCCGCCGTGTCACGCATCATGGCGCAGCCGGTCATTCCCTGCGCGCTCGAGTTCATGGACGGCACCGCCATCGAGATGGTGCGCAATTTCTCCGACCTCGGACTACCGGCCGAGGCGGGTGCCCTGCTGATGATCGAGGTCGACGGCACGCACGCCGGGCTCGGCGATGCAGTCGACCGCATATCCACCGCTGCCAACGGCGACGGCTGTATCGAGATCGATGTCGCCAACAGCGACGAGGATGTGGCACGCCTGTGGCGTACCCGCAAGGCGCTGTCACCGGCGTTGCGCAACGTCGCGCCGAAGAAGATCAACGAAGACGTCGTGGTGCCGGTCTCACGTATACCCGACCTGATCAGCGGGCTGGAAGGGCTGGCGAAGCAGTACGGCGTCACCATCGTCAACTTCGGCCATGCGGGCAACGGCAACATCCACGTCAACCTGCTCGTCGACCCCGACGATCCGCAACAGATGGCCGCGGCCGAACCGTGCCTCAACGACGTGTTCGACCTGGTACTGTCACTCGACGGTAGCCTGTCCGGTGAACACGGTATCGGATTGGTGAAACGCACCTTTGTCGACCGCGAGTTGGACGCCACCAGCCTACAGCTGATGTCTGCGGTGAAGCGCCAGTTCGATCCGGATGGTATTCTAAATCCTGGCGTGGGATTCCCCGACGCCTGACGCCGCCGTCGTCAAACGAAAATGCCGACCATCTGGCGGCCGGCATTTTCGATAAAGCCCGTTCAACAATCCAATTTCTTGACCGATAAAGACGGGATGACCGTGCGTCTTGGTACCTGGAGAAAGCAATGACGAATTTATCGCGTCTGTTCGTTCCGATACTGTGTTTTTTCCCTAGCGTGCTGTTGGCCGCGACCGGAGAAGGAGAAGTGCTGGATCTGACCGACCATTGGGTTGGTTACGCAGCCATCGCGATTTTCGCTGTATCGTACCTGTTGGTGATGGCGGAAGAGTTCACCCACCTGCGCAAGTCCAAGCCTGTGATTCTTGCGGCCGGCATCATCTGGGCGCTGATCGCGATCGTGTACCACACCAACGGCATCGACCATGCGGCCGAAGTCCAAGTAAGACACAACCTGCTCGAATACGCCGAGTTGATGCTGTTCCTGTTGGTGGCGATGACGTACATCAACGCGATGGACGAACGCAACGTTTTCGAGGCATTACGCTCCTGGCTGGTGAAGAAAGGCTTTGGCTTTCGCCAATTGTTCTGGATCACCGGCGTACTCGCCTTCTTCATCTCACCGATTGCCGACAACCTGACTACCGCCCTGCTGATGTGCGCGGTGGTGCTCGCCGTCGGCGGCGAGAACACCAAGTTCGTATTGATCGCCTGCATCAACATCGTCGTCGCAGCCAACGCCGGCGGTGCCTTCAGCCCGTTCGGCGACATCACGACCCTGATGGTCTGGCAAAAGCAGGTACAGACAGCGCAAGGCATGGTGGACTTCTGGGCATTCTTCAACCTGTTCATTCCATCGTTGGTCAACTGGCTGGTGCCGGCAGCGATCATGGTCATGGCCGTGCCAAACGAGAAGCCACAGGCCGGTGGCGATGCCGTCAAGATGAAGCGCGGCGCCAAGCGCATCATTGGCCTGTTCCTGCTGACCATCGCGACTGCAGTGGGCTATCACAACTTCATGCATATGCCGCCCGTCATCGGCATGCTGACTGGTCTGGCCTATCTGCAGTTCTTCGGCTACTACCTGAAGAAGACCCATCGCAAGAACGAAAACGGCACCGACGAAGAGAAATTCGGCGACCCGGTGGCGTTCGATATCTTCAACAAAGTCGCGCGTGCCGAGTGGGATACGCTGCTGTTCTTCTACGGCGTGGTGCTGTGCGTGGGCGGCCTTGGCTTTATCGGCTACTTGGCGGTGGCATCCGAGCTGATGTACGTGGATTGGGGCGCCACCAACGCCAACATCGCGGTCGGCATACTCTCGGCCATCGTCGACAACATCCCCGTGATGTTTGCGGTGCTAACCATGATGCCCGATATGTCGATGGGCCAGTGGCTGCTGGTAACGCTGACCGCCGGTGTGGGTGGTTCGCTGCTGTCGATCGGCTCGGCGGCCGGCGTCGCATTGATGGGACAGGCGCGCGGCAAGTACACCTTCTTCGGTCACCTGAAGTGGGCGCCGGTAATCGCGTTGGGTTATGCGGCGAGCATCGCGACTCACATGTGGATCAACGGCAGCGCGTTCTAGCCCGATCAGGTACGGCCACATGCGTCGGTTGCAAACAGCGCATGTGGCTTTTTCCATAAGGTTGAATACGGTAACTATCCGCGTCGCCGCCCTCTAGCCATCATCACGACCGCTTCTATCCCACCACCGCCGCTTCGAGGCATGCTGATGCCCGCGATGATGACCGTGCCGACGCTTGTGGTGATGCCGTCCCTGCCCGCCGCGATACGGATCTTTCTCCCAACCCAGGGCCGACCAATCGATCACGCCCTCGGCGTGACAGTCCCGACAATTGCCGCCCGCACCGAGTGCCTGCTCTTTCGGCGCGATCTCGTGATTGACGGCCAACAGCATCTCCGTGTCGACGAACTCGAACTCGCCTGAATAAGCCTGGCCCGTGTAGGCGGCGCCATCTTCGAGGGCGAGATGCCAGTCATAGAAAACCCAGTACGGATACGGCCCGCCTGCCAGACCGAACAGGTGCGGAACCAGCATGGTGTAGTTGTAGGCATCGGCCACTTGGTTGCCGATCATCTTCTTGAACGGATAGATCTTGGCTTCAGGGTCGGAACGGTCGGCCGCCGGTGAACCCATGTCAACCGGGACCGAGGTGTATTGATCGTTGACGTTGATCATCACCTTGTTCCACTTGCCGTTGTGGAATCGCAGCGTCGGCCTGACGTCGTACGACCAGACGAACGTACCCTTCTTTTTGTCATAAGTCGGCCGCTGCGTCACCGGATCGACCGGGATCGGATCAATATCCTGGCCGGCGTCTGACCAGTACCATTCCACCTTGGTCGACACCTGCCGGGCAATCGCCGGTATATGACAGACCTGGCAAGCCAACCGATCGTGTGTGTTGACCATCTGAGCAACGCGCCCGGAGTGCAAGCCATCTTCGGCGTGGCAGTCCGTGCACTGCTTCATCTCGCCCTCTTCCACCGAATGGAAGGGCATACCCCCGATGCCATGCGATATAGGTTTGCCGCCGTTGTTGCGATCGACATCGTGACAGGCGACGCATGCCATGTCGGCACCATCGGTACCCATATGCACATCGTACTCACGGGTCGTATCAGCCAACGCCATCGATAAGTCGCCGTGTTTCACGTTGTCGCCGCCGCCGGCATTGGCGTGACAAAAGATACAATTGGCGCGACCGGGAGTGCCGCCATTGTCGGCAACGCTCATTGCCACCGCTTGCAGATCGACAGACGGATCGGGTGCACCGGCAGTCGTCGGCGCCTTCTGATAGGTGCCGGTCTGATCGTGACAAACCAGGCAGTCAATATTGTTCGGGTTGGTGAAATCGAAGGTGTCATCGACATAGCCATAGCCGATGTGGCACTGCGCACACCGCCCCTCGTTGGTCGGTACGGCAACGCAGAAGTTATTCATGAAGTCGCGTTTGCCGTGGAACTCGCTTTCGACGCTGACCACATTGGCCGCAATCCCCTGCCAGTTCCAGTGCCCGCTATCGAGCACCTCGGCCGCCTCGTCCGCATGGCATTCGATGCACGATTCCGTACCCAAGTAGGGGTTGGCCGTGAAGTAATTGACATGCACTTGGCTGTGGTCACCGCCACCGCCTCCGCTCCCATCGCCATCACCTTCGCCATTTCCATTACCGCCACCGTTTCCGTCAACGTCGCCGTTGCCATCCCCGCCTGCACCACTACCGCCGGGAGACTCGTCGCTCTCCATCTCCGCAGCATGCGGGCCCGGGTGGTCGCTCGGCATACCGAATAGTCCCAAGGCGACAAGAACGACAGCAATAGAAAGGAAAACAGAGAAACGTCCGCTCGACCGTGACATATGCGCAGCCCCCTGTGCCGACATGGGATTTCTACGAGCAAGCTAGCAAACGGAAAATAAATTTCTGACTGAACGCGTTTACAAATTGATATTTATCAATCGAACAGCAGGATTTAATTTTGACGCTCGACACTTTATTAACTCAAATTAGTTAAGTGCCTGCTGGCAACGTTGAATCGTAGTCTCGCGTCGACCACCTTAACCTCAGTTAGGCTCCTCCGACCAAGCAACTACAAGTCGGTCAAAACGCCAGGTCGGGCAGCCGCCACCCGCCCGTTGCTATTTGACCACACCCCTTGACGTGAGCCACGTTTGATGTGGGAATCTGAGCATATCAGGCCACTTCCCACGCGAACACGGCGGGCGGATTCTTGCCCGGCGATCGGTGTGGGCCGACATGGTTGCAATGGTCTCGCCAGGTGTCGATGTTTTCGCGCGCATCCGCCAAGCCGGTGAACCAGCTCAGATCGAGACAGCAATCTCGAAACTTACCGTTGAAGCTCTCAACGTAAGCATTTTGCGTCGGCTTGCCGGGTTGGATGAAACTCAACTTCACCTTGGCACGCTTCGCCCAAAAGAACTTTGCCTTCGACGTAAACTCCGGGCCATTGTCGACGACGATGGATTTCGGTAGCGGCTTGTTCAGCCGATCAAGAGCGCGAGCAACCCGTTGGCTGGCAATCGATGTATCGACGACTTGCAGCACATACTCCCATGAGCAATCGCCGACGACATTGAGGACGCGGAAACGTCGTCCATTGGACAATTGGCCCGAAACGAAATCCATCGAACAACGCTGATACACCTTGTCTGGCACCGGCATCGGCACGCGCGGCCGCGTCAGCTTCTTACGGCGCTTGGTGCGTACCTGGAGCCCTTCCTCGCAGCAGATCCGGTAGGTGCGCTTGTAATTCCTCACGTGCCCCGCGGCCCGCAGCATGTCATGCAGCGTCGGGCAACCATGGCGCGGGTATTGCTCGGCCAGCATCTTAAGCCTCTCGCGTACCCCCCGCATCATCGTGGCCCTTTAGCGGTGACCAGGTGGTAGAACGGCTGAAGCCTGAGAGCCGGCAGGCCCGGCGCTCACTGAAACGGCGATCCTTGAGGTGTTCTGCAGTTCACCGCCGTTGCGCGGCCATCACCACTCTCCCTCAACCAACTCCTTGAGCGCAGCCTTGTCGAACTCGAGCTCAGCCTGCAGGCGCTTGAACCGGGCATTTTCCTTTTCTAGATCACGCAGCCGCTTGGCTTCCGAGACCTCCAAGCCGCCGTACTTCGACTTCCAGCGATAGATCGTGTTCTCGACGATGTCGTGGCGGCGGGCCAAGTCGGGCACTGAGGCACCGGCCGGGTGTTCCTTGAGGATCGAGAAGATTTGTTCTTCTGTGTAGCGCATACGCTTCATATTTGGACCTCCCAGGGACCAAAAAAAGGAATTTCCAGATCACACATGGCTCGGATTAAAGGGGTGCTGTCAAATCCGTAGAACCCCGCTGGCAAGGACGCCGATGGAGTTTTATCACGCCCGAATACAGCTTAGAAGGCCCTTATACGAAGATAAATATATCTGTCCCCGTTGCTTACTATGGGGAAGCATCACGACAATTGAATCTGCTAAACTTCAATCCTTTGACCAGTTTTCCACATTACTCCGAAGAAAATCACATTCACCTTGGCGGCCTAAGCTTGCAGTGTTTCTCTTGTGCACAATACACACAGGCGATTCATAACTCGCTTTAATTGAAGAATGACATGTTCTCCCGTCAGCGACACTCAAGTCCCAAGGGTCATTACAATCGTCGACACAGATATCACCGTCGATCACCATTTCAATAGATGACTCGCCTAATTCAACACGATTTGGCGTCAACAGATAACGATTCAACCAAATGGATCCTCGCTCTTGATAGATCTCCTTATACTCACCAAAACTGCCTGACGGCTCGGCAGCAATAGGCAAGTCACCAATCGGTGTTATACCTCTGCTCCCTACGCAATAGTAGTAGACACGCGAATGAGCATTCAGCCCAATTACATCTGGCTCAACGATAATATACCAACAGCCTGACTCCTCTTGGTCGGCAACATAATCGGAGATGCTGGCGCACGATTCTACGCCACTCACCATCACCTTCTTCTGAGTGCCAGCGGATTTCCACACCATAAAGACATGGCTATCAACTGACTCGCAATGAATTGGCGACGGAGCATTCTCGTCGTGCTGGAGTTCAGCGACTCCCGAGTTTGATGCCAGACAGGAAATGGAGAAAGCATGGAGCACCACCATCAACTTGTTGGCCCGACTGCGTCTCACTAGCTTATCCCTTAGATCGTGTCGTCAATTATAGATTTGACAGTTTGGGTCTTTTTTTGTCGCTCTGGAAAATGAGCCTGCTTAGGCCAAGGACGAGTGACACCAACACTTCTCGAATCACCGCGAATAACTCGCGTAACCTCCGCCACATCATCGGTATCTGCTATTTCTGCAATAGTATTACTAGCCCAGAACCATCCCGCTGTATCAATAGATGTATACTCGTCATTCGCAACAACATCGGCATTGCTTATGGCAGGGGGTTTCATTTTCATTTTCAGCTGCGAAACCACGCTAGCATTGGTAATTGGAAGGTTGTTGATACTGCTTTTAGGCAAAGAAGTTCCTGACAAGCCCCACCAACCAAGATCTCTCCACCATCTGTCGTTAAACGACGCGGGATCAAGCCAGCCGCGATACACCCAATAGTTTGCATAATTTGCGCGCCCTGTTAGTTGCTTAAACCCTCGTCCACGAAAATCTCCACCATCATTCCACTCGACATTCCCTAGCCAACCTTTATAGTTAAGAGCTTTGGCATAATGTCGAAAATAGTTGTGCGGATTTCCGTTATATAATTCGCTCATATATTTGAGCTCCAATGTTTCCACTCCTGCCTGCCCGTAAAAATGAGCCATTCGTAGTGGTGCGGTTAGGCCATACTTTCGTGTGCACAAATTCAGATGCACATGATACTTTGTGACTTTCACCGATGCCGCATTAGGGTAAATTCGTTCAAGCTCGTCAGTCGACAACCATCTGTTAGACCGGAAATGAGCAACAAACGCTCTTGGATGAAAATGCCAATGCTTCGCCGGGATACCTGTATTAGCCGCACCCCAATCGATTGCCAATGCGGTGCCATGCGAGACAAAATCCTCCCAATCGATTGGCTCCAGTTTGAACTCGGGGTCACTTTTTAGCCATGACCAACGCGCACGAATCGTCGCTTGATCCCATTCCGAGGGAAACTTGCAGACGGCTCGTTCAAGCGTTTTGCGCACGTCCGCACCGGCTAATCGACGCTCGAGTTCTTGGCGTTTGAGGGTGCGTTCCGCACCTTGAAGCGTCGGGAAAGTTTTACTGTCCATCCGCAGTGCCGGCAAGCCTAATCGATTATGTATGCGCTCCCAGCTATGCGGGTCTTCGATGGTTCCGATGATGGATGCAGACTCGCATCGACTATCTACGTCACCGTCATCATCCACCAACTGCCATCCACGCCACTGGGGAAAGTCCGCGTCGCTGAATTTCTTGACGCCGGTAGCATTCAAGTTTACCCAACCTGTACCGCCCGGATAGCGGGCCTCGCGCCAATGCGGCACGTCTGCTGGAACAAGCGGGTCAGGACCAACAACGCGGCCGAATCGTAACAATTCGTAGACTGCACTCGGCGCAGGACGGGAACCTGCCGGATAGGCCTTGCTGATTTCGGTCGCCGCCTGGTAAAGCTCATATTCTGTGTCACGCTCTACAATCGGTTTGCCAAGTTCATGGCCCTGCATTACATAGGAATGCAAGTATGCGTCCCCTCGTTCGTTCGTCGGGCCATCGCCTGCGCGATAACGCAATCCAACGTAGAGTGGGAATTCAGCGGCAGGCATCTGTGCTTTTCCAGTCTTCCAGGCTTCTTCCAGTTTGCCCCAATCGGGTTTTGCGGAAATAAAGGGCGCAATCTCGTCCAATGTTCCTTTGAGGGTGTAGGCCGGCTTGGCTTTAGGCGTGACCTCAGTTGCGCCCGGCTTGTCGGCAAAAAATTGGGTACCAGCAGGCAGTTGAAAATATACATCGCCATACAAGACATCGGTACGACCGTCGCTTGCGGTCGACAACTCGCCGGTATTACGACCCATTAGGGTTTTGAGGTTCTCGTCGTCACACACGATCTCAAGATGCAATTGATCGTTCTTGCCGTAGACAATACCCGGCATGCCGATCTTGTCTTTGCGATAAACCGCGCGGTCTTTGGCACCTCCGGCTACTCGGCTGGCGACACCCAATAGTTTGCTCAGGTGCATGTAGATCGATAGAAACGTCACTTCCACAGGTTTATTCTGTGCACCGGCACCGATCTCGGTGGTGTGCTTGATAATTACACAACCATCGTCAGTCCAGGCTGGATCGCTACCACCATCGGGGTTGTAGTTAAGCCAATCCGTCACGTTGTCGTTGCGTGCCGTGGGCTTTCGCGCATAGACAATCTCACCGTCGGCAATCGCTCTAACACTATCCGCGCCTTGCGGGGCTCTTAAATGCAGACCGCCATGCCAGCCCAGCTTAAGAGATACCGGATATGAGCCTTCCGGCACACCTGTATTCTTTACAGTGACGTCGGTGTTGGGCATGCATCGAGCCACATATTCGGCGTCAGTTTCGTTCTGATTCCGTGGTAGCAGAAAAGGAGGACTAATTATCATCTTGGAGATCGGCTGCTGATCGTGTTGTTACCTTCCGTGGTGAGCGCCCAGACGCTCAGCTCGAAAAAGAGAAACGTTTTTTGATGCGGAAATCGCTGCGCGGGAAGTTCGGTAACGAGTAACCGCCCTGCACCGGCCCGCTGAAACTCTTCTTACTCGCATGCACGGTAATGGTCCCGGGACACTCCACGGTGATCCCGCCATCGATCGTGATGCTGGCCCCGCCGGCGACGGCCAGGTGGACCTTCTTTGCCGCGGCAAAGTCGATGTCGGCTCTTGCCGAGACCAGTTTGAGGTCTTGCTTGGCCTGGAGCTTGAGTTGGTCGCTCTGCGCCTGCATGTCGACCGGGTCTTTGGCCGCGATCAGGGTGATACCGGTGTTGCCCTCGCCGGGTTGGATCGCGCCGGCGAGCAGGCCGATCGCCTGCCCGGTGTGGACACGTGCCTTGCCGCCGACGGCAATGTCGGTGTCCTGTCCGCTCATCGCGGTGAAGGTCTCACCGTTGGCAAACTGCAGGTGTTGTCCGGCGACATTGGCCAGGCCGGCCTTGGCCGCCTGGATGATCGCCGGGTCGGTAAAGTGCGGCACCTTGTCGCTTGAGACCTGGGTGTTCTTGTTGTTGGCGTCGCTCTCGGCCGGGTTAAGGGCGCTGTGCTCGACCATGCCGCTGGCGGTCTGGTGCATCGCCGGGATGGGTGCGAGTTTGGGGTCGACAAAGCTGCCGTTGGCTTGGCTGCTGCCGACACTGTTGGCCAGTTCGACCGTCTGGTGCGTCTTGGCGGCCTTTGAGAGGGTGCTGGCCAGGGTCTTGGCCTGATTGAGCAGGGCCATACCGGCGGTCAGGTCCCCGGCCGGCTCGGCGGGAGTGCGTCGTGCCCAGGTACTCATCAGCACGCCTTGCCCCCCTCTCAGTGCGCCGTAGGCATCGGTGCGCAGCTCGGCCCCGGCGCCACGGAAGCTGCCGCGGTAGTTGTCGGCCTGGTGGACCAGGTGACCTAAGTTGAGCTCGGTGTGGTGCTGGGTGGTCTTGAGCTGCACCCGCTGCTGATCGTCGGTGTCGTCGAAGACCAGCTGGTTGTAGCCCTCGCCGCCAAAGGCCTTGGTCTTGAAGCCGCTGAGGGCCGCGGCATGCGCATGGCTGGTGGATGCAGCACCGTGCCACGCTGGGCTGTGGCCGGCGGCGAGGTTCCCTTGGCCGCTCGGGCTGTGGTCGGTGGCCTCGTTAAAAACGCTGGTATCGGCGGTTTTGTGGTTGTCGCCGCCCGGGGTCGGGATCACGCCACCTTCACCCTGGCCGTTGTACAGGGCGCCGATCACCAGCGGTCGGTCGATATCGCCCTCGAGGAAGTCGACCAGCACCTCCTGGCCGATGCGCGGCAGCCACTGCCAGCCCATGCCGTTGCCGGCTTGACGGCTGGCAACCCGCAGCCAGCAGGTCAGGCGGTCGTCGGCACGCTCACCGCGCTGCCAGTGGAAGCGCACCTTGATGCGCCCGAGCGCATCGCACCAGATCTCGTCGACACCGTTGGGCCGGTCTTCGCCGTGCGGACCGACGACGATCGCGGTCATCGGGCCGGGGGCCAAGGGTCGCGGATTGATCCGTACCCCGGTGTCGTCGCGCAGGCGCGGGCGCCACGGCACCTTGGCACGCAGGGTCTCGAAGCGGTTGCCGTAGCCGCGCTGACGGGCCAGGTCGAGCAGCTCGGCTGGAAGCTGGGTTGGGGCACTGAGCGGTGCCAGGGTGTCGCCGGTCGGCAGGTCGTCGCCGCCGAGCGGACCGGCCAGGCGCTTGGCGACCTTGTCGATCGACTCGCCGGACAGGTTGTTGATGCCTACATGGGTCAGCTCGGTCAGCAGGAAGCGGCGGTTGTCGCCGGTGTCCTGCCCGGCTTGCTCACCCTCTTCGAGCAGGTCCAGCGGTGATTCGCTCAGGTCGAAGGCGAAGCCGGGGCGGAAGGTGCGCACGCTGCCGCGGCCGAAGAAGGACTTGTAGCGGGCCTCGCGGGCCTGCATCGCCAGGCGCAGGTAGCGGTCGGCCTCGCCACGGGTGGCATGGGCGTATTGACCGGCGGGCTCGTAGTGCTCGAGGACCGGGGCATGCTCGCCACCGAAGCTGTGGTGGGTCGGCACCTGGGCGGTGACGGCGCGCTTGGCCTTGTAGTCGTAGCTAAGCACCGTCATGACGGTGGTATCGAGCTGACGGCGGCTGCCCAGCGCGGTGATGGCATCTTCGGTCTCTTGCGAGTCGACGCGGTGGAAGCGGATTGCGCCTTGGGTATCGGATTGCTCATCGCTGGGGCAGGCGACGCTGTCGGCGAACAGGCGGATGCGGTGGCCGGCCGGGGCGGCCTCATCCTCTTCGACGCACCAGGCCAGGCCCTCTTCGGCGAGCAGGCGCGAGACGAAGGCGTAGTCGCTTTCGCGGTACTGCACGCAGAAGCTGCGCGGGCGGGTGTCGGCGAGAAACTCACCGACCTCGTCGGACCACTGCCAGGCGGCGTGGGCGGCATAGTCGCCGAACACGAGGTCGATGATCTCGACCACGCTCTTGTCCTGGAACACCCGGTTGTGGCGGCCGCGCCCAAGCAGCCAGGTCCAGGGCACCAGGGTCAGGCGGTAGCGGGTGAAGCCGCCGTCGGCGCCGAGCTTGTCGGCGGCGCGCACCAGGGCGCTGCGGCGTGACAGGGTGCCGTCGGCCAGGGTCGTGACCAGCGTAACCGGCTGGCCCATGAAGGCTTTGAGCTCGAGAAAGGCATCGGTCGACAGGCCGTCGATCACGATTTCGAAACCGGCGGACAGCGCCTCGCGCCCCCACCAGGCTTCCACCAGCAACGAGCCCGGTGCACCCGATGGCCACTCAAGCTCGTACAAGCGCGTCTCCGCGCTAAACAACAGATCCATGTCAGACCCTCAAGTCAACGAACACATCTCCCGCGCTGCATGTCGGCGCCCCGGCAATCGATGCCGGTGATGTGTTTTGTCCACGGACTTCCTGTCCAAATAGCTCCCTAAGTGCCGGTATTCTGTCAAAGCCTTTCGGCGAACGCCAGACTCGGCATCATAAACCGCGAGCCAGTCGAGACGGCACGATCAACGGTGATCGTTCTCCATCTTCTCGGCTTTCTCGAGCACCATGGCCTCGAGATCATCCTTATATTGCTGCACGCGATCCATTACCGAGTCGTCGCTGGTACCCAGGATCTGCGCCGCGAGGATGCCGGCATTCTTCGCGCCATTGATCGCCACGGTCGCCACCGGCACGCCACCGGGCATCTGCACGATCGACAGCAGCGAATCCTGGCCGTTGAGGGTCGACGTTTTCACCGGTACCCCGATAACAGGCAACGGCGAGACGGCAGCCACCATGCCCGGCAGGTGGGCGGCACCGCCGGCACCGGCAATGATCACGCGAATGCCGCGGCCGCGGGCGTTCTGCGCATAGTCGTACAGACGACCGGGGGTACGGTGTGCCGACACGATCGTCATCTCGAAAGGAATTCCCAACTCTTTCAGCATCGCTGCCGCATCCTGCATCACCGGCAGATCGGAATCGCTGCCCATAATGATGCCGACTTTTGCATCCGTCATAACTTCTTGTCTCCGAGAATCTTGATAAGCGTCTTGACCTGCCTGGCCTTGTCACAAGCGGCCTCGATCGTGTCATCGATGACCGTGACATGCCCCATTTTGCGGCCAGGCTTGGTAACCGCCTTGCCATATACGTGCACGCAGACACCGGGAATCGCCAGCGCCGCACGCAAGCCTGAAATGATCGGTCGCCCGTGATAGCCCTCTTCGCCCAGCAGGTTGACCATGGTGGCCGGCGACAACTGTCGCGTCTCGCCCAGCGGCAGACCGAGAATCGCCCGCAGGTGTTGTTCGAACTGATCGGTCACACAGGCCTCGATCGTGTGGTGCCCCGAGTTGTGTGTGCGCGGCGCCACCTCGTTGACCAACAGTTCGCCGTCGGTGGTCAGAAACATCTCGACGCCGAACACGCCGACACCGTCCATCGCCTCGACGGTACGTACCGCCAATGCCTCGGCCTGACGCGCGATGTCGTCGCTGACATTGGCCGGTGCAACGAGAAAATCGAGCACGTTGTCGTCTTCGTGAAAACGCATCTCGACGGTCGGATAGGCACGGCACTCGCCGCCGACATTACGCGCCACCATCACCGCCAGTTCCTTGTCCGCCTCGACGAAACGTTCGATGTAGCTGGGCACCGGCAGGTTGCGTGCAAAGGCCCCGGCATCTTTCATAACGACGACCCCGCGGCCGTCGTAACCGCCACGGCGCGCCTTCTGCACCAAGGGGTAACCGAAGGATTCGAATGCCGCCGCATCCGGTGCCGGCATGTCGAGAAACGCGGATGTCGGGATGCCGGCATCGCGCAGAAATTCTTTCTGGGTGAACTTATCCTGAATCATTTTCAGGAGCGCCGGGCGCGGAAAGATGGTGTGACCCTCGCCTTCGAGCGCCAGCAGGGTTTCGGTTTCGATATCTTCGAGTTCGAAGGTGACGATATCGCAGGATTCGGCCAGCTCGCGCAGCTTTGCCGGATCGCTGTAGTCACCGACGATCTGGTGCCCCGCCACCTGGCCCGCCGGCGAACCCTGCAGAGGATCGAGCACTACGCAGGTACACCCGAGGCGCTTGGCCGCCTTAACCATCATGCGCCCGAGTTGGCCACCGCCGATTAGGCCGATACGCGCAACCGGAAAAGGGTAAGAATCTTCCATCGCTGTCGCCGAACAAAAAAAAAACCACAGGCCCACCGCCAGGCGAACCCAGGTCTATCATTCCATGCCTCGCTGAGGAAACGGGTGGCCGAAATGGAGCAAACTCTCCTGGCCGCGCCAACCGGATCGTCCTGGCGTTTCACCGCCGACGGCCGATTCGCACAAACCCGCAAGCGCGTAAGGATACCGCGGATTTGCAAAGTGTGCCCCAATTTCCCGGATTTGCATCGCAATCCTTCCACTTCTTGGCCGGCGTCAATGCCCCCGGCGACGCCTTCGGATAGCCTGATGCGCATTGGGTTTGCGGTGTTTACCCGGCATCTGCAACGCCGGTCAGCCCCCGTTGGGGCGAAATCGGACGGCTGCGGAGCTTTACAAAGGCTGTGCTATAGTCGCGCGCAGCTTTAAATTAGGAAGTGCTGATTCTGAAGGCGTTGCCGCAATTCTTGAATGATCATTTCAGATCTGGATAGCCTTGCATCAAACACCTTCAACCTGTCGCGGGCGCTCTGGCAGCTTGATCGTCCTGATCATGGATAGCCCACACCATCCAGCAGTTTCCTCATCGCTAACCAAAGACTAAAACGCAAAATTCCAGGGGGGACACTATGTCCAAACAGCATCCTGTCGTCGCGGTAACCGGCTCGTCCGGCGCTGGAACCACCACCGTGAAACGCGCTTTCGAGCACATTTTCATCCGCGAAGGCATCAATGCCGCGGTGGTCGAGGGGGACAGCTTCCACCGCTACGAACGCGCCGAGATGAAGGTCAAGATGTCGGAGAAAGGCCTCAGCCACTTCGGCCCGGGGGCCAACCGTTTCGACAAACTGGCCGAACTGTTCAAAACCTACGGCGAATCGGGCACCGGCGAGAAGCGTTACTACCTGCACAGCGAAGAAGAGGCCGCAGAGCACAACGCACGCCTGGGCATCGACAAAAAGCCCGGCGAATTCACCCCTTGGGAACCGATTCCTGAAGGAACCGACCTGCTGTTCTACGAAGGCCTGCATGGCTTGGCGCAGGACGGTGAACACGACGTGGCGCAGCACGTGGACCTGGGTATCGGCGTGGTGCCGATCGTCAACCTGGAATGGATTCAGAAGATCCACCGCGATAACGCCGAGCGTGGCTACTCGCCCGAAGCGGTCGTCGACACGATCATGCGTCGCATGCCCGACTACATCAATCACATCACGCCGCAGTTTTCGCGTACCGACATCAACTTCCAGCGCGTCTCGCTGGTCGACACGTCGAACCCGTTCATCGCGCGCGACATCCCGACGCCGGACGAAAGCTTCGTCGTCATTCGTTTCGCCGACCCGAAGAAGTTCAACACCGACTTCCCCTACCTGCTGTCGATGATCAATGACTCGTTCATGTCTCGTCGCAACAGCATCGTGGTGCCGGGCGGCAAGATGGGCTTCGCGATGGAAGTCATCTTCGGCCCGATCATCGATCAGATGATGGACGACCGCGGCCTGTAAGGCCTTTGAGGTGGCGGCGACCGTCCGCCACCTCGTCCCGCCATGAAAACCTTTAGCAGCGCACATGTCACCGGTGCCGATTGGCAGTCGGTGTGTGCGGGCGTGCTCGACCGGATCGATGGCGACAATGCCGGCGATCTGGCCTTTATCTATCTGTCGGAAGACCTGGCAGCCGACACCGATCGCATCATCGATGAACTGCGCGAGCAATCCGGCATCACCCATTGGGTGGGCTGCGTCGGTATGGGACTGTGCAGCAACGGCCGCGAAACCTACGGTGAAACGGCCGCCAGTGTGCTCGTAACGCCGTTCGCCACAGACGACTTCCGCCTGATGCCACCGATCGAACACTCTCCGGCCGAATGGTTGAGTGCAACCGAGCGCTGGCGCAACCAATCATTGGCGTCGGTTGCCGTGGTTCACGGTGATCCCTCGAGCTCCGAGTTGCCCGACCTTTTGGTGCGCATCAGTGACGGGCTGCAGGGTGGTTTTCTGGTCGGCGGCATTGCCTCGGCCGACAAGCTGCCCGTTCAGATTGCCGACAAGGCGGTCAGCGGCGGTCTGTCCGGGGTGCTGTTCAGCGGCAACATCACCGTCAACACCGGGCTCAGCCAGGGCTGCAGCCTGATCGGCGACCGTCACCAGATCGATGCCGGTCAACGCAACATCATCGAGAGCATCGACGGGCAGCCGGCGTTGGACGTGTTCAAGGAAGAGATCGGCGAAGTCCTGGCGCGCGATCTGCGCCGTGTGGGGGGCTATATCTTCGTCGCCCTGCCCATCGCCGGCTCGGATACCGGCGACTACCTGGTGCGCAATCTGATCGGTATCGACCCCGACCAGGGCCTGCTGGCGATCGGCGACTACGTAAAACCCGGTATGGAGATCCAGTTTGCCAGGCGCGACGCCAATACCGCGCGCGACGATCTGCAGCAGATGATCGAAGGATTGCTGCAACGTCTGCCGTCGCCACCACGCGGTGCTTTGTATCACTCATGCCTGGGTCGTGGCCGCAACCAGTTCGGCGACGATTCCGAGGAACTCAAGTTGATCGGCGAGTTGCTTGGCGACGTCCCATTGGCCGGCTTCTACGCCAACGGCGAGATTTCACATCACCGCCTGTACGGCTATACCGGTGTGCTGACGCTGTTCAGTTGAATAGCGGCTGAGATTCAGCCTGCGTGAACCGCTTTCGAACCAGGCTGGGCGCCGTGCAAGGCTTCGCGGATGCGCGCTTCGATCTGAGCGACCGAAAGACCGGCGATCTCCAACTGTTCCGCCTGGGTGCCCTGCTCGATGAACTCGTCGGGCAGGCCGAGATTCAGCACCTTTACCTGCACGCCGGAGGCCAATAGCAACTCGTTAACCGCCGAACCGGCGCCGCCGGATACCGCGTTTTCCTCGAGCGTGACGACCAATCGATGGCTGCCGGCAAGTCGCAGGACCAGGGCCTCATCGAGCGGCTTGACGAAGCGCATATTGGCGACCGACGCATCGAGATTCTGCGCCGCCTTCAGTGCGGATGCCAACAGTGTGCCGAAGGCCAGGATCGCGATGTCTTTGCCTTCGCGCATGATCTCGCCGCGCCCCCACGGCAACGTCTCAAGCTCCGACGACGGCTGCGTGCCGATACCCGAGCCGCGCGGGTAGCGCACCATGGCCGGACCTTGGTGCTCATAGGCGGCCTGCAACATGCGCCGACATTCGGCCTCATCGGCCGGCGCCAGGATTGCGATATTGGGGATGCAGCGGGCGTAACTCAGATCATAGGCACCGGCGTGGGTGGCGCCATCGGCACCGACCAGGCCGGCACGATCGACAGCGAAGGTCACATCCAGGTTCTGCAAGGCCACATCGTGCAACAACTGATCGTAGGCGCGCTGCAGGAAGGTCGAATAGATTGCGACCACCGGTTTCAGGCCGTCGCAGGCCATACCGGCAGCAAAGGTAACAGCGTGTTGTTCAGCGATGCCAACATCGAAATAGCGTCGCGGGAAGCGCGCAGCGAAGTCGACCAGGCCCGATCCCTCGCACATCGCCGGCGTCACGGCCATCAGCCGCCGATCCTGCTCGGCCGCATCGCAGATCCAATCGGAGAACACGCTGGTGAAGCTCTTGCCGCCAGCCTTCTTCTGCATCTGGCCGGTCGACGGGTTGAACGGCGTCACCCCGTGATAAACGCACGGATCGCCCTCGGCCGGCGCATAGCCCCGGCCCTTCTGCGTAACCACGTGCAGAAAACGCGGACCGCGCATGCGCTTCATATTGCGCAGCGTATTGACCAGCAGCGGCAGGTCGTGGCCGTCGATCGGGCCGATGTAGTTGAAGCCGAGTTCTTCGAACAAGGTGCCGGGCATCACCATGCCCTTCATGTGCTCTTCCCAGCGGTGCACCAGGTCTTTCATGCCGGGCAGACCGCTCAGCACGTGTTTGCCGCCCTCTCGAACCCGGTTATAGAAACGGCTCGACAGCACCCGCGCCAGGTAGTTGCTGATCGCGCCGACCGGCTGCGAGATCGACATGTCGTTGTCGTTGAGCACCACCAGCAGATCGAGGTCCAAGGCACCGGCGTGATTCAGCGCCTCGAAGGCCATACCGGCAGACAGGGCGCCATCGCCAATTACCGCGATATGTTCGCGCTGCTCGCCTGCAGCCTGGGCAGCCACCGCCATGCCGAGGGCGGCACTGATCGAGGTACTCGAATGACCGGCACCGAACGGGTCGTATTCGGATTCGTCGCGTTTCAGAAAACCGGACAGACCGTCCTTCTTGCGCAGCGTCGTCATGCGATCGCGCCGACCGGTCAGAATCTTGTGTGGATAGGCCTGGTGCCCGACATCCCAGACCAGCCGATCGCTCGGCGTGTCGAACACATAATGCAGCGCCACCGTCAGCTCGACCACGCCGAGGCCAGCCGCAAGATGCCCACCGGTCTGCGACACCGCATTCACCAGGCACCGCCGCACCTCGGCTGCCAGGGCAGGCAGCTCAGTTGCCGGCAACGCGCGCAAACCACCCGGCGAATCGATTTCGTCGAGCAGTCGGTACGGGGCGCCTGACTGGCTGTGAGGCATTGCTGCAAACCTGATCCACAAACGGACACTTATTCTAACGCACCCGCTGCAAGTTCAGATCGATATTTGTCGTGGCGCGATAAACATTGTGCGCCAGTCACTCTTGAAAATTTCACTGTTCAACCGCACCTACGGCGAGACGCAGAACACGCTACCCAGGGCGCAAACCCGGTAGCGCGCTGCGCAATCGGGTCGCGATATGGCGGATTTCCGCAATTTATCTGTCATCGCGATGACAAGGACGTGTCACGCAGCCGACTTAGGCTGATCGTGAACCTGACGCCAAGGAAACAAGTCAATGAGTGCCGTTGTTCCAGATCTCGACGCCCGGCGATCGAAAAGCCGACTCTACGTCGAACTCGCTACAACCATGGACGATATCCACGCCTCGCAGGCGCTGCGCTACCGCATCTTCGGCGAAGAACTGGGTGCACAGGTCGAAGGCGCCGATCGTGGGATCGACGAAGACCGTTTCGACCCTTATTGCCAACACCTGCTGGTGCGCGACGCCGCCACCGACCGGGTGGTCGGCTCAACCCGTCTGCTGCTCGACCGGCAGGCCGAAAAGGCCGGCGGCTTTTATTCGTCGAGCGAATTCGATCTCGGCCCGCTGCTGACGCTGCCCGGCCGCCGCCTGGAAGTCGGTCGCACCTGCATCGACCCGACCTACCGCCAGGGCGCTGCCATCGCCGTGTTGTGGTCGGGACTGGCCGACTACATCAAGGAAAACCGCATCGACATGCTGTTCGGCTGTGCCAGCGTCGAGATGGAAGATGGCGGCACCGTCGCGCAGGCGATCATGAACCGCGTTCGCCAGCATGCGATGACCAAACCCGATTGCCGGGTCACGCCGCGCAATCCGCTGCCGCCGCTGCCGGCCGGGACACACGAAACGGTCGCCGCGCCGTTGCCGCCGTTGCTGAAGGCCTACTTCCGGCTCGGTGCTCGGGCATGTGGTGAACCCTGTTACGATCCGGCGTTCAACTGCGCTGATATCCTGGTCATGGTGAACGTCAACGAGATCGACGCATCTTATACCCGACACTTTCTCGATCGGGTGATGAAGGGCTGACATTGATAAGTACCTGGCGGATAGCGCTGCGAACACTGCTGCTGTCCCTGCACATTCTGTTGGGTCTGATCCTGACCCCCCTGGTGCTGTCACGGCATCCGGGCGGCGTGTTGCGCACCCACCCGCGGATCGAGTCGTGGTGGCACAACCGCGTGGCCGACATCTTGGGAGTACGCATCACGGTGGCCGGCTACCGCCCGCAAGCACCGGCGTTCCTGGTTGCCAACCATATCTCGTGGCTCGATGTCATCGTGCTCGGCGCGCTGACACCGACCGATTTCCTGTCCAAGTACGAGGTAAGACGCTGGCCGCTGATCGGCTGGTTGGCGGCGCGCGCCGGC
This sequence comes from Thiosocius teredinicola, assembly GCF_002009425.1. Taxonomy (NCBI): domain Bacteria; kingdom Pseudomonadati; phylum Pseudomonadota; class Gammaproteobacteria; order Chromatiales; family Sedimenticolaceae; genus Thiosocius; species Thiosocius teredinicola. The sequence goes on from NZ_CP019936.1 coordinate 3,874,365, forward strand.
ACGCTGTTTATCCGCCGCGGCAACGGCGAAGCTGCACAGATCACCGAGCAGATCTCCAAGCGACTGCGCGACAACGGCATGCTGACCGTATTCCCCGAAGGCACCACCACCGACGGCACCCTGGTGCGGCCGTTCTTCTCGCGACTGTTCGCTGCACCGATCGATACGCGCACCGATGTCGTGCCGGTTGCGGTCCGCTACCACATCAACGGCCACCATGATCCCGTCGCGCCCTATACCGACGATCAATCACTCGGCGAGAACCTGCGCGGCTTGATCACGCGGGCCAAGACCGAGGTCATGGTGATCTTTGGCGAGCCGATCACCTTGAGCGGACACAGCCGCAAACAGGTCGCCGATGAGGCACGCAATGCCATCATCATGGCGCTGCACAGCCACGAACAGACACCCCTCGGTGAACGCGTTCCGGCGCCGGCAGCAGGATAGCGACTTGCGACTGTATTCCCGGCCGGCCACCCTCCCCCTGACAGCGAAACCGGCATGAACATCCTGATCGTTACCGAAACCTACCCGCCCGAGATCAACGGCGTTGCCCGCACCCTGGCACAGATGGTCAGCGGACTGAGCAAGCTCGGCCACCGCATCACGCTGGTGTGTCCGAAGCAGAAACAACGCCCGTCGGATGACGAGCCGGCCGAAATCCATCCGGTGCGCGGGCTACCACTGCCCGGTTATCCGGGCCTGCAATTCGGCATGCCGGCCGGCGGCCTGATCAAACGACTGATCGCGCACAAACAGATCGACGCCTGCTATATCGCCACCGAAGGACCGCTCGGCCACTCGGCAATGCGCGCCTGCCATCGGGCCGGCGTGCCGTGCCTCTCGGGGATGCACACCAACTTTCATCAATACAGTGGTCACTACAACGCCGGCATGCTGGCGCCCGCCCTGTGGCGCTATCTGCGTGGCTTCCACAACAAGTTGGCCGGTACGCTGGTACCGACCGGCGCCATGGCCGACGAGTTAGAAGACAGCGGGTTTCGCAATCTGCATGTCTGGCCGCGCGGCGTGCATGCCAATCTGTTCAGCCCGGACAGGCGCAATGAAGAACTGCGTGCCCGCTGGGGCATCGGCAGCGACGACATCGTTGTGGTCTATGTCGGGCGGCTGGCACCCGAGAAAAACATCGACACCACCTTCGAGGCCTTTTCGGCCATTCGCGAACGGCATCCAACCGCGCGCATGGTGCTGGTAGGCAACGGCCCGGCCGAGAAGCGACTCAGGGCCACGCACCCCGAGGCGATCTTTGCGGGACCGAGAACCGGTGTCGAACTGGCCGAGTACTATGCCAGCGGCGATATGTTTCTGTTCAGCAGCGTGACCGAGACCTTCGGCAACGTCACGCTGGAGGCCATGGCCAGCGGCCTCGCGGTGGTGTCGTACGACCTGGCGGCCGCGCACGAACTGATAAATCATGGTCACAACGGCCTGCTCGCGCCGGCGGACGACAAGGCGGCCTTCATACAGCATTCGCTCGATTGTGCCGGCGACGCCGCGCTCCGGCAGACACTAAAAGTTCACGCACGTGAAACCGCGCTGCAACAGGACTGGCCGAAACTCATCGACAGGTTGGAAAAACTGTTTTTGGCAGTCCAGCGCGAGGCAACCGTCGATGACCGTGAGAACACTGCTACATCAACTGAGCGTCCTTGAAGCACCGATCTGCCGGGTTGCCAGCCAGCGCGGCGAAAACCTCGAAACCCAGCGTTTCTTCGGCATCATCAGCCGCCTGGGCGACGGCGTCTTCTGGTACCTGATCATGCTGTTGCTGCCGGCACTGTACGGCAACGAAGGCCTACAGGTATCGCTGCAGATGTTGCTGGTCGGCATCAGTTCGCTGTTGATCTACAAGACGCTCAAGACGCTGACCGTACGCGAGCGCCCGTGCGAGGCCTTCCCCGACATCCGCCGCCATGCCCCCATGCTCGACTTATACAGCTTTCCGTCGGGCCACACGATGCATGCGGTCGGATTCACCGCTGTCGTCCTCGGTCATTTCCCCGAGATCGGCATCTTCATCGTACCGATGGCATTGTTGATCGCCTCGTCGCGCCTGGTGTTGGGCCTGCACTATCCGAGCGACGTGATCGTCGGTGCCGTGATCGGCGGCGGCATGGCCTGGCTGAGCTTTCTGCCGCTGGTCTGAGCGACTGCGCTGCGTTTCGTCGGCATGAGACAATGCGCTCATGCCGCAACACCCAATCGATACCTTGATCGTCGGCCAGGGGCTGGCCGGTAGCGCGCTCGCCTGGAAACTGCGCGCCGCCGGTGAACGCGTGTGCGTGATCGACGACGGCCACAAAACCTCGTCATCGCGCGTGGCCGCCGGCCTGATCAATCCTTTGGCCGGCATGCGCTTCAACCGCCGCCCGGAATTGCGCGACTGGCTAAGCGCCGCCGACCGCTGGTATGCGCAGCTCGCGCAGCACTTCGACCGGCCGTTTTTTCATCCGATACCCATGATGCGTTTGTTCCGCTCAGAGCAGCAGAAACGCTTCTACGACAAACGCACGCAAGACGACGAATCCGCAGACCTGATCGGCGCAGCATTCGATGCGGCGCAGCCACCGGAGCCGGTCGACGCACCGTTCGGCGGATTCATGCAGCATCGCACCGGTTATGTCGACCTGCCGTCGCTGTTGTCGATGATCAGGGATTGGCTGCAGCAGGATCGTGCACTGCTGGAGGCCTCGTTTGATGCTTCCAGCCTTCGGATATCACCGCAAGACGTCGAGATCGGCGACCTACGTGCGCGCCGCGTGGTGTTCTGCGAAGGCGCTCAGCTGCGCGACAACCCCTGGTTCAGCTATCTGCCGCTGCAACCGGAAAAAGGCGAGATATTGAACCTGCAGCTGGCCGACCGGCACCCCAAACACATCGTCAACGGAGCGCACTGGTTGGTGCCGCTGGCCAACGGCACCGTTCGCTTCGGCGCCACGCACGATCACAAGCACTTCGATGTGCAAGCAACGGCCGAGGGTCGCGCCACCTTGCTGCAGGGCTTTACAGCCATGTGCAAGAACAACCCACACAACGAGGTCGTCGACCACCAGGCGGGCCTGCGCCCAGGCACACCCGATCGCTACCCGTTCCTTGGCCGACACCCTGAGTTTCCGCAGCTATGGGTATTCAACGGCTTCGGTGCACGCGGCGCGTTGAGCATCCCCTGGTACGCCGATGCCTTGGTCAACCATCTGATTGAAGATGCGCCGTTACCAGCGGAAGCCGATATCGCCCGCCTCAAATGAATCGCCGACCACTCACAAAGATCGCGCAACAAGCGGTAAGTCGAGCATGCCGTGCACACGGGCGTGCAATCGATGCCACGGTAGGTAATGGTCACGACACCCTGTTGCTCGCGCGTTGCGTGGCACCCGACGGCCATGTGGCCGGTTTCGATATTCAGCCATCGGCGCTCGATCACACCCGGCAACGCCTGCACGCTGCCGGTTTGGAGCAACACGTCGAATTGATCGATGCAGGACACGAGCGTATGCGCGATCTGCTGGGCGACGACTGGGTCGGCAACGCCGATGTCGTGATGTTCAATCTCGGCTATCTGCCCGGCGGCGACAAGTCGATCATCACGCAACCGCACACCACCGTGAGCGCGCTCGAGCAGTCACTCGACATGCTACGCCCCGGTGGACTGCTGTCGCTGATGCTGTACCGCGGACACCCCGGCGCCGAGGCCGAGATTGCCGCCGTCACGCAATGGATCGAGGGTTTGAACGACGGCTACGAGATCGAGATCTTGCAATCGCCCGGTCCCTGGTTGTACCTGGTGCGGCGTGCTCAGCCATCGACGGGCTCAGTCGACGCGATCTAACCGGTAGGTGACCTGGCTGCTGCTGTCCTCACTGCCCTGGGAGAAGGTCCAGCCGTCCTGCAGCGGTAGATCGACACTGTTTTCGGGTGGCAGGCTGACCACCTCGCGGACCCGCGCGATGCGCTGCATCCCGCTATGCCGGGTCTCGACATCCTGGCGCTTGCCCAGGATCTGCTTGCCGAGTTCGGCGCGCGCCAGCCAGTTGTCGGCGACCTGATTGTCAGTCTCGCATTCGTAGGTCAACGCCAAGTAGTTGCCGGGCGCGCGGTAACCCGGCTGCAGCCGGACACGATCACCCTCGAGTTCGCCGGCCAACGGGAATCCGGCGAATCGTACCCGCGGCGTTTCGTGCATCGTGAGGTTGCTGTCGAGATAGGTGCCGGCCACCAGGTGGCAATCGAACCAGTTCTGCGGCCCCGACAGCCCCGACACCTTGTCGACCCATCGCGCGCTACCGCTGCCGACCAGAAACTCGCCGTTCGCGATGGTGAACTGGATGATGACTTCCCACGGCATGCGAATACCGCCGCCGAATCCGCCTTCGCCGAGGAAGAAGTCCTGGTGACCGGTTAGCTGCAGCCGCCATTGACCATCCACGCCCGCAGCAGATGCGGTCGCATGGACGAGACACAGCAGGCCCAGCACCGCGGACAGCCAGCGATGTCGCTTCGTTCTACAAGCAGCGGTCGGCGAAACTTGCTCCAGGACGCACTCCCGTTGACGGCAACACAGAACCCGACGACACGACGGCTTTTGCAACCCCCCCTGCCGAGACCGGGTCGAGCCCGACGATGCCGGATCACTCTCTATATAGATGGATGGATCATATGACAGTCATGACGGCCCGGTTGGATCGTCATTCCTATCGATTAGGTACCGCGTCGCAGACACGCCGCAACGGACAATCGATCGAAAGGCCCCGACGACAGACTGGCGCGGCCCCGGTCAGGCGGCCACACCCGGCAGCATCAGCCCGGCCGCGTCGTCACCCATCAGGAAATCGAAGAACGCCCGCGCCACCGGCGGCAGGCGTTTGTCTTTGGTGGTCACCAGGTACCAATGGCGTTCGATCGGGAAACCCTCGACATCAAGCACCACCAGGCGGCCGGCCTCCAGCTCGAGCTCGAGCGTGTGGATCGACACGATCCCCAGGCCCAGCCCGGCCTCGACCGCATGCTTGATCGCCGAATTCGACGTCATCTCCATGCCCGTTTTGAGATGGAATCCGCGTTCCTGAAAGAAACGCTCCATCGCGATGCGCGTGCCCGACTGTTGCTCGCGGGCGACGAACACCTCGTCGCGCAACTCGGCGAGCGGGATGTTTTTGCGCCCCGCCAAAGGGTGACGGGCCGGCGCGATGATGACCAGCGGGTTCTCCATGAACGCGGTCGCGTCCAGGTCGAGGTCTTCCGGCGGCTTGCCCATGATGACCAGGTCGGTCTCATTGCGGGTCAGCTGTTCGAGCAGCGTCTTGCGGTTGGTCACGTCCAGCGAGAAGGTCGTGCCGGGATAGCGTTGCGAGAACGCCGCCAGCAGGCGGGTAGCGAAATAGTTGGCGGTGGTCGCCACGCTGATCCGCAGGTGGCCGGTCTGCACGCCCTTGAGCGCCTCGATCACCTCGTCGAGCTCTTCGAGCTGCCGGCCGATGGCCTGGCTGTAGTGGAAAAACTCTTCGCCGGCCTCGGTCAGACGAATTTGCTTCCCGAGCTTTTCGAACAGCGGCAGGCCCGCGGCCTCCTCCAGTTGGCGGATCTGCATCGACACCGCCGGTTGGCTGAGATGCAGCTCTTCGGCCGCCCGCGTATAGCTCAAATGACGCGCCACGGCCTCGAAAACCTCTAATTGTCTCAGGGTCAGATGCATAAGACCTATATTATGCGATCTATCAGTATTATTGACTGTTAATTATAGGTTGGCCCTCTATACTCGTCCAACCCCATAACAGGACCGGCTAATAAAGCGCGGCCATCAGGGGCCGAAAGCTCCGGTCCAACCGGAAATGGATCAACTCCAAAACAGAGGGTTTTAGGTAATGGCCAAGAAATACGACGCGGGCGTAAAAGAGTACCGCGAAACATATTGGATGCCCGATTACACGCCGAAGGACACCGACATCCTGGCGTGCTTCAAAGTTACCCCGCAGCCGGGCGTGCCGCGCGAGGAAGTCGCCGCCGCCGTGGCAGCTGAGTCTTCGACCGGCACCTGGACCACCGTGTGGACCGACCTGCTGACCGACCTCGACTACTACAAAGGCCGCGCCTACGCGATCGAAGACGTACCGGGTGACGACACCTGCTTCTACGCCTTTGTTGCCTACCCGATCGACCTGTTCGAGGAAGGCTCCGTAGTCAACGTCATGACCTCGCTGGTCGGCAACGTGTTCGGCTTCAAGGCACTGCGCGCACTGCGTCTGGAAGACATCCGCTTCCCGGTCGCCTACGTCATGACCTGTAATGGCCCGCCCCAGGGTATCCAGGTCGAACGCGACCTGCTGAACAAGTACGGTCGTCCGCTGCTGGGCTGCACCATCAAGCCGAAACTGGGTCTGTCGGCCAAAAACTACGGTCGTGCGTGCTACGAAGGCCTGCGCGGCGGTCTGGACTTCACCAAAGACGACGAGAACGTCAACTCGCAGCCGTTCATGCGCTGGCGTCACCGTTTCGACTTCGTCATGGAAGCCATCCAGAAGGCTGAAGCCGAGACCGGCGAGCGCAAGGGTCACTACCTGAACGTTACCGCTCCGACCGCTGACGAAATGATGCGTCGTGCGGAATACGCCAAAGAAATCGGCGCGCCGATCATCATGCACGACTACATCACCGGCGGTTGGGCAGCGAACACCCAGCTGGCACAGTGGTGTCAGAACAACGGCATGCTGCTGCACATCCACCGTGCTATGCACGCCGTACTCGACCGTAACCCGCACCACGGTATCCACTTCCGCGTACTGACCAAGATCCTGCGTCTGTCCGGCGGTGACCACCTGCACTCCGGCACCGTCGTCGGCAAGCTGGAAGGCGACCGCGATGCAACCCTGGGCTGGATCGACATCATGCGTGACAGCTACATCAAAGAAGACCGTTCGCGCGGTATCTTCTTCGACCAGGACTGGGGCGCAATGCCGGGCGTTCTGCCGGTTGCCTCCGGTGGTATCCACGTATGGCACATGCCGGCGCTGGTTTCGATCTTCGGCGACGACTCCGTCCTGCAGTTCGGCGGTGGCACGCTGGGTCACCCATGGGGCAACGCCGCTGGCGCAGCAGCCAACCGCGTAGCGGTCGAGGCCTGTGTCGAGGCACGCAACCAGGGTCGCGAGATCGAGAAGGAAGGCAAAGACATCCTGACCAACGCAGCCAAGTCCAGCCCGGAGCTGAAAGCTGCAATGGAGACCTGGAAAGAAATCAAGTTCGAGTTCGACACCGTCGACAAGCTGGACGTTTCGCACAAGTAATGTCCACCTGCCCTCGCCTTACGTGGCGGGGGCCTCGAGCAACGAATTCGAATTTTTTAGAGGTATATACCAATGAGTGATATGCAGGACTACGCTTCGAGCCTTGCCGATGCCGGCAGCCGCAAGTTCGAGACCTTCTCTTACCTGCCGTCGATGGACGCTGGACAGATCCGCAAGCAGATCGAGTTCATCGTTTCCAAGGGCTGGAACCCTTCGATTGAGCACACCGAGCCGCAGAACGCCAGTGGCTCTTACTGGTACATGTGGAAGCTGCCGATGTTCGGTGAGACCGACGTCGACGCCATCCTGGCCGAGTGCGAGGCATGCCACAAGGCTCACCCGGAAAACCACGTGCGCCTGCTCGGCCTGGACAACTATGCCCAGTGCGCCGGTGCATCCATGGTTATCTACCGTGGTAAAGCCGTCTAAGTACTGATTGCCACAATCAGTATGGGAAGCCCCCGCCCTTCACGGGGCGGGGGCTTTTCGTTTCGGGCAACCGAGTTTTCAGCCCCGAGTGGCGAGCGCCCAACGATGTGCGATCGCCATTCCGGCCTGAACATTCGAACCGGGATCCGATTCCCGTAGCCGTCCAGATAAAAAGGATCACGAGCATGAGCGATATCGACCGCGACCAGTACCTGATCAGCAATGAGCCTTACTACCGTCCCGTGCACAACGAGGTCGACATGTACAAGGCCGCCTACGACGCGCGCATGCCCGTCATGCTCAAAGGCCCGACCGGTTGTGGTAAATCGCGCTTTGTCGAATACATGGCGTGGAAGCTGCAAAAGCCGCTGATCACCGTTGCCTGTAACGAAGACATGACCGCTTCCGACCTGGTCGGTCGCTTCCTGCTCGATATCAATGGCACCAAGTGGCAGGACGGCCCGCTGACCGTGGCTGCACGCATTGGCGCCATCTGCTACCTCGACGAAGTTGTTGAAGCACGTCAGGACACGACCGTTGTTATCCACCCGCTGACCGACCACCGCCGCGAACTGCCGCTGGAAAAGAAAGGCGAACTGGTGAAGGCGCACAACGACTTCCAGATCGTTATCTCATACAACCCGGGCTACCAGTCGCTGATGAAGGATCTCAAGCAGTCCACCAAGCAGCGTTTCGGTGGCCTGGACTTCGACTACCCGGAAACCGATATCGAAACCGAGATCGTTTCGCACGAAGGCGGCGTCGACAAAGAGACCGCACACAAGCTCGTTCAGATCGCACAGCGTTCGCGTAACCTGAAGGGTCACGGCCTCGACGAAGGCATGTCCACCCGCCTGCTGGTTTACGCGGCACAGCTGGTTTCGAAGGGCATCGATGCACAAGCGGCCTGCCAAATGGCATTGGTCACCCCGCTCACGGACGATCCGGATATGCGCGACACCCTGAGTGCCGCCGTCAACACGTACTTCTGAGCGAGCCGAGCATAGACACTGTGGAACGCACACTTGAAAACCTGTTGTACGCGAGCCGATGGCTGCTGGCACCGATCTATATCGGCCTGAGCCTTGCCCTGGTCGCGCTTGGCATCAAGTTCTTCCAGGAGGTCTTCCATATCCTGCCCGGCATCCTGGCGATGAACGAGGCCGACCTGGTATTGGTCGTCCTCAGTCTCGTGGATATCGCGCTGGTCGGCGGCCTGATCGTCATGGTTATGCTCAGTGGTTACGAAAACTTCGTCTCGGCGATCGACATCAAGGAAGGCGAAGAGAAGCTGAGCTGGCTCGGCAAGCTGGACGCGGGTTCACTCAAGCAGAAGGTCGCCGCATCGATCGTCGCGATCTCGTCGATCCATCTTCTCAAAGCGTTCATGAATGCACCGCAACTGCTGGGTAACGGCGACAACAGAGACGATACCTTGCTGATGTGGTACGTGATCATCCACATCACCTTCGTCTTGTCGGCGCTCGGCATGGCCCTGGTTGATCGCATGAACCAAAAGCACTGATTCGGAATCCTGTATGTCAGTCGATTTCTCGGAATACGTCACCTGCCTGAACGACGAAGATCACGAGCACGTCGAAGCGCTCGAAACGTCTTACCATGAAGCGCAGCGCGTCATGTCGCCGCGCGGCCTGCAGAACTATCTGGAAGGCATGCGCGCGTTCTGCACGTTGGGACGCGGCCAAGATTTGGTCTTGACTTACGTGCAGGAGATTCCCGGCGTCGTCAAAGAAGTCGGCGAAGACATCATTCCGGATGTTGTCGAAGCGATGATGAAGCTGTCGTCGCACACCTCTGGCAGCGTCATCACCTTGATCGTTGCCAACCTGCCGATGGCAGCGCAGCGACTGGGTGATGCCGAAGTATTGCGCGGCTTCCTCAAGCTGTTGCACCAGATGACGGGTAAGGCACCACGTGGTCTGCGCCCGATGATGGAGAACCTGGACGAGCTGCTATCCAAGCTGACGCTGGGTGGCCTGCGTCGCTGGGTGATGTTCGGCGCACAGGCGCATCAGCGCGACCTCGATGGCCAGCTGGCCTACTTCGCCCTGAAGACCGAATCATCGAAAGCGATTCTCAAGTCCGAGCGTCGCGGCACCCTGTTCGTCAACAACCAGCGCAAGCTCAACTTCTACCTGCGCGCGTTGTGGGCCCGTTCGTTCTACATGCGACCGACGGCCGGCGACTTTGAATCGCGCCAGGGTATTCGTCCGTACATCGAGAACTTCCAAATCCACGTCCCGGACGCGTTCGACCCGTTCCGCGGCATCGATGGTATGGACCTGTACCGTGCCACCGCTGCTCACTGTGCGGCGCACATGGTTTATACGCGCGACCCCATCTCGGCTGAGCAGCTGTCTCAGGCGCAGATGCGCATGATTGAACTGTTCGAAGATGCGCGCGTGGAATACCTCGCCTACAGCGAGTTCCCCGGTCTACGCAAACTGTGGCTGCAGTTCTTCACGTCGGAGCCCGACAAAGACGACGCCTACGGCAAACCGCACGAGACCATGGACCTGATGATGCGCGCCACGCGCGCCATCATGGACCGTGAATACCGTGATGAGATTCAGGCGATCAACGAGATTGCCGACGACTTCGTTGCCAAACTCGAAGAAGATCCCTATGCGCCCCGCCTGTCATGGATGGCCGGCGTCGACTTCTACAACAAGATGGTCGAGATCGCGAAGATCCCAAGCGTGCGCATCCTCTCTGAATGGCCGATTCCCTATCGTGACGACAACCGTTACTTCTGGGACTTCTCGGAGAACATGTTCGAGACCCAGGGCGTCGACTACCTTCCTTCTTCGCAGCAGACGGTGCGCAAGAATGTCAGCCTGATGGAGTTCGTCAACGAGATCGACTCCGAGATGAAGGACGACAACCCGCAGGAAGTCTGGGTACTGGATACCGAGCTGTTCCCGTACGAAGACATGGGTATCAGCTACAACGAAATGGAAGGCGTCGAGCCAGTCTCCGACCCTTACCATTACAGCGAATGGGACTACCACGTTCAGCTGTCGCGTCCTGACTGGGCAACTGTGCTCGAACGCAAACAAGGGCGTGGCGACCCGGATGTCATGGACGAGATCCTGACCAAGCACAAGCCGGTCGCATCGCGTATTCGACACATCATCGACGCATTGCAACCGCAGGGTATTGTGCGTCGACGCGGCTACGAAGAAGGCGAAGAACTCGACCTGAATGCTGCCGTGCGCGCGATGATCGATATTCGTCGCGGCATCATGCCCGACCCGCGCATCAACATTCGTATTACGCGACACATCCGCGATCTGTCCATCGTGCTGCTGCTCGATTTGTCCGAATCGACCAACGACAAGATCGGCGACATCGCCGAGGGCGAAGAAGGTTACGAAGATCAACCGAGCATCCTCGACCTTACGCGTGAGTCTGCCGGCCTGCTCGCCTGGGCAATCGATTCGATCGGTGACAACTACGCGGTCCATGGCTTTGCCTCGGATGGCCGCCACGATGTGCAGTACTACCGCTTCAAAGACTTCGATCAGCACTATGACGAAGAAGCCAAGTCACGCATGGCCGGCATGAAGGGCAACCTTTCCACCCGCATGGGTGCGGCATTGCGCCACGCCGGCTGGCACCTGACCCAGCAGAATGCGCAAAAGCGCCTTGTGTTGCTGGTCACCGACGGTGAGCCTGCCGATATCGACGAGCGCGACCCGCAATACCTGCGGCACGACGCGAAGAAGGCAGTCGAAGATCTGGCAATGCAGGGCGTGTACACCTATTGCCTGACACTCGATCCGAATGCCGATCGATACGTTGCACGTATCTTTGGTGAGAACAACTATTCGATCGTGGATGATGTGGAGCGGTTGCCGGAGAGATTGCCCAACGTGTTTGCAGCGCTCACCGGGTAGCCGTCCCTGGCGCGACTTCGGCGCGCTGATTTGATCCCAGCCCCGCCCTCCATGGCGGGGCGTTCACTTCGCTGCGTTATGCCACCGGCATAACGGTCGGCACTCACCCTAATGTATTTGCTGCACTAACGGGGTAGCCATCCCTGGCGCGACTTCCGCGCACTGATTAACCCCCAGCCCCGCCCTCCATGGCAGGGCGTTCGCATCGCTGCGTTATGCCCCCGGCATAACGGTCGACACTCACTCCAATGTATTCGCTGCACTAACGGGGTAGCCTTCCCTGGCGCGACGTCCGCGCACTGATTAATCCCCAGCCCCGCCCTCCATGGCGGGGCGTTCGCATCGCTGCGTTATGCCACCGGCATAACGGTCGATACTCACCCCAACGTATTCGCCGCACTCACCGGGTAGTCATCCTCTGCGCGGCTTCCGCGCGTTTGCAGATACCCGCGCCTGCCTTCTGACCACAGGCAAAGCTCAGCCGATCGCCTCCATCAAAGGTTTCGGCACGGCCAGCGTGTAGCCCTGACCGAAGTCTATGCCGATCTCCTTTACCGTATTCAGTATCGAATCGGTTTCGATGTACTCGGCGATAGTGCACTTGCCCATCGTCTTGGCGATGTCGTGGATCGATCGGACAATGGACCGGCTGAACGCATCGTTGGCGATATCGCGCACCAGGTTGCCGTCGATCTTTAGGTAGTCGACCGGCAGGTCTCGCAGATAGAGAAAGGACGTATGTCCACTGCCGAAGTCGTCGAGCGCGAATTCACACCCGATTGCCTGCAGCGCGTCAACGAACGCACGTGCAGCCTGGATATCCGATATCGCCGCAGTTTCAGTTATCTCGAAACAGACATGCTGTGGTGGCAAACCGGTAACCGCGAATGCGTCGAGTACAAAATCGAGGAAGCAGGCACTATCGACCGAGTGGCCGGACAGATTGATCGCAAACGAGCGGTTCGCGAGCAGCTCCCGGGGCAACTCCGACAATTGACGCAGCGCCTCACCGACGACCCAGCGATCGAGCTTGGCCGACAAGCCGTAGCGTTCCGCAACCGGCAGAAACATACCGGCGCTGTAGATGCTGCCCTTGTGGCCTTGCGCGCGCAGCAGTATCTCGAAGCGACTGGCTGCAGGGTTCTTCGGTTGCTCCAAGGGTTGAATCTCTTGAGCGTAGAGCAACAGGTCGTTGTCTTTGAAAGCCCGAATCAACTGATTGAGTATCCGCCCATCTTCTTCCAGGCGCGCCGTGGCGACCAGTTGATCCTGGTAGAACTGGACATGCCCACCGCCCAGGTGCTTGGCCTCTCGGCAGGCATCGCGCGCCTTGCGGATACTTTCTTCAGGCGTGTCCTGGTAGCGATTGGGGCGCACGATACCGACACTGGCGGTCAGTTCGTAGCGCTCGCCGTCATGACTGAAGCGCAAGGCCTCGACACTCTCCAGCAGCATCGTTGCCTTTTCGAGGGCTTGCTCGCGCCCCGCCAGACGCATAATCATGCCGAACTGATCGACGCCGATGCGGCTAACCGCACAGTCTCTTCCGGCAAGACGCAACAGCACACCGGAGAGGACCTCGATAACATGATCAGAGAGCGTGGTACCGCCGCACTCACGGATCATGCGAAACCGATCGATGTCCAGAAAGAACAGGTAGGGCATCGGCCCGGTCAACTCGCGCGACTTTTCCAGACACCGCTGGAAAGTCTCGGGAGTCGCCAAGCCGGTCAACGCGTCCAGATCTACGGGCATATCGGCGAACTCCCCCGTCTGTGGCATCACATGCTCGACCGGTGTCTCTTCGGACGGTCCGGTCAAGGCCGGCTGACCAACATCGCACCGACACAAGGCAAGCCCCAGTATGTCGGCGATCAAACCCAACAGGTTTTCGTGCCAAACCTGAAACACGCGAGGATCAGGATGGTGAACGGCTATCGCACCCACCGCCCGGCCACCGACCGATATCGACTGAATCAACAAACCGGACTGCGATTTGCCTGCGCGTTCACGCGCGCCCGGCCACCGATACGCACCACCGGTTTGGATAACGTCCACGACCTTAGGCAGGCTGATCTCTTCGACGAAAGAGTGTGGAGAACTCGCGACGGTCAAGGGTTGGATCCCACCTGACGGTGATTGCAAGTCGCCGGCGAGGAATACCGCGCAGCCGTGGAACGCGGCGTGTCCGGTGACGATCCCGGAGACCAATTGCGGAATGCCCTCGGCGGGCACCGCGACACAACTCGAAGCCAACTGACGGATGAGACTGAGCGACTCGACCAACATCACGACGCCGGCGCCTTCCCCGACCGCGTATACATCGGTGTTCAGAGTCATGACGGCCGCCTCTGAAATGTCATCGCCAGTTGCTCGATGTTCTGCAGTCGTGCCTGCCAGGTGGTAACCGCGAGCGCCAGGTTTTCTTCGCCGATCGCCAATTCGTCGAGCAAACTACGATGCCGATCGACGCACGCGGCGCTGTCTTCGCCATCGATGTGCTGTTTGCTCATCTGATCGGCGAAGCCGACCAAGGCAACGAGTTGCCAGTCGCTTCCCCGGTAGCCGGAATTGCGGTGGTGAGAAAGCACATTGACGATCGGTGCCGGCAGCTTCCACGCACGGGCGAGCTCGCCGCCTGCCTGCGCATAGTCGATACCAAGAATTCGAGCCTGCAGGTACGACAACTTGGCTTGTTGATCCTCGTTCAACCCGGCAAACACCCGCTCCATGCCGACAGGCGCGATGTGCACCAGTGCCAACATGCCAAGTGAGTGCAACAAGCCCGCCAGGTAAGCATTCGGCAGCTTCCCCCGGCCGGCGTCGTCCACGACTCTCGACAACTCATGGACCAGGGCGGCCGAGAACATCGCGTGCCGCCAAAACCGAAGCGGGAGGAACGACGGGCTGGCGCTCGTCGTAAATGGCTGACTCAGCACCAGCGACATGCACAGATCGCGGACGAGGTGCAGCCCCATCACCCGTATCACGGCATCCGAGATGCTTCTCACCTGCTGAGCGGCAGCGAAGTACGCCGAGTTGGCAACACCAAACACCCGCCCTGCCAGGGACGGCGTCTGCTCGATCAGTTCAATCAGCTGAACCATGCTCATGTCCGGATCGGCCAGCAACATGATGAGTTCCTGCGAACGCCGAGGTATCGGCGGAAGCGATGCGATCTCGTCGAGACGACGGCGCATCAAGCGCTCGAAGTCGCCGCCGTTCGCAGTCTTGTCCTCATCGCTGAGAGTGGCCATCGTAGAGTTCCTTGTGCAGAGTTTGCTGATGTATCGCAAACAGCTTGTCATGCACCAAAGACAAAGTTCTCAGCAACGTCTAATCTTTATCTAAGCTTTTCCTGTCGTTATTTTTTACTTTATAAAACAATAATTTACGGATTGTCTCTTGGAGCAGATGGACACGCAAAACCGCTACTGGATCGGCCGCTGGGAGCTGCTGCCACGGCTCAATTCCCTGAAGCTGGGCGACGAGATCACGCGCCTCGAGCCGCGTTACGTCGACCTGCTGGTTTACCTTGCCGAGCACAAGGGCGAAGTCGTCGCAACCGACGACATCATCGATAAGGTCTGGAATCGCGAGTTCGTCGGCGATCACTCGGTATATCAGGCGATCGCCCGGCTTCGGCGCACACTGGGCGACAATGCCGTCTCCCCGGCGTTCATCGAGACCGTGCCCAAGCGCGGCTATCGTCTGATCTGCGAGGTCCGCCATGTGCCCCCGGACCAGACCGACGAGCAAACCGATGAGCAAATCGCCGACACAGCCCGGCCGGAAACCGCGCCGCCCGCAACGGCGGCACCGCCGGTGCGCCATCGCAAAGTCGCGTGGATCGCCACGTCGCTGATACTGGCGGCGGCCGCCGCGCTGCTGTTCTTAGCCAGCCGCCCACCGCAAGACGACCGCCTGTCCGTGCTCGTCCTGCCGTTCAGCAATGTGTCCACGACCCAGGACAATGACGTGATTGCCGCCGGATTCGCCATAGAGATGGCGAACAGGCTCGGACAACTCGAAGACCTGCGCGTGCTGGGGCCGCAATCGGCGAGTCTCGTGAGCAAGAAAAACCTGGCCATCGGCGACATGCAGACATTGCTCGGTGCGGACATGCTGGTAACCGGCAGCCTGCGCCATGCCGGCGGGAAACTGCGTGCCGTCGCGGTTCTTACCGATCTGCGCACCCAGGAGCAGGTGTGGAGCCAGGCATTCGAACGGGACGATCGCGACGTTTTCCGCCTGCAGATGACCGTCAGCGAAACCCTGGCCGACAATCTCGAACGCCTTGGCTACACCCAGCGAATCGGCGGCAATGATGCGACGGTAGCGCACCTGGATGGCGCTTACGAAGAATTTCTTGCGGCACGCTACTACCGCTTTCAGCGGTCGCCCAAAGACCTCTGGAAGGCTGCGGAACACTTCGAGAAAGCGGTCGAAGCCGAACCGGACTTTGCCGGCGCCCACGTCGGGCTCGCGAAGTCGTACCTGCTGCTATCTTTCTACGCCGATCTGCCATTGTCCGAAGCGATGAAAAAGGCCGAGCCGCACCTCAAAAAAGCCGAAGGCGATCAACTCTTTGCGGCAAGACTGAGCGCAGCGGTGGGGCTGTCGCATTATCTTCAGGGCAACTACGGCGCGGCCGAAGAGCAGCTGCGCAAGGCATTGGATAGGGAACACAACTTTGCCGAGGCCTGGATGTGGCTTGGATTGGCGCTACGCCAACAAGGTCGCCTCGATGAGGCGCTACCCGCGTTCAGCGAAGCGACCAGGCTGGAGCCGCTGATGCCCACGGCTGCCGTCAACCTGGCCAACGCGCTGGCATTCAGCGGTGAGGTCAAAACCGGTTTAACACAACTTCAGAAGTTTGCCGCGCTGACTCCACCCGATGCGCGCGTCAACAGGGCGATGTCGGATCTCTTTCTTGAATCGGGACAGCTGGCGAACGCCTACCGCGAATCCGAAAAAGCCATGTCGCTTACCCCGGAATCGCAGCTGATACGTGCCGGCCACGTGATGATACTGGCCTACCTGCAACAGGCCGATGCGGCCGAACGTCTCGCCACCAGCATTCTCGCCGAGAGCCCTACGCCATCACATGCCGTGCAGCGTTATCTCGATCGGGCTGCGATTGCAGCCCCGCGCATCCTCGGCACGCTGATCGATCCATCACGGGTTGTCGCACTGCAGGACAAACTGGCGACACCAGAGATCGAATGGCGGCAGGCACACGCAAGGGCCGGCCTCAATGCCTATTTCGCCGGCGATATCGAACAGACGAAGACCCATCTAAAACGTGCGCTGGAAGGGCGCACCTACCCGATCGAGCGCACCGATTTCGACCTGTTCTTGTGTACTGCGCTGGTCGATGCCTACCGCAGCGAGAAGGACGACAGCGAAAGCAAACGCTGGCTGAACCAATGCACGCAAAGCTACCGGTTCGCCGTCAATCACGGCTGGAACACGATCGGACTGCGCTACATGGCCGCCCGCTTGGAGTATTGCCGCGGCCACCGGACATCGGCCATGACAATGTTGGCCGCACTGCAAGACAGCGGTTTCACCAATATCGGCCTGCTGAACACCGACCCGATGTTTCGTGATCTACGCCAACACAAGGATTTCAAGCATCTCAGCAACCGGGTGCAGCATCTCGTCGATTCATCATGGGTAGCGATTACACCCACTGATCGCAAATCGTCAAACGACAGCTAGTCCCTGAACGGCAACACCTTCTTGCCCTTGGGATCGCAACCGTTTTCACGCTGACGCTTCTCGGCCAGTTCCAAGGCCTTGCCGAATTCGCCGATCAGGCGCTGGTGCAGGTCGCGTGCGTCGTTGTGATAGTAGACCAGCTCGATCTGCGCGGGCTCGGTCAGGTCGTCGCGATGCTGGTCGTAACGGAACACCCACGCCAACATGATCAAACGCCCACCCTGCCCGCCGCGCACGGCGTAGGCCTGGTTATCGACAAAGATCACCTCTTCCTCGTCGATCACCGATTGCATCTGCATGCTGCGAATCGGTACGAACACGTGCTCGTACTGACAGCGGCTGAGCATCAGGCGACAACGGTTGTACAACGTTGCCGGAATCGTCAGTCGCTCGCGCGCGATCTCGTTGGGTTTGAAGAATGTCTCTGTCACAAGGTTGCCCAGGCCGCAGGGGTGGAACTCAGTCGTCGTCGCCCAGTTCCGGGTCCCAACCCAGTTCGCGCGCCCGCGCAACGGCTGCATCGTAGATCGCCTGGTGACGCTCGCGCAGTTCGGGCGGCAGGTTGGAAACCAGATGACCGTACTTGTTCCACTCGATGGTCACTTTGTCGTACAGGGAATCGATCCCTTGCACCGTCCAGCCTTCACAGGTCTCGGTCTCAGGGATCAGGCCGAACAACCAGGCATCGCGGATGACATTTCCGGTCGGATTCATCGCGCCTTTCGGGTCCTTGTCGATGCCCATGTATTTCTTGACTTGCATGCCGGTTCAGCTCACTGGATATTGCAGATTCGATATTCTAGCAAACACCGCATTGACCCCCGCCCCTTCATGAATCAAGACAATCTAACCATCGTCGACCTGTTGCGCCACGGCGAACCGGTCGGCGGCAGCCGGTTTCGCGGCAATGGCGTCGACGACCCCTTGTCGGAGGACGGCTGGCAGCAGATGCAACAAACGACCAACGCCTTAACCGGCTGGGACCTGATCATCAGTTCGCCCATGCAGCGCTGTCAGGCATTTGCTTCGCATCTCGCTGCCGAACGCAAGCTGGCGCTGGCGATCGAACCGGCCTTCCGCGAGGTGGGCTTCGGCGCCTGGGAGGGGCAGAACCGCGAGACCCTGCGACGCGACCGGGCCGAGGAGTATCTCGCGTTCTACCGCGACCCGGTCAACAACCGGCCGGCCGGTGCCGAACCGCTCGCTGACTTCGGGCGGCGGATCAGCGAGGCCTTCGAGCGCGTACTCGCAGCACATGCAGGGCGGCACGTGCTGATCGTCGCCCATGCCGGCGTGATCCGTGCGACCGTCGGCCACGTATTGCAGGCGCCGGCGACCCATTGGTACCAGGCACAGGTCGACTATGCGGCATTGTCGCGCTTCGCCGTCGATGGGGCCGGCGCCCGCCTGATCCATCACAATTGGCGCCCGAGCCTGTAAACTGCGCGCTCAGATTGCCCAGACGGAACCAGGAGCCTGACAGATGGCGTTTGCCCGCTTGATATTTCGCGTTTTGCTCGGAACCCTGATTCTGCTGGCGGTGATCGGCATGTTTCTGCCGGATACCGCGCAGGTCGAGCGCAGCATTGTGATCAATGCACCGGCCGACAAGATCTTCCCCCACCTGAACAGCATGCGGGCGTTTCACGCCTGGTCGCCGTGGACACAGGTCGATCCGGACACCAGCTACACCTTCGAAGGCCCCGAACAGGGTGTCGGATCGCGCATGACCTGGAGCAGCGGCGATGAGCGTGTCGGCCAGGGAAGCCAGGAGATCACCGCCAGCGCCCCCAACCAGAGCGTCGATACCCACCTGGTGTTCGGCGACGAGGGCGAAGGCGATGCACGCTTCGTGCTCGAACCCGAGGGACAGGGCACCCGTATCCGCTGGGAGTTCGAAACCGAGTTTGGCTGGGACCTGTTCGGCCGCTACGTGGGCCTGATGCTCGATACGATGATCGGCACCTCGTACGATCGCGGTCTGAAAGAGCTCAAGTCACGCATCGAACAGCCCGAAGCTCCTGCCGAGCCCGACAGCAACGCCTGAATATGTCGTCGCACGTCGCCGCTACGATTTTCACCATTTAGCTTTCCAAGGCTTGGGCTTGATCCACGCCTTAGGTTCGGCTCGCGCCAACTGTTAAGGTGGATAGATAGCGCGACGGTCGCAGGCGCATCTCCGCCGCGACCGCCATGCGTCGTTCCACATACCTTGATCGCATCGGGGCAGGCACATGAAACAGGCAATCGGTGAAAACAGCTATCTGATCGACACGGGGCTGTACCGCCCCAACCACGCTGCCTGCTATCTGATCGAAGACGCCGGCGAACTCGCGCTGATCGATACCGGTACCCAGCACTCGCTGCCACGGGTACTGAACGCCATCGAATCGCTGGGGGCCACGCCCGAGCAGGTGCGCTACGTGATGCCGACGCATGTGCACCTCGACCACGCCGGCGGCGCCGGGCAATTGATGGAGGCCTGCTCGAACGCAACGCTGGTGGTCCATCCTAAAGGTCAACAACACATGATCGATCCGTCGAAGCTGCAGGCCGGCGCGACCGAGGTCTATGGTGAAGACGCCTTCCGACGCGATTTCGGCACCCTGATGCCGACCGATGAGCAACGCACGGTGGCCGCCAACGACCTGCAGACCTTCGAGCTCGGCAACCGCCGCCTGCAGTTCCTGCACACGCCGGGTCATGCCAACCACCACGGCTGTATCTTCGATCAACAGAGCGGCTACCTGTACACCGGCGACACCTTCGGCCTCGGCTACACCGAGTTTCGAAACAACGGTGAACCGCTGCTGGTCGCCACAACCACACCCGTGGCATTCGATCCAGAGGCCTGGTTCGACAGCCTCGATCACATGATGGCCATGAATCCGCAGGCCTGTTGCCTGACCCATTTCGGCAAGATCGACAAACCCGGGGAACGCGTCGCACAGTTGCGCGCCAGCATCGAGGCACATGTGAAGATCGCGCTCGACGAAGAAGCGCTGCCCCTCGAGGGGCGTTCGGAGCGCCTGCACGGTGCCGTGTACAACGTGCTGGTCAGCGCCGGTTGCGCCCATAGCAACCTGAGCGAGGAAGAGGTCCGTTCGATTTTCGCCTCCGACATCGATCTGAACGCCCAAGGACTTGCCGTCTGGCTTGTCAGGCGGGCCAAAAAACGCGCATAGTTGGGCGCTTTGCGTCGTTTCACGATGCCGAACGCCGGACAGAACGCCCGGCCCCGCTATAATTTCGTCCCACAAGCACAAAACACCGACAAAACATGCAACAAACCGACGACCTTCGTATCGAGGCCATTCATCAGGTCGAACCACCGGCCTCAGTGCACGAACGCCACCCATTAACGGAAGAAGCCGCGCAGACGGTGCTCAATGCGCGTAACGCCATCCACCGCATCCTATCCGGTGAAGACGACCGCTTGCTGGTGGTGATCGGCCCCTGCTCGGTGCACGATCCGGAAGCCGCGATCGAGTACGCCAATCGATTGATCCCTGTTCGCGACCGCCTCAAAGACGACCTGATCGTCGTCATGCGCGTCTATTTCGAAAAGCCGCGCACCACCGTCGGTTGGAAAGGCCTGATCAACGACCCGGATCTGAACGAGAGCTTCCAGATCAACAAGGGCTTGAACCTGGCGCGCGAGCTGCTGCTCAAGATCAACAACATGGGATTGCCGGCCGGTACCGAGTTTCTCGACCTGATCAGCCCGCAGTACGTCGCCGACCTGATCAGTTGGGGCGCGATCGGTGCGCGCACCACGGAAAGCCAGGGCCACCGCGAGCTGGCGTCGGGCCTGTCGTGCCCGGTCGGCTTCAAGAACGGAACCGACGGCACAATGCGTATCGCGGTCGACGCCATGCGCGCCGCCGAACGGCCGCACGTGTTCCTGTCGCTGACCAAAGACGGGCGTTCGGCGATCTTCAATACGCGCGGCAACGCCGATACGCACATCATCCTGCGTGGCGGCAAGCGCCCCAATTACGATACGGAATCGGTCGCTGAAGCCGTGCAGGAGATGACCAAGGGCGGCGTAACGCCGAACCTGATGATCGACTTCAGCCACGCCAACAGCCGCAAACAGCACGAAAAACAGATCGACGTGGGCGAAGACGTTGCCCGCCAGATCCGGCGCGGCAACCACAACATCGTCGGCGTGATGATCGAGAGCCACCTGATCGGCGGCCGTCAGGACCTGGGCGAAGGCGATCTGACCTATGGCCAGAGCGTCACCGATGCCTGTCTGGCCTGGGAAGACAGCGTGCCGCTGTTGGAGAAGCTGGCCGAAGCCGTTCGCAAGCGTCGCGAAACGGCCAAAACCGAATCCACCGATTGAGCAAGGCACACTAGGGCGAAGGCGGCCGGAGCGCCGCCTTTTCCCGGCGACCGGCGATCAGAAGTCGTCAAAGCCCGCCTTGCGAAACCATTCCTTGGCCTTTTCTTCGTCGCGTTCGACCCCGTTGCCTTCGCGATACATCATGCCGATCGTGGTCATGGCGCCTTGCAGACCCTGGTCGGCCGCCTTCTTGAACCACTCGAGCGCCTTCTCGCCGTTCTGCTCGACGCATTCGCCCTGCATGTACATAAAGGCAAGCCCGTGCTGCGCCAAGCCCATGCCCGATTCGGCAGCGGCTTTCATGTAGCGATAGGCCATCAGCTGGTTCTCCACCATGCCGAGTCCGTTCTGCGCCATGATCGCCATGCGGTACTGGGCTTCCGGGTTGCCTTCCTCGGCCTTCGGCGCCAGCAGGCGGGTCGCAGTACTGAAATGTTTCGATTCGAACGCAGCGATGCCGCTGCTCAAATCCATGTCCAGGCCATCATCGTTGTCAGTCATTCGGCTCTTGTACTCCTCTTCAGGCCGGCGGCCGGCCGGTAATCGTGCGGTCGGATCGCGACGCGACAGTGCACCTTCACACATAGCTGCTCTTGCGCGTCGTAAAACCCGTATTCGAAACGCGGCGTCGCCCGCCCGCGTTCGCTCAATTCAGTTCGAATCGCAGCCTCGTGCGCCGGATCGAGCACGAAACGCAGTTCCATGTCGGTTCGGCTCTCGTGCTGAAAATCCAGCGACAGGTCGCGCGTCCACAACTGGTGCCCTGGAAAATGCCGGTTGCACACCAGCGCGGCGATTGGATCCGCCAAGCAGGCCATCGACCCGCCGAACATACCACCGCCGGGGTTGCGATTTGCCGCCAGCGGCAACAACAAGCGCACCGTGCGCCAGTCATCGCTCAGGTCGACGACCTTCACCCGCAAGGCGCGAAACGGCGGATACCATTCCAGGCGCTTGTGCGCGGGCAACAGCCGTCGAATCTTTTCCGGGATACGCATAGACTTATACCATCGCGCCCGCTCCAACCAACGTCGCAAAGCGGCGGGAAATATCGCCGCCTGGCACCGCGCAAGCGATTGCAACGCCGGTTAAACTGCCGGGCCCTACCAACAACACCAAAGATCGATGCAGACCGCGCTAGCTGATTTCATCCGCGATACCGCCGCCGGCAAGGAAGCCGACCAGATTCTGCGCGCCTGCGTGCACTGCGGTTTTTGTACAGCGACCTGTCCAACATACCAGCTTCTGGGGGACGAACTCGACGGCCCGAGAGGACGAATCTACCAGATCAAGCAAGTCCTCGAAGGTGCACCGGCCAACGAGACGACGCGTGAACATCTCGATCGCTGCCTGACCTGCCGGTCGTGCGAGACGACCTGCCCGTCCGGCGTCAACTACCACCGGCTGCTCGACATCGGCCGCGTACAGGTCGAGCGCCAGGCGCCGCGACCATTCACACAACGCCTGATGCGCCGCGTGCTGATCGAAACCCTGTCGTATCGCAGCCGTTTCACGCCACTGATCGGTCTTGGGCGCTGGCTGCGGCCGATGCTGCCGCAGAACCTGCGCGCCAAAGTGCCGGTCGCACAGACGCTCGACGCACCGTTGGTCGTACCGAAGTC
The DNA here is from genome assembly GCF_002009425.1 of Thiosocius teredinicola. Classification (NCBI taxonomy): domain Bacteria; kingdom Pseudomonadati; phylum Pseudomonadota; class Gammaproteobacteria; order Chromatiales; family Sedimenticolaceae; genus Thiosocius; species Thiosocius teredinicola. The sequence continues at coordinate 3,897,712 of NZ_CP019936.1, forward strand.
GGCGGACCGACGGGTACTGATGCTCGACGGCTGTGTACAACCCGGGCTGGCGCCGGAGATCAACCAGGCGCTGGAGGCCGTGCTCGCGGCGCTCGGCATCGCCATCGAGCGCACACCGCAGGCCGGCTGTTGCGGCGCCGTGGCGCATCATCTGAGCGACGAGCAGCGTGCGCGCGAAATGGCCAAGCGCAACATCGATGCCTGGCTGCCGCCGCTCGACAAGGGCGCCGAGGCATTGATCGTGACCGCCAGCGGTTGCGGTGCGCACATCCATGACTACCCCAGCCTGCTGGCCGACGACCCGGCGTATGCCGAAAAGGCACAGCGCTTGGTGAGCGCCACACGCGATCCGCTGCAACTGCTCGCCGCCGAGCCGCTGGAAGATCTGAAACTGCACCCGCGCAGCGAGCGCGTTGCCGTGCATACGCCCTGCACGCTGCAACACGCCTTGAAACTCGGCGGCCTGGCCGAGCAGGTGTTGACCCGCTTGGGCTACTCGCTGTGTACGGTGGCCGAGAGCCACCTATGCTGCGGTTCGGCCGGCACCTACTCGATGCTGCAACCCGAACTGTCGCAACGCTTACGGGCGCGCAAGCTGCAGGCACTCAAGATCGACCACCCGGACGTGATCGCCACGGCCAACATCGGTTGCCTGCTGCACCTCGGCGAGAGCGGCGGCGTGCCGGTGCGTCATTGGCTGACCATCGTGGCCGAGGATCTGCATCTCGACTGAACGCGGACGCTAGTCTTCCAGGTGCTGCGTAATCCACTCACGCCACTGCGCCAGCAAAGGCTCATGGGTTGCGGCAATCGCGATGCGCGGCGTCAACGAATCGGCCGGCAACCAATCCCCGTGATAGTCGTCGACCAGGCCGCCGGCTGCGCCGGCCTCGCGCAGAATCAGGTAACCCGCCGCGTAATCCCACAACTTTTGCCCGCCATGCAGATAGATCTGACACCGTCCCGCTGCGACCCAACACCAGTCGAGCGCGACCGAACCGAAACTGCGCTGCGAGCGATAAGGGGCGCGCCGGGCGAGTGCCGTGATCAGCGATTCCGGTAGCCGCTTGAGATCCACCATCGCCATCGACGCCTTCAAGGTCTCGGGCATCGCCTGCGCGACCAGGGGTTCGCCGTCCAACCAGGCACCCTGGCCTTGCAGGGCACTGAAACACTCGTCGCGCGCCGGATCATAGACCACGGCGGCCAACACCTGTCCCTGGCGGATCAAGGCCAGCGAGACGCCGAAGAACGGGATGCCGGCAGCGAAGTTGCTGGTGCCGTCGAGCGGGTCGAGACACCACAGGCCCGCACCGGGATTCGCCAACAGGCGCTGGTGTTCGGCGGCGGACATCTCTTCGCCCAACAACTGAAAGTCCGGCCATTGCGACGCCAGTTCGTCTTGCAGTCGGTGCTGCATGGCGTAGTCGGCTTCGGTAATCACCGATCCATCGGCCTTGGTCGCTGCGCTCACGTCGTTGAAACGTGACATCAATTCGTCGATCGCCGCGGTGCGAACCATCTGCCTTATGCGCTCGAGGTCGTTTACATCCAACATCTGAACCAAATGAATCTCAAAACTTAGGTATTAACTTTATATTTTACTGCCCTTGCGCCGCATAACCCAATGAGCAAAAAGGGAAACCCCCTATTGCTATCGACTGCTGCGCGACCTACGCTGAAGACTTCCAGTCAATCAGGAAGACGCCATGGTGCTTCAGCGCCCCGTATCCGCTTTGGTATTGGCCTTTGTCTGCGTATTCGCCGGTGCAGCCACCGCCGCGAGCCTCGCAGAACAACGCGAGCTGTTCCTCGCCGCCGAACAGGCGCTCGCACGCAACGATCATCACACCTTCGCGAAGCTGGAAAAGCAACTGCGCGACTATCCGCTGCATCCCTACCTTGAATATCGCCTGCTACGGGAGAAGCTGTCGAAGGCAAAGGCCGGCGACGTGTCGCGCTTCCTGAAGAAACACGAAGGCACCCGCCTGTCCCGCCTGCTGCGCATGCTGTGGCTCAACGAGCTCGGCAAACAGAAGCGGTGGAACGAATACCTCGCGTTCTACGAGTCATCGAGCGCCAACGAAAACCGAGAGTGTTATTACGCCAATGCGCTGATCGCGACCGGCAATACGAAAGCCGGGTTCGCGGGAGTGCCGGCATTGTGGCTGTACGGCAAGTCGCGCCCTGAATCCTGCGACCCGGTGTTCAACGCTTGGACCAAGGCCGGTAAGCGCACGCATGACATGACCTGGCAGCGCATCAAGCTCGCGATGGATGCGGGCCAGTGGCGCCTGGCTGAGTATCTGGGCAAATCGTTGCCGAAGAGTGATCAGGTCTGGGTGCAGCGTTGGTCAAAGCTGTATCAACAGCCACGCACAGTCACGAAAGTGACCTTCAGCGAGAAACATCCATATCGCGAGGCCATGTTCCCGGCGGCAATTCGTCGCCTGGCGCGCTGGGACGGCCCCGAGGCGATGCACGCCTGGGAAACGCTGAAGGCGCGCTACGATTTCACGCCGGAACAGGTCCGCGAAACCGAGCAATACATCGTGCGCAACCTGGTCAGGGTGCCGGGCGACGAGGCGTATGAGTTCATTCACAGCGTCGACGTCGGCAAACAGGACCTTCCGGCACACGAGGCGCGCATCCGTTCCGCGCTGTTGCGTGAAGACTGGCCACAGGTAATCGAGTGGATCGCCGCTCTGCCGCAGGACGAGCGCAACCAGGAAGGTTGGTTGTACTGGCTGGCACGCGCATTGGAAGGCAAAGGTGACAACGACGTGGCCCACGCGCTGTATCAGCGGGTGGCGAAAGAGCGCAGCTATTACGGCTTCCTCGCGGCCGACCGCATCGGCGTGGCCTACCACCTGTTTCACGCGGATACGCCGGCATCGCCGCAACTGTTGAAGATGATCGAGGCCATGCCCGGGGTCAAACGTGCGCGCGAACTGTTTGCGCTGGAGCGCTGGAGCGATGCCCGCGCGGAATGGCAGATCGCGACCAAAGACCTCGATTCCGATCAGTTGAAGGCGGCCGCCAAACTGGCCAAGGTCAACGGCTGGCACGACCGCGCGATCTTCACCCTGGCACGCACCGACTATTGGGATGACCTCGAGCTGCGTTTCCCGCTCGAACACACCGGCTTGGTCGACCAAAACGCCGCACGTCAGGGTATCGACAAGGCATGGATCTACGCGGTGATGCGCCAGGAAAGCGCCTTCATGAGCAATGCCCGTTCACCCGTCGGCGCCATGGGCCTGATGCAGTTGATGCCGGCGACCGCACGCACGGTATCGCGCAAGATCCTCAATCGCACGCCGCCGAGCCGCTACGAATTGCTCCAGCCGGATACCAATATCGAACTCGGCAGCGCCTATCTCAAGCACGTCAAAAGCGAGTTGGGCGACAGCGCCATGCTGGCGACGGCGGCATACAACGCCGGACCTCATCGCGTGAACCGCTGGTTGCCGCAACGTACGTTACCTGCGGATATCTGGATCGAACTGGTGCCGTTTAGCGAAACGCGCGGCTATCTGCGCCGGGTATTGGCCTACACGGTCATCTACGAAAGTCGCATGGGCAAGAACCCGACGCGCCTGAACGACCGGCTACATCCGGTTCCGCCGTCGTTAAACCGCTTGGGATCTTCGCAGACCGCCAAACGCAACGGTGATTCAGCCGGCTGACGATCCGTCTCCGGCCGTGCCGAGCATACGATCGCGCACGGCCTTGACCTCGGCGGGGTCCATGCGTTTGATGAGGTGGGTCACGTAGTCTTCGGCGCGTTTGCTGCCGTTGATGTGGGCCAGCGTCAACCACTGCAGGGCGGTCACATCGTCCTGTGCAACGCCCTTGCCCTCCATCAGCATCTTGCCCAGCGCGAACTGCGCCGTCGGCATACCCTGATCGGCGGCCTTCATGTACCAGTCAACCGCCTTGGCGATATCTTTTTTTACGCCGAATTGCGCAAAGCGATACATGGTGCCGACCACGTATTGCGCCTTTGCCGAACCGCATTCGGCGGCTTTCAGATAGAAATCGCGGGCGCGCCCCTCGTCGGCCTCGACGCCGGTGCCGTTGGCATACATCCAGGCCAGCGTGATCAGGGCATTTTCATGGCCCTGCACCGCCGCCTTCTCGAACCAGGCGCGCGCCTGGTCGTAGTCGAGCCCTACGCCGTCTCCGTTGCCGTACATAACACCCAAGCGAAACTGGGCCTCGGGATTGCCCGCCTTGGCCGCCTTACGGATTGCCGCCTCGGCGCGTAGCTGGTCGGGATTGAAGGTTGCGATGTGTTCTTGATCTGACATGCGCAACATCTTCGCATGTCGCCCACATGGGCGCGAATAGTCCACATGTTGCGCCGCTTGTCGCAGCACCTGGGCGTTTTGCCGTAACCGCGATGTGGGATTGAGGTAAAACGCCAACCCGGCCTCGACCTACAGGAGACCGCGAGGCCTTTGACACAGCAACGTATGCCGCAGACTTCGCTTTCGCCCATCTCGCCAGCCTTGAATGAAACGTCGTATAACTCAGCCCCACACCCAGCCGGCATTTCGCGCCGCCGGGTTTGCGAGCTAGGCCGAAGACACCTTTTTTTGCGGGGTTTTGGCGGTGCGGCGGGTGAACTGGGCGCTGATCGCATCGATCAGCTTGCGCTCGGAGACCACTTCATAGAAACGACGTCCCTGGTCGTCGGTATCCAGCAGGCGACGCCCCATCCACAGCTTGACCAATTGCTCGCGGATGACCAGCCAATGACTGTCACCGTCGACCTCGGCGCATTGCCCAACCCATAGCGTTTCCGGCGCCTTGCTGCCCTTACGCTTCAACCGCGCCTTGTGCAGCGAGACCTCCACATGCAGTTGGGCGAACGACGCGGCATCCAACTCGATACCGTTGACGTTGTAGCGCACCACACTCTCGCCGAGGCGGTCAGCGTCCTCACCGGTGACCGGCATGGCCACGCACAGACCTCGCCCGCTCGGTGTGCGACACGCCTTGCGCAGGGGCACGTGGCACTGCGCCAGGTGCTTCGCGCGCAGGATTGCCGGCGAGATCATCACGCGATGCCCTTCGTCGAAAAGGTAGGTCGGCGGCTGATCAACGTAGGAAATACCGATGCCCAATTCGAGTGGCGACAGGCCCAGGCGGTCGTTGGTCGAATTCATCAGGTCGACCAGGTCCAGCAGTGCGCGCGCGAAACAGCAGGCACGGGCAACGGAAGGAAACGCGCCACCGCCGCCACCGTGCTCGTCGATCGAAAACAGCAGGGAATCGCTCTCGATCAGTACCTTGAGCGCGCCGAAGCGGTGGGCCAGCGTCGAAACCGGGTCGTAGTAGTGCCGGCTGAAATGCGCCGCAGGGTTGAGATTGCGCTCACGCAGATCGCCGACCAGTCGGGACACACCGCGAACGTCGACATGGATCGTCACATGCCCGACCACGCTGCCACGCGCATCGACCGGCTCGGTCGAGGGCACGAAGCTCTGCAGCGTATTGTTGGCGCGCGACAGGGCCTTTTCCTGCTCATCGTGCAGCAGGCGCAGCGCATCGGCCCCCACCATGAATCGCCAGGCAAGTTTCAGATCGCGGCGCAGTCTCAGAAAGTCACCGACGAAGCGCGCCAGCACCTGTTGCTTGCCGGCTGTGGCCTTGCGCCGATACTTGCGACGCAACGTTTCGATCTGGCGAATGACGGCCTGCGGGTCGGCGTTACCTTCGAGCGCAGCCAACCGGCGCAGCAGGTCGCGTCGGTTGATCGCGCCTTTGAGGAAATCGAAGACCGGTGTCTCGGCATCGCTCAGGCCGAGTGTCGGGTAGATCGCGGAAAGCTCATATGCCGCGTACACCGCGTCGATCAATCCCGCATTGGTCAGTGCCGTGCTGAGTTGTCTGTTGAGTTTGCGCTGCAGCGAATCCACCGCGCGGTGGTGCCAGCGATCCGATCGCGGCCATACCGCATCGCTGCCGCCGAGCAAAGCCACGGCATTATCCGGCAGGTCGAGCCAGTTACCCGATACGTCGCTCAGTTCGCTCGGTCCCACCAGGCAACGCACCCGATTCTCCGTTTCGACGAATCCCTTGGCCATGCCCCGATCGCGACGTACAGCGACCACCAGGCGATCGATCTGCTGGTTGGCGTTGGCCAGCTCGACGTTCTCCGGCAGCCAGGGTTCGAACAGTTCGAGCAGGCAACGGTTGACCTTGCACATGGTCTCGGTGTCGAACAGCAGGATCGGATACACGCGATTGAAGTCGCGGATTCCGCCGACACCGTCGAGCTGCAACACCGGATTGGCCAACATCTGATCCGCAATCGGCCAGGACACGCCGAGCACCGCCTTGCGGATATTCTTCATCTCGCCGCGTTCGAGCCGCATCAGCTCGGCGAACAGCTTGCGCGCCACCTCGAAGCGTACCGTGGACGCATGGCGTGCCAGCGTCACCGACAGCTCGTGCAGTTTCAGGCTGCGGCCGGCCGATTGGGTGACGGTATCGTTGCGCGTGTTCTCCAACTCGTCGCGCAAGGCATCCATTTCGTCATCGACCGCCTGCAGCAGCACCTTGGTGACCGCCACCTGGAACAGCTGAACGCGCTCGATGCCATGCGACTCGCGCGACTTCTTCACGACCAGCGCATGTTGATCGACGACGACTCGGTCGAACGTTTCGACGATGGCGTCGCTGAACGGGGTCTCCGGGCGCTTCCATAGGCGATTGACGCGTTCGCGCACCAAGGCCCGGGCGAACGTGGCAATCGCCTCTTCGAGCAAGGGATTGAGGGTGACATCGATGTGGAAGCCGTCGGCACCGCGCGGAAAGCGCTCAAGACGCAGGCGCCGGAATTTCGGGCGATCGAAACCGGATTTGATCTCGTCCGGTTTGGGCAGCGGTCGCGCGAAGGGCCGTATCATGGCGACCGCCGGCGTTCGGGGTCGCGATACGCGTCGCGGTCGGCTGAGAACATGGTTTAGGGGCCGGGCGCGATCAGCGCGCGGTCAGTGCCTGGATAATCCGATCTTCCATTTCGATCCGCACGGCAATCTCTTCGCCGAGCTTGCCGAGATCCCGGTCGAGCTGATGCAGGTTCAGTTCGTGATCGGAGGCGTCGTACTTGTCGTTGAATTCCACAGCGACCTCGGAGGCCTCGGCGATGCGCGGGTAGACCTCGCGGGCGACCTCGACCACGCGCAGCCGTCTTTCGCGGCCGGCGACGATGCGTTCGTAGATTTCAAAGTGCCCGAATGCAGAATAATCGACCAGAACCTGGCAGAACTCCTGCAAAACATTAGGGTTGGGCGTCGAATCGGAAAAAGGTTCCAGCCCCGCAACCCGACAGAACATCATCAACATTTCCTGGCGCTCATCGAGCAGCTTACGCACCATTTCATGTGTGCCGCCACGACGATCTGATTCTTTTGGCTCACTCACGGTCATTGTTTTTGCTCGTCTTTACCCTATTCTCTCCCGCAGCCTTAGTTTACCCTGAAACGCATCGGCGTAAACCGGGCCCTGAAAGCAGTCACACCAAGCTGTGGTCGGAAGGCTTTCGATGCGGCCGCCGTACGGAATATTTTGGTTGTGAAAAAGCTCCTCCCGATCGTTGTTCTGGTCTCGTCGATGTCGTCGATCCAAGGCACGGCACTGGCTTACTCGGGCTACACCGAAGACAACCCCTTCGTCGAAGCCATGCTCAGAATGATGGAGGTGTTCGGCCTGATCGACCGCAGCCGGCTGCCGCTCGGCGTTCCCTACCTGCCGAGCTACGGCACGCCGATGATGTACGGCATGAGCGGCTACGGCCCAAGCGCGTTCGGCGGTTATCCGGGCATGTCGGGTTTCCCCGGCATGACAGGGTTCCCGGGGATGACGGGAGTTCCGGGAATGACGGGGATCCCGGGAATGTCCGGTTATCCCGGCATGAGCGGTTTCCCCGGCGGGTGGCCGGGTGGCGGCTACCCGATGCCGTCCTATCCGATGACCGGTTATGGAAATTTCGGCAGCTACGGCCAACAGGCGCCGACCGCACGCGCCTACCTCGATGGAGCCTGGGAGACCGACAAGGGTGGCGTGGTCATCATTCGCGGCAACCTTGCGCGGCTTTACCTCGACCGCGAACAATATCAGGACTTCACGCTCGGCTATGATCGGTCGCATCTGTGGTGGAAGCCCTACCAGGGTGGCACGGCCAATACCTATCAATACGAGATGCGCGACGGGCGCATGGTGATGCGTGATGCAGACGGCAACTACCTGCTGCTGCGTCGCCGCAAATGAGCTGACGGGCGCGCTTCGCCGATATTCGATACCCCAAGGCCCGAATCAGGATCAAGACGAAAGGTTGAACACGCACCCATGAGGATTGAACGCATTGCCCTGATCGGTGGCTCCGGATTCGTCGGCCGGCACCTGGTACATCACCTGCACAATCGCGGCTATCGCTGCACGGTCGTCACACGGCACGCCCACCGCCACAAAGAGCTGCAACCGGTCGCCGACCTGGTCGAAGTAAACCCTTTCGACGCAAGAGCCTTGAGCTCCGCACTGCGCGGTTGCGACGCCGTGGTCCATCTGGTGGGAATACTGAACGCCGGGCGAAAACAGGATTTCCGCCGGGTGCATGTCGAACTCGTTGAGAACGTGGTCGGCGCGTGCCAAACCGCAGGTATCAAGCGTTTTCTGCACATGAGCGCACTCAACGCCGACCAGGCAAGCGGCAGCAGCCAATACCTGCGAACCAAAGGCGAAGGCGAGAATCGTGCGCACACCCTGGGGCAATCGCAGATGGCGGTGACCAGCTTCCGCCCCTCGGTGATCTTTGGCCCGGACGACAGCTTTTTGAATCGATTCGCGCAACTGCTGCGCATCCCTGGCCCCCTGCCCCTGGCCTGCCCCGAAGCACTTATGGCGCCGGTTTACGTCGGCGATGTCGTGCAGGCATTCGCCAATGCCCTCGAAGACCCGGCCACCTACGGCAAGCGTTACGAATTGTGCGGTCCCGAAAGCTACACGCTGAAACAGCTGGTGGCGTTCATCGCGCAGCACAGTGGTCGCCGCAAAATGATCATCGGACTCCCCGACTGGCTGTCACGCCTGCAGGCAGCAGTCTTGCAGTTTGCGCCCGGTAAGCCATTCACCCCGGACAACTACCAGTCACTGCAAACGCCCAGCGTGTGCACCTCCGACGGCCTTTCCGAACTGGGTATCGACGCCACATCGTTGGCGAACGCCGGCGCACGCTTTCTGCGCGGCGAGGACAAGAACCGCAGCCGAATCCATCGGCGCATGTTCAGCGGCCGCTAGCGATCTCCAGCACCGCCGGCGAGCAGTCAAGGTCGGCATGACCGGACGAGTTCGTTGCCGCGAGCAGGCTTTGCAGGCAACGCTCACGCCTTTCCGGCGCTTCAGCCCCCAACTGTCGACTGGCGGCATGAAAACGCGCCATATCACCACTCGCGACATGCAGCAGGCGGCGAAACGCGGGCTCCAGGCGATAATAGGTGTTCACGCTGGCCAGCCGGGCATTGTTGAGCGGTTGTGAGAACCAACGATCATAGCCGCTGTAGCCGCCCCAACGTTGTTTCAGCAGCTCGTAGTCGGAGCGCAGTTGGTCAAACGCAGCCTGCTTGTTCACCAGCAACTCACTGTTTACCTGACGTGAGGCATACAGCTCGCCAAGTTGTTCGCGCGCACCGGCGAGCAGATCGAGGAAAGCCAGGCGGCGCTGTTCGTGTTCCTGGTACTCGGCCAGTGCCGCCGCATCGTTGCGCGATGCCAACCAGCGGCGCACGCCCTCCTTCTCGACAACTGTCGCGTACGCCTCGTTGAAGGCACTGTCGTCCATGACATATACGGCCTCGTGCGCCCACTCGTGAAACATCAGGCCGGCGATATCCGGTAACGGCCAGTGGATCACGGTGCTGGGCAGCGGATCGTCGAACCAGCCGAGCGTCGAATAGGCAGGCACCGGTTCGACCGCGGTATCCCACCCCTCAGCTCGCATCTGCTCGGCATGCTCGGTCGCATCCAGCTTGTCGAAATAACCGCGATAGGCGGTACAGCCAACGAACGGAAAACACCACTCGTACGGCTGCAGGTCGTCGACCGGCGCCGCCACCAGGCTCCACACCATGGCTTCGCGGTGCACATCGGCGTAGTGGCGAAAACTACCGCTCTCCGGCAGCGCCAATTGATCAATGGCGAAGCGGCGCAGCGGGCCGATCTCGGCAAGGCGCTCACGCAAGCCGGCGTCAGTTTGCGGGTCGGCGATAACGTCCGGAGTCGGACGCGAAGCGGACATCACGCCCATCTGCCCGCTTATGGTCTGGGCGTAATACGAAACGCTGCTGCAACCGCCGGTCGCGAGCAGCAGTACGATCAAGAGGCATCGTGGCCACGCCATGTCAGATCGGGAAGAACACCGCCGATGCGACGCTCTGGATCACGTTCTTGATCTTGCGATTACTGCTCTCGGCGACCACCTGGGCCATGTGGTCCTGCAGGCCGATCAGCTTGCCGGCAATGCGCTCAAAACTCAGATTGCCGCTGCCTTCAAAAGAATTGCTCAGCAGGAACAGTCGGCCGTCGACGCGCCGGTCGTGGCCGAGCTTCCAGAAGGCGATCTCGAAGTTTCGAGCCAGGTAGTGCAGCTTCTGCGGGTCGAGCCTGTCCGGCAGGTAGAAACGGCTCTTGCCGCCGTAGCCGTCGAGCAACATCGTGTACATGCCGTAGGTGAAGGCGGCGACCCGGTCACCGTGAAATGTCTCGTCGAAGGCCAGGCTGATCGCATCCGACGAGCGCTTGTTCTGCAGACCGGGATAGGGATTTTTGCGCGCCGGGCCGAACAGGGTCTTGAGCGCAGCGGCGGGCGACGCATGACCGGCGCGCCGCCATTCATTCGGATTGCGCACGTACAGCTTGCGTGCCAGCTCGCGCAGGTACTTCATGCTGTGACGCACATTGACCTCGGCGACCATGTCGACGTCGGCCTTGGCGATGTCGCTAAACTCGAAACCGCGGCCGCGCACCGGCTCATCGCGCCCCGAATACGACTGGCAGCCCGCCAACGTGAGCACCAAGACCATCAAGCAAACCCGTTTACAAACGATCACGCAGATCCCTCGTGCGAAAACCCAGCAACTGACTATCGGTATCGCGCGCCAGCGCCATGACTTTAAATCGTTCGCCCATCTCCGTCGGCAGCGTAAGCTTTTTGACGCCCTGCATCAGCTCCAGATGCCGCTGCAGATCGTTCGGATCAGACGCGCCGAGATGACGGTCCAGACCCGCATCGATCAAAAAGTGCGCCTGGGTCGTGTAGCCGGCGACGTCAAAGCCCGTGGCGAGCGCAGCGCGTGCCAGCGCCGTGAAATCCACGTTCGCGGTGATGTCCTGCAATCCGGGCAGCAGGTAAGGATCGGCGTAGGCGCGGTGTCGGTAGTGACAGATCAAGGTGCCCTTGTTGCGTTCCGGATGGTAATACTCGTGCCGCGTATAACCATAGTCGATCAGCAACACATACCCGCGCTGCATGCGATGCCCGACGGCATCCAACCACGGTCGCAGACGCAGATTGATCTCCGACTCATAGCCATCGCCCGGCAGTTGCCCGTCGGGCCAGATCGACTGCAGGGCTTCGCCAAGACCGCTGCTGCGCAACGCATGCCAGTCGTCCGCAAAGCCGGCGCCATCGACCACGACCGATAACTCCTGCCATGCGTCATCCTGTCGGCGGAAACGATGCACCGGCATCGCATCGAGCAGCTCATTGCCGATGACAACACCGTTGAAGCCGCTGGCCGGCAGCGCGTCGAGCCAATGCACGCGTGACACCAATTCAGGCACTTCGCGCTGCAGCGTCTCCTGCTGCCGCTGCTGAAGCTCGGCACTCAACTCGAGAATCAGGTAGCGATTGGGCAGGCAATCCAGATCCTGCAACGCTGCCAGCAGTCCGGCCGCCATGATGCCGGAGCCGGCGCCGAACTCCAGCACATCACCACCGTCGAGCTTGTGCAGACATTCGGCCACCTGGTTCGCCAGGCAGCGTGCAAACAGCGGCGAGGCCTCCGGCGCCGTGATGAAGTCACCCTGCTCGCCAAACTTCTGCCGCCCGTTGACGTAGTAACCGAGTCCGGGGGCATAGAGCGCAAGTTCCATGAAGCGATCGAACGGCAGGCTGCCGCTGTTTGTCTCGATCGCCGCACTCAAATGTGCGTGCATCGCCTGGAATACCGATTGTTCGTCGTCGCTCAGCGTCGGTAACTGCAAGTCGTCGGCTCTCTGAAGCAGGCGACAACTCAACTTGTTGTCGCGATGGATACGGGTTGCGTGGCGGGATACTGCGCGCAGTTTAAGAAAAACCGCAGGAGCGCGCACGGCACGCGGTCGAATTCCGGGCGGCGTGACGTTCCAGGCGCGATCTGGTGTAGTGTGCGCTTGGGTCCACAAGGGAGGCAGCGAGTGCAGGTTTCCGACAGTCTGAAGGGCAAGACGGCGTTGATTACCGGCGCAGCAGCACGCCTTGGTGCGACCACGACGCGCTACCTGCACGCGGCCGGCGCCAATGTCGTGATCCACTATCGCAACTCGGCGGACAAGGCGGCGGCACTGCGCGACGAACTGCTCGCGGTGCGGGCCGGGTCCGCGATCGTCGCGCAGGGCGATCTCAATGAACCGCAAAGCTGGGCAAAGTTGGTTGCAGAGAGCAAGACCATCAACGGCCATCTCGACATCCTGATCAACAACGCCTCGAGTTACTACCCGACGCCGATCGGTGAAGCCACCCCCGAGCAATGGGACGACCTGGTCGGCAGCAATGCACGCGCACCGTTCTTTCTCGCCCAGGCAGCAGCCGAGGCGTTGCGCGAGCGGCGCGGCTGCATCGTCAATATGGTCGACATCCATGCCGACCGGCCGAACGCCGACCATCCGATCTACTGCATGGCCAAAGCGGCCAATGCGATGATGGTCAAGGCACTGGCACGCGACCTTGCGCCGGACGTGCGGGTCAACGGGATTGCACCCGGCGCGGCGCTGTGGCCGGAAGGCTACCTCGCCGATGCCGACAAACAGGAAATCCTCAAACGCATCCCAATGGGCGAGCCGGCAGGCGCCGAGCAGATCGCCGAGGCGGTCATGTTCATGGTGACCGGGCCGCACTACATCACCGGCCAGATTCTCGCCGTCGACGGCGGTCGCAGCGTGCAGCAATAGCGGCACGCAGAGACGTCAGCGCTTGGTGCCGCCGAGAGGCTCGGTTGCAGCGTCCTGAGAGCCCACCCATACCCGGTTACGGCCACCGCGCTTGGCCTCGTAACAGGCGCTGTCTGCGGCATGCAGCACGTCTTCGGGCGAGCCGTGCTCGGGCGAGATAGCGACCAGCCCGACACTCACCTCGATGCGATGCAGTCCGCGTGAACCCGTGTATTCGTAGCGCTCGACCACGGTGCGTATGTTTTCGGCAATCGCGCAGGCATCCAGAAGCTGACAGTCTTCGAGGATCACCGCGAACTCGTCGCCGCCGATCCGCGCGACGGTATCCACCGCGCGCACCTCCTCGCTCAGCAACACACCGACATCGCGCAGAACGCGATCGCCGGCGCGATGGCCCTCGGCATCATTGAGATCCTTGAAACGATCGAGGTCGAGAAACAGCAGGATGCACGACGCGCGCTTCTGCTTGACGCGTGGCAGGATCTTTTCCAATCGCTCCATGAACGCATGACGGTTCACCAGCCGGGTCAACGGATCATGCCTTGCGAGCCAGGTAACGTGCTCGCGCGCGTTCATCTCCTGGCGGGCACTGCTGACGATCATGCCGGTGAAGGTCACGACCCACAGCAGGCTGATATCCAGATAGATGATACCCAGCTTGGTCTGTGCGAGGCTCTCCCGTGGCAGCCACAAGGACGACAGCAGGATCACAACCAGCGCCGCCATACCCAGGGTCAACACCGGCAACTGATCGCCGCGCTGGGCGATCAGGACAAAAACCGGGATCAACAGAAACAGCACCAATGGGGATGTGATATCGACGACCTGCAGCAACCCCAAGGTGCTGACGATCACGACCAGGGAGAGACCGGCCAACAGCTCGATCAATCGCCGGCCGGTCACGCGCAGCGAACGCCGCGCGACAGCCACCAGACCGAAGCCACCGACCAGCAGAATGCCGACGCTGTTGCCCAGCCACCACAACAGCCACAAACGCACCAGGTCGAGATCGCTGCCGCCGAGCAGCACGAACGCGATGCTGCCGGCGGTCGCACTGAATACCGGCCCGAGCACGGGGCCGACCGCGACGAACATCAGCGCATCGCGCAGGTGACGCAGACCAGGGTCGACGTTCACCCGCCGCATCAGGTAATTCGGCACACCGGCTTCAAGCATACTGGCCACCGCCGAGATCGCCGCAATCTCCAGTGGCACGCCCAGTTGCCAGCCGAGCAACAGCATGGCCGGCAGGATCGCCGCCAGCAGCGACCAGCCGAACCAGTACACCATCGCGAATGCGAACCCGGATGCCGGCCACACGGGGCTGATACCGGTTTGCGCCGACTGCAACTGCAAGCCGGCCATACCGAGCAGGTAGTATCCGCCGATAAATACGATAAAAAGCCCGACCCGATTCAGGCCGGTTATCAAGACCGTTTTTCGATCCGCACCATCATCGTGGCTCAATCCGCCTCCTAGCCGGTTTTGAACAGCCATGCTGGATCATCCAGCTGCTGCAAACCTTCCTTGTTTTCCATCGACATCCGCTCCCATAAGGAGCGATAAGTTTCCCTGAGTTCGGGATGCAATTCGTCACCCGCCACATCGACCAGCGGTGCCAGCACGAAGGCATAGCGCGTGATCTCGTCGCGCGGCAGCACCTTGCCGCCCTCGTTCGTCACTGCATCGCCATAGGTCAGCAGATCCAGATCCAGCGTTCGCGACGAAAACTTCGGGCTGCTGCGTTCGCGTCCGTGACGCGCCTCGATCTCGCGCATCAGCTGATGCAGCCTGGCGGGCGGCAGCTCGGTGTCGAACCCCACTACCAGATTAAAGAACGCGTCGCCGCAAAAACCAACCGCAGGTGTCTCGTACACCGGAGACACGATCACATCACCGAAACTATGCCGCAATTCGGTCAGCGCACCACGAATGTTATTCTCACGATCGATGTTGCTGCCGATGCTGACCCACACTCTCGGCACTAGTAGCGTTCTCCACGCTCGATAATCACCCCGACGTCGGTGGCACTGCGTACCGCGCCCTTCTTGTTGAGCGTGAGGCGTACCCAGCGCACGCCGTACTCTTCGCGGATGATCTCGGTGCAGCGTTCGGCCAATGTTTCGACCAACTGGAACTCACTCTCGCTGACGAACTGGATCAGGCGCTTGGCGACCGACTTGTAGTTCAGCGTGTCCTTGATGTCGTCGGTTTGGGCTGCCCGCGCGATATCCGCGCTCATTTCGAGATCGAAAATCAGCGTCTGGCGGGTGCGACGCTCCCAGCCATAGATGCCGATCACGGTATCTATACGCAGGTCACGCAGAAAAACGATATCCATAGTGGCAGTTGCATCGGATGTAGTCTGAAGGTTGGGATGTTATCAGGTCGTTTCCTTGACCGTGACAGACAGCTGTCGCCTAATGCGCGCTCATTCGGCAAACACACGTGACCATGCTCGATCCCGTCATCATCGTTGGCGCCTACCTGCTCGGCTCGATCTCGAGCGCGATCATCGTATGTCGCCTGATGGGACTGCCGGATCCGCGTACCGAGGGCTCGAACAACCCCGGCGCGACCAACGTGCTGCGCATCGGCGGCAAAAAGGCCGCGGCGATAACGCTGCTCGGCGACAGTCTGAAAGGGGTGATTCCGATGCTCGCCTGCCACCTGTTCGATCGCAGCGAATCGGTGTTTGCGCTAACCGCAGTGGCGGCGTTTCTAGGCCATTTATACCCAGTGTTCTTCGGCTTCCGCGGTGGCAAGGGCGTTGCGACGGCACTCGGCGTGCAGTTCGGACTCTACTGGGCCTTCGGCGCCGCGGTCGGCGCCACCTGGCTGTTCATGGCCAAGGTGGCCAACGTGTCGTCGCTGGCGGCGTTGATCTCGATGGCGCTCGCCCCGGTCTACCTGTGGTTTCTGTGGCCATCCAACGAACTGCTGGCGATGCAGATCTTCGTCAGCGTGGTGCTGTTCTGGCGGCACCGCAGCAACATCCGCAAGCTGCTCGACGGCAGCGAAGGGCGCATCTCGAAACAGTCCGGCGACTAAGCCACCTCACCCCCCGGCGACCAGATCCTGCATCGGCCAGCGCGGGCGGATCGCGAACTCCAGCTGCTCGTGCTGACCGGCGCGCAGACGCTGCCAGCCGGCATACGCGATCATGGCGCCGTTGTCGGTACACAGCTCGGCGCGCGGGTAATAGGCGCGGCCGCCGAGGTCCTGCATCAAACGATCGACACGATCGCGTAACCGTCGGTTGGCACTCACGCCGCCGGCCATCACCAGCGCCTTACTACCGGTCTGTTCGACGGCGCGCCGGCACTTGATCGCCAGCGTGTCGACCACGGCGTCCTCGAAGGCACGTGCGATGTCGGCATGCAATTGCCCGTGCTCGGCGGACGGGACCTCGGCCTCCTGCTGTCGCAAGGTCGTCAGGGCGAAGGTCTTGAGTCCTGAGAAGCTGAAATCCAGCCCCGGCCGGTCGGTCATCGGCCGTGGGAACGAAAATCGTGCCGGATCACCCTGCTCGGCCAGCGCGGCAAGCGCAGGGCCACCCGGATAACCCAGGCCCAACAGTTTGGCGGTTTTGTCGAAGGCCTCGCCGGCGGCGTCATCCACCGACTCGCCCAACAGCTCGTATTCGCCGACCGCGGCAACCCGCACCAGCTGGGTATGCCCGCCAGACACCAGCAGCGCAACGAACGGGAACTGCGGCACATCCTGCTCGAGCATCGGCGCCAGCAGGTGCCCTTCCATATGGTGAACACCGACCGCCGGTACCTGCCAGGCCCAGGCCAGACTGCGCGCAAACGCCGCGCCGACCAGCAGCGCGCCAGCCAGGCCGGGGCCGGCCGTATAGGCGACGCCGCCGAAATCCTGCGCCGACAGGCCCAGGTCGGCGAGCAGCTCGCGCACCATCGGCGCCAGCTTGCGCACGTGGTCGCGCGAGGCCAGCTCCGGCACCACGCCGCCGTAGTCGGCATGCAGCGCGATCTGGCTGTAGACCGCGTGGTCGAGCAGGCCCTGATCGGTGCTGTAGACCGCCACACCGGTCTCGTCGCACGAGGTTTCGATACCCAGCACATTCATCTCATTGAAACCTTTGCATTTGTGATGAGGACGCTTTAAAATTCCGCGCCTTTGTGGGCTCCGGCTTGATTTTTCCGTGTCCGCGAAAAGCCCATTTTAACTGTTTGTCGATTCGAGGAAGCAATGCCGCACGTCCGCGTCAAAGAAAACGAACCCTTCGAAGTAGCCATGCGCCGCTTCAAACGCTCCTGCGAGAAAGCCGGTGTTCTGGCCGAAGTCCGTCGCCGCGAGTTCTACGAAAAGCCCACCTGGGAGCGCAAGCGCAAGGCCGCTGCCGCTGTTAAGCGCTGGCAGAAGAAGGTTGGCCGCGACAGCCGCCGCTTCGAACGCCTTTACTGATCGCAGGCATTTCCCCTGTGCTGAAGCAACAGCTTACCGACGCGATGAAGGCGGCCATGAAAGGTGGCGACAAGCCACGCTTGGCCGTCATCCGGTTGATGCTGGCCGCAGTAAAACAGCGCGAGGTCGATGAGCGCATCGAGCTCGACGACGCACAGGTGCTGGCGGTGCTCGACAAAATGGTCAAGCAACGCCGCGACTCGATTCAGCAATACACCGACGCCGGCCGTACCGAGCTGGCCGACCAGGAAGCCGCTGAGATCGACGTCATCCAGGACTTCATGCCCGAAGCCCTGTCCGAGGCGGAAATCGCCTCGATCATCGATGCCGCTATCGCCGAGACCGGCGCCGAATCCATGCGCGACATGGGCAAGGTCATGGGCATCGTCAAACCCCAGGTGCAGGGCCGCGCCGATGTCGGCCAGGTCAGCGCGCTGGTCAAGCAGAAGCTCGGCTGATTCTCCCCGAACGCCGCGTGCTAGGCTTGCACCATGCCCGGTGCCATCCCCCAGCATTTCATCGATGAATTGTTATCGCGCGCCGATATCGTCGAGATCATCGGCCGCCGCGTACCACTGAAAAAGGCCGGGCGCGAGTTTCAGGCCTGTTGTCCGTTCCATACCGAAAAAACCCCTTCGTTCACCGTCAGCCCGACCAAGCAGTTCTACCATTGCTTCGGCTGTGGAGCGCACGGCACTGCCATCGGCTTCCTGATGGAATACGACCGCCTGAGCTTCCCCGAGGCGATCGAGGAACTGGCGACCTCGATGGGGCTGGAAGTACCGCGCGAAGTCGGCTTCGAACAGGGTCCTGACAACCGCCCGCTGTACGACATGCTCGAACGCGCGGCCCAGCTGTTCGCCAACAATCTGCGCCAGCACCCGGACGCCCCCACGGCGATCGACTACCTGCGCGGCCGTGGCGTCAGCGGCGAGGTCGCCGCCCGCTTCCGCATGGGCTATGCCCCACCCGGCTGGGATAATCTGCTGCAGGCACTGGGCACAGACGACAAACACATCGGCTGGCTGCGCGACGCCGGCCTGATCACCGAGCAGGACAACAAGCGCTACGACCGGCTGCGCGAGCGCATCATCTTCCCAATCCGCGACACCCGTGGGCGGGTTGTCGGCTTCGGCGGCCGCCTGCTCGGCGACGGCAAACCCAAGTACCTGAACTCCCCCGAAACCCCGGTTTTCCACAAAGGGCGCGAGCTGTATGGCCTATACGAGGCACGCCAGGCCGACGCCAACCCCGCGCGCCTGCTGGTCGTCGAGGGCTATATGGACGTCGTCGCCCTGGCGCAATACGGCATCGACAACGCCGTCGCCACGCTCGGCACCGCAACCACCAGCGATCATCTCGAAAAGCTGTATCGCGCAACCCCCGAAGTGGTTTTCTGTTTCGACGGCGACCGCGCCGGACGTGATGCCGCATGGAAGGCGCTGCAGACCGCGCTGCCCCTGATGCGTGACGGCCGCCAGGCCAGATTCTTGTTCCTGCCGGACGGTGAAGACCCCGATTCGCTGGTGCGCAGCATCGGCCGCGAGGCATTTCTGGAACGAATCGCCCAAGCACAGCCATTGTCGGAGTTTTTATTTGAAAAAATCGGCACCCAGACCGATATGGGTACTCTAGATGGTCGCGCACGCCTCGGCGAGCTCGCCAAACCCTTACTCGAACGGCTGCCGGCGGGCCTCTATCGCGACATGATGTTTCAAGCGCTCAATGAACGTATCGGACTGCAGGCAGCTCCGGTGCAGGCGGCTGCAGCCCCCAAACCGGCCCGGCGCGCTCCGATTCGCCGGCCGCAGGGCAGTGTTCCGCCGGTTCGACGCGCTGTGGCCCTGCTGATTCAGAACCCGGAACTCGCCCAGCTCGACCTGCCGGAAGGTTGGCAGAGCTTCGAATCGCCGGGCATCGCGCTGCTGGCCGAGCTGCTGAGCACCCTGCGCACCAGCCCGCAGATGTCTACCGGCGCGCTGGTGGAACGGGCCGACGACGCGCAGACCCGACAGACTCTGGCAAAACTGGCCGTATTGGAGCTCGGCATTCTCGACGACGCCGCCGAACAGTTCCTCGGCACGCTGCGCATGCTGGGGGCCGAGAAAACCCGCGCAGAACGCGAAGCGCTGCTCACGAAGAGTCGTGCCTCCGAGCTCACGGAAGAGGAAAAACAACGACTTAGGGAACTCTATCGTGCGCCGGGTGCCCAATAGGGCAACCATGTTCAGCTAGCATCAAATGACAATCACTGCTATTATGCCCGATTCAATTTTTCTTCCCTTCACCCGCCACGCGGCTGGGTGCAGGGATTTCTGTGTCGAACACTGAGGATCAGATGGACCGCCAAGAGCAGCAATCCAGTATTAAAGACCTGATCGCCAAAGGCAAAGAACAAGGTTTCCTCACCTACGCCGAGGTCAACGATCACCTCCCCGACTCGATCGTCGATCCGGAGCAGATCGAAGATATTGTTCGCATGATCAACGACATGGGCATCTCTGTCCATGAGACGGCGCCTGAATCCGACGACCAGACCCTGTCCGACAATGCCGTGTCGACCGACGACGACGCCGCCGAAGCCGCCGCCGCGGCGCTGGCCACCGTCGACAGCGAATTTGGCCGCACCACCGATCCTGTGCGCATGTACATGCGCGAAATGGGCACGGTCGAGCTGCTGACCCGCGAAGGCGAGCTGCGCATCGCCCGCCGTATCGAAGACGGCCTGAACCAGGTCAGCGCGGCACTTGCCGCATTTCCGCCGGCGGTCGAAAAACTGATCGAACAATTCGATCTGGTCGATGCCGGTGATGCCCGTCTGAATGACGTCATCGTCGGCTTCGCCCTGCCCGATATCGGCGACACGATTCCGAAACCGGCCAAAACCGTTGCCGATGCGACGTCAAAAGACGACGACGATTCAGACGGCGACTCGGACGACGACGATTCCAGCGACGAAGAGCCGGAAGACACCGGGCTCGATCTCGAGCTGGTCGCCGAAAAGGCCAACGATCTGCGCAAGCAGTACAAGGCATGGAAACGCGAACTCGAAAAGAACGGCACCAGCGACAAGTCGCAGAAGTGCTGCGACAAGACGGTTTCCGCGTTCCTCGAGTTCCGCTTGGTGCCGCAGCTGTTCGCCGACCTCACCGACGTGCTGCGCAGCGTGGTCAACCGCATCCGCGAACAGGAACGCACCGTTCTCGATATCTGCGTGAACGAATGTGGCATGCCACGCCGCGATTTCATCGCCTCGTTCCCGAAGAACGAGACCAATCTCGACTGGGTCGCCGAGCAGATCGGTAGCAAGAAGGCCTACGCAGGCAATCTCGAATCGCGCAGCGAAGACATCATTCGTGGTCAGCGCAAGCTGGCAGAGATCGAAGAACTGTGCGGCATGTCGATCAGCGACATCAAAGAGATCAACCGTCGCATGTCGATCGGCGAAGCCAAGGCACGCCGCGCCAAGAAAGAGATGGTTGAGGCCAACCTGCGTCTGGTTATCTCGATTGCCAAGAAGTACACCAACCGCGGCCTGCAGTTCCTCGACCTGATCCAGGAAGGCAACATCGGCCTGATGAAGGCAGTCGACAAATTCGAATACCGTCGCGGATACAAGTTCTCGACCTATGCGACTTGGTGGATTCGGCAGGCAATCACCCG
This sequence comes from Thiosocius teredinicola, assembly GCF_002009425.1. NCBI lineage: Bacteria > Pseudomonadati > Pseudomonadota > Gammaproteobacteria > Chromatiales > Sedimenticolaceae > Thiosocius > Thiosocius teredinicola. Next base: position 3,919,024 of record NZ_CP019936.1, read on the forward strand.
CTCGATCGCCGACCAGGCGCGCACCATTCGTATCCCGGTGCACATGATCGAGACGATCAACAAGCTCAACCGCATCTCGCGCCAGATGATCCAGGAGATGGGTCGCGAGCCCACGCCTGAAGAACTGGCCGAGCGTATGGAGATGCCGGAAGACAAAGTACGTAAAGTGCTGAAGATCGCCAAAGAGCCGATCTCGATGGAAACCCCAATCGGTGACGACGAAGACTCGCACCTCGGCGACTTCATCGAAGACCAGCAGGCCGTATCGCCGATCGATTCGGCCACGATGGAAGGCCTGGCCGAAGCGACGCAGAACATGCTGGCCGGCCTGACCTCGCGCGAAGCCAAGGTGCTGCGCATGCGCTTCGGCATTGACATGAACACCGACCACACCCTCGAAGAGGTCGGCAAACAGTTCGACGTCACCCGTGAGCGTATTCGTCAGATCGAAGCCAAGGCACTGCGTAAACTGCGTCACCCGTCACGCTCCGACAAGCTGCGCAGCTTCCTCGACGGCGACAACTAAGCCGAACGAAAAAGGCCGGCATTGCCGGCCTTTTTGCTATTATCCGTCTCCGCTGTTTTGCGGGTATACGTCGTATTCAACGTTTGGGCCTATAGCTCAGTTGGGTGAGGCCCGACCGTTATGCCAGTGGCATAACGCAGCGGGCCGAACGCGAGGTCAGGACGACCGAGCTGGTCCTCGACCCCATGGATGGGTTGAATGCGACGTAAACACAGTTTGGGCCTATAGCTCAGTTGGTTAGAGCAGGGGACTCATAATCCCTTGGTCCCTGGTTCGAGTCCAGGTGGGCCCACCAATTTCCGACCTCGCGCCTATACGCACGAGCAGGCAAGTTTCTCGCGCCAGTTGAAACGGAACCTTCCGGCAGCCGACCGCATACCCCCTGCTTTTCGACCGGCACCTGCGACACCCGCGCTTTCAATAACCAAATGTCGGCGAGCGCGTGCGGTTCCACGGCATGCGACAGAACCACTTCGCCAACCACTGGCTACGATCAACACCCGCAACGACAAGCCCGACGCCGAGAACACCAATCAACAAGGCGAACCAAGGGGTGAGCAGTGCGGCCTTTGCCAACACGATCAGCAGCACGGCACCAACTGCTATCCATACCTGACGCTCTATCGACGGTATACGCTCAACCCGGCGATGCGGCAGCCCTTCCGCTCGCCATCGGGCAAATCCTCCCTCCACGGGCATTGCGTTCAGCAAGCCCTGGCGATGCAAACGATAGGCGACCTGTTCGGCACGCACGCCGCTCTCGCTGAGCAGATAGATCGGCCTGTCGCAACCGGCCTCGCGATCCAATAGCCGAGCAATGCCGTCTGCATCGACGGTATGAGCGGGCATGGATAGCGCACCTACGGCATGAGCCGCAGCGAATTCTTCTCGATCGCGCACATCGATCAGACAAGCCCTCTCTCCGGCTCGCGTCCAATTGAATAAAGCGCGCGGTTCAACGGTGGAAATAAAGGCAAACATGGCGACCTCCTCTGATCCGACTTGATTCATAGCCGACACCATTGTGGCAAGCAACATTCGCTGCGGACAGCCCGGGTCATTCGGATTTCGGCAACGAACACCTCGATTTATCCGAACCCAGCAAACACCGCTCTTCGAAAAAACCGAACATCCCGTCGGCGTTATCCGAATGGTCCGCTTCCGCAAGATCGACCACGATAACGTCATGCACACGTAGGAGCGTTGACATGCAAGCGAACCTCTCTTCAGACTCGATGACAACCCAAGGCCTCAACGACGCGATCGACCTACTGTCGACCATCGAAGACAACGGCCAGGTGTTGATCAGTTTCTTCGTCGACCTCAGCGCCGGAGAATCCGCCTGCGAAGCATTTCTGCAATCGAGTGCGGAAAAGGCCAGGTTGGGGCTCAGCCCCACGGCAAGGTTCGAGTTCGATCATGCACTGCGTACGATACGCTGCCAGTTACGCATAGCCGACACGGCACGGGTGAAAGGTCTGGCCGTATATGCGCGGGGCTTTGGCGCCGACAGATTTACTCTGTGCTTACCCACCACAGTGCCATTCGAAAATCGTCTGACTGCATATCGGGTGCCCGACACACTTCCGCTTCTCAACATGTTGCAGCACGAAGTCACCTACATGCTGTTGCATGCCACTGAACAGGGCATCGATATCAGCGAGCACAACCTTGGTCATGCGAAGCACCACGCATGGATCAAGCGCGCTGACCTGACATCAGCAGCTCCGTTTGGTCGAGCCGACGATTCACGAGCGGTGGTGAGGCTGAACCAGTGGGAACGCCTGATCCGCAAGGTGGTGATGGGGTCCAACGTACCGCTGGCCCTCGTCGGCAACCCCGACTCGCTCACTGCACTGCATGAAGCGCTGCCACAACGAGCCCTGTGCCGTATTGCACAGACCCTGCCGATTCCTTTCGCGGTAACCCATCATGCAGCGGCCGGGTATGCACGCGCGGCGCTGATCGCCAATGTCAGGCTCGACGCCGCCAAAATGGCCTCGCGCGCCCTGGGCGCAGGCCATGCCCATCTGAACGCACTGATCGGCGAAGCACCGACGCTGGTTGCCTTGCACCGCTCGATGGTCGACACGCTGATCATCGCGCAGGATAAACCGCTCGATGATCAGGCATTGTGGAACCCCAAGATCGAGCTCAGCCGGATCGCACGCCGTCAGGGCGTACGCATCGTGCAGGCCGACAGTGCCGCTTTGAACGACTGCGGCGGGATAGCTTGCCTGCTGCATCAGCAGGTTGAAAGCGTGCAGAATCCTTCTCTGCCGATCCCCCGATACGGCCAGTTGGACCTGGTCGCCTGAACATAGCGTTCGCCGTTATGCAGACCCTCGTCGTCAGCGATCAAGCTGAACTTCGCGAGCAGACGGACAGGTTGCTGAGCTACTACCTCGGCGACCTGGAACGCAATGTCGCAACCTTGACGATCAGCGTAGACAGCGTGCGCGACAGCCTCGACAACGATTTGTACCGATGTCGCGCCGAGGTGCTCTGCACGGATGGTGAAACCATCGTTGTCGACGAGATCCAGGCCGATCTCACGCTGGTCGTCACCCGGCTTCTCGACCGTACGGTACGCACCGTGCACCGCCGTTCCCATTGGGCGGCACGACAACGTCTGCGTTGATTCCCTTTGCGTAAGCGGTAGCGTCACAGGTTGAGCGATCACGCCTGTCATTCGCGACGCCGCCCTGCGCCTACACCGCACCAATCGATCCCGCTTTGTGCGATTCGCCTCCCAGGCCTTCAACACTCTCTGAATGAATTCTCACCTGTCGCCATCCGGAAACAGGTGTGCAGCATCGTATTCAACGCCTGACAAGCGTAGCGACTTGCGAGTCGCCGGCGATGCTTCGAAAAAACCGAGCATTGCGTCTTCTTTATTCGAATTTTGTTTTGCCGATGGCACCCCGACAATCTGTTGCTAACGACGCAACGAACGCATCACCCGGAGGGAACGATGTTCAACCCTAAAGAAGCACTGGCGCTATCGACAGCATTCAGCCCTAACAATCATCGGCTTTTAAGCCACAGCACGCGTTGCGTTTATCTACGCAATGTGCGTTGCCGTCGTGCGCACTGAATCTGCCAACAGCTACGTAAGCCCGATGCTGTTGTTGCTGGCACTGGCGATTGGCTGGGGAGTGCTGACCGACGACATGATGGCATCCTGGTTGATCGGCATACCCACCGTACTGGCAGCATATTGGGCCGCAAGACGTCTCGGCTCCGACGGACCGACCACTTTGGTGTGGTCCAGGCTACCGCGTTTTGCGTTCTTCTTTGCCTGGGAATCGATGCGTGGCGGTATCGACGTCGCACGTCGCGTGCTGCTGCCGCAACTACGCGTAGCGCCCGGCTTCACGCATTACCGTATTCGGCTGCAACAACCGGCCGCGCGCCTGTTGTTCGCCAATAGCGTCAGCCTGTTGCCGGGCACGCTTGCGGTCGACATGGTCGGCGACCGGTTGGACATACACGCGCTCGACACAAACCAGGGTTGTGACGACGAGTTGCGGCACCTGGAGTCGGCGGTTGCCCGCCTGTTCGACGAGGAGCAGCCGTGAGCGAGCTATTGCCGACCGTCACCCACGACATGCTGTTGCTCGGCTGCCTGCTGGTGCTGGTAGCGAGTGTGCTGCTCGGCCTGCTGCGCGCTATGCGCGGGCCGAGTGTCGAAGACCGCCTGATGTCGGTGCTGTTGCTGGGCACCGGCGGGGTTGCCACGATGCTGCTGCTTGGGCAATTGCTGGCAAACCGTGCGTTATATGACGTCGCCCTTGTGTTCGCCCTGCTTGCCGCAGTACTCGCCGCAGCAATGACACGCCGCGAGGTAAAACATGATTGATGCCGTCGCGATCGCGCTGATCATGCTGGGGCTCGTGTTCTTCATCGCCGGCAGCGTCGGCTTGCTGCGGCTGCCTGATCTGCATTCGCGTCTGCATGCACTCACCAAGGCCGACAACCTAGGTCTCGGCCTGCTCGTCGCCGGCGTGGCGCTGCTCGAACGCAGCGTGGTGGAGGCCTTGCAGTTGCTGTTGGTCTGGTTGCTGGTACTGGCGGCCAGTGCGGCATCGGCGCACCTGATCGCACAGCACGCGCGGCCACGCGGGGAAAGCGAATGAACACGCTGTGGCTACTGGTCGATCTAACCCTCGCCAGCCTGCTGCTCGGCCTCGCCGCGGCAGCAACGCTGACCCGCGACCTCAAACGCGGCGTGGTGCTGTTTATTGCCTTCGGCCTGCTGCTGGCCGTGGTATGGGCACGCCTGCGGGCGCCCGATCTGGCATTGGCCGAGGCCGCGATTGGTGCCGGCGTGGCCGGCGCGCTGCTGCTGGCGGCGCTGCGCAACGAGGTTGCCATCGAGCAGCCGCGACCGTCGCCGGTAGCTGTGCCGCCACGCGCGCTGGATATGCTGATCCTGGTATTGGGCGCGACCATGGCATGGGCGCTACTTGAATCCTTCCGCGCTGCCGACCCGGCACGTCTCGCATCCCAGGCCTATGCAGCTTTGGATACCAGCGGTGTCAGCAACCCGGTTACCGCTGTACTGCTCAACTACCGCGCCTACGATACCTTGCTCGAGCTGGCGGTGATCCTTGCCGCGGTGCTCGGCGTGTTGTCGCTGGCACCGGCACAAGCCGCATTCCGCCCCGCCGGCCCCGTGTTGTCCAGCCTGGTCCGCTGGCTGGTACCGCTGCTTATCGTTACCTCGGGCTACCTGTTGTGGGTCGGCGGGCATGCGCCCGGCGGCGCGTTTCAGGCCGGCGCCACACTCGCCGCAGCGGCAGTGTTGCTGCGCCTTGGCGGCATGTCGCGCGCCGGTCTGCCGGGCAACGCGATGTTGCGTGGCGTACTCGGCCTTGGCATTGCGGTGTTCTGCGCAGTCGGCCTGCTGGTCGTATTGGCCGGCCATAACGTGTTGCAGTATCCGCCGGCCTGGGCGGGTGGCTTGATCCTGCTCATCGAAACCGCGGCCACCTTGTCGATCGCCGCGGCGCTCGCCCTCGCCTATCTCGGCGGTCGCCCGCAAGGCTGGGACCAAACCACAGCGCAGATGCCTTCAACCTCGCGCGGGGATACAGCGTGATCTCGACCGAGCTCATCTTTGCATTGACCGGTGTCGGCCTGTTCGCCTTGGGGCTGCGCGGCACGCTGCTGCACACCACCTTGCTGGCGCGCATCCTGGCACTCAACGTCTGCGGCGCCGGCGTGTTCCTGATGTTCGTCGCGACCGCTTACCAGGGACGCAACGAACCGACCGACCCGGTGCCGCATGCCCTGGTATTGACCGGCATCGTCGTCGCGATCAGCGCAACCGCCCTGGCACTCGCGCTGGCGCGTCGCCTGCGAGAGAGCAACGACGATGAATGACGTGCTCTTGATCATGCCGGTAGCCCTGCCCCTGCTCGGCAGCATCATCGCGCTGGCCCTTCCGCGACGCGCCGAACACATCGGCCTGTTGGCCACGGCAGGCGGCGTGGTGGCGACCCTGGCGATCGGATGGCAGGTGCTGCATGGCGGGCAACTGCAGCTCGCGCTCGGCGGCTGGCAGCCGGGGCTCGGCATCGCGCTGCGCGCAGATGCGCTGTCGACCCTGCTGCTGATCATGAGCGCCTTGGTGATGTTGGCCGCCAGTCTGTATGCAACTTCATACTTCGCCGAACCGCAGATCAAGACGCACTTCTGGCCGCTGTGGTTGCTGATGGGTGCGGCTGTCCAGGCGCTGTTGCTGTCCGGCGATGTATTCAACCTGTACGTCACCCTCGAACTGCTCGGCTTGAGCGCCGTGGCGCTGGCATCGCTCGGCGGCAAGCGTGCAGCGGTCGAGGCCGCATTGCGTTACCTCACGGTCGGCCTGCTCGGCTCGATGTCTTATCTGGCCGGCGTTGCATTGCTGTACGCCGCCTATGGAACACTCGATATTCCGACACTGGCGACGCGTCTCGACCAGCAGCCGGCCGCCTGGGTTGCTCTGTCTTTGATGACGGCCGGCGTGCTGGTCAAGGCCGCCCTGTTCCCGTTGCACTTCTGGCTGCCGGCAGCGCACGCCAATGCGCCGGCACCGGTTAGCGCGGCGTTGTCTGCGCTGGTGGTCAAGGTCGCGGTATACCTGATCGTACGCCTGTGGCTTGACCTGTTCGCGCCGGTACTCACACCGGCGCACGCCGGCGTGCTTGGCGTACTCGGTGCCATTGCCGTGGTTTGGGGTTCTTGGCTAGCGCTGCGTGCGACCCGTCTGAAACTGATGGCCGCGTATTCAACGGTCGCCCAACTCGGTTACCTGTTCGTTTTCCTCCCGCTGCTTTTGGCGACGCCGGCTGGGCTACAACGCGACATCGTGTTCGGCGCGCTGGTCGTGCTCGCGCTGACCCACGGCTTCGCCAAGAGCGCGTTTTTCCTCGCCGCCGGTATCATCCAGCAACGCGCCGGACACGACAGGATCACCGACCTGGGCGGTACCGCACGCGCCCTGCCGGTGACCACCTTCGTGTTGGCGCTGGCCGGTGTCGCGTTGATCGGCCTGCCGCCGAGCGGCACGTTTCTGGCCAAGTGGCAGTTGCTGGCGGCCGCGGTGAGCAGCGGCCAATGGCTCTGGATTCCGGTGGTCGGCGTCGGCAGTCTGCTCGCGGCCGCCTATGTGTTTCGCGTACTCGGCCATGCCTTCGGACCCGGCGAGCGCCTCGGTCCGACCTTGCGATGGGGACGCCAGGAAGTACCGGCCCTGCTGCTCGCGCTGGTCTCCACGCTGGGATTGGGATTGGCCGGCAACGGCGTGTGGACCTTCCTCGGTCGTACCGGGCCAATGGTCTGGGGTGCGACATGAACGCATCCAACAGTCTGTTGCTGCTGATCCTTGCCAGTTCATTGTTGCCCGGCCTGGTGATCTTTCTGCTGCATGAACAAAGCCATCGACTGCGTACCGCGTTGAACCTGTTCGGCGCCGTGCTCAAACTGGTGCTGGTCACGGTGCTGATCTGGGGCGTGTTCCACGAGCGGGTTTTCGAGACGCGCTGGACGCTGATGCCCGGGCTCGATCTGGTGCTGCACGCCGATGCCCTGTCGGTGTTGTTCGTCTCGCTATCGACGCTGCTGTGGCTGGTGACGACCATCTACGCGATCGGCTACCTGGAGGACTCACCGCACCGCAGCCGTTTCTTCGGCTTTTTCAGCCTGTGTGTGACGGCAACGGTCGGCCTTGCCCTGGCCGGCAACCTGTTCACCTTCGTGATCTTCTACGAACTGCTGACACTCGCGACCTATCCGCTGGTCGCCCACAAGGGCACGCCGCAGGCGGTGCGCGGTGCACGCATCTATCTTGCGTACACACTGGGTGGCGGCGTGTTGTTGCTGATCGGTGCGGTATGGCTGCGCACGTTGGCCGGCCCGCTGGAGTTCGTGCAGGGCGGCATCCTTTCCGAGTTGCCACAGCTCGACCCGTGGGCGCTGCGCAGCATCTTCATCCTGCTGATCATCGGCCTCGGCGTCAAAGCCGCACTGGTACCACTGCATGGCTGGCTGCCGCAGGCGATGGTGGCGCCGGCACCGGTGAGCGCCTTGCTGCATGCTGTCGCCGTCGTCAAGGCTGGCGCCTTCGGCATCGTACGCGTGGTATACGACGTGTTCGGCATCGAGTTCACCGCATCGCTCGGTCTGCTGCCGCTGCTCGGTGGGCTGGCGGCGATCACGATCGTGTACGGCTCAATGAAGGCACTGACCCAGGATCATCTGAAGAAGCGCCTCGCCTACTCGACGGTCAGCCAGGTGTCATACATCGCGCTCGGCGCCGCTATCCTCGGACCGCTGGCAACCATCGGCGGCGTCGTCCACCTGGTTCACCAGGGCATCATGAAGATCACGCTATTCTTTGCCGCCGGTAACTACGCCGAGACACTCGGTATTCACCGGGTCAGCCAGATGAACGGCGTAGGCAAACGCATGCCGGGCACCACGCTGGCCTTCACGATCGGCGCCCTCGGCATGATCGGCATACCGCCGGTGGCCGGCTTCGTCAGCAAGTGGTATCTCGGCCAGGGTGCGGTCGAGGCCGGTGTCGCGGCCTGGGTGCTGCCGGTACTGATCGCCAGCAGCCTGCTCAACGCCGCCTATTTTCTACCGATCCTATACCGCGCCTGGTTCCGACCGGCGCCGGCGGCATGGCCTGAAGAACACCCGCATAAGGGTCGTTGGGAGATGCCGGCGGCCCTGCTGTGGCCACCGCTGGTAACTGCCGGTTTGGCGCTGGCTGCCGGTCTGTTCGCCGCCGCGCCATACAGCCCGCTCACCTGGGCCGAGTTGATCGCTGCGCGGGAGTATCGTTGATGGACGCTGCCTGGTTGATCGCGATTGCAGGCTGGCCGTGGCTGGCGGCGGTATTGAGCACGATACGGCCGAACCACTGGTGGCTGCCGCTGGGCACCCTGCCGGCGTTGGCGGCACCATTGGTGGTCGAGACCGGCAGCACCCTGCACCTCGATTGGCTGTTGCTAGGCACCTATCTCGGCTATGACGCGACCACGTCGCTACTGCTGCCGTTCAGTGCGTTTATCTGGTTCACCGCCGGCGTGTACGCCGCCACGACAAAGTTCGCCGCGCGTTCTTACCGTCAGTTCGGTGTGTGCTTCCTGGTTGCCATGGCAGGCAACTTCCTGCTGCTGCTCGCCGCCGACATGGTGAGCTTCTACCTCGGCTTCGCGGTCATGGGTATTGCCGCCTACGGCATGTTGATCGCACCACGCAGCCAACGTGCTCGGCATGCAGGTCGCGTCTATCTCGTGTTTACCCTGGTTGGCGAACTGGCGCTGTTCGCGGCGCTGGTCATCGTCGCCACGAGCCTGGGCTCGACCCTGTTCGCCGACCTGCATGGACATGCGCTGCCTGCAACCGCGGTCGGCCTGTTGTTGCTGGGCTTTGGCATCAAGCTCGGCCTACCCGGCCTTCACCTGTGGCTGCCGGGTGCCTATCGGTTCGCGCCGGTGGTCGCCGTCGCGGTGCTCAGCGGTCCGATGATGAAGGCGGGCCTGCTCGGCTGGCTGCGCTTTCTACCACCGGGTTCGGTCGACCCGGCTTGGGGCGACGCGTTGTTGATCATCGGCAGCGTCGGCGTCGTCTTCGGCAGCCTGCTCGGGCTTGCGCAACGCGAACCGCGCGCACTGCTCGCCTATTCCAGCATCGCCAAGATGGGACTGATGACGGCCTTGTTCGGCGCGGCGCTGGCCGGGCTGGTACCGGCTACCGCGTTGCTCACCGCCATCGTGTTGTTTGCCGTGCACCACCTGCTGGTCAAACCGGCGTTGTTCCTCGGTGTGGATCTGCGCCGGCACGGGCGCGCGCCGCCCTGGGTCGTGCTTGGCGGCACCGGCCTGTTGGCCCTGGCGTTGCTCGGTGCACCGCTGAGCGGTGGCGCAGCGGCCAAGCAAGCGCTGACAGCCGCCGCTCTGAACAACCAACTCGGCGTGTTGCTCATCGGTGCGGCATTGGGCACTGCCCTGTTGATGCTGCGCCTGATGTGGCTGCTGCATACACAGCCCACCGCGCACGACCAGCGCAGCACGGCCGCACCTGCCGCCTGGCTGACCCTGGTCGCCATGGCCCTGTGGGCGCCTTGGCTGCCGTGGCAGATCACACCAAAACTGTCGGAGATGCTGCCCCTGCTGGCCGCGCTGGTGATTGCGGTGTTGGCCGCCGGCATCGTCCGCAGCCTCAATCTGGCTTCGCCGTACATCGCACCGGGCGACATGTTGCCGGGTGCGGTGCGTACCGCACAGTTGTTCGTTACCCGACTACGCACCCTGCTTCGACCGGTCGCGTTCCCCGAATTTTCGCTACCGGCGCCACGTGCCACGCCGGCCAACGAGGGCAACAGCCTGTTCGTCGCCGGTCTGCGCTGGCTCGCCGTGTTCGTGGTCTTGTTGATCGCCGGCGCAGCATCCGGGTGATTCCAAAGGAGGACATCATGCATCGCTTCAAGAACATCGTGTTTTTCGCCGCGGGTGAAACACAACCCTCGCCCGCATTGCGGCGCGCAGTCGCCCTGGCCGAGAGCAACGACGCACGCCTGACCATCATCGACGTATTGCCGTCGATCGAAACCCCTGCACAGGTGCGCGAGCATCTGGACGTCGAACTCGACGAAGTGTTGCGCGACCGCCGCCAAGCCGCCCTCGACCAACTGGCCGAACCGTTCCGGCGCGACGACACGCTGCTGTATACCGAGGTACTGACCGGCAACCCCTTCGTCGAAGCCATACGCGCGGTCATACGTCGTGATTACGACCTGTTGATCAAGACCGCGCAGGGCGATCTGGACGTCGGCGACCACCTGTTCGGCAGTATCGACATGCACCTGTTGCGCAAGTGTCCCTGCCCGGTATGGATAGACCATCCGCAAGCTGCATCACCCTACCGCCATGTGCTCGCCGCAGTCGATCCGCGGGCACAGGCCTGTGACGGCTGCGCCAAACAGGTGATGGACCTGGCGCACAGCCTGGCGGTACGCGAATCGGCCGAGCTGGCGATCGTGCATGCCTGGCGTCTCGACGGTGAGTCGATCTTGAGGAACGGGCGCTTCCGACTGCCGCAGGTTGAACTCGACAACCTGTTGGAAACCACGCAACAGCAGCACGACGACGCGCTGACCGGGTTGTTGCAGCATTATCAGCTCGCGTCCGGCGATCCTTGCATCCATCTGGTGAAAGGCGCGGCTGCACCGGCCATATTGGATGTCGCAACACAGATCGATGCGGACGTGATCGTCATGGGCACGGTCGGGCGCACGGGTATCCCCGGACTTTTCATAGGAAACACCGCCGAGGAGGTGCTACAAAAGACTCATGCGTCGGTGCTTGCAGTGAAACCGGCAGGATTCGTATCGCCGGTCGAGTGACCGACCGACGATTGGGCGATAAACAACAAGAACACCAGGCAATATGCAGAACTTCAAACTCAACCTGAAACACCTGCGCTATTTCTGGACGGTAGCCAGCCACGGCACCATCGCACGCGCCGCCGAGGCCCTGTACGTCACGCCACAGACGATCAGCGGTCAACTACACGAACTCGAACAACAACTCGGCGCCAAGCTGTTCTCGCGTGACGGTCGTCAGTTGGTGCTGACCGACACCGGCCGGCTGGTGTTCTCGTATACCGACGAGATGTTTCGCCTCGGTCTTGAACTGCAAGATACGCTGGATGGTAACACCGCAGGCGCTTCGATCACGGTACGCGTCGGCGTAGCGATGGTGGTGCCGAAGCTGCTCGCCTATCGCGTGTTGGAGCCTGTTTTGCAGATGGCTGAACCGGTAACGCTGATCTGCCAGGAGGCACCGCTGGTCGATCTGCTTGCCGATCTGTCAGTGCACAAGCTCGATGCCGTGTTGGCCGATGTGCCGGTCAGTCCGACGCTCAACATCCGCGCTTACAATCACTCGCTGGGCGATTCCGGTATCAGTTTCTTCGGCACGCCCGAGAAAGCCGCGGCGTTGCGCGAAGGTTTTCCGCAAAGCCTCGATAACGAGCGCATGTTGATGCCGACCGGCGGTAGCAGTCTGCGCCGCAATCTGGAGTCCTGGTTCGAACACCAGGGTATCAAACCGATGGTGGTTGCCGAGTTCGACGATCGCGCGCTGATGAAGGCGTTCGGTGAACGCGGCACCGGCATCTTTACCTCGCCCACCGCGGTCGATCAGGATGTAATGGATAAGTACGGCGTCGACGTCATCGGTCGAACGACCGAGATCAAAGAACAGTTTTTCATTATTTCGCCGGAACGCCGCATCAAGAATCCAGCGGTCACCGTGGTGACCGAAGCAGCGCGCAAACAATTGTTCGTGACCTGAGCCGGATCAGCTTGAGACTCACGCGAAATACTCGACGCAAGTCACGTATGCTCTGGCATCACGCAATGCATTGCACTTGCACTCACCCATTCAGTCTCGCCCGCGAGTGTCATTGACGGCACTTCTTGTCCAACGACGCATCACGAAGCGACAAGCTATGTGGGTTGGCAAAAGCCGAACTGCGCGTCTTCGACATATCCCGCGGTTTATCCGGGTTTACCGCCGCACAAGCCGGATCGACAAACCTTGATCGAAGCGGCAGGTGTGGCCCAAGGACAACGTCTGGCCGCTATCGATGACTAAGTACACGCAGCGTACGGCTTATCGATCAGCGCGTACTCCTGCCTTGGCAAACCCCTGCCATAGGCCGCAGCGGGCGTAACGGCCAACGGTGTAGCATGGCACCAATCCACACCCAGGTAAGCGGCGCTGGTCTTCAGAAACCCCCATGCAGTCGGGTTACCCTCATCGACCGCAACTTTCTCGTTTCTCGATATGCTCTCGTCGTTTTTCACCTGTGCGTTCCCCATAGCGCGGAAGGTTAATCCAGGAATGCAATGCGCTGCGCTCCCTACGTAGTTGCATCAAATGCTAGCAACAAGGCGGGAGATCGAAGTTCGGGATTCAGCAGGCAACGCTTCGAATTTTTCGAAGCATGCTGTTGTCAGGCAGGTTCACAATCGTCGAGATGACGCGCGACGACGCAATTTCGACCGTCGCACTTGGCTTGGTAGAGCAAAGCATCAACCGCGCCGATGAAGGCATGTAGATCATCGTTCTTGTTGGGGCTAATCGATGCGACCCCTACGCTAACCGTCAGTCTTCCCTCGATAGGACTGTGCTGATTGGGAATCTTCAAGTCGCAGATCCTTGCGACGGCGTTCGAGATCATTGTTTTCGACTCGTGCAGGTGCGTACCGCCGAATACCAAGGCAAATTCCTCACCGCCGTAGCGTGCACACAGGTCTGTCGGGCGTTTCGCCAGACCACCCAGTACTCCGCCAACAGCACGCAGACTATCGTCGCCGACCTGATGACCGTAGGTATCGTTGATCAGCTTGAAGTGATCGATATCGAGGAGCGCCAACGACAATGGCATGGCAAATCGGGAACAGCGCTTCCATTCTGTTTGCACGAAATCGTCGAAACAACGCCGATTGGACACACCGGTCAATCCATCCACACGGGACAGGCGCAATGCCTCCTGCTCGGCACGTTTTCTTTCCGTAATATCATGGTGCGAAATGACGAACCGGTTCTCGTCCGATGCAACAATGCGCATCATGTACCAAAACTCTGCCGTCGCCGTATGGCATGGGTATTCGTAGTAGAAAGAATCGAGTTCACCGCTGATCGTGCGGCGTATGCCTGCCGCGACCTCGGCACCATGCGGGTCACCGTCTGCTGCAGCGCGGTCACAGACCTCGATGTAGTTCTGTTTCGCCCAATCGGTAGGTGAGCCTTCGCCGTACGCTCTGTCGTAGTCCGACCATGCCTTGTTGGCAAAAACGATATTGCCTTGCTTATCGATTACGACGAGACGTTCGGCAATCGCATCAAGTACCTGTTTGTAGAATTTTTCAGAAACCACGCCATCATCAGCCTATGGTGGGATTCAATTATTGTTGTTGCAGCCGTTATGGTTTGTTCCTACCAAAAAAAGCACATCAGCGACGACACGTCCAGAATAATGGCGCGATATCCGCTGACTCGCGTTTTCTTTTGACAATTTTTTGAGTTTTGCCGCAACGCATGCCATCGGAAACTATCTAGCTATACGGAAACGCGCTGCATGTCGGCACACCAAACGAAACGCAATGGCTGGCTGGTTGAATCGAGCGATCAATAATCCGACTTCGACAGCATTGCCAGCGTCAACTGCAACTGCCCGATGTCTTCGATCCGCATACCGGCCAGTGCCTCCATGCGTGGAATATCGGTGGCAGCGTCGGTGAAGATCTCGATGATGTCCGACCAGGGCAGACGTAACAAAGCGATCACGTCGCCTTGCTTTTCCTGCACCTCGGTCGTGCCCTGGGTCGTCCACAGGTCGGCCAGTAGTCCCGACGCCATCACGCCGGCTGCAAAGTCGGCCCCTTCATCGCTGACGGCCTTCCACCAAGCGAGATTGTTCGACAGGCGTATGGCACGCACCATCTCCGGCGGAAATCCCCAACGTTCGAGCAACCAGCCGCCCACGGCGGCGTGGTCATCGTGAATCGCGTGGCGTTCGTGTTGAATTGCGCGTTTGTGGGTAAAGCTCGAATAGTCGAGCGTGTGATAGATCGGCAGTGTCGTCTGCGCCAGCGCCAGGATACCGATATCCTGCACCAGCGCAGCGAGGCCGAGTTGCTCGATCTGGTCGGGCCACAGACGCTTGGCGATGGCGCGCGCGCAAACGCCCGCGATCAACGAGCGTCGCCAATAGGGGCGATAGCAGAAGGCGGGTTGCCCGGTGCGGGCGAGCTCCGGCACCAGGGAGGCAGACAGCGCCAGGGTGCGCGCGGGCTCAAATCCCAGATAGGTGACTGCCTGAGAAACCGTTTCAGCCTGTGCCGCACGTGCGCTCGAAGCGGCGTTCGCGCGCCGAACCAAGGCCACGCAGATCGCCGGATCGGAGGCGACGATATCGACGAGATCACGTACATCAGCAGTCGCTGAACGCGCCAATGCCACCAATTGAATGGCAACAGCCGGCAGGGTCGGCAGCTTCGCCGCCAACAATTGTTCCTCGATATCCTTGCTCAGCCGTGGATCCACAGCGCTCCGTCCTTATTGCTCTACGACCTTGGGACAACCAAAACCGGCAGGCCACGCGAAGCCGGACAATCACGCCCTCGTGGATCGACTGCCCTTGCGGCTATACAACGACAAGCGGGGAATCAGTCGCGGAACTTCGCGGTTCCGTTTTGGCCTTGGTCGGATTCTGGACAAGCTGAACTGATAGCACAACCGTTGTCGATACAACACGCTTATCGCACACACCGTATTCGGCGACAGGCACACACGGGGAAATTTACAGGAACTAACGGCCTACGCTGTTTGCAGCAGGGCAGCCTGACGGATGCTTGGGTTGGTCAGGTAATCGGTAGTCTCAGACGCCCCGATCCGGCCGACTCGCGGCTGCTGGCGGCATAGCGGGTTATTTACCCGGTTTGCCCGGGTTGTTGCCGGGCGAACCACTATCGCCCGCGGGTGTTCCATCGGCGGTGACATCCTTGATCGCTCTTCGGCGTTCATATCCCATACCGAACCACGTCCAGGATTCGTCCGACGATTCCCCTTCATTGTCTTCCGGATCGCCCCAAACGTCGCCATTCGGCGACGCCTGGGGTTCTGTCTGACCGGCAGGTTCGGCGACGACGGCAGCAGGCAGGCCGAGCAGACCGACACAAACCATCGCAATCAACAAACCGAAATACCTCACCTGCCCCTCCGACGTTACATGCAGATGGTGGGATTATCGGCGACCACCACCGCCTGAACCGCGTCCGGCCGATCCACCACCGAAACCGCCCCGGCCGCTGCTATTTGCAGAGCCGCCGCGGGATGCCCCGCCAAAACCATCGCCGCTATGCAGCCGGTTTTGGTAGCGATTACGCTCCTGTTTACGCAGACGCTGCTGTTGCCCACCGCCGCCATAATACTCCGACGGCAGTTGCCTGTCGGTCTGGTAGCGGTATCGTGACTCTTCTTGCGTTCGCACAACACTTTGTGTCGCCGAAGACTCTATTCTAGGAGATGAAGAAGTCTCCGCGATGGTCAAGGTTGGAAAAACGACTACCGCTGCGATCAGCGAGAGAAGGGTAAAACGCATGCTGGACGAATTGGTCATATCACCACCGTGATGTTGAGTTGTTCAACGCAAGCATGGCCGAAACCTGTTTCCCCCCTGTTTCCCGCTGACCTTGAAATTGTTTCGATGTGTTTCTCCGGCAGATGGAGCGATTTCGACGAACATGGACAACACCGCAAAAAACATCCTTATTGTCGACGACGACGACAAACTGCGTGACCTGGTGATCCGCTACCTCGGCGGCGAAGGCTTTAGCGTTGCCGGCGCCGGCGATGGAGAGCAGATGGACACCTACCTCGCCGATCATGACGTCGACCTGGTCGTGCTCGACCTGATGCTGCCCGGGGAAGATGGATTGTCGATCGCCCGGCGGCTGCGCGGTTCGGTCAATATACCGATCGTTATATTGTCTGCGCGCGGCGATGAAGTCGATCGCATCGTCGGCCTGGAAGTTGGCGCCGACGACTACCTGGCGAAACCGTTCAATCCACGCGAGCTGCTGGCGCGCATTCGCGCCGTGCTGCGTCGCAGCGATATGCACGCCGCCAACCAGGAAACACTGCACGAAAGCCACCTTTACCGATTCGGTGGCTTCACGTTCGATCTGCTGGCACACAGCCTGATCCGCGAGGACACGGTGATCGAACTGACGCCGGGCGACTCGGCACTTCTGGAAGCGATGGTCACCAAGCCCAACCGGGTGCTCAGCCGCGATTCGCTGATCGAGAACCTCAAAGGCTACGAGCGTTCACCCTTCGATCGCAGCATCGACGTCCGCGTGACGCGTCTGCGCAAGAAGATCGAACCCAACCCGGAGCATCCGCAGTTCATCCGTACCGTGTGGGGCAAGGGCTACATGTTCACGCCGCAGGGTAACCCGGCGCCGCAGTGAAGATTTCGCCATTGCCCTCCACCCTGCTCGGCCGGACCGCGATGGCCCTGGCCGTCGCGTTCTTGTTGTTCGCGATCGTGGCCGTATCGCTGCTTCACTATTCACTGATCAAACCGCATACCAAGCAGGCCGCCGACGATCTTGCATCATTCCTGGTATTGGTCGCACAGATCTGGGTGGAACTCCCACCCGACACCCGCGCCGACTACGAGAAAGAGCTGCTCGAACGTCACTCGATCAAGGTGATCGCCAGTGAAGCACCGCATCCGACGGATTCCGATCCGAGTCCGTATCTCGAGTACCTGACATCCGCGTTGAGCAGACACATCGGCGAACCGGTGTTGATTCATGCCCACCCCAATCACCCCGAGTGGCTGTGGGCCGACTTTCCGATGGGTGGGCGTGTCATGCGATTGGGCTTCAAGGCGGACCGTGTGCGCAACAGCCTGCATGTGATTTTGCCGCTCCTGGCAACCATTGCGCTGTTCATCGCCTTCGTGGTGTCGGTGGTTCTCGTTGGCCGCATCACCCGCCCCCTGGCAAAAATGGCAGAGGCAACGCATCGCATCGGTGAAGGCGACTTCACCGTCAGCCTGCCCGAGTCCGGTCCGCGAGAGATCGCCAACCTGGCGCAACGACTCAACCAGATGGAATCGCAGATCAGGCAGTTGGTCGAGAATCGCACGACGCTGCTTGCCGGCATCTCGCATGATCTGCGAACCCCTTTGGCGCGTATGCAGGTGGAACTGGAACTGTTGCACACGGCCGACGACCAGGCCCTGGTCGACGGCCTGCGTCAGGACATCGACGAGATGGAACACCTGATCGCGCAGACCCTGCTACTGGCGCGTGGCAGCGGCGGAGAAGATCCGGTCGCAACCGACGTTGTCGCTCTGCTCAACGACGTCGCAGGCGGATACAGTCTGCGCGGGGGATCGATCACGCTCGACAGCTCGGCTGTCACCTCGTGCGTCATCACGCTGCGTGCGAACGCGCTGCGACGCGTCATCGGCAACCTGATCGAAAACGCGATCGCCTATGGGGAAGGCAAGCCGGTAGCGATTGTCTGCACACAAGCGGGCGGCAACCTGCAGGTGCAGATACTCGATCAGGGGCCTGGGATTCCGGCAAGTGAGCGCGATGCCATCTTTCAACCGTTTCATCGCGTCGAAGGTTCACGCAACCGCCGCACCGGAGGCAGCGGCCTGGGGCTCGCGATCGTTCAACAGTTATGCGACTCGAACGGTTGGCGGGTAACGCATCGCAACCGCGCGCAAGGCGGCAGTGAGTTCACTGTCCACCTTGCACGGTGAAAACAACACCGTTCGTCACGGACTCGACCTCATTCGTGCTCGAAGATGACCTCGACCACGGTACGACTCGGACCGCCCCGGCCCTTGCCGCTGAGCGCACGACCACCACGATCAGCCCGACCTTTGCCTTTAGCGCCCCCGGACTCGTGCCCACCGGATGCATGGTCGCCGTCGTCATGGCTATCCGTGTCGTGATCATGGCTGTCTGAGTCATGGCCCGTGTGATCGCTACTGGTGTAATCGTGACTCGAGCCACCCCCGGCGTGTCCGCCTTTGCCGCCGGCGGCATAGGCCACCGACGGCATATTCAAACCGGCAACGATTGGCGGCTGTGCCGGCCAAGTGCCGAATACGCACACCACCACGGCGGCAGAGACCCACAGCAGCGAACGCTTCTTGATTCGCAGCATCTCTTCGCTCCTCTTCGATCTGGCCGCCACGCCGCCTTCTACTGACAGCGTGGCGACCGCCTGGCTAGGACTCACCTGTTACTCAGGCGGTTCGTAATCGTGTACGAACTCAAGTACCTGAACCGCATCGTCTGCGGCTTGCGTGAACAGGTAGATGCCGCTCAGCGCATCCTCATATTGAACGGACTGCTCGTCGGTGTAAGCCATTACCTCCGGCTGAGACACCGTGTTCCAGATGTCGCCGGCGTACTGATCGATCAGGCTCAGCACGTCGCCCGTTGCAGTGAAGTAGGTGCCATCACCTTCCGGGTCGACCAACACCGAAACGATCTCACCATCGAACGCAGCCGCCTTGTCGTAGGTGTAAGACTCCATCAACGAAGCCAGCTCGTCGTCGACACCCAGGAAGCTGCTGATCAGCATAATCTCATCGGCCGTCAGCTCACCGGTCTTGTCGGAACTGGCCGCGATAGCGGACGCAGCGAGATCAAGCCGAACTGCGGGGTCGACATAGATCGTGTAGACCGAGTCGGCTCCGTCTTTCGACGCGGTCACGCTCAGTTCAAGCAAGGTACGATCGTCGACGGTGACTTCCTTCGCGGTCAGCAATGCTTCGTAGATCGCCAGGTTCTCCAGCGGCGAGTCGATGGATGCATCGCCGATAACGAACCTGCCGGAGGCATCAGTGACGGCAGCAAGGTTGCTGGCGTCGATGACGACCAGACCGTCTTCATTGGCCGGCAGGGTCACCAGTTTGCTCAATGCCTCGGTCAGCGCGTGCTCAAGCACGCTGGCCGGCGAACGTGCGATGTTCATGCGACCGAACTCGACCGGTACTGCCAGATCGAGATAGGCAGAAGGCACTTCGCCGTCGACGGTTTTCACGACAGTGCCGTCCGACAACAGGATGTAGTACTCATCACCTGCCATAACCGGGTTACCGTCGGCGTCACGCAGGACCACGAACAGGTCACCGTAGTCGCCGCCTTTCTTGCGATCGCCACCGGCGTTACCGCCGCCCGGCTTGCCGTCTCGGCCCGGCGTTCCGGCCCACTCCGGCCGGTCTGAGTCTTCTTCACCTTCGTCGGAATCCGACAACACGTCACGCATGGATTTGCCACCACGGTAACCCTGGCCACCGGCACCCCGGTCACCTTGGCCACCGCCTTTTTGGCCCATCGCGCCGTGTTTTCCGCCGCCATGACCGCCATCATCTTGCGCATAGGCAGTCGATACGAACAACGACACACCGCTCGATAAATCAACGGATTGATCGATCGACACGATGCCACCGATTGCGACAGCCATGGCCGCAGCCAACGCTGTCTTGTTGAATAAACGCCTTGTGTTTTTCATGGCCGCTACTCCCTTAATTGCAACTCCCTTCAGTCGTGTTTTGACCAAGCGTCACCTCCCGGCGCCTGCAAGCGGAGGTTTCTCAACGTCCTCCTCTCACGTTCAGTGTATGGCGCGGATGACTACCGAATCGGTTCAGCATGTTGCATGTATTGCGCTCGGTGAAACGCTCGAAACAATTGGTTACATATCCGTTTATTGATGAAACCGTCGCGAAATCCTCGTGAAACTCCCGATCGGTATCCTGGCCTTTCAAACGCCAATCAATTCATTCCCAAACCAATCAAAGTCAGCTATCGACCGGGAGCGCATCCGATGACCTTACGAATCGGCCTACCATTCACATTGATCGCTTCGCTGTGCGCTTCAACGGGCGCACTCGCCGACCACAACAGTGTTTGGGGCGAAGGCTGGGCCAACATGCCCAGCGACATCCACAACACACGTCTCGACACGATGGATGACAATGACGACTTCGTCGAATTCGTACGTATGGGAAGTGATGCGCGGTCTGTCAATCGCTTCGCGATCGACAGCGATGCGCGTGTCAGCGAGACACCGACGAATGGGTCATTGCAACGCGGGCAGCGTTGACACCACCGACAGCCCGACCGGATGGAAACAGGCGCAGCACGGCGCCTGTATTCGTTTCAGCACCTAGCGCATGAGCTTGGCGCCCGCCGGGTGATTACTGCCGTGCACCTGGTTATGACAGTTCGAGCAGGCTTCGCCCAACACAAACCGCGATATGCCGCGCGAGCCCGGCGCCGGGTCCGGTCCCTGGTCGGCTTGACCCGGTTCGCGGAAACTCAAGGCAAGGCGTGAATGCCGGGCATGCGGCCCCAAGGGATTGTTGGCCAGCGCGGTCGGCTCGTGACACGACTGGCACAGATGTGGTTCACGCCGGCTGAGCATACCTTGATGGATCGACCCGTGCGCATCGTGACACAACAGGCAATCTTCACTGGCGGGCTGATGCTCCCACAAAAACGGGCCGCGCTTCTCGGCATGGCATTCATAACACACCTCGTTCACCGAGAATGCCTTCAGGCCGGCATCTCCCGGGCCGCCGTGAGCGCCATGACAATCGGTACACGCCATCTCGCCCTCGCGTAACGGATGGCCATAGGGTTTATGACTCTTGGCACGCATCTCCGCGTGGCAGTCGAAGCACACCTGCTGCTGCGACGACCGCTCGACGACATCATCGGGCGAGTGTATGCGGTGACATCCCACACATCCGACCTCTTCGAGATCGTGACCGCTCCCGGGCCAATGAATCATCTCACTGGTCTTGTGGCACCCCAGGCACACCGCATTCTGTTCAGCAACAGACAGGGTCGTGACCTTGCCAAAGGTCTGCGCCCCGTCCTGCCCACCCTGTTTGCCGGCCGACAGCACATGTTCTTCCAGCTCACCATGACAGGTCGAGCACTCGTGTACGCTGGCTGGCGTTCGCGGATCACCCGACATCCAATGCGGCGTATTGCGGATCGCGTCGTACTGCGCGCGGTGACACCCGAGGCAGACCTCCAGCCGGATTCGCTGTTGTTGTTTCTCGCTCATCCCTTCGGCGCTTTGCGCCAGCGAGGGCTGAACCCACAGGCACGCCGCAATCAACACCCACCAAGCAGACCTGGTCACTTGCCTTCACCTCTCGCCAACAGTTTCATGACTTGCCTCCGAGATCACCGGTCCAACGGGAAACGCGCCTGTCCTGGTACGTATAGCGGGTCTGCATCATAGCCGAGCTCTTTCCAAGGCAGACGCTTCTGCGTCGGACCGTGGCAATCCCTGCAACCCAAGGCGTTGTCGGCAGGCGCCACCATGTGATTGATGCGGATATACATCAGGCTGTCGATAAAGCCATATTGCCCGCTGTAGTCCAAACCGCGTGCCTGCATACCGAGCCGCGATGCGGTATCCCAATCCAGTGTGTAGACAAACCCGTCATCACCAACGAGATGCGGGTTTATGAGGTAGCGATGTACCTTATCGAAGATCTGTCTGCCTCGGTTGAGCTTGAAAGGATAGATTTTCGCCTCCGGATCCGACCTGTCGCCGACCGGCCAATTCAACACCAATTCGTCGCCTTGGGGGATATCTTCACCCCAACGATGCACGCCGGTTTTGCCATTGAACCAGCGATAGGCCGGAACAATATTTCTTTCCCATCTGAAACGCCCTTTGACCGGCACATACAGGGGCTTGCCGTCATCCCGCACCTCGGATTCAGGTTTGGTGCCGGCTGCGGACCAGTCCCAGTATGTCTTGGTCGCCTCGCCCTTGGCGAAGATCGGTATATGGCATGTCTGGCATGCCACGCTCAACGCATGCTGATCCAGCAAGGCATGCTTGTGCAGCGGTTTGCCCTGGTGGCAGTCGGTGCACGCCACCGCGTTGGTACCACCGGGCGAGACCGCCATGCTGCGACCGGGGATCTCATGCCGTTCGGTCTTATGGCATTGCTGGCAGCGAAAGTTGAGGCCGTCAGACGCCATGTGCACATCGATGGCTGCATCAGCGTCGATCAGGAGTTTCTCGAGATCGCCGTGTTTCACCGCATGCGCACCTCCACCGTAGAAGTGGCAGGCGCCGCAGTTGGCCCGACCCGGCGATCCGACATTGCGCGCGACGAATTCAAAGTCGGTCGCCGGGTCGGCCATCCCGCCATCGCCGCCGATGCGTTTGTAGGTGCCGGTCGTATCATGGCAGACGAGGCAATCGATACGCGACGGGTCGTCGAAGTCGAACGCGTCGTCTTTCCATCCGTAGCCGATATGGCATTCAGTGCATTTACTGAGATTGGATGCCACGCCATAACAGAAATTGTTGATTGCGTGACGCTTGCCGGCCGCGATGCTGCCCCGCCCGTAAACCTCCTGATTGACCGACCAGGTCCAGTGAGACGTCTGCATCACGTCGTGCGCAGCCTGCTCATGACAATCCAGACAGGTATCCGTCACATCCGGACCATCGGCAAAAGGACCTTCTATCTGCGCATGCTCTTCGATGATGGGTCGCGGTTGTTGTGCCGCGCCCTGCTCATCACCTGAAGCAAAACCGCTCAACGCCATCACAAGGCCCAGCAAGGCCAGTTCGTGGGTAGATGACTTTCGGCTATGCATGTCGCCCTCGGCGTCATGTCGTTATGTACTTCTATTAAAACCATATGCCTGATGCACGCACTTCACAACGCCAAAAAAAACGGCTGAAACAATTGGAAACATTTGAGCGTTGGCTGCGTACGGGGCGCTATTTCCTACTGAAACAAATTGCCAACTGTTTTGACGTTGAACAAATATTGTTCGACTGGGAGGTTCACAATCGGAGTAGACGGTAGTACGCGAGCTTGCAATGAAAGAACAATAAGAACAACCACAACCCGAAACACTGAACAACAGGTTGACGGGGCCAGCACAATGAAGAAAACAGCAACGCGCTCACCAAGGCCAACCCAGCAATGGCGATCCGGCTTGTTGTCACTGATATTGCTATCTGCGCCTGCCCTCGCGACAGACACGGGAGTTGACACCCTCGTCGAAGCGGACGATGCGAATGAGGTCAGCACACAAGCAAAGAAACCCGGGTACCACACAACGAACTTCCGCTTCAGACCGTCGCTCAGCCTGACCGAAACCTATGACGACAACATCTTTGCCACCGATACCGGCGAGACGTCCGATTGGATAAGCGTGCTGTCGCCCCAGCTTCGCGTCGATTCAACCTGGCCCGAGCACTCGCTGAAATTCAATGCGGGTGCCGAGATCGGCCGCTACAAAGAATACGATGCCGAAAACTACCAGGACTACTGGGTCAACCTGGAAGGGCGATACAACGCGACCGACACGATAGAGCTATTCGGCGGGCTGGGCATGGCGTCAGACCATGAAGGACGCGACTCGCCCGAGGCAGAGATCGCTGGACAAAGCCCGACCACTTATTCGACGTTGAGCGCCCACGCCGGCGTCAAAACCGTATTCGATGCACTGACGTTACGCACGGGCGCCACGTTTGAACGCGTTGATTTCGACAACGTGCCGGCAGCGACCGGCCTGTTGATCAATGACGACCGCGACCGCGATCTGTTCGGCTTGGGTGCTCGTCTGAGTTACGCATTGACCGAGCAGGATCAGGTCTTTCTTCAGGCGCTCTATGATCGACGCGATTACGACCTGGGTGAAGACATCGCCGGTTTCGACAGAGATTCCGACGGCTATCGCGCGGCGGTCGGTTTCATCAGCAAGTTCGGCGGCGGCAACAAGGCGGAGGCCTATGTCGGCGTACTCGAACAGAACTATGAAGACGATCGCTTCGACACAGTGCGCAAACCGGACTTCGGCGGCAAGCTGACGTTGCGCCCGACTCCTGCCACCAAGATCACCGCTAATCTTCAACGAGCACTCAACGAGACCACGCTAACCGGCAGTCCCGGTTATCTCAGCACCAGCTTGGCCGGTAAGATCGAGTACCGTGTAACGCCGCGCTTCATTCCCTACGCCTCAGTTGCCTACGAAGTTGCCGACTACCTGCAATCGGCGCGCGACGACGATTCGTTGTCGGCCGAAGCGGGTCTCAAGTATTTCCTGACCCGCAACACCTATCTCGTGACCGGTGTGCGTCACTATGCAAGGGATTCCAACGACGCCGATCGCGTTTCGGGTAGCAACGATTTCACCAAGAACACGCTGTTCCTGACGTTCGCCACGCAAGGCTACCCTCTGTTCGAGCCCTACATATCCAAGTACCGCACCGAAGGCGAGATCGACGTAGGCGTGCTGTCACTGAGCGACGATGCGTTGTTCTTCGGTCGCTACAACGGCCTCGGGGATGAAGGCGTTGAGCTGAACGGCGATGTGGATATCCGCAGCACCGACGGCGAGAGCGGCTATGCCCGCTTCAAGGGCGAGAACCTGGGGCTGGACAACCGCTCGCTGGAGATCGGCTGGGGCTCGCAGGGCGCGTACGACACATCCATCAACTATCGGCAGATACCGTTCAGACAGTTTTCGGGCCGCAGCATATTCGACGGCATCGACAGCGATCAGCTTTCGCTGCCCGACCTGTGGGTAAGCGGCGACAGCACGGCCGACATGACCAACCTGACATCGAGTCTCAAAGAGGTGGAGATCGGCACCATGCGTAAACGACTGGCGGCCGGTACCAAGGTGTACGCCAGCGACAACCGCTGGACCGCCAAACTGTCGTACCAGACCGAGAGCCAGGAGGGATTGCGTCAGACCTCAGGGATGATCGGCACCTCGCCCGGCAACGGTCGATCGGTGTTGTTGCCCGAGCCGGTCGACTACACGACCAACACGCTGGATGCCTCACTCGGCTTCAACGGCGAGCAGACGCAGATGAGCTTTGCATACCACGGCTCGTTCTTCTACGACAGCCTCGAGACGCTCAAATGGGAGAGCCCGTTCGATGCCACCGGGCCGCGCGGCACTGACGGCGCGATTGCCCTGCCGCCCGACAACCAGTTTCATCAGCTCTCCGTATCCGGTGTCCATGCGCTCTCGAACACCACGCATGTTACGGGCATCGCCTCGGTCGGCGTCATGTTGCAGGATGAAGATTTTCTGCCGGATACCGTCGATCCCGCACTCACCGCCCACAACTTGCCGCGCAGCTCGCTGGACGGCGAAATCTACCTGTACAACGCCAGCCTGGCGGTAACATCGCGACCGCTACGCGGCCTGGACCTGAAAGCCTCTTACCGCATGCAGAAGCGCGACAACCAGACATCCAGCGACAGCTACACCTACTATGTCAACGACAGTTTCGGCGGATTGACCAATTCGCCGCAGACGAGCACCAA
This sequence comes from Thiosocius teredinicola, assembly GCF_002009425.1. NCBI lineage: Bacteria > Pseudomonadati > Pseudomonadota > Gammaproteobacteria > Chromatiales > Sedimenticolaceae > Thiosocius > Thiosocius teredinicola. The sequence goes on from NZ_CP019936.1 coordinate 3,944,993, forward strand.
TCAACCGTACAGCTACGATAAGCGCACCGCCAAACTGCATGCCGGCTATCGGTTACACCGCAAGGCGCGTCTCAGCGGCGAAGTCAGTCGTGAAACCATGGAGCGCTCACCGTCCGAGGTCGACAAGACCACGGAAGATCAGGGAAAACTCAAGCTACGTCTGTCCGCCCTCGACAACCTGCACGTCTCGCTCAGCGGCGGCCTGTCCGCGCGCATCGGCTCGGATTACGAGCCGATCGCAGGCGAAAACCCCTTGCTGCGCAAATACAATATCTCGGACCGCGATCGCAAAACCCAGGGACTCGACATCTCGTGGCAACCCACCGATCGACTCGCGCTCAGCGCCAACCTGTCACTGTCTGACGACGACTACGACGATACCCGGGTAGGTCTGCGGGATGCACAATCGACATCCTTGACCCTGGATGCCGCGTACAACCCTAACCAGGATCTGACCACCTACGCCTTCATCGGTCGCGAGATCTATGAATCGCGTCAGGCCGGCAGCCAGGTGCCCGACGAACCGGATTGGTTCGTGCGCAACGAGGATACGGTCGACTCCATCGGGCTGGGCGTGCGCTGGAAGAAGGATTACCGCACCGAGATCGGCGCCGACTATGTACTGAGCGACTCGACCGGCAAGATCGATATCCGAAGCAACAATACGCTGCCTCCCGTCACACTATTTCCCGATCTCAAGGCCAAGCAACAAAGCCTGCGGTTGTATGCCGAACGCGAGATTCGCAAGAACACCAAGCTGCGGCTCGACTACCGCTATGAAAAGTACGACGCGGACGACTGGTCGATCGACGGTGTGAACGCCGATTCGATTCCCGAGGTACTGCTGCTCGACGAAGATAACCCGAGCTACGATCAACATATCATCGGCCTGTCGATCTCGGTCAGGTTCTGAGTGCGGCCAACGCTGCCGGGATCACCGAGGTCAGGCGACTACACGTATCGCGTCGGCCTTCCTCTTGCCGGCGACCATTGCCGCAAGCCTCCACGCCCCCGGTGGCGCTGCATGTCTCAGCGCGCCTTGTCTTCCCCGGCGTCGCTTCTACTTCGCGAAACCAGGCTTGATATTCGGCGATTCAGACACGGCCCGCCGAAGTACGCACGAAAATCTTCTTGACTGAGCCTGGCAAAACGGCTATTTCTGTAATAACAGAAATTACCGAAAGATCGAATTTAGACGATGAAACTCTCGTCCACCATGGAACGCTTCGTCATGCACTGGGGTGAAATGGGCAGCCGCTGGGGCGTCAACCGCACCGTGGCGCAGATCCATGCCCTGCTGTTCCTCAGCGAGGCGCCGCTGCATGCCGAAGAGATATCGGAAACGCTCGGCGTGGCGCGGTCGAACGTCAGCACCAGCCTGCGCGAACTGCAAAGCTGGGAGCTTGTGCACATCGTGCATATGAAAGGCGACCGGCGCGACCACTTCGAGGCGCAGCACGACGTGCGCGAGATCTTCCGCACCGTCGCCGAAGGCCGTAAACGCCGCGAGATCGATCCGACGCTGACCACATTGCGCGCCTGTGTGTCGGAGGCCGGCGGCGAAACGCCCAAGGTCGCCCGCGGCCGGATGAAAGATACGCTGGACTTCATGGAACTGATGGCCAACGTGTTTGAAGAGGTCAAGGCATTGCCGAACGCCGGATTGACGCAATGGCTGAAAACCAGTTTGAAGGCCAAAAAACTGCTGAGCTGAGCGCCGGCGTTTTTTTGCACTTTAATTTCTGTCATTACAGAAATATTGGAAAGTAAAGAAGGAAGCAACACGATGAGCGAATTGAACCTGATGATATTCAGCATGGCAGCCAGCGTTACAGTGAGTCTGTCGATGTGGGCATGGATGAAATCCGCCTTGAACGCCCTGCTCGATCAACTGTGCGACCGGGGAGGCAGCACCGAGTTCTGGTCGCGCTACACCTTCCTGATGTTGTTGATCGCGCCGCTATCGCTTGCCGTTATCTTCAGCCCATCGTCCACCGTGGGCATCGCCGACGCCATCCGCCAGATCGTGCTCGCCGTGTTGCTCGGCAACTTCATCGGCTTCGCGCTGATCGGCCGCAGCCTGCTCAAAGCGGTTCGACTCAAGCCGTTCAACCTGCCCAAAGAGGTGGCATGATGCGCGTACTCGTCACCGGAGCCAGCGGATTCATCGGCAGCGCCGTGGTCGACGCCCTGGCGGCACGCGGCCATGACGTCGTCGCCTGCGTTCACCGCAAGCCGGTTGTGCCCGGTGTCGGCTCGCTCCGCCACCTTGAAGTCGATTTCATGCAGGACCAGGACGAGCAAACCTGGTTGCCGCGGCTGTTGAACGTCGATGTCGTGATCAACGCCGTGGGCATCCTGCGCGAGACGCGCACACAATCGTTCGAGGCATTGCACTACCGTGCACCCGCAGCGCTGTTTCGTGCCTGCGACAAGGCGGGCGTGGCGCGCTGTATCCAGATCTCTGCGCTGGGGGCAGATGCCGATGCGAGCAGCGCCTACCATCAGAGCAAACACGCGGCCGACAAAGTTTTGCAGGGATGCAGCAACGCCGGCTGGACCATCGTTCAGCCGTCGCTGGTGATGGCGCCGGAGAGCCCCAGCACGCAGTTGTTCGCTACCCTCGCCAGCCTGCCGCTAATCCCGCTGGTCGGTCGCGGCAATCAGCAACTGCAACCGATACATCGCGACGACCTGGTCGAGATGATCGTCGGCATGGTCGAGTCCGACCGGGCCATGCAACAGATCGTAACCGCGGTCGGCGCCGAACCGGTGACGCTGCGCACGCTGCTCATGCAGTTGCGTCGCAGCATGCGCATGCGCGACGGGCTGGTGATTCCTATACCCGTTCCGGTGATTCGCCTCGTGGCATGGGCCGGCGACATCAGCGGCATGGGGGCCTTGAGTGGCGAGACACTTGGAATGCTGCTCAAAGGCAATAGCGCCGATGCACACGATACGCGCTGCGTGCTCGGCAGACCGCCGCGCGCACTGCCGCAGTTCTTTTCGCCCGCTAACGTCGTCCGATTGCGCGAGCAAGCGGTAAGGAGTTGGACGCAGCCGGTACTGTTGCTGGCACTGGCAGCGATGTGGGTTTCGGCCGGTGTTGTGAGCTGGCTGTATGCGCAAGACAGCGGCGTGGCGCTGCTGCGCGATCTCGGCCTACCGGCCAACGCGGCGCAGCCGGCGTTCGCCGCTGCCTGCATCACCGACGTGATGCTCGGCATGCTGACACTGCTGCGCCCCGGTCGCCGTCTGTGGCTGGCACAGATCGCCGTCATCGGCTTTTATACCGCTGCGCTGACGATCGTCGCACCGCAGCTGTGGACCGACCCCTTCGGCAGCCTGGTGAAGAACCTGCCGATCGTCGCGATGTTGCTGTTGCTGTCGGCTTCGGCAAGCGAGGCGTGACATGGACTACGCGATCATCAAGACACTGCATATCGTGTCGTCCACGCTGCTGTTCGGCACCGGCCTGGGCACGGCCTTTTTCATGTGGCAGGCCAACCGCAGCAAAGACGTCGCGGCCATCGCGCACACCGCCAAACGCGTAGTGCTGGCGGATTGGCTATTCACCTTGCCGACAGTCGTCATACAGCCGGCGAGCGGCTATGCCCTGATGATTCTTGCCGGCCTGCCACTGACCGGCTGGATTGCCTGGAGCCTCGGGCTGTTTGCCCTTGCCGGGCTATGTTGGCTACCGGTCGTCTGGCTGCAGATCCGCATGCATAAACTTGCCGCCGAGGCACAAACCACACAATCACCCCTTCCACCCATCTACTGGTCGTACGCACGCACCTGGACGCTGCTCGGCATACCCGCATTCAGCGCCATGATCGTTGTGTTCTTCCTGATGGTGGCCAAACCCTTTTGAGGACAACCCCGATGCCGAATCAAAAAATCACCCTGCTTTACGACGGTAATTGCCCGATCTGCCGATGGGAGAAGAACAAGCTCGCCCATGCCGATCACAAAGGCAAACTCGCGTTCATCGACATTCAGGCGCATGGCTTCGATCCGTCGCGCTATGGCACAACGATGAAGGCCTTGATGGGTTCGCTGCATGCCGTCACCGATGACGGCCGGATGTTGATTGGATTCGACACCGTGCTTGCCAGCTACCGAGCAGCGGGATGGTGGTGGCTTCACCTGCCCTTGTCCGTACTGCCCAAGAGCCTGGCAGAGCTCTGCTACCAGGCATTTGCTGCTCGGCGCTACGTGATATCCAAACGGATTGGCCACTGGTTCGACGACGGCTGTGCCGACGGCCAGTGCAAAATCAATCCACCACAGCACAAGCGGTAAGGCCCGACGCGGTCATGCTGGCGTCACGTCATTGTCATAGACCCTGCTTAGCATTTGCCGACCTCTAGCATGTAGCGGTCGGGCGCCTTCGTGGCGCCCGACGCGATGCCGAAACGCATCGCATCCGTCCACGGCATGCTGAGTAAGCAATAACAACACTTGCCGGAGTCTCTGATGTCGTTTCCCCGAATCAAAACCGCAGCCGCCGCTGTGTGCGCATTGTCGCTCATGGGTTCGTCGGCGTATGCCGCACCTAAGCTCGAATTCACCTCCGTCTGGACCTATTGGTCGAGCGGCATACAAGGCACCGATCTCGAAGGTGGTGCCGAAATCGTCGCTGTCGACACTGCGTCGAATCGCGCCTTCGTCACCAATGCCGAGAATGACCGCGTCGACGTGCTGCAGCTGTCAGGCAGTGGACAAGGCACCTTGCTGGGATCATTCGATGTCGGAGGCTTTGGCTCACCGAACAGCGTCGCGGTGAGCAACGGCGTTGTCGCCATCGCGGTCGAGAACGGTGCGAACAAGCAGGACACCGGCGAGGTGTGGTTTTTCGATGCCAACGAAACCAACTTTGCCGCGCCCACAGTATCGCGGGTCGGCGTCGGCGCCCTGCCCGATATGCTGACGTTCACCCCGGACGGCAGCAAGGTGATCGTCGCCAATGAAGGCGAACCCGACTTCTATGGAGCCGGTAATACCGACCCGGTAGGTTCGGTCTCCGTCGTCGATGTCGCCTCGAAGACCGCCGCCACCGCGATCGACTTCGCGTCGGTCGCATTGCCGGGCGATGTCCGTATCTTCGGACCGGGCGCGAGCCAGGCACAGGATATCGAGCCGGAATACATCAGTGTCTCACCCGACGGCAACACCGCTTACGTTACCTTGCAGGAAAACAACGCCGTCGCGGTAATCGATATCGCCAGCAACAGCGTGACCCGCGTCGACGCATTGGGCTTCAAAGACCATAGTATTGCCGGCAACGGCCTGGATGCCTCCGATCGCGACAGCGACGGCGAGATCGAAACCTGGAACGGCCTGAAAGGCATGTATCAACCGGACGCCATCAGCAGCTATGCCGTCGGTGGCAAAACCTATTACGTTACTGCCAACGAAGGTGATGCACGCGACTACGAAGACGCCGGGGCAGACGCATACAACGCCGGTAACCTCGGCGCGATCGAATACAACGAAGAATCGCGCGTGAAAGACCTCAACCTCGAGGGCGCGGTCGCGGGCACCGACGGCAATGACGACCTCGGTCGCTTGAATGCAACGACAACTTTGGGTGACGCCGACAACAACGGCGCCTATGAAGAAATCTATGCATTCGGCGCGCGCTCTTTCTCAATCTGGGATGCAGCGACCGGCGAGCAGGTGTACGACAGTGGCGACCTGATCGAGCGCATCATCGCCGAGCAATACCCGGAGCTATGGCAGGAAGGCCGCTCGGACAACAAAGGCCCGGAGCCCGAAGCCATCACAATCGCCGAGATCAACGGCTGGTTCTATGCCCTGGTCGGTCTTGAGCGCACCAGCGGCCTCATGGTGTTCGACGTGACCGATCCGAACAATCCCGTGTACCAGGACTATATCTTCAATACCGACGACATCAGCCCGGAAGGCATCGCGTTTGCGTTGCTCAACCAAACCAACACGGGTGGTGCGGGATATGTGGTCGTATCCAACGAGGTCTCGGGTACCACCACGCTTTACGCGGTTTCTGCTGTGCCGTTGCCGGCAACGCTGGTGCTGCTCGCCATCGGAGCAGCGGCGATGCACAAGCACCGCAAACGCTGAACCCGACGGGGAACCCGCGACCATCGGCTGCGGTCGTAACGTGTCAGGCAATCAACGGGGAAGACGATGTTTGACGCGAAACGACTACTCGACCAATTCGTAGGCAGTGGCGCAGCCGGTGGGTTCGCCGGCGGTTTGGCGGGCGGTGTCTTGGGCAACCTGCTGGCCGGCAAGAAGGCATCGAAGATGGCCGGCAATGCGTTGAAGCTCGGCGGCTTGGCGCTGGTTGGCGGCCTCGCCTACAAGGCCTGGCAGAACTACCAGGCCAACGGCAACGTGATGCCGCAGGCCGGGGTCGATGTACCGCCGGAAGACGGCGCCTTCCTCCCAAGGCAAAACGACGCTGCCGGCGCACAGGCCCTGAGCATGTTGCTGGCGCGCTCGATGATCATGGCGGCAAAGGCCGATGGCCAGATCGATACGGCAGAGAGCCAGGCGATCATGAACCAGATCAACGGGCTCGATCTGCCGGCAGACGACAAGGCCTTCCTGTTCGAAGAATACGGCAAGCCGCTGGACATCGACGGTCTCGCAAAATCCGTCGATTCGCCGGAGCACGCAGCCGAGGTGTATGCGGCGTCGGCCCTGATGCTGGACTCACCGACCCCGCCGGAGAAGATCTATCTGGATACGCTGGCCGGGGCACTCGGCCTGCAGCCGGGGTTGGCACAACAGATCCAGGCGACTGTCGACGCCAATCGCACCACCTGATCAACCACTGCGTTGCTGACGACCGATCCGGTAGCGATGCCGGGTCGATCGTCCGAACCACTCACCCGCCGGTGGTACTCATGAATCGAATCACCTGCGCCCCATCCTGCAGGCGGGTTTCATCGAAATCGTGACCCTTGGGTTTGCGGGTGATCGCCTCGACGATCACGTCGCGCAGTTGATCGTCACTCGCACCGTCACGCAACGGCTGGCGGAGATCGGTCGCATCGTCCTGGCCCAGGCACATGTACAAGGTACCGGTACACGTCAGTCGCACGCGGTTGCACGATTCGCAGAAGTTATGGCTGTAGGGTGTGATGAAACCAACGCGCGTGCCTGTCTCGGCGACCTGCATGTAGCGCGCCGGTCCACCGGTCGTATGCTCACTGGCGGTCAGCGTCCAGTCTTTCTGCAGCACGGCGCGTGCCTCATCCAGCGACATGAAATGCGATTGGCGACAATCGCCGATCTCGCCCATCGGCATCGATTCGATCAGCGTCAGGTCGTAACCACGTTCACCGGCCCAGCCGAGCATGGATGACAGTTCGCCGTCGTTGATCCCGCGCAGGGCCACCGCGTTGATCTTTACCGCAAGGCCCGCGGCACTGGCCGTTTCGATCCCTGTGAGTACGGTCTGCAGATCGCCGCCACGGGTGACCTCGCCGAAAGTATAGGCATCCATCGAATCCAGCGACACATTGATGCGACGTACGCCGTTGGCATACAACTCGTGCGCATACTTCTCCAACAGGGTGCCGTTGGTCGTTAGCGTCAGTTCCTTGAGACTGCCCTCCGCAACATAGGGAGACAGACCTTCGAACAGCGACATAACATCGCGCCGTACCAGCGGTTCGCCACCGGTAATGCGCACCTTGTCGACCCCGAGCCCGATAAACACCGCTGTGATCCGCTGCAATTCTTCGAGTGTCAGCAGATCCTTGCGTGGCAGAAAGGTCATGTCTTCCGCCATGCAGTAATTGCAGCGATAGTTGCAGCGATCGGTGACCGACAGGCGCAGGTAGGTCACGCTACGTCCAAACGGATCGCGCAAGGATTTGAGGGGCACGCTGTTATTATTCATCGGATTTCTTCACGGCCTTTTCGGTCCGGCTTTGACGCGGCACCTGCAACAGTGCCTGAACGTGGCCAGCGTACCAGAAAGGCTCCGCCTGCACCTTGTTGCGCGCCAGCAGCGCGGATTGCGCCCCTTGGCCGCGGATATCCGCCTCGCCGCTGCGCGCAGCGATGTTGATCCAGGTCGCCGACGGAGACGGCAATGCGCCTTCCGTTACGGCGGCTTCATCCCCCATGCCCGGGATCAGTGGCTGATCGTCGAGGCGCCAGCCGGCAGGGCCGTGAAACCGTTCCCACGCCGACTGCAACAGCTGATCGGCGAGTGATGCGGCGGTTTTGTCCTGGCGGGTACGCGCATACCATGACAGGCCGTAGGCAACATAGGCATAGTCTTCAAACGACGCCCTGCCCAGTTCCCGGCCATTGTCTGCGGCACGCAACAACCGCTGACCATCCCACAGACGTTCGCGCAGGTAATCGTTCACCCGCTGCGCGGCCTGTTCGAACAGCGGGTCGTGAGTGCGCGCAGCCGCCTGCGCCAACGCCGCCAGCATCAAGCCGTTCCATCCCGCCAACACCTTGTCGTCGATCGGCAGGTCGCGTTGATGGCGCGCCGCAAGCAGAGTCGACCGGATCTTGTCGATCCTTGCCTCGACCGAATCGACCGGCAGGTTCAGTTCGGCTGCGATATCGGCCGCCGATTCGCCACGGCGCGGCAGATGGCCATCATCGAACGCGGCGTGGCCGGACATCCGCCAATAGCGCTGTGCCAGCGCCGCATCGTCTTTTCCCAACACCTGCTGCAGTGTGTCGACATGCCATAGATACACACCACCTTCCACGCCCTCGCCATCGACCGCGGAGAAGCTGGCCACGAAACCGCCTTGTTCGTTCTGCATCTCGCGGATGGCGAAGCGTAAGGTCTGCAAGGCGAGTTCGGCATAGTCGTCGCGTTCGAAGACGTCGGCAGCGCGCAGATAGAGTTCGCCAAGCATGGCCTGCGTGTACAGCATCTTCTCGAAATGCGGCACCTGCCACGATGGATCGACCGTGTAGCGGAAGAAACCGCCTGCGAGGTGATCGCGCAGTCCCTCGTTGGCCATCTTGTCGAGTGTCAGTGTCAGGAACTCGGCCAGGCGTGGGTCAGGATGCGAGGCCTGCTGCTCCAGCAGCACCATCAGCTGCGGCACCATCGGAAACTTGTTTTGATTGCCGAATCCGCCTTCAAGCATGTCGGCGATGGTAAACGCCTGCTCCAGCAGCGCCTGTCGCAAGGCATCTGCCGACAAAGGCTCATCTAGCGACTCGGTATCCTGCATCGAAAGCTTAAGCAGGGTGCGGCGCGCCAGGTTGCGCATGCGCCCGGGTTCTTTCTTCCAGGTGGCATCGAGCCGCTTGAGCAACTCGCTGAAACGCTCCGGCGGCAGATAGGTTGCGCCGATCAGCGGATAACCTTCGGGAGTCAGAAAGACGTTCAGCGGCCAGCCTGCCTGCCCCTGGGTTTGTTCGACGAAGTCGATCAGGTGCGCATCGAGCGCGCCGTGCAGTTCGCGGTCGAGCTTGACCGGAATGAAGTGATCGTTGAGCAGTGCTGCAATCTCGGAATTGCGGTAGCTCTCGCGCTGCATCACGTGGCACCAATGACACGAGAAGTACCCGCTCGAGATGAACAGCAGTTTGTCCTGCTCACGTGCCAGCGCCACCGCATCGGCGTTCCAGTCCTGCCACGCCACCGGGTCTTCGCCGTGCATCGCGAGATAGGGCGACGCATGTCCGGCCAATTGATTGTGCAGTGCCGAGGCGGGCGAAAGGATCGCCGTCAGGAGCAACAAACAGAAGAATCTGGCCACGGGCGTAAAACCCTGCCTCAGCTATCCAACTGGCCGAGGATGTTGCGCGCCACCTTCTTCTGCTGCTCGTTGCCGTCTTCGAGCACCTCGTACAGCAGGCGACGCGCCTCGCTATAGGCCTCGGTCGCATACAACGCCGCGATCTGTTCGATCTTGGCATCGACCAGGGCTTCGGTTGCGGAACGCTGCGGGAAGGTCTCCTCTTCATCGAGCATGTTGGCCGCGTCATCATCGGCGGACGAGGTCACGAGTTCATCGACGCCGTTGACCGCTTCGTTGTCTTCCGACTCGTCATAGTCGTCTGCGTCGACGTCGGGCACACCTTCGGCCGGCGTTTCGTTCAACGCCTCGAATTCGGCCTCGATCCGGTCGAACTCGTCCTCCATCTGCTGTTCGGTCATCGCCTCGCTCGACTCATCGTCCGACGACTCACCCGATGGCTCACTGGCGGCCGCCGGTGCGCCCGATGGAGACGGGTCCGATGGCGTTGCCGACGCTGCGCCCGCCGAGGCCGCACCTGCGGCAACCGGCATGGTGCCGACGAAGGGCGGGGTATCCGACGTCGATTCGGCGCCCTGCTCTCCACGCTGACGGCGCTTGCGCAGCAGCATCTTCGATAGCAGCAATCCCACTTCGAACAACAGCCACATCGGCACGGCCAGCAAGGTCTGCGAAATGATGTCCGGCGGCGTCAGCAGCATGCCGATGACAAACGAACCGACGATCACGTAGGGCCGCTTCTCCGCCAGCGATTGCGGCGTCGAGATGCCGGCCATCACCAGCAGAATGGTCGCCACCGGTACCTCGAACGCCATACCGAAGGCGAAGAAGAAACGAATGGCGATATCGAGGAAGTCGGCGATATCGGGCATGACCATGACATCGTCCGGTGTCACGCCGACCAGGAACGGGAACAGCAGCGGCAAGACGACGAAATAGGCAAAGGTCGCGCCGACATAGAACAACACGATACTCGACGCGAGCAATGGAAACGCCAGGCGCTTCTCGTGCTGGTAGAGGCCGGGCGCGATAAAGCTCCACAGCTGGTAGAGCAGATAAGGCATCGCGATAAACACGGCGGCAACGAAGGCCAGCTTCAACGGCGTCAGGAACGGCGACAGCACCTTGGTGGCGACCATTGAGTTGCCTTCGGGCAAGGCATTCATCACCGGTTGAGCGAGCACGTGGAAGATATCGTTGCCGAACGGAAACAGGATCAGCAACAGAACCACCACCGCCAACACCATGCGCAGCAGGCGGTCGCGCAGTTCGATCAGATGGCTGACAAAAGGTTGTTCGGAAAGGTTCGAGTCGTCACTCATGTTTGGCGTCGGAGGTCTTCGGCTTGTCGCTCACATTCACCGCCGCCTCGGTATCCGATTTGATCTGGTCGAAGGTCTTCTTGGTGTCGTCGACGATCTCATGCAGCGGATTGCTCTGCTTCTGCTTCTCCAGGATCTGGCGCAGTTCGTCGGCCTTCATTTCACGATCGATGTCGTCTTTGACTGAGTTGATGAATCGCCTGCCGCGACCCAGCCACATGCCGGCGGTGCGTGCCAGCTTGGGCAGTCTTTCCGGCCCAACGACCAACAGCGCCACGACGCCGACAAGCAACAGCTCGAGTAGACCGACATCGAACATGGCTGGTTACGACCTTGTGAGCGTTACTGCTTTTCTTTTTCGCGCGTGGCTTCGCCGTTGATGACTTTCTCGTCGGCCTGCTCGAGTTTTTCGGGATTCTTTTCGGCGTTCTTTTCTTCGTCGCCCATGGCTTTCTTGAAGCCTTTGACTGCGTTGCCCAGATCACCGCCCAGGTTGCGCAAACGCTTGGTACCGAACAGCAACAACACGATCACCAGGATGATTAGCAGCTGCCAGATACTGATTCCACCAATACCCATCTCTCTCTCCGGTATTTGCCCGACCACTGGAGGGGCGGGTTAAAAATTCAAGCGGGCATGATACCTCAAGCCCGCACGGCTGTGTTTTGCCGACATCCTGTCGACGCCCACCACGGTTAGGCAGTAAGCGCATAATTTGGTTGCAGAAAAAGGTTTTATTGGCCGCGCTGGGCCTTTTCTTCCAGTCCCGACAGGCCGAAACGCCGTTGCAGCTCTTTCTCGACATCGTCGGGATGCAGCCCCTGGTCGGCCAGCAGCACCATGCAGTGAAACCATAAGTCGGCCACTTCGTACACGATCTTGTCTCGATCGCCGTCTTTCGCGGCCATTACCGTCTCAGTAGCCTCTTCACCGATCTTCTTCAGGATCGCATCGAGACCCTTGCTGTACAGTTTGGCGACATAGGACTCGCCCGGGTCTGCCTGTTTGCGTTGCTCAAGCACGTCGGCCAATTGGCTCAGGGTGTCACTCATGAAAGGCTCGCTCAAAGGCTGTTGAAGTAATCGACCGACTTAACATTCGGCCCGGGCGCCGGCAAACCGCGCTTACAGACGGACCTCGACGCCCTGCTCGGCCATGAATTGCTTGGCCTCGCCGATCGAATACTCGGCGAAGTGAAAGATCGACGCAGCCAGCACCGCATCGGCGCCGCCGACTTTGACGCCGTCGACCAGGTGTTGCAGGTTGCCTACGCCGCCGGAGGCAATGACCGGGATCGGCACCGCCGCGGCTACCGCGTGGGTCAGTTCATTGTCGAAACCGATCTTCGTACCGTCACGGTCCATGCTGGTCAACAGGATCTCGCCGGCACCGAAGTCGGCCATCTTGCGCGCCCACTCGAGGGCATCGATTCCGGTCGGCTTGCGCCCGCCGTGGGTGAAGATCTCCCAGTGATCGTCGACCCGCTTGGCATCGATCGCCACCACGATACACTGCGAACCGAAGCGGTCCGTCACCTCTTTGACGAACTCCGGGTTGAACACCGCAGCCGAGTTGATCGCCACCTTGTCAGCGCCGGCGTTCAGCATGCGCAACACGTCTTCCGCCTTGCGGATACCGCCGCCCACGGTCAGCGGAATGAAGACCTCGGAGGCCACCTGCTCGACCACGTGCACAATGGTGTCGCGCTCGTGCGCGGTCGCGGTGATGTCGAGAAAGGTGATCTCGTCGGCGCCTTCTTCGTTGTACCGTCGGGCGACTTCGACCGGGTCGCCGGCATCGCGGATATCGACGAACTTGACGCCCTTGACGACGCGCCCGGCATCGACATCCAGGCAGGGGATAATGCGTTTTGCCAGTCCCATCGTATTCGCCTCGCTGGCCCCGTCAGGCGCTGAGTTCGTCGGCCAGCTTCTGCCCTTCGGCCAGGTCGAGCGTGCCTTCGTAGATCGCCCGGCCGGTGATGGCGCCGATGATGTTGTCGCTCTCGACTTCACACAGGCGGCGCACATCGTCGATATTGGTGATACCGCCCGATGCGATGACCGGGATGCGCACCGCATTGGCGAGCTTTGCCGTGGCTTCGACATTGACGCCCTGCATCATGCCATCACGGCTGATATCGGTGTACACGATCGAATCCACACCGTCGTTCTCGAAATGTTGCGCCATGTCGATCACGTCGTGGCGCGACAGCTTCGACCAGCCCTCAACCGCCACCTTGCCGTCTTTGGCATCCAGGCCGACGATGATGTGACCGGGGAAAGCCAGGCAGATCTCCGACACGAAATGCGGTTCGCGGACCGCCTTGGTACCCAGGATGCACCATTTCACACCGGCATCCAGATAGGCCTCGACCGTTTCAGCATTGCGAATACCGCCACCCACCTGGATCGGCAGGTCGGGGAAGGCATCGGCGATGCGCCGCACCGGTTCGGCGTTGACCGGCTTGCCTTCGAATGCGCCATTGAGGTCAACCATGTGCAAGCGACGCGCGCCGGCGTCGACCCAGCGCTGGGCGATCTCCAGCGGATCGTCGGAGAACACCGTGTCGTCTTCCATAACGCCTTGGCGCAGGCGAACACACTTGCCGTCTTTAAGGTCGATAGCGGGGATCAAAATCATCGTCGTGTCTCTACTCAGCGCTCATCGCCGGCGATGGCCGGCCACTCATAACCTTAGGGTTGCCAGTTCACAAAATTGCGTAGCAGTTGCAGTCCCGCGTCCGCGCTCTTCTCTGGGTGAAACTGGGTTGCGAACACATTGTCGCGCGCGATCGCACAGGTGAAACGCACGCCGTAGTCGGTGGTCGCCGCGACCAACGACGCATCTTCAGGCATCACCCGGTAGCTGTGCACGAAATAAAACCGGCTGCCGTCGTCGATACCGTTCCACAGCGGATGTTCCTGCTCCTGTCGTACCTGGCTCCACCCCATGTGCGGAATCTTCAGCGGCAGGCCGTTGTCACCGAGCGGCAGGTTGTCGAAGCGGCGCACTTCGCCGTCGAACAGGCCCAGCAGCTCAGTGCCGCCATTCTCCTCGGAACGGCGCAGCAGTACCTGCATGCCCATGCAGATACCGAGAAACGGCTTGTTCGCGGCGGCGCTTAGAACCGCCTGGTTGAGGTGGTGATCGCTGATCGCCAACATACAATCGCGCGCCGCACCCTGACCGGGGAACACCACGCGGTCGGCCTCGCCGATATAGCGTGGGTCGCTGCTTACCTGCACCTCGGCGCCATCGGCAACGTACTCGACCGCCTTCGATACCGAACGCAGGTTTCCCATGCCGTAATCGATCACGGCAATCTTCTGAACCACGAGCGTAATCCCCTACAGACTGCCCTTGGTGGACGGAATCACATCGCCGAGACGCTCATCCGGTTCGATCGCCATGCGCAGGGCGCGCCCGAAAGCCTTGAATATGGTCTCGGCCTGGTGGTGGGCGTTGCTGCCGCGCAGGTTGTCGACGTGCAAGGTGACACCCGCATGGTTGACGAATCCCTGGAAGAACTCGTGAAACAGGTCGACATCGAAACCGCCGATCATGCCGCGGGTGAAATCGACATCGAATACCAGGCCCGGCCGGCCGGAAAGATCGAGCACCACGCGCGACAGGGCTTCGTCGAGCGGCACATAGGCATGGCCGTATCGCCGGATACCCTTTTTGTCACCCACCGCCTGGCTGAACGCCTGACCGAGAGTGATACCGATATCTTCCACCGTGTGGTGCGCGTCGATGTGTAGATCGCCCTTGGCGACGATCTCAATATCGACCAGACCATGGCGTGCGATTTGGTCGAGCATATGCTCGAGAAACGGCACGCCGGTGTCGAAACACGCCTTGCCGGTGCCATCGAGGGCAATGCTTACCGATATCTGAGTTTCCAGAGTGTCGCGCTTGATGCTGGCGCTACGAGCCACTTTCATGCTCCAAAAGATATGCCGCTGTATTCGTGGGAATTCTACGCCAAATAGCACGCATCGGGGCAAATTCGCAGTGCGGGACCGATCAGGTCTCCAGCCAGAACGTGACCGGCCCGTCATTGACCAGCCCGACCTGCATATCGGCGCCGAATCGCCCGCTCTGCACGCCCTTGGCCTGCGCTGCGGCGTGTGCCAACAGATAGGCAAACAGGCGCGCTCCCTCATCCGGTGGCGCTGCACCCGAAAAACTCGGCCGACGTCCCTTGCGGGTATCCGCCGCCAAGGTGAACTGCGGCACCAACAACAGCCCACCGCCGATATCGGCAACACTGAGGTTCATTTTGTCTTCGCTGTCGGCAAACACCCGGTAACCCAGCAGGCGCTGCAGCAAACGATCCGCCTCCGCCTCGCTATCGTTTTTCTGCACACCGACCAACACCAGCAGGCCGCGACCGATCTCCGCAATACGTTCGCCATTGACCTCTACAAAGGCATGAGACACGCGCTGAAGCAGTCCGATCAATACCCGATCCTCCCGGCTGAAGTGGGCGATTTCGAAGCGAATTCCCTCAATATAATCGCTGGCACGTCGAATTAACGGTTAGTATTCTACCTTTTAGCGCCGCTCCCCAGTGCCCCGCTGAACCGGAAAAATATGCAAACAACGATTCAGAAGACCCTCTCCGAGTGGGAAGAAGACGTCAGCAAATCGCTCATCGAAGGCCTGCGTCAACTGTTCGATTCTTCCAGCCAAGTGCTGCTCGAGTTCGCTGACGCTGCCGAAAACAATCGGCTGCAGCGTCTGTTCTTCGACGCGCAACGAGAGTTCTACCTCAAAGAAGAAATCATCGTTACCGAGTTTCAGAACCAGCTGCTCGAACGCATGCGTTCTTTCTCCAAAATCACCGACACCAGCAAACAGCTCGGCGCCGACACGCTCAGCCTGGTGGACGTCGAAGACTACGAGCGCTCACTGGCTCTCGAAACCATCGCCAAGCGCGCGGTCGACAAACAGCAAAGTCAGCTTCACGGTCTGGCACAACGCCTGTCGGTACTGCTCGGCGGTCGCCCGATAGACGCCGAACACGTGCCCGGCAATCCAATGCAGGTGATCCGCGCATTCGACCCAGCCAGTCGCAAACTGGAGGTCGAGAAAGAAGTAAGGCTGGTCTTCTACACCCTGTTCGATCGCTACGTCGTCGGGCGCCTGGGCGGCTTGTATAACGAGTTCAACGAGCGTCTGGTCGAGATGGGCATCCTGCCCAACGTCAAGTACGACTACCAGAAGTTCGGACCGTCGAGCAGCGCTGCCGGCTCCGCCGCGGACGAGCAGATCGACGAATCGCGCGAGCGCACCCCCGAATACGATCCTGCGGCATACGCAGCCGACGAAGACTCCGACTGGGGATATACCGAACCTGCGCAACGCCTGCGCCCGGCAACCCCGACCTCGGCGGAAACACTGGCCGCGATCAGCTCGCTGCTGATGGAGAAGCGCCGGCGCCAGTCGCCGCCGCCTCCGCTGCAGACCTCGGTACCGATCACGCCGAGTGCTGCGAATGTCGGCGAGGCGATTGCGGATGTGCGCGTCCTGCAGGAAGCACCGCACCCGGTGCCGATACCCACCGGACCGATCGGCACCAAGGTATCGGTCGATGCCGCTCTGCTGTTGAAGGTCAAGGGCGCGCTGGAGAAACAACGCCAGATCATCAAGGGCCTGGTCGGTCGCGATCGACTCGAAAGCAAGGACGAGGACGTCATCGATATCGTCGGCATGCTGTTCGAGGCCATGCTGAACGAGAAACTGCTGCCGAACTCGGTCAAGACCCTGCTCAGCCACCTGCATACACGCTATCTGAAGATAGCGGTGCAGGATCCACACTTCCTCGACAATAACAAGCACCCGGCGCGGCGCCTGTTCGAGCGCATGGTCGATGCCGGGATGCGTTGGGTGCGCGAAGAAAACCTGCGCGCAGGCATCTATCCGCAGTTGCAGGAGATCGTCACCCGCATTCTCGAACGCGAGACGCTCGACGAGCCGTTCTTCAACACACAGATTGCCGAACTCGAAGCCGCCGAAAAGAAACTCGAACAACAGACTACGGCGGCCGAAGAGCGCACCCTCGAGAGCGAGCGTGGACGCGCGCGCCTGGAACAGGCGAAAGATATCGTCAAGAACACCATCGACGACATCAGTGGCGACATCGAGGTTGCGCCGGCAGTCATCACCTTCCTGTCGACCACCTATGCCGACTATCTCACCCTGCTGTTATTGCGCAATGACCTCGATACCGAATCACGCGCGTGGAGCAACGCCTACAGCGTGGGCGAGGCGCTGGTCGCAGCCGCTGTTTACGCCGCCAAAGGCCAGCCGCTGGGTGCCGACATCCGCAAGGACCTGACCACCCGTCTCGAAACCACGGTGGGAAGCCTGATCCCGCATCACGAACAGAACATCCGACGGGTTATCGAAGCACTGGATAAAACTCCAGAAACCACGGTCGTGGCCGCTAAGAAATCGACGGCAGCAGCACAACCGGCTAAACCGAAGGTCGCCGCAACCGCCTCCGTATCGCAGGCGGCGCACGACCACGATGAAGTCGAGCCGACCATGGAAGACATCAGGATCTCCGAGAAACTGATGCGCGAGGCCGGCAGCTGGTTTGTGATGCAGGACCAGGATGGAAAAGACGAACAGGCAGTGAAGCTCTTGTGGGTCAACCCGCATACCAAGAATGTCCTGTTCGTTGACCAACACGGTGCAAAGATCGCACTGATGCCTGCTGTCGCAGTGGCGCGCAAGATCCGGAGCGGCAGTGTCCGTCCGATGCGCCAGGAAACATCGAGTTTTGTGGCGCGTTCGCTCAGGCGCATCCGCCGCGCGTTGGAAGAGACAGTGAATGGCTGAACTGGAGAATCAATCTACCGTGGACGAACGCCGCAAAAGCGATCGTGTCGACGCACATAACGAGGGCCTGCGTGTCTTCAATGTGATCGACGACCAGCCCCTCGGTCTCGTCGGCAACCTGTGCGACGAAGGCCTGATGCTGATCACCCATCGGGAGTTGTTCGCGAACGGCATTCTCCAAATGCGTGTCGACATGCCGCAGTACCTGAACGAGCCATCGATCAGCGTCGGCGCCAAGGTACTGTGGTGCACACCCGCCAACTCGCCGAATGAATTCTGGGTCGGGCTGGAAATCATCGATATCAGCGATACCGGCCGCAAGGCTATTCAAAAACTGCTCGCCTTCCTCGCAGCCAACAGCTGAGCCGAGCGTTTCCATCGGCGGCAATCCCGCCCTCGCCGAAAGGTTTCACCGCCGTTTCAGGCACTAAATGATTGACACCCGCCGCCGACAACCTCTGAAGGGCGTCTGTATTCCGGCGGCATCGTCGATCAACCATGGTCGGTGCGCACTGTTGATGCAGGACGCTTCCAGGCAAATCATGAAAATGCATCCGCTTTACATCTGCAGGGATCGGTTTCTGCCGCGGCGCTATCGTCGGGCGGATGCCTCGTTGCATGCCGCCGAATCGACGACTCGCCGCCACGCTGGAGCCGATTGAGCGTGCCCATCGTCAGCAACAAGCGATGCAGCGTCAGCACCAAGATACGCATGCTGGTAATGGCTGTCACCGCGGTGGCACTGCTGGCCTCGTTCGTCGCCTATGCCCTGCTCGAATACGCCGACACGCGCCGCTCATTGGTCAACCATGTCGACAAACTGGCCTCCGTCGTGGCGCACGGCTCCGCAGCCGCGATCGAGCTGGATAATCCCGAAACCGCGACACGCGTACTCGAGGCCTTGAGGGCCGAAGGCGACGCACACAGCGCCGCCGTTTACCTCACGGACGGGAGCCTGTTCGTTGAAGAGGACTGGGTCGAGAAAGATGAGCCCGCCGAAAACGACGACGGCTGGATAAAGCAGGCGATCGCTGACGGTAAGGCTACCAGCCGCTTCGATGCCGAAGACCTCGACTTGCTCGTACCCATCCATCGCGGCGACGACGTGATCGGATATCTGCACGTCGAAACGGACCTTGGTCCGATGTACGACCAGTTCAAGTGGTATTTCGCATTCTCCCTGCTGGTCTTTCTGGTCGTGATGCTGATCGTGGCCGGACTGGTCGGCAGGCTGCAACGCAGCATCACCACACCGCTGCGCGACCTCGCCAAGGGTATGCGGCGGGTAACCGAAGAGCAGAACTTTCAGCTGCGCTTGCCGCAACACTCCGGCGACGAGATCGGCGACCTGATCAACGGCTTCAACGACATGTTGCATCAGATCGAAGAACGCGACCGCGAGATCCAGGCACACCACGAAGAACTCGAATCCAAGGTCAACGCGCGCACCCACGACCTCGAAGAAGCCAAGACTCTCGCCGAGGCCGCCAGCCGGGCAAAGAGCGAGTTTCTCGCGACGATGAGCCACGAGATACGCACACCGATGAACGGCGTACTCGGCATGACCGAACTGTTGCTCGGCAGCGGCCTGGTACCGCGCCAGCAACGATTGGCCGAAACGGCCTATCGATCGGCGGAACGCTTGCTCGGCGTGATCAACAACATTCTGGACTTCTCCAAGATCGAGGCAGGAAAGCTCGATCTGCAACTCGACGATGCCGACCTGCGCACCTTGTTCGACGACACCCTGGAGATCTTCGCCGACCAGGCCCACCGCAAGGGTCTGGAGATCATCGCCGACATCCCCCCCGACCTGCCGCCGCGGGTGCGCTGCGACGTCACCCGCCTGCCGCAGATATTGATCAACCTGATCGGCAACGCCGTGAAGTTCACCGAGCATGGCGAAGTCACGGTGCGTGTTGCCACCGAGCCGGCACAAGACGGCCGACTGAAACTGCACATCGACGTTGCCGATACGGGGCCGGGCATCAACGAAGAACAGTGCCAGTACATCTTCGACGCATTCGTACAGGCCGACAGCTCATCGTCGCGTCGCTTCGGCGGCAGTGGGCTCGGTCTGACCATCACCCAGCGGTTGGTACAACTGATGGGTGGCGAGATCACGCTACACAGCGTGCCGGGTGAGGGTACGACCTTCAAAGTGACGGTCATGGTCGAATTGGCACAGTCCGACAACGACGACGACATGTCGCTGCGCACGATCAGCGGGCTACGCATCCTGATCGTCGACGATCACCCGGTCAATCGAGACATCCTGTCCGGTCAGGCCAACGTATGGTCGTTGCGCAGCGATGCAGCGGCCGACGCAGCGGAGGCACTGGCCCTGGCGCGCAAAGCGGCCAGCGAGGGTGACCCCTACCGTATCGCCATCATCGATTGGCAGATGCCCGAAGTCGACGGCATAGAACTGGTGAAACGCCTGCAGGCAGACCCGCTGATACCGCCGCTGTCGCTCATCATGTTGAGTTCTGCCGGGGACGACGATATCGCTACGCAGGCGAAAGACGCCGGCGTGGAGTGCTACCTGACCAAACCCGCCCGCCAGGACCGGCTGCTTGCCTGCCTGCTGAACGCACAACGCGGTCTTGGTCAGCTTTCCGCTACGCCAACCGAAACCGCCAATGTGCCGCAACTGGGCGGCCGGCGCGTGCTGCTTGCCGAAGACAACTACGTCAACCAGGAAGTCGCCTTGGGCATGCTCGAACTCATGGACTGCGAGGTCGACGTGGCGGAAAACGGCGAGCAGGCGATAGAGGCGTTCAAAGAGCAGGAATACGACCTGATACTGATGGACTGCCACATGCCGGTGGTTGACGGCTTTGCGGCGACCAAGGGGATACGCGAACTCGAACAACGCCTTAACCGCGAGCGTACGCCTATCATCGCGCTGACCGCCGATGTGCAAAAGGGTACCGATGCGCAATGCCGCTCGGTCGGTATGGACGACTACCTGAGCAAACCCTTCCGCCAGGAGAAGCTGGCCGAGGTAATGCAGCAATGGCTGGCAACATCGTCGCCACACCTGAATGCATCCTTTGAGTCGCCGGCGGAGACAGACTGGCCAGTCGTGATCGATCGCGATGTGATCGAACGGCTGCGCGCGCTCGGCAAAGCGCGCAACAAGGACATGCTCGGCAAAGTGGCCACCCTGTTCCTCGAAGACGCTGCATTGGCGTTGACGCAGCTGCGACAGCTCACCCAGCAGAAAGAACTCGAGGCTGTTCGTCAAAAGGCCCATGCGCTCAAGTCGGCCAGTGCCAATCTCGGGGCCACCCAGCTTTCCCAAGCCTGCACCGAGTTGGAGGCAGCCGCACACAACAACCGCGGCGAACTGATAGACACCCTGTTTGCGAATCTTGAAACGTCAGCGAACGACGCGATCAGCGCCATCGAATACCTGGTTGCGGGCACCGCGGCGATGGCGGCACCCAGCGACAGCGATCCTGTCGGGCACAACGACAAGCACATACTGGTCGTCGACGACGATCCGGGATTCCGCCTGACTACCGCCGAAGTCTTGCGTGCCGAGGGTTTTGCCGCGACCGAGGCTGCCAACAGCGAACAGGCACTGGTGCTGGCGCAACGGCGCCAACCCGACCTGATCCTACTGGACGCCGTGATGCACGGCGCGGATGGTTTCGAGACCTGCCGCCGACTGCGCGCCGACGCCAACACACACGACATACCGGTCATCATGGTCACCGGCCTGGATGACACCGAATCGATCGACAAGGCGTTCGATGCCGGTGCGACCGGTTTCACGACCAAGCCGGTCAACTACGCCTACCTGCTGCAACGTGTGCGCTTCATTTTGCGCGCCAGCGACAACGAGGCCGAACTGCGCAGCCACAAACAGATGTTGCAGACGGCGCAGCGCGTGGCGCGCCTCGGCTACTGGCGCTGGGATCCTGCCGGCGGCCGCTTCGAGATTTCCGACAACCTCGCTGAGATGTGTGGCATCGACACATCGACGTTCGATACCACGCTCGATGCGTTTATCGCACTGATCGCCGAAGATGACCGGGACAAGGTAAAGGCACGCATCATGGGCGCACTGCACGAGCGTCAGCCGGAGCTGTTCGACTACCGCATCATCGGCAAGCGCAAAGACGCCATCGTTGTCAGCCAGGATCTCGAACTGGTCACGAGCAACAGCGGGCTGAATGTGCTGGGTACCGTGCAGGATGTGACCCGCCAGCGCCAATCCGACGATCGTATCCGCAAGATGGCTTACTTCGACGAGCTTACCGGGCTCGCCAGTCGCAGCCATCTCATGCAACACCTCGAAGACACCATCAAGGTGGCACGTCGGCGGGAAGAGAGCTTCACCGTGCTGTTCCTCGACCTCGACGGTTTCAAGGACGTCAATGACAGCCTCGGCCACGATGTCGGCGACTTCATGCTGGTCAGTGTTGCGCGTCGCCTGCAAAGCGTGATCCGCGACGTCGACTTCGTCGCTCGCCTCGGCGGCGACGAGTTCTGCATCCTGCTCAATGACAACGGCGACGAAGTCGATGCCGCCGAAGTCGCCACGCGCTGCCTGGGCGCGATCAATCAACCCATCGAATTCGGCACACAGGGCTGGCGGCCGCACGTGAGTATCGGCCTGGCGCGCTTCCCGGATGATGGGACTACCGGCAACGCCTTGCTGAAGGCGGCCGACAGCGCGATGTACGCGGCGAAGAAGGCCGGCAAACATCGCTACGCGTTCTATCGTCCGGAAATGACCGACGAGGCAGAGCGTCGCTTGGCGGATGAGCAGATGCTGCGCGACGCCATCGAACAGCATCAGTTCGAGGTGTACTACCA
The DNA here is from genome assembly GCF_002009425.1 of Thiosocius teredinicola. Lineage (NCBI taxonomy): Bacteria > Pseudomonadati > Pseudomonadota > Gammaproteobacteria > Chromatiales > Sedimenticolaceae > Thiosocius > Thiosocius teredinicola. The sequence continues at coordinate 3,967,737 of NZ_CP019936.1, forward strand.
GACCCAGGTCGATCTGCAGACCGGGCTGGTCATCGGCGTAGAGGCCCTCGCCCGCTGGCACCATCCGGAGCGCGGCGTGATCTCGCCCGGCGAGTTCATCCCAACGCTCGAGCGCATCGGCCTGATCGAACAACTCGGCAACTGGGTCACACATACCGCGTGCCAGCAACTCGTAGACTGGATGAACGCCGGCGTGCCCGAGATGCAGGTGGCGGTCAACATTTCGCCGCTGCACTTCCGCAACCCGCTGATCGTCGACGCGGTTGCCGAGGTGCTTCGAGATACCGGGCTTGAGCCGCGCTTGTTGGAACTGGAGATTACCGAAAGCTGCGTGCAATCCGACAGCCAGGCCCTTGGTGTTCTGGATGAGTTGCGCAAGCTGGGCGTACGTATTGCGATCGACGATTTCGGCACGGGTTACTCGTCGCTGGGTTCGCTCAAGCACCTGCCGATCGATACGCTGAAGATCGACCGCCTGTTCGTCGCCGATGTGCTCAACAGCAGCGAAGACGCGGTTATGCTCGGTACGATCATCTCCCTGGCGCATGCACTGAACTACACGGTCGTCGCCGAAGGTGTCGAGGTGCGCGACCAGGCGGTCGTGTTGGCCGGCCTGTTCTGCGACCAGGCACAGGGCTATTTCTTCTCCCGGCCGGCGCCGGCGGCAGAGGTTCCGGCGCTGCTGAATGAACCGCCCTTCTTCACAACCGCCGCAGACGCTACCGAACCCAGCCCGGCAGCACGCGTCGGCAACGGGGAGACCTGACGCGATGCCGACGCCCGGCGCATCCGCCACGCGCAAGCCGCTGGAAAAAGACCGTGTGCCGGTGCTGCCGCCCGGGGCGCCGTTTCTGCTGCAGGCGCTGAACGACGAAAGTCTGAATTTTTCCGAAGTGGCCCGTGTGGTGGAGCGCGTACCGACGGTCGCCGCTCGCCTGTTGTCGCTGGCCAATTCGGCGTGGTCGTCACCGGCCAGCCCGATCATGTCGATCGAGCATGCCTGCAGCCGCCTCGGCCTTGGCGTGGTGCGTACGGCAGGTGTGGCGCTGGTCGTGTCGCAACCGTTCAACCCCCAGCGTTGCCCGCCATTCGACGCCCCCTTGTTCTGGCACACCGCCTTGCTGTGCGCCGAGAGCGGCACCTGGCTGGCAGGTCATCTTGCGAGCGATCGGGTGTCGGCGGCGCGAACCGGCGGATTGATCAGCAACCTCGGGCTGTTGTGGATGGCCGAGACGCTGCCGCAGGAAACGGCAACCGCCCTGAACGAATCGGCAGAGGGCGAATTCGGGCAACTCAACGAGATACTCAAGCAGACCTGCGGCATGGGCTATGACGAAGCCGGCCAGTTGCTCGCCGAGGCCTGGAAGCTGCCACAAGCCCTGTGCACTGCCATCGGTAACCTGGTGTCACCGGCAGCCGATGCCGACATTCTCAGCCTTATCGTGCACTCCGCCGCGCATATGGCCGGCGCGCTGCGCCGCGGCCAGGCGTTCGATGCACCGATCGATGCCCTGCTCTCACTGGGTATGGACGAAAGCACGCAAGCGGCCGGTTTCGAACACCTGCAGCAGACGAGCAAACGGACACAGGAGATGGCGGCGGCGCTGTTTCCGAGCAGATGACGATCCCTGCGGGATCGGCAGCCGGCATTGCCTAGTCGTCGGCCCCGGCGAAATAATCCGTTGCTTCCACCAAGCGCCGGCGGGTTCCCGCCTCAGCCGCCGAATGACCGGCGTCGGCGATGATCGAAAGCTCGCTACCCGGCCAGGCTTCGTGCAAGGCCCAGGCGTTCTCCAGTGGACAGATCACATCGTAGCGTCCGTGTACGATCACGCCGGGGATGCCTTCAAGTTTGGCCGCGTCTTCCAACAGCTGATTGGGACGCAGAAAGGAATCGTTATTGAAGTAGTGGCACTCGATGCGCGCCATGCTCAACGCCACGTGTGGGTCGGCGAAGTGTGCGGCAACGCGTTCGTCCGGCAGCAGGGTGGCCGTACGCCCTTCCCAAATGGACCACGCCTTGGCCGCAGCAAGACGGCGCAGTTCATCCTGGCCGGTCAACAGCCGATGGTAGGCCGAGAGCATAGCGTGGCGATCGTTGGGGTCGATCGGTGCGACGAAGTCGTCCCAGTAATCCGGGAACAGCCGGCTGGCACCTTCCTGGTAAAACCACAGGATCTCGTGCGGGCGGCACAAAAAGATCCCGCGCAACACCATCGCCCTGACGCGCTCCGGATGCGTCTGTGCGTAAGCCAATGCCAGCGTCGAACCCCACGAGCCGCCGAAAACCAACCACCTGTCGATGCCGAGGCGTTCGCGGATCTTCTCGATATCGCTGACCAGGTCCCAGGTCGTGTTGTTGTTCAGATCCGCATGCGGCGTCGACTTGCCGGCGCCGCGCTGGTCGAACAGCACCACGCGGTATACCTCAGGATTGAAGAAGCGCCGATGATACGGTTCGCAACCAGCACCCGGCCCGCCGTGCAGAAACAGGGCCGGCACACCCTCCGGGTTGCCGACCTCTTCGATGTAGAGCGTATGGACGTCGTCGACAGCGAACATCTCGCTGCGATAAGGCCGGATCTCGGGGTACAAGTCTTTCATGGTGAAAGAGTCTAACGCGAAATTCGCCAAGCCGCCGTGGCGTATCGGGACGCGGCCATCGGATTTGTCCTACATGGCCGGTCGAGTTTGCCCCTAACCCGGAATTAGGATCGCGTGCACACTGAACACCGTCATCGACAGGACGACACGCAGGGTCGACGCCCGTAGGTGTTGCAGCAGCAACATCGAGCCGCAGCGATGACAGCCAACCTAGGCAACCCGGTCTGCTCGCGGCCGGGTTGCCTTCTAGACCAGACCGAAAGCCTTGCCTCCGGACCCGACCTACGATCAGCCGCGCGCAGAACGCTTGCGCTCGTGTTCCTTCAAGAACTTCTTGCGCAGGCGGATCGCCGCCGGCGTGATCTCCACCAACTCATCGTCTTCGATGAACTCGAGCGCGTATTCCAGGGTGAGCTTGATCGGTGGAGTCAACGCAATCGCATCGTCCTTGCCCGCGGCGCGAATGTTGGTCAGCTGCTTGCCTTTGAGCGGGTTAACGACCAGGTCGTTGGCGCGCGAGTGAATACCGATGATCTGACCTTCATAGACATCGTCACCGTGCGAGCTGAACAGGCGACCGCGCTCCTGCAGGTTGAACAGCGCATAACCCAGCGCCTTGCCCTGTCCATTGGAGATCAATACGCCGTTCTTACGCGAGGCGATGCCACCGCTCTGCGCGGGCCCATAGTGATCGAACACGTGGTACATCAAACCGGTACCCGAGGTCATGGTCATGAACTCGGTCTGAAAACCGATCAGGCCGCGCGAAGGCATCATGTAGTCGAGACGGACACGCCCCTTGCCATCCGGCACCATGTTCTTCATCTCGCCGCGACGCTCGCCGAGCGCCTCCATCAACGAGCCTTGGTGCTGTTCCTCGATGTCGATCGTGACCTGTTCGTAAGGTTCGCAGACCTCGCCATCGATCTCGCGGAAGATGACCTCGGGTCGCGACACCGCCAGCTCAAAGCCTTCGCGGCGCATGTTCTCGATCAACACCGACAGGTGCAGTTCGCCGCGCCCCGACACCTTAAACTTCTCCGGATCGGTACCCTCTTCGACACGCAGTGCCACGTTGTGGATCAACTCGCGTTCGAGGCGGTCCTTGATCTGGCGCGACGTCAGGTACTTGCCTTCCTTGCCGGCAAACGGCGAGGAGTTCACTTGGAAGGTCATCGAGACGGTCGGTTCGTCGACCGTCAGTGCAGGCAGGTTTTCAACGTTTTCCGGATCACACAACACATCCGACACCATCGGTGCCTCGATACCGGTGATCGCGATGATATCGCCGGCCGATGCGCTGCTGACTTCGTGACGCTCCAGACCGAGATAGCCGTACACCAGGCCCACTCGCGCCTTGAAGGTATGATCCCGACGCACCACGGTGACCTGCTGATTCGGCCTGATCGTGCCGCGTTTGACGCGTCCGACCGCAATCGCGCCGACGTAGCTGTTGTAGTCGAGATTGGATACCTGCATCTGCAGTGGACCGTCGGGATCGACATCCGGCACCGGGCAATGCTTGACGATGGCCTCGAACAACGGCGTCATGTTGCCTTCATTGACGCCTTCCTCAAGCGAGGCATAGCCGTTCAGCGAAGACGCGTAGATGATCGGGAAATCGAGCTGCTCGTCGGTCGCGCCGAGGTTGTCGAACAGGTCGAACACCTGATCGATGACCCAACTCGGACGCGCACCGGGCTTGTCGACCTTGTTGATGACCACGATCGGACGCAGCCCGTGTTTGAATGCCTTTTGCGTGACGAAGCGCGTCTGCGGCATCGGGCCTTCCTGCGCATCGACCAGCAACAGCACCGAATCGACCATCGACAACACGCGCTCGACCTCGCCACCGAAATCGGCGTGTCCGGGCGTATCGACGATATTGATGCGGTAGTCGTTCCAGCGGATCGCGGTGTTCTTCGACAGGATCGTGATGCCGCGCTCCTTTTCCTGGTCGTTCGAGTCCATGACCCGCTCGACCGCGCCAAAACGCTCGCCGAGCGTACCCGATTGCTTGAGAAGTTCGTCGACCAACGTGGTTTTGCCATGGTCGACGTGGGCGATGATCGCCACGTTGCGAAGATTCTGGATCACGGAACTGCACCGCAGGTAAGGAAAAGGCGCGGAATTATACCTATCGATGCGGCCGTGCGATATGGCCGCGAGAATGCGCGCGTCACTCTTGCGGCGCCGACCGGCTCAACGCCTGATGCAGCCGCCCGGCCTCGGCATGCCCCTGAGCCGCGGCCCGCGCCAACCAATCGATCGCCGCCCGGCGGTCGGCCGCCCCGCCCATGCCTTCGGCCAACATCACGCCCAACAGAAACTGGGCATCGGCCAGCCCCTGGCGCGCTGCCGCCGCCATCCAATGGCGAGCTTCAACCCCATCCGGCGCTGCGCCATGCCCGGTTGCCAGGCAATGCGCGAGATTGAACTGCGCCTGCGCCACGCCGGCCTCAGCGGCCCGCCGGTACCAGGCCACGGCTCTGGCCGGGTCGCGCGGATATCCGCCGATGCCGTGATCGTAAGCCGCACCGAGATTGAGCTGCGCCCAGGGCTCACCGGCCTCGGCACGTGCCTGCAGACGCCCCTCTGGCTCGGCATTCGCCGTTTCAGCCACCGCCCCACCCACCCAGCACAGCAGCCATAGCGCCGCACCGGCAACCACACGCCGACGAGCGCTGGACAGGCAGCCTGCAAAACCTGTGGAAAACTTTGTGGATGACTTCATGACCGCCAGATTGCACGCCGACAATTCATTGTTCTCAACAAATATCCGCAGATTTAGCTTTTAATTTCAATAAATTAACGCGAAACGAACAAAATTCTCACCGCGTTGGTGCAGATTTGGCAGACGGCTGCACCGCTCCAGACTGTGAATAACTTTGCGCGTGCCGCCCTTCATCCGGCCCACTGCGCAAGCGGGAGGGCGCGCTCGGCAAGCATGCCCGAAGCACGCCGCCGGAAGTGTTCAGAAGCCGTGCTGGGCGCGAATCTGCTCGATCCTGGCACGCAACTCGTCAGTCAGATCGGTCGGACGCAGACGACCGAAGATATTCTTGAGGACACGCTGCTCGTTGGCGTCGACCACACCATCGCGCAGCGCAATCGCTACCAGTCGGTCCAGTTCGTCGACCTGCAACACGCCGTCGTCGGCAAAACACTGGATTGAGCGGAAAGTCATTTCGAGGTAGTCCCGGTTTTCTTTGGTCATTGCATTCCCTTGAGTGTCGATTCTTGCAGTCACGTGGACTGTCTAAAGCATGGTCAGACAGAACATACCGCGACCGCCAGCTTAAAAAAACAAACGGAGTTCGCTCTATTAGAGCAAACTCCGTTCTGCAAGACCCGCCCGCCAGGGCGGCGTCTATCAATTGGTCTTGAAGGTGCTGATCATCTGCTGCAGGTGCGTCGAGATCGAGCCGAGGTCGGCGGTCGATGCCTGCAGATCGCCGGCACCCTGGCTGGTCTGTTCGGCGATCTCGCTGATCGCCACCATGGTGCGATTGATCTCGTCGACGCTGACGCTCTGCTCGCCGGCTGCGGCCGCAATGCTGGTCGACGTATTGGTGATCGTCGAGATGCTCGAAATGATCGCTTCGAGGCTCTGACGGGCCTCGTCGGCACGTTCGACAGTACCGCGAGCCTGGGTGCGCCCGGTCTCCATCACGGTTACGGCCTGTCGCGATGCCGTCTGCAGGCGCTCGATCATGCCGTTGATCTCTTCGGTCGACTCCTGGGTACGACTGGCCAGACTGCGAACCTCATCGGCAACCACGGCAAAGCCACGCCCCTGTTCACCGGCACGGGCGGCCTCGATCGCGGCATTGAGCGCCAGCAGGTTGGTCTGCTCGGCGATGCCGCGGATCACGTCGAGTACGCCGCCGATGCGGTCGCTGTCTTGTTCGAGTTCGTGGATGACGGTCGACGCCTGCTCGACGTCTGCGGCCAAACGGTCGATTTCCGACTGCGTGGCGGTGAGTACCGTCTGGCCACGTTCGGCCGATTGTTGCGCCGACAGGGCCGCATCGGCACCGGTCTGCGCCATGCCCTGCACTTCGTGCGCGGTCGCGCGCAGTTCGGTGGTGGCAGCGGCGACACGCTCGGTTTCCTCGGCCTGGCGCATGGTCCCGGAACTCGCCTGCTGACTGACCAGAGAGAGCTGGTCGGCGGCGGCAGTGACACGCTGCGCGGTCTCGGCCACCTCGGAGATCGTGTGCCTGATCTTCGCCAGGAAGCTGTTGAAGGCGGTCGCCAGCTTGGCAACTTCGTCTCTGCCCTGGAAAGTCAGCTCGCGGGTCAGGTCGCCATCACCGTTGGCGATCTCTTCCATCGCACCGACCGCGGCGTTCAACTTGCAGCTGATACTGCTGGCGATCAGCCAGGAAACCACCAATCCGATACTGAAACCGGCGATCAGCAGGGTCCAGACGACGCTTTGCGTGTCGACGGCCGACTCGACCAATGCGGCGCTCTGGCTGGCGATCTGCTCACGCAGCATGGTGACCAGCTTGTCCGCTTCGCGCGACAGGTCGCTCATCAGGGGGCCGACCTCGGTACGAATGAGGTAGACGTCGGTGTAGGCGCGTTCGCTGCCGTGTACTTCGAACATGTTGTGCAGCGCCTCGACATACGATTCGCGCGCCACAACCAGCCGCTCCAGGGCGTCAGACTGTTCAAAGGTCAACTGATCGGCTTCAGCAGCCGCCTGCAGGCGTTGCAGGGCACCGGTGTTTTGTTCGAGATACAGCATCGTGTTTTCGTTCAGCGCTGCGTCACGGAAGGCCAGGAAGCCGCGCATGCCGTTGATGACCTGGCCCCACGAGTAACGCAGGTCCTGGATCGCGCGCAGCACATCGATACGGCCGCGCAGCGCCTCCACGCCCTCCGCGCTCTCCGGGTTGGCCGATGCGTTGCCGAAGGCGTCGTATTGCGGATCGGCGGTTACCAGGGCTTCGAGATCGTCGATCGCCTCCGACTGGGCGTCGTTCTCGGAGCTGAGCATCTCGCCCAGGGCCTGCAGAATCTCCATGTGGCGCGGATTGAGCGACTGCTCAGCGATCAACATGGCCGGCATGTTCTTCACGTTCGAGCTGGTGAGATCGAGGATTTTCTGCTCGTAGCCGCGGAAGGTCTCGACCTTGCCGGCGACGGTATCGAATGCCGTCAACGCCGCTTGATCGCCCAGTACCTGCAGCGTCTCGCGCGCCCGGTCGGTGGCGGTTTTCAGCGCGTCGTTGTCCTGCTGATAACGTTGCTTGTGGCCTTCTTCACCACTTTTGAGGTAAAAGCCCATCGACGCCGCAGTGCTGTGCACCTGGTTTTCGAGCGACATCAAGGCAAAAACCGCGGGCTGGATCTGTTCGACCACCCGGTGTGTGTTTTCTTCGGTATTTGCTGCCCCACGCAAGCCCGCCAGCGAGACCGCCAACAGCGCCGCCAGCACGACGCCGAACGCCGCCCCCAGCTTCTGCTTAATGGACAGGGCATCCATCAATTTTTTCATTGTCACACCATCCCGTATCAGAATTTCGGGCTCTTGTCGGCCTTACCGGGGTGTAGCGACCAAATGGCGGGCGGCTTGAGTAACCGCCTTCGGGAATCAGGAACTAGGAGAACGGTAGCCCATCGATTGAGAGCCGGTCAGGTCCCAGGAGAAGGTGCAGTCGAGTTCAGACAGCACGGCAATCAGGCCGCTCTCACCGTCTCGCAGGATGATCGACAGCGGCGAGCGCCGACCAAAACGGCGGTGTCCCTGTCGCACCCAGCGCCCCGCCATACGGGGGTTTCGCGGGTAGGTAGTGCGCAGCGCGTCCGAGATACGCAGCAGGTAGCTGGCACGGCGCAGAATCACGGGATCGTCGGGGAAAACGTCGGTTCCTTCGCGAAATTTGTTCAGCGCGCGGGCACGCATTTTTTCCGGCAGGCACAGCACGCCCTGGATCTCCTTGCTGTCCAGCCCCCAGGAATCGAGCAGCCCCATGACGGCTTGCGTTATGTCGCCGAGGGCTTGCTGCTGTTGCTGTTCGCTCATATTTCCTGCTCCGCGGGGAGGCTTCCCGCCGTCGGTGGGCGTCGACCGGGTGTCGAAACCTTGTAAATTACTCGGATATTAACACCGGGGCCCGGCAGGCTTTACCCCTTTCGCTCCCGGGCTTTTCAACCGAACAGGCGCTGCCACCAGCGCCGACGGCCGGCCGGCTGGCGCGCGGCCTCGAGGTCTACCGGCGCAATCCGGCTGAGCACCCAGCCAGGCAACGGCGGATTGTCGCTGTAACCGCACGACACGCCGAGGTTGTTTGGATCGTAGATCTTGACCATGGTCGGCGCGTCCGGTCTGTCGGCATAAACGATGCCGCAATAGTCTTCGTCGTGCTCCTTTCGCAACAGCTGATCGATCTCATCGATGAACCTGAGCAGGGCATCGGCATCGACAACGGTGTCGGGCGGAGGCTCACCGATTGCGTATACGAACCAGCCATCCGGCGCCGCACGCAATCGCTCCCACAGCGCATCGAGCTGCGGCCACCGCAGGGCGGAGGTGAAGCTGCCGCGGAATGCGGCAAGATAAGGCGGTTGTTCTACGGCTGGACTGCTCAAGATCGGGTTCCCTGCAAAGCGTTCGGTGAAAGATGCCATCATAGGAGGCGCAACGCTATACTTGCGCGTTTTCCGAATGGTAGGTTGCTCCCGTATGAAAGCCCTGCATCAGTCCGAACTGTCGGGACTCAAACTGATCAATCGCGGCAAGGTCCGTGACATCTACGAGGTGGACGCCGATCACCTACTGATCGTCACCACGGATCGGCTTTCTGCCTTCGACGTGGTTCTGCCGCAACCGATCCCCGGCAAGGGCGAAGTGCTTACCCGGGTGGCAAACTTCTGGTTCGATCGCACGCGCGGAATAATCCCCAACCACCTGAGCGATCTGGCACTCAACAAAGTGGTACCCGATGCCACCGAACGCGCAACGCTCGGCGACCGGGCGATGATCGTGCGCAAACTCAAACCGCTGCCGGTCGAGGCGATCGTGCGCGGTTACCTGATCGGCTCGGGCTGGAAGGACTACCAGGCCACCGGCGGTGTATGCGGCATCCAATTGCCCGCGGGCCTGCGTATGGCGGACAAGCTGCCGCAGCCGATCTTCACCCCGTCGACCAAGGCCGACGTCGGCGATCACGACATCAATATCGATTTCGCACAGACCGTCGACCTGCTCGGCAAAGACCTTGCCGAACAGGTGCGCGACGCCAGCCTGCGTATCTATAGTGAGTGTGCCGAATACGCTCTGCAGCGCGGCATCATCATCGCCGACACCAAGTTTGAGTTCGGTCTCGACGACGACGGGCAGTTGCACCTGATCGACGAGGTGCTGACGCCTGATTCATCGCGCTTCTGGCCGGCGGATCAATATCAACCCGGTTCCAGTCCGCCGAGCTTCGACAAGCAGTTCGTGCGCGACTATCTGGAAACGCTCGATTGGGACAAGACGCCTCCCGGCCCGACACTGCCGCAAGAGATCATCGACAAAACCGCTGAGAAATACCGCGAGGCCGAGTCACGCCTGACGGGCAGCTGAACTCCATGACACGCATCACGCTGTACAGCACCCGCAACTGCCCGCATTGCCGGCAGGCAAAGGCCTACCTGCAGAACAAAGGCGTGCGCTTTCAGGAGCTGGACGTGCAACAGAACGCCCGCGCACAGAAGGCATTCAGCCGACTCGGGGCGCGCGGCGTGCCGGTGATCATGGTCGGCGAAACGCGGATCGACGGTTTCGATCGCAAACGCCTCGATCAGGCCCTGGCGAAGGTCGATCGCCCTTGAGCCATCCGTATGAACGCCTGACGCCCGATCTGATACTCGATGCCGTGGCCGCCCAGGGCTTGCAGCCCGACGGCCACCTGCTGACGCTCAACAGTTATGAGAACCGGGTGTTCCAGATCGGCATCGATGAACAAACCCCGATCATCGCCAAGTTTTACCGGCCGGAGCGCTGGAGCGATGCGGCGATCATCGAGGAGCACAGGTTTTCGCTGGCCCTGGCGGCAGACGAAATTCCGGTTGTAGCGCCACTGCAGTTCGGCGATGACGCCACCCTGCTGAGCCACGAAGGTTTTCGCTTCGCCCTGTTTCCGCGGCGCGGCGGGCGCGCACCGGAGCCCGGCGATCTGGACCAGCTGGAATGGATCGGCAGATTCATCGGTCGCATCCATATGGTCGGCGCAGCCCAGCCATTCACCGACCGCCCACCGGTCGACGTCGCCGACATGGGCTGGCCCGCGCGCGACAATGTCTTGCAAAGCCCTCTACTGCCCGCGCACGAGCAAACCGCCTACTCCGAGACCAGCGAACAGTTGCTCCGCGAGATAGAACGCCACCTCGCCGATACAACCTATCGCAAGCTGCGACTCCACGGCGATTGTCACCACGGTAACATTCTGTGGACCGACGACGGCCCGCATTTCGTCGATCTGGATGACTGCCGCAATGGCCCCGCGATACAGGATCTATGGATGCTGCTGTCCGGCGACCGCACCGAACGAACGATCCAACTGAGTGCGATGCTCGATGGCTATCGCATGTTCTGTGATTTCGATACGCGCGAGCTGGCGCTGATCGAACCGCTGCGCGCGTTACGCATGATTCACTACGCCGGCTGGTTGGCCAGGCGTTGGGACGACCCGGCCTTTCCCGCCGCCTTTACCTGGGCGACGTCACCGCACTACTGGTCGCAACATATCCAGGATCTGCGCAATCAACTCCACGAACTCGACCAGCCGCCGTTGGTGCTGTACTGACCGACACCTTCAGCCAACGACCCGCCGCCAATAGGTGGACCGCCAGTAGTACAGCACGGTGGTATCTTCGTAGGGGTATGAATCGGCGTATTTGGTGCCGCGTTGCGGCTCTTCGATATTGTCGCGCTTGACGTCGATCGGACGCCATTGCTCGTCCCTGGGTTCACCATCGAACGGCTCGCGCGTCAGCCCACGTTTGCGCCGTTCGCACGAGCCGTGCGCAACATAGTTCTTCTGCCCTTCCACCAGGCTGACATGATTTGCGCTACCCGGCATGTTCGGGAACCGCAGCTGATCCAGGCTGTCTTCCCAACCACAGATCGGGCACTCTTGATTAAAGCCCGGTTGGTAATCGAACACCCTGTGTCCACAGCATGGACAAGGAAACTTGTTGGAATACACCGGCATCTCCCTGATTCGTGACGCATCCACTATAACGATTTAGGGAAAGCGCCGGAAAATTTCGCTGTCCTCGCCGCGATTCCATGGAACCGGTCGATAGCAGGAGAGCATAGTGCAAGAGCCGCAAATGTTGACCCCACGAATTCTGGTGACGACGGACTTCAGCGAAGAAAGCGAACGGGCGTTTTATCACGCGCTGTCGTTTGCGGTCGCCAAACAGGCGCGCCTGACGCTGCTGCACACCGGCGCAGAAAGCCGCAACAGTGTGCCGTGGGAACGGTTTCCCGGCGTGCGCGATACCTTGTGCAAGTGGGGCCTGCTTTCGGCCGACGCATCACGCACCGCCGTTATCGAGCAACTCAATCTCGACGTCGCCAAGATGGCGATGCGCGACGACAACCCGCGCGAAGGCATCACCGATTACCTGCGACGCCATCCGACCGATTTGCTGGTCATGGCGAGTGAAGGTCGACGTGGCCTGGGGCGTCTATTCAGTTCTTCGGTTGCCGAGACGGTATGTCGGCGCACTCGCAGTCATACCCTGATGCTGCCGAAGCGTGGTAGCGGCCTGGTTGATAGCGCAACGGGCAAATCGAGCCTGGAACGCGTGTTGTGCCTGGTAGACCCTGCGACCGATCCGCGTCACGCGTTCGCCTACCTGACGCAATGGCTGCCGACGCTCGGCGGACGCGAAGTCGACGTGATCGTTATCGCGATGAACGACAACCATGAAATGACGGCCGTGCTGCCGGAACCGCCGGGACAGTACTGGCGCTACGCGCAATCGAGTGGCGACATCCGGCAACGCATCAGCGAAGGCGTTCGTGAAAGCAAAGCCGAACTCGTCGCCATCGTTACCCGCAAACCGCGCGGCGTACTGACACGGGTGCGCGACAGCATCGTCGACCTCGTGTTGCGCGAATTGAAACTGCCGTTGTTGTCGCTACCGGCGGAATGAGCGATCGACATATGTAGGGTGTTGGCAACCGTCGCCAGAGAATACATAACTGAACGCTGTACTGCGTTCGCAGCGAACAACGAAAAAGGGCGCCGTAGCGCCCTTTTTCGATCAACTGAAAAGACGATCAGTTGACTTTGGGATCGAGCTCACCCGACAGGTAACGCTCGGTCATCGCATCCAGGCTCAGCGCCTTGATCTTCGATGCGTTGCCGGCGGTGCCGAAGGCTTCGTAGCGCGCCTTGCAGATGTCCTTCATGCCCTTGGTTGCGGCAATCAGGAACTTGCGCGGGTCGAAGTTCGACGGATTGTCGTGCAGGTGCTTGCGGATCGCACCGGTCGACGCCATGCGCAGGTCGGTATCGATGTTGACCTTGCGTACGCCGTGCTTGATGCCTTCAACGATCTCTTCAACCGGCACGCCATAGGTCTCACCCATGTCGCCGCCGTACTCGTTGATGATCGCCAGCCAATCCTGCGGCACGGAAGAAGAACCGTGCATGACTAGGTGGGTGTTCGGGATGCGCGCATGGATCTCTTTAATGCGCTCGATCGCCAGGATGTCGCCGGTCGGTGGGCGGGTGAACTTGTAGGCGCCGTGCGAGGTGCCGATGGCGATCGCGAGGGCGTCGACACCAGTCTTCTTAACGAAGTCGGCCGCTTCTTCCGGATCGGTCAGCAGCTGGCTGTGATCGAGCTTGCCTTCTGCACCGATGCCGTCTTCCTCGCCGGCCATACCGGTTTCGAGCGAACCCAGGCAACCCAGCTCGCCTTCAACCGAAACGCCGCAGGCATGCGCCATCTCGACGGTGCGACGGGTAACGTCGACGTTGTACTCGTACGAAGCCGGCGTCTTGCCGTCTTCACCCAGCGAGCCGTCCATCATCACCGAGCTGAAGCCCAGCTGGATCGAACGCTGGCAGACAGCCGGCGAGGTGCCGTGGTCCTGGTGCATGCACACCGGGATATGCGGGAATTCTTCGATCGCCGCCAGGATCAGGTGGCGCAGGAAAGGCGCACCGGCGTAGCTACGCGCACCGGCCGAGGCCTGAACGATAACCGGCGAGTCGGTTTCGTCGGCGGCTTCCATAATCGCGCGCATCTGTTCGAGGTTGTTGACGTTGAAAGCGGGTACGCCGTAGCCGTGTTCGGCGGCGTGATCCAGCATTTGACGCAGGGAAATCAGTGCCATGGTCTGCTCCTTGTTCTGAGAGTCTCAATCAAATTAATCAATCGTGGCTGGGCATGATATGTTCGCCAACGCGCAGGATTTTCATCACGTTGGTTCCGCCCGAGACGCCGTTCAGGTCACCCTTGGTAATGATGACCAGGTCGTCATCACGCACCGCCCCGCGGCGCTGAAGTTCTTCGATAACCTCGGTATTCGCCTGACGCGAATCGATACCGGCTTCGAGATCGAAGCTGACGGGGTAGACCCCGCGATACAGCGTGACTTTTCTACGCGTGGCCACCTGCCCCGTCAAGGCGTAGATCGGGATGCCAGACGAAATGCGTGACATCCATTTACAGGTGGCGCCCGACTCGGTCAGCGCGGCAATCGCGGTCACGCCAAGGTGGTTCGCGGTGTACATCGTCGACATCGCGATCGCCTCGTCGATACGACCGAACACCGAGTGCAGGCGGTGATCGGAACGCCGCGTCTGCGACTGCTTCTCGGCCTCTTTGCACACCCGGTCCATCGCCTCGACCGCCTTCGCCGGGTACTTACCGGCTGCCGATTCGGCCGACAACATGACCGCATCGGTGCCGTCGATGACCGCGTTGGCCACGTCGAACACCTCGGCGCGGGTCGGGATCGGATTCTGAATCATCGATTCCATCATCTGGGTGGCGGTGATCACCACGCAGTTCATCGATCGCGCCAGGCTGATCAGGCGCTTTTGCGCCGCCGGCAATTCCGCATCGCCGATCTCGACACCGAGGTCGCCACGCGCAACCATGATCACATCCGACGCATCGATGATCTCTTCGATCACATCCAATGCCTCGGCGCGTTCGATCTTGGACACGATGCCGCCGTCGCCGCCGGCTTCCTGCAGCAACTGGCGCGCGATGTGAACATCTTCGGCCGAGCGCACGAACGACACCGCGACATAGTCGGCCTCGATGCGTGCGGCGAACTTGATGTCCGCCTTGTCTTTGTCGGTCAGTGCCGGCGCCGACAGGCCGCCGCCGAGCTTGTTGATACCCTTGTTGTTGGACAAGGTTCCGCCGACGACCACTTTGCAACGCACCTCGGTGCCCTGCACTTCGTCGACCCACAACACGATCAGGCCATCGTTGAGCAACAAGGTGTCGCCGCGCGAGACCTCTTCATGCAGCGTCGGGTAAGTGACGCCGACACGCTCCTGGTTACCCTTGTCGACATCCCAAGCCGTATCGAGCACGAACCGGTCGTCGGGTGCGAGTTCGATCTTGCCGTCGGTGAACTTGCCGCAGCGAATCTTCGGTCCCTGCAGGTCGATCAGCACGCCGACCTGGCGACCACAGGCACGGGCGCGATTGCGCACCCAATCGGCGCGGCGCTCGTGATCCTCGTGGGTGCCATGCGACATATTCAGCCGCACGACATCCACGCCGGCGGCGATTACCTCGTCCAACACCTTCGGATCATCGGTGGCCGGACCTAGCGTCGCTACGATTTTCGTGCGTCTAAGCATCTGCCCTTCTCGCGGGATAGCCTACGCCTTCCCGCTGTTGTAATTACTTGCTTGCCGCTTCTTCGAGCATCGCCACCGCCGGCAGCGTCTTGCCCTCGAGGTACTCGAGGAAGGCACCGCCCGCGGTCGAGATATACGACACTTTGTCGTAGATATCGTACTTCTGAATTGCAGCGATAGTGTCCCCGCCACCAGCAAGGCTGAAACCCGGGGCGCCGGCGATGGCCATCGATACGGTCTTGGTGCCCTCGCCGAACTGGTCGAATTCGAACACGCCGACCGGGCCGTTCCACACGATCGTACCGGCTCTGCCAATGATTTCTGCCAACTCGCCAGCCGATTTCGGACCGATGTCAAAGATCATCTCGTCGTCCGCGACCTCGTCGGCGCTTTTCAGTACCGCCGGCTCGTCTTCAGCGAAGTTCTTGCCGACAACGACATCGGTTGCGATCGGGATATTCGCGCCTCGCTCCTGCATCTTTTTCATCAGCGCCTGCGCGGTGGGTACCAGATCATCCTCACACAGCGATTTGCCGACATTGTGGCCAGCAGCTTTGAGGAAGGTGTTGGCGATGCCGCCGCCGACAACCAGTTGATCGACCTTCTCAGACAGTGCTTCGAGCACGGTCAGCTTGGTCGACACCTTGGAACCGCCGACGATCGCGACCATCGGGCGTGCCGGATTGGCCAAAGCCTTGCCCAGCGCGTCGAGTTCTTCGGCCAGCAGCAGACCGGCGCAGGCGACGGGAGCGAACTTGCCAACGCCGTGGGTCGACGCCTGGGCACGGTGCGCCGTACCGAAGGCATCCATGACGAATACATCGCACAGCGCGGCGTATTTCTTGGCCAGGTCTTCGTTGTCCTTCTTCTCGCCGCTGTTGAAGCGCACGTTTTCGAGCAGTACGACTTCACCTTCAGCGACCTCGAAGCCGCCATCGAGGTAGTTCTTGATCAGGCGTACGTTCTTGCCCAGCTTGGCCGACATGTCTTCGGCAATCGGCTGCATCGAGTTTTCTTCGTCGACCGTGCCTTCTTCGGGACGGCCACGGTGCGACATGACCATCACTTTGGCACCCGCTTTGACGCAGTGCTCTACGGTTGGCATTGAGGCGGTGATGCGCGCGTCGGAAGTCACTTTGCCGTCTTTGACCGGCACGTTGAGGTCGGCGCGAATCAGTACGCGCTTACCGGAAAGATCAAGATCCGTCAGCTTGATGAAAGCCATGAGGGTCTCCTAACTGGAATTGATGCAAAAACGTTCAGCCAAAGCTGGCCTTGCCTGAACGCTCTCGCCACAGCGTGAACAGTTGCGGTGTCCATCGCGAGGCAGCGCTGTCGGGCATGCGCCATGCGACGCATGCCCGAGCAATCGCTGAGCGGTTTTAGCCGGCTACATGCTTGGCAAAGCGCATCATGTTGCAGGTATAACCGTATTCGTTGTCGTACCACGAGACGACCTTCACGAAGGTGCCGTCCAGTGCGATACCGGCTTCGGCATCGAAGATCGACGAGTTGCTGTTACCGCGGAAGTCGGTCGCAACGACCTTCTCATCGGTGTAGGCCAGCGTCTCACCGATACCCGGCTGCTGGGATGCCTTCTTCATCGCAGCACAGATGTCTTCGTACTTGGCTGCTTTCTCCAGCTCAACCGTCAGGTCGACGACCGACACGTCGGAGGTAGGCACACGGAAAGCCATACCGGTCAGCTTGCCGTTGAGTTCCGGCAGCACGACGCCGACGGCCTTGGCTGCACCGGTCGACGACGGGATGATGTTTTCAAGGATGCCGCGGCCGCCGCGCCAGTCTTTCTTCGACGGGCCGTCAACGGTCTTCTGGGTAGCGGTGGCAGCGTGCACGGTGGTCATCAAGCCGCGCTTGATACCCCAGTTGTCGTTCAGAACCTTGGCAACCGGCGCCAGGCAGTTGGTGGTGCACGATGCAGCCGAAACGATGTTCTGACCGGCATAGGTTTCGTGGTTGACGCCGTAAACGAACATCGGGGTGCCGTCTTTTGACGGAGCCGACATGACGACCTTCGGTGCGCCAGCGTCGATGTGTTTTTGGCAGCCTTCTGCGGTCAGGAAGAAACCGGTGCACTCGAGGACCAGATCGACACCGACGTCGCCCCAAGCCAGCTTGGCCGGATCGGTTTCGGCGGTCAGGCGGATATTCTTGCCGTTGACGGTCATGGTGTTGCCTTCACCGCTGACATCGCCAGGGAAGTTACCGTGTACCGAGTCGTACTTGAGCATGTATGCCAGGTAGTCGGCGTCGAGCAGGTCGTTGATTGCAACGACTTCGAAATCGTTGGCGAAGTCCTTGGCGATTGCGCGGAAGGCCATACGACCGATACGACCAAAGCCGTTGATGCCTACTTTGATTGCCATAGTTGAATTCTCCTCAGAGCGTTAGCGATGCTTTCTAAATGTAGGTACGGCGGGACCGGCCATGCATTTGCAATAGCCGGTCCGCCGCGGGATTCGATCAAGCCGCGACTTCGTCGATAGCCTTGCCGACGTTTTCCGCCGTGAATCCGAACAGTTTGAACAGTTCGCCGGCCGGCGCCGACTCCCCAAAGGTATCGATACCGATGACCTTGCCGTTGCTGCCGACGTACTTCCACCAGCCGCCGGTGCAGGCGGCTTCGACGGCGACACGTGCGGTGACCGCAGCAGGCAATACCGATTCCTTATACGCAGCATCCTGTGCGTCGAAGACGCTGGTGCATGGCATCGAGACGACACGCACCTTCTTGCTGCTGGCCTCGGCGGCTTCAACCGCGATGCCGACTTCCGAACCAGTCGCGATCACGATCACGTCCGGCGTACCGTCGCAGTCGCGCAGCACGTAACCACCGCGCGAGATCGCGGCGATCTGATCGTTGCTGCGGTTCTGGAACGGCAGACCCTGGCGCGAGAAGATCAGGCAGGTCGGGCCTTCCTGTTTCTCGACCGCCTTGCTCCAGGCAACGGCCGTTTCGACCGTGTCGCAGGGGCGCCAGACATCCATACGCGGGATCATGCGCAGCGTCGGGATCTGCTCGACCGCCTGGTGGGTCGGACCGTCTTCGCCCAGACCGATCGAGTCGTGGGTGAATACGAAGATCGAGCGGATCTTCATCAGTGCCGCCATGCGGATGGCGTTACGTGCATATTCCGAGAACATCAGGAAGGTCGCGCCGAACGGAATGAAGCCACCGTGCAGGGCGATGCCGTTCATGATGGCCGACATGCCGAATTCGCGCACGCCGTAGTTCACATAGTTGGCCGCCGGCATGTCACCACGCATCGGCTTGTAGCCCGACCACTCCGTCAGGTTAGAGCAACCCAGGTCGGCCGAACCACCGAACAGTTCCGGCAGCGCAGCGGCGTAGGCTTCGATCGAAGCCAGCGAGGCCTGGCGGGTTGCCGGCGACTTGGCTTCTTCGTTGCACTGGCCGACGAACGAATCGACCTTGGACGACCAATCCGACGGCAGTTCACCGGCGACGCGGCGCTTGAACTCGGCAGCCAGTTCCGGGTGGGCCGAGGCATAGGCAGCAAACTTCTCGTCCCACGCCTTTTCAGCAGCGGCACCCTTCTCTTTCGCGTCCCAGCCCTGGTAGACCGAGTTCGGCACTTCGAAGGCACCGTGATCCCAGCCCAGTGCGGCCTTGGTCAGATTGATCTCTTCCTGGCCCAGCGGGGCGCCGTGGCAGGCGTGGCTGCCGGCCTTGTTCGGCGAGCCGAAACCGATCGTCGTCTTGCAGCAGATCATGGTCGGCTTGTCGGTCATCGCCTTGGCGAATTCCAGTGCCTTCGCAATCGCTGCCGGATCGTGGCCGTCAACATCGGGGATAACGTGCCAGCCGTAGGCCTCGAAGCGCTTCGGCGTGTCGTCCGAGAACCAGCCTTCGACATGGCCGTCGATCGAGATGCCGTTGTCGTCCCAGAACGCGATCAGCTTGCCCAGGCCGAGCGTGCCGGCCAGCGAGCAGGCCTCGTGCGAGATGCCTTCCATCAGGCAACCGTCACCGAGGAACACGTAGGTGTTGTGATCGACGATATCGTGGCCGTCTTTGTTGAATTCGGCAGCGAGGGCGCGCTCGGCGATCGCCATGCCGACCGCGTTGGTGATGCCCTGACCCAGCGGACCGGTGGTGGTCTCGACGCCGGGTGCGTAACCGTATTCGGGGTGGCCCGGGGTTTTGGAATGCAGCTGACGGAAGTTTTTCAGGTCGTCGATCGACAGATCGTACCCGGTCAGGTGCAGGAGGGAGTAGATCAACATCGACCCGTGGCCGTTAGACAGCACGAAACGGTCGCGGTCGGCCCAGTTGGGGTTGCCCGGGTTGTGCTTCATGTGGTCGTTCCACAGCACCTCGGCGATGTCCGCCATACCCATCGGCGCCCCCGGGTGACCCGAGTTGGCTTTCTGAACGGCATCCATACTCAACGCACGAATGGCGTTGGCAAGCTCTCTGCGTGAGGACATAAGTCCCTCCTTCAAAGACTACAAGAATTCTTCAGCACCGGAGAATGCTCTCCGGATGAAATGATTCGCTTTTTGCGGGCTCGCTCCGGCCAGCGGAACGGTGCTTTGCACTTGTATGAGAGCGCCGTTCTGCCTCCGGCGAATCTCAGCCCTGTGGTTGTGAAAAGGTCGGCTATTCTCCCCTACCCGGTCGAAATCGGGCAAGGAGGGATTCCCCGAATATTCAAATACACCTATAAGCGCAGGAAATCGGCACTCAAGATCCAGCTTACTATCTGATTATTAAAACTTTTTTCAAATTCACTCGATCCACTTGATCGAACAGCCCATGCTCGGGACCTGCTCTTGCGGACCCTGCCCCGACTCGGCAACCTGGCGCATCGCCTCGAAAAGATCGCGCCGGACATCAACCGGTGCCGCTTCTTTGCGGCTCTCGTCCAGGCGCCCGCGATACTGCAGCTCGCCCGCGCCGTTGTAGCCGAAAAAGTCCGGCGTACACACCGCGCCGTAGGCCTTGGCAACCTGCTGGGTTTCATCGAGCAGGTAAGGAAACGGAAAACCATTGGCCTGTGCGACCGCGCGCATATTGTCGAACGAGTCTTCCGGGTAGTCGGTCGGATCGTTGGACATGATCGCCACAACTCCGATGCCGAGGGGGATCAGCTCATTCGCATCGCGCACGATCCGGTCGAGCACCGCCTTTACATAGGGGCAATGGTTGCAGATGAACATGACGAGCAGGCCTTTCTCGCCCATGCACTGGTCTCGACTCCAGTTGCGACCGTCGACACCGGGTAGATCGAAATCCGGAGCAGCTGCGCCAAAATCACAAACCGGTGTCTGCAACGAAACCATTGGGTTTCCCTCGTGCAAATTATTTAACTTCTGCGGGCGCGACATTCTTTCAGAATGCGCCGATATGCTCAACCGTGTTAAATTTCCGCCGCTAACCTAACCTCTCCTATATTCCTGCAAACGTCTTTCTATCAAAGGAGTAGCCGATGGCTCGTGACTTCATCTTCACTTCGGAATCGGTGTCCGAGGGGCATCCCGACAAAATGGCCGACCAGGTATCGGACGCCATTTTGGACGCCATCCTGGCCGAAGACCCGCATGCACGCGTCGCCTGCGAGACGGTTTTCAAGACCGGCCTGGCTATGATCGCCGGTGAAATCACGACTACCGCCAAGCCGGATTACGAGCACGTCATCCGCGATACCATCAAAGACATCGGCTACACCAGCTCGGAGATGGGTTTTGACGCTGTGACCTGTGCCGTGATGACCGCAATCGGCGTGCAATCGCCGGACATCAACCAGGGCGTTGACCGTGCCAAGCCGGAAGACCAGGGCGCCGGCGACCAGGGCCTGATGTTCGGTTACGCGACCAATGAGACCGAGGTGCTGATGCCGGCACCGATCCAGTTCGCCCACCGTCTGGTCGAACGCCAGGCAGAAGTGCGCAAGAAAGGCATCCTGCCGCTGCTGCGCCCGGACGCCAAGTCACAGGTCAGCCTGCACTACTCGGACGGCAAACCGGTATCGATCGACGCGGTCGTACTGTCGAGTCAGCACGCCGAGGAATTCGCCGGCGACACGCTGCGCGAGGCGGTCATGGACGAGATCATCAAACCGATCCTCGACCCGACCGGCCTGCTGACCAAAGACACCAAGTTCCACATCAACCCGACCGGCAGTTTCGTGATCGGCGGGCCGATGGGCGATGCCGGCCTGACCGGCCGTAAGATCATCGTCGATACCTACGGCGGCGCAGCACGCCACGGTGGCGGCGCCTTCTCCGGTAAGGATCCGTCGAAGGTCGACCGCTCGGCCGCCTACGCGGGACGCTACGTGGCGAAGAACATCGTCGCGGCGGGGCTTGCCGACAAGTGTGAGATCCAGGTGTCGTATGCGATCGGCGTGGCCGAGCCGACCTCGATCATGGTCGACACCTTCGGCACCGGCAACATCACCGACGAACGCATTACCGAGCTGGTGCGCGAGCACTTCGACCTGCGTCCGTACGGCATCCTGCGCATGCTCGACCTGCTCAACGCCGAGAAGATCAAGTACCGCAAGACCGCGGCCTACGGCCATTTCGGTCGCGAAAACGAGAACTTCACCTGGGAGCTGACCGACAAAGCCGACGAGCTGCGCAGCGCCGCCGGCATCTGATCTGTCGGTATTCGATCTGATGATTTCGGGAGGCGACCGCGTCGCCTCCCGTCAAGCCAGGCAATCCACGCCGCTTTTCTAGGCGGCGTTGTTCAAAACCTCAATCCTTGGGCTGATCGTCCACCACCGTTTCGCGATAGGCGTGCCACGACGCGTGCCCGATCAGCGGCAAGATCAACGCCAGCCCAATGAACGCCGTCGCGACGCCGAGCAGGACCAGCGCGACAATCATCGCACCCCACATTGCCATGACCGCCTTATTGTTGATCACCGCGTTGACGCTGGTCAGCGCACTGGTCACCGCATCGGTGCCGCGATCGAGCATCATCGGCAGCGATACCACGCTGGCCGAAAACACGATGATCGCGAAGATCGATCCAACCGCGCTGCCGACCGCCAGGAATTGCAGCCAGCCAAGCCACCCCATTTCTTCGCCGATCGGGAAGAACACGTGCACCATCGACGCCGCGCGCGCCCAGATCAGCAACACAACCAGCATCACCAGCGCATACAACAACTCATTGCGCAAATGGTTGCGGCTCTCGCGCCAGCAGACACCCAATTGAGGTGGCCGCCCCTGCTCGAGCTGGCGACTGATCGAATACAGTCCGAAGGCGAGCACCGGGCCGCCGAGGATGAACGCCACCGTCAAGGTGAACAATGCCACGGTATGGCCGTCGTCCCATGCCAAGCCGGTGATCAGGTAACCGAAAAAGACCAACCCGATCCCATAGGCGAGACTCTGTTTGTAGGCCCGGCTCATGTCGTGCCAGCCCAGCTTCAGCCAACGCAGCGGTGCGTCGAAGCCAAGTTTGTTGGACGGGTAAAAAAGCGGCTCGATATCCGAGTCCGGCGGATCGTGCCGGACCACGCCTGGTTCTGCCATCACACTCCTCCTGAATAACGACGATCGTGCGTCAAATGTCCCGTTTGCGGGATCTGTTTTTCCACGGCCTTGAAGGCCGCTGTTGTTGAACATAGCGCAAAAATCGGCGTTTGCCGCGAATTCGCTTTTTTGCTGCACCGCACATGACGCGCCTGTGATTGAGTTAGGCATCATCTTCGGCCGCCCCGAAAGCCAGGTCATTTCCGCCGGCCAAACCAGGAATTGCAGTCACCAACTGTGTAAAATACCGGCCGATCCTGGCGTCTGGGCTCAAGTTTTTGAGCCGGATCACGATACCGGGTTCATCACAATTTCACGCCGAGGGGCGCTGCAACCCGCTGATCGGGCCAGGCTCGGACGTGAATACGGTGTTTTGTCGAACGGCGCTCACTCACGTTTTTTGAACTGGAGTCAACAACCATGAGTGAGTTCACCGACTACAAAGTCGCCGACATGTCTTTGGCCGATTGGGGCCGCAAAGAAATGCGCATTGCCGAAACCGAGATGCCGGGCCTGATGGCGCTGCGCGAGAAGTACGGCAAGGAAAAACCCCTCAAAGGCGCCCGCATCACCGGCTCGTTGCACATGACGATCCAGACTGCCGTGCTGATCGAGACCCTCGTCGAGCTCGGTGCCCAGGTGCGCTGGTGTTCGTGCAACATCTTCTCGACTCAGGACCACGCCGCAGCCGCGATCGCTGCCGCCGGCATTCCGGTCTACGCATGGAAAGGCGAGACACTGGAAGAATACTGGTGGTGCACCGAACAGGTGTTGAACTGGCCGAACGGCGAGCAAGCCAACATGATCCTCGACGACGGCGGCGACGCGACCCTGCTCGTCCATAAAGGTGTCGAGTATGCGGACGCCGGCGCCGTACCCGAGCCGAAGGCCGACGACGCCGAAGAGTGGAAGGTGATCCTCGGCGTGCTCAAGCGCAGCCTCGAAGAAGACCCCAAGCGCTATCACAAGATGGCCGAATCGATCCGCGGCGTGACCGAAGAGACCACCACGGGCGTGCACCGTCTCTACGAGATGCTCAAGCAGGGCAAGCTGCTGTTCCCGGCGATGAACGTCAACGACTCGGTCACCAAGTCGAAATTCGACAACCTGTATGGCTGCCGCGAATCACTGGTAGACGGCATCAAGCGCGCGACCGACGTGATGATCGCCGGCAAGATTGCGGTCGTCTGCGGTTACGGCGATGTCGGCAAGGGCTCGGCCCAGTCGCTGCGCGGCCTGGGCGCAACTGTGTGGATCACCGAGATCGACCCGATCTGTGCACTGCAGGCGGCGATGGAAGGTTTTCGCGTGGTCACGATGGAAGAGGCCGCACCGATCGCGGATATCTTTGTCACCACCACCGGCAACAAGGACATCATTCGTCACGACCACATGGCCGCGATGAAGGATCAGGCGATCGTCTGCAACATCGGTCACTTCGACAACGAGATCGATATCGCCGGCCTCAACAAGTACGAGTGGGAAAACATCAAACCGCAGGTCGACCACATCATTTTCCCCGACGGCAAGCGCATCATCATGCTGGCCGAAGGCCGTTTGGTTAACCTCGGCTGCGCCACCGGCCACCCGAGCTTCGTGATGTCGAACTCGTTCACCAACCAGGTACTGGCGCAGATCGAGCTCTACACCAAGCGCGAAGAATACCCGATCGGCGTATACATCCTGCCGAAAAAGCTCGATGAAGAGGTCGCGCGACTGCACCTCGAGAAGATCGGCGCCCACCTGACCGTGCTGTCGCAGGAGCAGGCCGACTATATCGGCGTACCGGTCGAGGGCCCGTACAAGCCCGAGCACTATCGTTACTGATTCATTGACGTAACGCGTCGTGTGGTGCAACCCGTCCGTGGTTGCACCACACCCCTATTCGCAAGACTGGATTGACCGCAGATGACCGCATCACGATCACAAGCGACCGGCTTCAGTTTCGAACTGTTCCCGCCAAAGACCGACAAAGGTATCGAGAAGCTGCGCGATACCGTGACCCGCCTGAACGAACGCAGTCCGGCGTTCTTCTCCGTCACCTATGGTGCCGGCGGTTCGACCCAGACCAACACCTTCGCCACCGTCGACTGGATTCGCGAACAAGGCATCGCCGCCGCACCGCACCTGTCGTGTATCGGCAGCACGCGCGATGAGATCACCGAGATCCTGCAGCGCTACGCCGACCAGGGCATCGACCGCATCGTGGCGTTGCGCGGCGACCTGCCCTCGGGCGCCGGTGCCGGCTCGATGGGCGACCTGAATTACGCCAACGAACTGGTCGCCCTGATCCGCGAACGCTTCGATGCACGCTTCCATGTCGAGGTCGCCGCCTACCCGGAGATGCATCCACAGGCTGCGAACTTCGACAAAGACCTGGAAAACTTCAAACGCAAGGTAGATGCCGGCGCCGACTCGGCGATCACGCAGTATTTCTACAACCCGGATGCCTACGAACGTTTCCTCGAGGCCTGCAGCCGACGCGACATCACTATCCCGATCGTGCCGGGCATCATGCCGATCACCAACTACAGCAACCTGGTGCGTTTTTCCGATGCGTGCGGTGCGGAGATCCCGCGCT
Source organism: Thiosocius teredinicola (assembly GCF_002009425.1). Lineage (NCBI taxonomy): Bacteria > Pseudomonadati > Pseudomonadota > Gammaproteobacteria > Chromatiales > Sedimenticolaceae > Thiosocius > Thiosocius teredinicola. Next base: position 3,993,300 of record NZ_CP019936.1, read on the forward strand.
GGCTACGTAAACGCATGGAAGCCTACGGCGATAACATCGATAGCATCCGTGCGCTCGGCCGGGACGTGGTCACCAAGCTGTGCGAACGGCTGTTGGCGATCGGCGCGCCCGGTCTGCATTTCTATACGATGAACCAGACCGAACCCACGCTCGCTATCTGGGACGCACTCGGCCTCAGCGACATCGGCTAAGCACGTTCCGTGCGATCGCGATCCGCGGTGTAGGATACGCTGATGCGTATCTCCCGGATCTTCGTTGAACCCTCGCTGGCCAGCGGCCACACCATCGAATTGGACGAGCGCGCTGCACGCTATGCGCAACAGGTGTTGCGCCTACGTGCGGGCGATGACCTCATTCTGTTCGACGGTAGCGGGCAAGACTTCGATGCCCGCCTGACGCGTTGCGATCGCAAGGCGTGTATTGCCGAGGTCGGTGACTCACGTACGGTCGACAACGAATCACCACTGACGGTCCATCTGGCGATCGGTATCTCGCGCGGCGAGCGCATGGATCTCGCGTTGCAGAAAGCGGCTGAGCTGGGGGTAGGCGCCGTCACCCCGCTGGCGACCGAACGCAGCGTGGTGCGGCTCGACGACGAACGCACCACCAAAAAGATGCAGCATTGGCAGGGCGTGATCATCAGCGCCTGCGAACAATGCGGGCGCAGCCGGCTGCCGAGCTTGCATGCCCCTGCCCCACTGCCTGCCTGGCTAGAAGATCATCCCGGCGGTTTCCTGCTGCATCATGAGGCGCCGCGCTCGTTTGCCGACGTGTCACCCCCCGCCGATCCGCAGGTGCGCCTGCTGATCGGTCCCGAAGGGGGGCTCAGCGAAGCCGAACGTAGTCTCGCCGAAAGGCAGGGGTACACCAGCGTGCGCATGGGGCCGCGCGTGTTGCGCACCGAAACGGCACCGCTGGCCGCTCTGGCCGCGATGCAACTGTTGTGGGGGGACTTCCGCTGACCGATCGGTCGCGGACGTCGGATTACGCTGCCGGCAACTGTGCCTGCAGGTAGTCGAGGTCGGGCACCATCAACTGATCGCCGTCGACCGTGACCGTCATGCGTACCGGTGAATCACCGTGCAGGCTGGTGGTCGCCTGATCGATCGCATCGTGATTGAGACGCAGCAGGCGCGGAATACCCTGCGCCACCAGGCCAACCAACGGCCAGTCACCTTCGGGTTTGAGCGCATAGCACACGGCGATACGCTGACGAATACTGTCGCTACCCCGAGTGCGACCGAGCATGCGCTCGAAGTCGACGACCAGGATCTCACGCTGGTGCCAGTTCACCATCCCCTGGAGCCATGGCGCATCGTTATCGATCGGATCCGGCTCGCGGTAACCGATGATCTCTGCAACCGTCGTGTTCGGCAGCAACAGGCTGCCTTCACGCAACGGAATTACCAGGCATCGAATCTCTGAGACTTGCTGACTCACAACGTTGTATCCGCAAGCAGTGTGTAAATGTTCTCAAGCAACTCGGCTTCCTGGTAAGGCTTACCGAGGTAGCGCTTGACGCCCAACTCCATCGCGCGATTGCGGTGTTTGTCACCGGTACGCGACGTGATCATGATGATCGGGATATCGGCCAGTTCCGGCGTACTACGCATGTGGCGCGCCAGCTCGTAGCCGTCCATCCGCGGCATCTCGATATCCAGCAGCATGATGTCCGGACGATGGTCCTGCAGCACGGTGACCGCGTCGACACCGTCTTTGGCGGTTACCACATGCATGTTGTGGCGCTCCAACAGACGGCTGGTGACCTTACGTACCGTGATCGAGTCATCGACCACCATAACGGTGATGCCCTTGCTCTCCGGCTCGGCCGTCTCGACGACCTCGGTCGACGGATGCTGCGCGCTATCCATACGCACCAGGGCGTTCACATCGAGGATCAGCGCAATCTGACCGTCTGCCAGGATGGTGCCGCCGGTATACCAGCGCACCGTGCTCAACTGCGCACCGATCGACTTCACCACGATCTGACGGTTACCCATCAGGCTGTCGACGTGGATCGCGACACGGTGTTCACCGGAACGCACCAGCAACAGCGGCAACCAACGCAGACCTTCTGGGATGTGCGGTGCCTGGGTACCCAGCATCGAGCCCAGGTAGCGCACCGTGTAATCCCGGTTGTCGTAGGTAAACACGTCTTTCTCACCGGCGTAGATGGCACGCAGCTCATCGACGCCGATGCGCACGACACCGTCCATGCTGCTGTGCGGCACGGCATACATGTCGTCGCCCAGTGTCACCAGCAGCGCATCGGTAATGGCCAGGGTAAACGGCAGGCGAATCGTGAAGCTGGTGCCGGCACCGGGCTGCGACTCGATATCGAGCGTGCCGCCGAGTTGCTTCACCTCGGTCAGCACCACGTCCATACCCACGCCACGACCGGAAACCTGCGACAGCTCCTGCGCCGTCGAGAAACCCGGTTGCAGGATCAACTGGAACAGATCGTCGTCTTCGACCACGGCGTCCGCATCGATCAGACCGCGTTCGACGGCCTTGGAGCGGATACGCGCACGATCGAGACCTGCGCCGTCGTCCGACAGGGTCAATACGACGTCGGTACCCTCGCGGCTCAACGACAGCGTGATGACGCCTTCGCGCGGCTTGCTATTGGCAAGGCGGGCGTTCGCATCCTCGATACCGTGCGACACCGAGTTGCGCATCAGGTGCTCCAGCGGCCCCATCATGCGCTCGAGAATGGCGCGGTCCATGTCCTCAGCGCCGCCAACGACATCGAGTCTGGCCTCTTTACCGACCGTGTGGCCGGTCTGGCGCACGACACGTTCGAGGCGCGGCACACGGCTGGCAAACTTGACCATCCGGGTGCGCAGCAAGGCATCCTGCAGGTCGGTGGTAACACGCGACTGCTGCAGCAGCAGGGTATCGGTGTCGCGACTCAGGTCGGTCAGCGACTGACCGAGGTTCGACAAATCTTCCACGGTCTCGGACAAAGCACGCGAGAGCTGCTGGATGGTCGAATAACGGTCCATCTCCAGCGGGTCGAAGTCGATATCGGTTTCGACCTCGCGCTCGTGGCGCGACAACACCTGTGCCTCGGTCTCGATCTCCAGGTCACGCAGCTGACCGCGCAGACGGTCGATGGTGGCCTGCAATTCGTTCAGGTTGAATCCGAACGTGCTGTTCTGCTGTTCGAGACGCGCACGGTAGATGCTGACCTCACCGGCGTTGTTAACCATCTGGTCGAGCGTCTCGGATGCGACACGAACGCGTTCACCGCTGCTGCCGGTCGCCTCCTTCTTTTCTTCCTCGGGGAACGGCCGACGCGGTACGAAACCTTCGCCTTCCGCCAGCTGGTTACCGGACGGGAACTGAACCACGGTAGAGCGCGCCACCGCAGCTTCTGCGGCGGGAACCTCCTGCGTCTGCAGGAAGCTGCTGTCGCCGAGCAATTCCGAGTCGGTCAGCAGTTGCGAGTCGGTGACCAATTGCGAATCCGCAGCGCCCTGTTCCTGCAACAGCGACTCAGGCTGTAGCAGCTCGGAAGGCGCCTCCAGGCTTTCCGCTTCCTCAACCGTCATGCCGGCATCTGCGGCCTCGGGCGCTTGAGCGGTAGGCTCTTGCTCAGGCTGTGCAGCCGGTGCAGGCGCCGCCGGCTCGCCGGCCGTCAGATCGCTCCACTCGCGACCATGCGCAGCCGCTTCCAGCCGTTCGATAACCTCGGGATGGGCCGCAGGCACCATGCCGCGAACCAGGGTTTCGACATCTTGCGCCAGCAGGTCGGACGCGTAGCGCACCAGGCCCTTCAAACGCTCATCGCCCTTGATACGCTGTTCAGTGATGCTCTCGAAAGCCGACTCCATCGCGTGGCTGAGATCGCCAACCGCTGCGGCACCGGCCAGGCGCGCACCGCCTTTCATGGTGTGCAGGGTGCGTTGCAGCTTGGCCACCGGCTCAATGTTGCCCGGCGCTGCGTCCTGCCACTCGTGCAGTTCGGCTTCCAGTGCTTCGAGCAGTTCGTTGGCCTCTTCGAGGAAGATCTCGACCAGTTCCGGATCGAGCGGCTCGGCATCCTCGTCGACCGTAGGCTCCGGCTCCTGCATCGCTGGCTCGTGGGCCACCGGCTCTTCGAAGACCGGCGTTTCGTCAAGCGGCGGAGCGGTGATTTCCACCGTCTCCTGGGTTTCCTGTTCGATGATGGCGTCTTCGAGCGACAGGTCGTCACGGGCGCTCGAATCGCTATCGGCGCGCGAAGACATATCCGTGATCAGGCCGTTGATTTCGTCGCGCAGCGACTGCCAGCCAGGGACTTCGGTATTCGGATCCTGAACGGTACTGACCAGATCGGACAGGATCTTGTGGCTACGGCCGAGCAGATCGAGCGTATCGATGTCGGTGTAGCGCTGCATGTTGCCCATGATGTCGCTGAAATCTTCCAGCGCGCCGGCCAGCTCCGCCATCGGTGCAACACCGGCGGTACGCGAGCTGCCACGCAGGGTATGCATGGCGCGACGAACACCTTCGTCGATCTCGCAGCTGCCGGCCTTGTCGCGGCAACGTTGAATGAAGTCGGCCAGCACACCCAGATGCTGCTGCGCCTCATCCAGGAATACCGTGTTCAGGCTGTTGGTATCGATACCGTTCGAACCATCGGCCTCTGCGAAGTGCGAATCCTCCGCCTCACTGTCGGTCAGGATCGACTCGTCAGGCACCGGCTCGGCGCTCAGATCGATCTCTTCCGATTCACCTTCGATCGATGCCGGGATTTCGAAGCTCTCGATGGCCTCACCCGACATCTCGATGGTTTCAACCGGCACCTCGGTGGTGGACTCTTCAGCCACAGGCACTTCGTCGATCGTGACTTCCGCGACCGGCGCTGCCTCTACCGTTTCCGGCTCGGCTGCCGGCGCCGTTTCGACTTCGCTGGGCGCAGCGCTGTCGGCGACCGCCACTGGTGCTGCCGCAGCGGGCTCGGGCTCGCCGGACGCAATCGCGAACGCACGTGCCGAGATTGCCGACACATCCGTCTGCGCACCCGGCTTGGTGCTTTCCTCGACCAGCGTCGGCAGGACGTCGACGACATCGTCCAGCAGCGCGAACAACGACGGCGTCGTCGCGACGGTCTGATCGATAACCCGGTTCAACAGGTTCTCGACCGACCAGGCAAACTCGCCGATATTGTTGGCGCCGACGATCCGGCCGCTGCCCTTCAGCGTGTGGAAGGAACGACGCAGCGTCGCCAGGGATTCGTTGTCGCCCTGGTCAGCGCGCCATTTCGGATACAGTTCCTGGATGACGTTGAGCTCTTCCTCGGCCTCTTCGGCAAACACCTCGAGGATCTCGGGATCGATCTCTTCCTCTTCAACAACCGGCGCTGCTGCAGGTTGCTCGGCAACCGGTGCCTCGGGCTCACTTGCCACGTCTTCCTGCGCCGGCTCCTCGGCCTGCGCCTCGGGTTCGGAGGACACGCTCAAGCCTGCCGCGGCCCACTCGAGAGTCGGCGTTTCGACCGGCTTGTCGGCATCTTCAACGACCAGACCGCGCACATCTTCGTCGATCTCGTCGGACTCATCGCTTGCCGCTTCGAGCGCAGGCTGCTCTTCAGCCTCGTCGACAACGTTCAGCGACGAATCATTGGTCGCCTCGGGCGCTTCAAATTCGACAGGAGCGTTCGATTCGACCTGTTCAACCTCTGCTTCGGCCTCGGCAGCTTGCGCCTCCTGAGCCTTGTCCAGACCGCCTTCGACCACCGACAGCTCAACACCGGCGCGTGCCGACTCGCCGGTGCTCAGACCCAGCTTGGCCAGCGCATCTTCGGCGTACGCCAGAATGCGCTCGCGATCGGCACCCGGCTCGACCGCGGACTGCATATAGGTTTCAGCACTGATAACGACGTCTGCCAGGGCATCGCTTTCTTCGGCGCCCGGTTTGCCGCGCTCACCGCTCGCCAACTCTGAGATATAAGGTGCCAGGGCAGCCAGCAACTGGCCCGCCTCGGGCAGATCGAGCATGCGCAACACACCGCCGACCGAACCAAGGCGGGTCGGTACGTCGTTCAGCAGTTCGGTATTTTCCGGCTTCGCCAGGTATTCGAGGATGGCGTCTTTGGTTTTCGCCAGCTCGACCATGGCCTCGTCGACGGCGACGCGCAGGTGCTGCTGCATCTCGCCCTGCGACAGCGCATGGGTCAGCGCGCCTTCGGACGGTGCATCGAAATCGGCAGCCGCTTCACCGCCACCGGCGAGATTCGACAGTGACGACTCGACGTACAGCAACTCGCTGGCGAGCGCCATCAGCCGATCGTCGGCCATCGGCTCGCCGCTATTTTCGACAGCGGCGAGTTCGTCACCCCGATGCTTCAGGCGGGTACGCAATTCACCGCGACCGACCATGCCGAGCGTGTCGCCGATCCGCTGGATCGGTTGCGCCAGCGCCGTCAAACGGTCGATCTGGGCGCGGTCGCCGCGGATGTACAGATCGAGCTGGTCTTTGACACTGCGCAGATCCTGCGCGAGCGCCTCGGCGACCGCCTCGAACATGTCCTGACCCGGTCCGCTCAGCAGGCCGGTGGCGTCGCCACTATCACCATGTTCCGGGAAGCTGTTGGCCAGATCGGCTGCTTCTTTGACGGCGACCACCGACGGTGCGGTGGACGACGAACGGGCGATGTAATACAGCAGGTTTTTGAGCAGATCGACCGGGAAATCGAGCATGGCCGATTCTTCGCCCTGATCGATCACCGTCTTGAACACGCGGTCGATCTTGCCGAACAGCGGCTTGACCGCTATCGCGGGTTCTTCGTTGTCTTCGCGCAATGCGGTGGCCAATGCCTCGCCGGCATCGAGCAGCCGACGCATGCGGCTGGTACCGGTATTGCTGTTGACCGTGTCGAGCACTTCGATGATCTGGCCCAGCGCCGCATCTTCCTGCTGACCGCGAATCCAGAACAACAGGCCGCGGTGGTACTTGCTGCGCAGCTTCTTGATTACGCCGGGCAAATCGCGGTTGCCCGAACCCGGGCGCACGGTATCGGCGGCAATCACCGAATCGAGCTTGGGCGCGAACAGCGACGATTCCGACACCAGCGGTGCCTCGCGCGCCGACCGCAGGTCGTTCATCAAGGGCAACAGGGCCAGCGGAATGTCCGCACCGCCCGCTTCGAGTTTCTCGAGGTAGCTCGGCAGCTGCACCATGCCGAGCATCAGTGCTTCTGCAGCAGCATCGGGCTGCTTGACGTTGCCTTGCGACATCGCCCGCGACAGCTTTTCCATCTCGTCGGCCAACATCGCGCCGCCGAACACCTGCACCATTTCCAAGGCGCCGTGCACGTGGTGCAGCAGGTCGACGCAGCCGCTGAGATCTTCCTGGCGGCCTTCGACGAAGTCCTCCAGGAGATTACGCGCCTCGCGTAGGTTTTGGTCCAGTTCGCCGCGGATCCAACGGAGCCCGCTACGGTCCTGACGCATTTCTGGCATCATGACGATTAATCCTTGCTCAGGCCATTACGGCGTCTTCATCCGGCAGCTTAAAGCGCGCCACGGTCTGACGCAGTTGCTCTGCCATCTGTGCCAACGTCTCGATCGACTGGGTCGTTTGTTCCGTACCCTGCGAGGTCTGGCTGGTGATTTGCTGAATGACATCCATGGTGTCGTTGATCGAGCCCACCTCGGCCGAGTGCTGACCCAATCGGGCGGCAATCTGCTGGGTAGCGCTTGCGATGTCCTGCGACACCTGTTCGATTCGTTGCAGTGCCTCACCGGCGTCTTCCGCCAGCTTGGCCCCGTTGACCACTTCCGAGGTACTGGATTCCATCGAGCTGACCGCTTCGTTGGTATCCGCCTGGATGGTTTTAACCAGTGCGTCGATCTGCTTGGTTGCGTTGGCCGAACGTTCAGCGAGTCGCTGAACCTCGTCCGCAACCACCGCGAAGCCGCGGCCCGCTTCACCGGCCATAGCGGCCTGCATCGCGGCGTTCAACGCGAGGATGTTGGTCTGGTCGGCGATGTCCTCGATCAGTTCCACGATGTTACCGATCTCCTGCGAGCTCTCACCCAGACGCTTGATACGCTTGGAGGTCTCCTGGATCTGGTCGCGGATCGTGTCCATGCCGGCAATGGTGCGACGTACCGTCGAGCCACCGGCCGCAGCGATGTCAACCGACTCCTGCGCGATCTCGGCCGACTTACCGGCCTCGGTAGCCATCTCGCTCATCGCCTGGGACATGGTGCGCACCGTCGACGATGCCGTCTGGATCTGATTACGCTGGTGATCCGATGCCTCTTCCAGCTGCAGTGCGGTGCCTCGCGTTTCCTGGGCAGATGCCGAGACCCGCACCGAGGTTTCGTTGATCGTGGTTACCAGGCTACGCATCTCTTCCACCGCCTGGTTGACCGAGTCGGCGATCGCGCCGGTGATGTCTTCGGTTACGGTCGCCTCGATGGTCAGGTCACCATCGGACAAGTCCACCATCTCGTCGAGCAGTCGGCGGATAGCGGCCTGGTCACGCAGGTTGCGCTGGTCGGCCTCGTTGGTGCGGCTACGTGCGTCGCCGAGCATCGCGCCACCGAGCAGGATCAGGAACACCAGCGATGCGATGCCGAGGATGGTTACCAGCGGCGGGCCGACCACGACCGGGCCGATCTTCACGGCATACAGATCGCTGTTGAAGGCCTCGGCCAGTTCACCGGTTGCGGTGTCCAGTGCGTCCGATGCCCACGCGACCTCACCGGTGGCCTCAAGTGCCGGCAACACGCTCGGTGCGGTTTCGATGATCTCGGTAACGTGGTCGTTGACCGAACGATACAGCTTGGCGACTTCCGCCAACTTGGCCTCGGCCTCCGGAATACTGATGCGCATAACGCCCATCTCGGCATCGCCGGCGAGCATACCGGTCAAAACTCGGCCGAAACGCTCGGCGTCACGGCTGAACTGGTCGATTGCCACCGCGGTGCCGGCGCCGCCGGACAGTACACGGGTCACGTTGTCACTCAAGCGCTGCGCCAACATGAGCTGGCGGGTAGCGACATAGATCTGTTGTTGGTCTGCGTTGTTCTTGACCAGGATCCGCACGACCTCTTCAGAGTTTTCCTGCAAGGCGGGAATCGCGAAGGTGATGACGTCGATGAACTCGCGGATCGACAGGATCGATTCTTTCTTTTCGAGGATCTCGTCGATCGGCGCACGCAAGGCCAGCCATTTGTCTTCGACGTCTTTGACCGGCGCAGACATCGACTCCGGTGACGCCGGCGGCTCGCCATCGGCCGTGCCGTTCTTCAGTTCATCGAGCAGCAAGGTGAAGCGGTCACGCGTCTCGCCCAGCTGTTCGAACGCGTTCTGGTCACCAGCCGCCGCTTCGAGGGCGTACTTGGCGATCTTCTGCGACAGCACCTGCTGCTCGGCAACACGCTGTACGTACTGTTCACCGTGTCGCTCGATGGTCGAGACGAACACGAAGGCCGCAATGGTCGCGATAACGCTGATGACGACCAACGCGGTGAAGATTGGAATGGCGCGCTTGCCGCCACTGGATTTTTTTGCTGTGCTTTTCATGATCCGGTTCCTAATCCTTAATATGCGACACGGCACTTTCCGCTGGCGACAGCGAAGTCGTTATCGACAAGGGAAATTGCGCGCTGAAAATATGTGTTCATGACTTACTGTGCGCCCGTTCTGAATTCGGGATCGGCCGCCAGGGCGGTCATGCTGAATACAGGCCACACTTCGTCGTCGAGATTGAATGCTTCGTAAACGTAGGCGCCCAACGCGCCTTTGATCCGGGCGTTGGTCAGGCGATCGCGCAGGTGGAAATGGCGCATGCCCTGCACCGACGGCACCATCAGGCCGGCAACCAGCCCGCGCAGGCGCAACACCAGGATGCGGGTCGCCTTCGACGGCACGATCGCCTTCGACCCCAGGTAAACCTGCAGATCGATTACCGGCAGCAGGCCACCGCGCACGTTGGCCAGCCCCAGCAACCAGGGCTTGGCACCGGGCACACGGGTGATGCGATCCTGGAAAGGCAGCATCTCGCTGATCTCGTTCATCGGCGCGGCAACGCGCACGCCGGCCACGTTGAAGATCAGTCCATCCCAGATATCGGTCTGCGCAGCGGTTTTCGGCAGGCGCTTGGCCGCCAGGTCGCTGCGCTTCTGGATATCCGCCAGCAACGCCATGACGTCGACCGGCGAGAGTGTGTTTTCTGCGAGTTCGATTTTCACGATCAGTTCAACAGGTCGCCGATCTTCTGCAACAGTTCGCTGCCGTCTACCGGTTTCACCAAGTAGCCCTTGGCGCCTTGGCGCATGCCCCACTCACGGTCGGTATCCTGGTCCTTGGTGGTTACCATAAGCACTGGAATGTGCTGGGTCTGCGGATCACGGCTCAGTTTGCGGGTTGCCTGAAAGCCGTTGATACCGGGCATGACGACATCCATCAGGATCACGTCGGGCGTTTGCTCCTTTGCCGCTGCGATGCCGGCCTCGCCATCGGAAGCGGTAAACGCCTCGTGGCCACCCTGCTGCAGTATCTTGGTCAGCACATGCTGTTCAGTCGGAGAGTCGTCAATAATGAGAATCTTTGCCATGGTTTGATGCTTCTTTTCTTAAGTCCGCTTCTGCCACTACCTTCAGGCAGCTTTAGCAGCATGTTTCTTGATTGCTCCGAGCAGCTCGTCGCGCGTGAACGGCTTGGTGAGATACTGCTCGGACCCGACGATTCGACCACGGGCCCGGTCGAACAAACCGTCTTTACTCGACAGCATGATCACTGGAATGTCGCGGTACAGCTCGTTGTGCTTGATCAACGCACACGTCTGATAGCCATCCAGCCTCGGCATCATGATGTCGACGAAAATAAGATCAGGGTGATTGTCTGCGATGATCGACAGGGCTTCGAAACCGTCAGTCGCGGTCAGCACTTCGCAACCCGCTTTCTTCAGCAGCGTTTCGGCAGTACGACGAATCGTCTTACTGTCATCGATCACCATCACTTTCAAACCGTTTATATCCATCGCTTCTTCACTACTCACACGTTCCCCCTTAGGAAGTAACGCTTGGTTTGTTCATTCATGCGGAACGATCGTGGTCAAACCCCACATCTGCCACATCTGCATACCGCCCCGGTAGTACTTGATTTTGTCGCCCGGGTAACCGATCGCGAGCAGCCCCATGATGGCGCGCGGCGACTGGCCACATGCAGGTCCGTTGCACCAGATAACCAGGTCTTTGGCATCGGTGAAATCCCATTCTTCCGTCTTGTACTTGGCGTCGGTCAGACCCCAGTCTTCCAACGTCTTCTCAACCGTGCCGACCTCACCTCGCGGTTTGCCACCGAACGCCCGCAGCGCCGCGCCAAACTCCGGATCATGCGGATCCCGGTTGAACAACGTGAACGGGTAGTTCACAGAACCGGGGATCGTCCCTTTGCGAAACCACGACTTGGTGCGCGCATCGATCAGCACACCACTGCCGTCGCGCAACTGGGTTTCCATGAAATCGAACAATTCGGCCTCACCGATCGGCTTGACGGTCGGATCGGGGGTCATCGGCTGGATACAGAAAGGCGGACACTTGCGACCGGTACGTGCGAAATAACCCTTGAGTTCGAAATCCGGGTCCTGAACGCGCTGGACCTTGACCGAACGTCCCTCGTGAATGACGTGCAGGAAGGGTTTGCTCGGCTGCAGCACGATACCCGGCTCGCCTTTGCCGACTTTCAGCTCGTCTTCGGCAAACACCGACAGCGACGCACCCAGTAAGATCAGCAACAGTCCTCGACGAAACAGCAATCCCATCATTCAACCCCTAGAGACAACTTTGTGGTTAGCCCAGTTAATTCACGCACTACGGATGCAAAAATCGATCGATGATCTTGCGCCGCAGGTCTTCCATTTCCGTTCCGCTCTTGTAGTCCGCATAGATCTCTTCGCGCGTTCGTTCAGGCAGCTTGTGATAAAAGCTGTAAGTACCAACGTGACTTCCGCGTAGGATCTCCTCGAACTCTTCTTGGGTTTCGGCCAGCTTCGCTGATTTCGTCGCATTCAGCTTAGGCCGCAACTTCCCATCGCCGGTTGTATCGGCTGTGTCGTCGCCAACCTTAGACGATTCTTCGTTCAGCAATTCGAGGTAAGGATCTTCGTCCGCAGCCGTGCACACACCGCATGCACCCAACAGCAGACACAGAGCGAATATTCGATACAACTTGTCGATGAGCGGCTTACGGTCGCAACTCGAACAGGTGGCACCGGTCATTGTTCCTCCACTTGCACCTCCCTGCGCGCATCCGATGACATGTCGGTGGATTAAGCGAGTTAGGGAGCTCGGCAAACTGGTTTTTGTACGCAACGTGCGACTTGTAGTGCGGCTGACATGCACTCAGGGCAATCCGCGAATCCGCGACTGCAGACCCTTCGCAAACAGCAGAAGAGGTCCGACAACCCAGAGCCAGCCGGCTCTACAGCCTCATTGCAAGTTTTAACGGCCGGAAAATCCTCAACTTTATCGTGGTAAGTGAGATGTTTCGGAGGACACGCGCGATCGCACCCCGAAACGCGTTCGGCAATCGACGTCCCGCTGTCCCAACCGAAACCCGGCGCGCTCTCTTATGCCCGTTCTTGGTCGCGGGCTAATATGAATTGAGGTTAAGTCTCTCTTGGCATTGCTGACGGCCGGCGACGTTTTTACCCACGCCTTACTGCATCCGGATGCTTAAGGAACCAAGTTCGCAGACAAAAATAGCAAGCGTTCAGGTGGTCTGCAACAATAGATGTACCCGGCGCTTGCCGACGCAACCGGCATGCGAAGGCCGGCCAAAGACCCAATCTGGAGCAGTAAACCGATGACCCTAGCGCTCGGCGTAGTGATGGATCCGATCGCCTCTATCAAGATTTACAAAGACAGCACGTTTGCGATGCTGCTGGAAGGACAGCGCCGGGGTTACCAGCTGTGGTACATGGAGATGAACGACCTGACCTTGCAGGCCGGCCGGTGCGTGGCCCGCATGCGGCCGCTCACGGTGGAAGACGATGCCGCCGGCTGGTTCACCCTCGGCGAGCAGGTCAGCCGGCCACTCGACGAGCTCGATGCGGTGCTGATGCGCAAAGATCCTCCTTTCGACATGGAATATGTCTACAGCACCTACCTGCTGGAGCAGGCCGAAGCCCGCGGCTGTTTGGTGGTCAACAAGCCGAGTGCGCTGCGCAACGCCAACGAAAAACTGTTCACCGCCTGGTTTTCCGACGTCTGTCCGCCGACGCTGGTCAGTCGCGAACATCGCGATTTCGACGCCTTCGTCGCCCAGCACAAGGATGTGATCGTCAAACCGCTGCACGGCATGGGTGGTGCGTCGATCTTCCGTATCAAGTCCGATGACGCCAACAAGAATGTGATCATCGAGACCCTGACCCGCCATGGCACCGGGTACGCCATGGCGCAGCGCTTCATCCCGGAGATCAGCCAGGGCGACAAACGCATCCTGGTGGTCGACGGCGAGGCCGTCCCCTACGCGCTGGCGCGCGTCCCGAGTGTCGGCGAAAACCGCGGCAACCTGGCCGCAGGCGGCAGCGGACACGGCATCGCCCTGAGTGACGGCGACCGCAAGATCGTCGCCGCGGTCGCACCACGATTGAAGGAAGAAGGCATCCTGTTTGCGGGACTCGACGTGATCGGCGACTACCTGACCGAGGTCAACGTCACAAGTCCGACCTGTATCCGGGAACTCGACGCGCAATTCGGCCTCAACATCAGTGGGTCGCTGATGGACGCCATCGAACGCCGCGTTGCCGGGTAAGCGACGCTGTACAGCGGCTGCCGCAACCGGATCGCCGTGCTAAAGTGCGGCGGCGTTGGCGCCGATCTGGATCGCGCACCGACGCCGAATTTTCGAACTTCTTCAGTCACCGAGTACCTGTGGACATCAACGGCAACCTGGCATTGAGACGGACCAACGACCCGCTAGGGGTCGCACTGGTGGTCGCGCTCGCCATCCATGCCTTCTTGCTGTTCGCGGTGAGCTTTGATGTCTCGCGCGACAAACCGCCGGCCCCCGAGCGCACCCTCGACATCACGCTGGTGCAACCAAAACCCACGCCGAAGAAGAACGAAGACCCGGATTTTCTCGCCCAGCAGACCCAAGAAGGCGGCGGCGAGGAACGGATTCAGGAGAAGCAGACCAGCCCGCTGGGCAATCCCGAGGCGACGCCGATCCCGAAACCCGCCCTGGAACTCGAACGTTCCGGCGGCGCAGAGGTGCAACCGGAGCCGAAACCGGAAGTGGTCGCCACCAAAAAGAAGAAAGAACGCGTGGTCAGCACGCCGCCGCCCAAGCCCACGGTCAAGGCGAAACCGCGCGCCGACGTCAGCCAGCTGCTGGCCAGCACGCAGCGTGAGATCGACCGGCTGACCGCCGAGATCGACCGTCGTAACCGCTCGGCCGCGCGCAACCATCGGCGCAAGGCGGTTAATGCGAGCACCCAGGAGTACAAGTACGCCTCTTATCTCGAGGCCTGGCGACGCAAGGTCGAGAAGATCGGCAACCTCAACTACCCGGACGAGGCCAAGCGACGCAAGCTCTACGGCAACCTAATGATGCACGTCGCAGTGCGCGCCGACGGCACCATCGAACGGGTGCGCGTGGTGCGTTCGTCCGGCCACAAGCTGCTGGACGACGCCGCAGTACGCATCGTGCGCATGTCGTCGCCGTTCGCACCGTTCCCGCCGGAAATTCGCAAGGAAGTGGATATTCTCGATATCACCCGGACCTGGCAGTTCCTCGACGGCAACAATCTGTTCAGTTCGCGCTGATACCCGCTACCGCACGCCACGCCCGACTGGCCGACCGCGATACGGCCCCACTGACGACCGCCGAAATCCAGGCAAGGCGTGCAGAATCGCCGTGGACGACCGCCCCTTGCCGCCACCGAACAGGCACACGATACTGTAGACATGGATGAATCAGCGTCACTGAAGAATCAGCTTTTGATCGCGATGCCGTCGCTCGAAGACCCCAACTTCTCGCGCACGGTCACCTACATCTGCGAACACAGCGAGCAGGGTGCCATGGGCATTGTGCTGAACCGGCCAACGGAACTGCGCCTGTCCGACGTACTCAAGCACATGCAGATCGAGGGCGGCTTCGGCGATGCCGGCGAGCAGATCGTGTTTCTCGGCGGCCCGGTCGAGGAAGAACGCGGCTTCGTGCTGCACACGCACACGTCGCCCTGGGACTCGACCCTGGCAGTCAACGAGACCATCAGCATCACCACGTCGCGCGACATTCTCGAGGCCATGGCACGTGGCGACGGCCCAAGCCGTACGCTGGTGGCACTGGGTTATGCCGGCTGGGGCGCCGGACAACTCGAACGCGAGATGCAGGACAACGCCTGGCTGAGCGGTCCGGTCGATCAGTCCATTCTGTTCGAGCTACCGCCCGACCAACGTTGGGAGGCCGCCGCGCGCCTGCTCGGCGTCGATGTGAACCTGCTCAGCAGCGAGGCCGGCCACGCCTGATGGAGGTCCTGCTGGGATTCGACTACGGCACGCACAAAATCGGCGTCGCCGTCGGCCAGCCGTTGACCGGCACCGCCACGCCTTTGACGACCCTGGGCATGGTCAACCGCAAACCCGATTGGGAACGGATCGCGGCGCTGCTGGCCGAATGGAAACCGCAGGCACTGGTGGTCGGCCACCCGTTCGAGATGACCGATCGCGAGGCCAACAACGCCGAGGGTGCCAAACGCTTCGCTCGCCAGTTGCATGGACGCTTCCATCTGCCGGTGCACATGGCGGACGAGCGGCTGACCACCCGCGAGGCATGGGCCGAGCTCGGTACGGCAGCCAACAAGGATCCAACCAAGGTAGACTCTTACGCCGCCAAACTGATCCTGGAAACCTGGTTCAATGAGTGACCGTACACTTTTCATGAAACACGACGCCATCCTCGACCTGATCGGGGGTATGGCGCAGGTACTGCGCAACCGTCTGCGCGACCGCGAACTCGATAATCCGGCGATGATCGGCATCCATACCGGCGGTGCCTGGATCGCCGAACTGCTTGCCGAACAACTGGATCTGCAGGAATCCACCGGATTGCTGGATATCAGCTTCTATCGTGACGACTTCACCCAGATCGGCGTCAACCCGCAGGTCAGGCCGTCGAAGATCGACTTCGACCTGGACGGCCGCAACATCATCCTGGTCGACGACGTACTGCACACCGGCCGAACGATCCGCGCGGCGATGAACGAGATCTTCGATTTCGGTCGGCCGGCCAGCATCACGCTGGTCGCATTGATCGAGCGCAGCGGGCGTGAACTGCCGGTGCAACCGGATGTGATCGGCCTGAGCCCTCCATTGGCATTGAACGACCACATCAAACTGAACGGACCTGACCCGCTCAGCCTGGAAATTCTGCACGATAACCAGACGGCACGCTGAGCTACGCGGTAAACTAAAGGGCGATGTCTAGCCAACCCTCGCACAAGCTGCAACTCAACGAACACGGGCGTCTGCGCCATTTCCTGACCATCGACGGGCTGAGCCGCGATCTGCTCGTACAGATCCTCGATACCGCCGAATCGTTCGCCGCCCTGCCGGGCCGGCCGGTCAAGAAAGTACCCCTGCTGCGCGGACGTATCATCACCAACCTGTTCTTCGAAAACAGCACACGCACACGCACCACGTTCGAACTGGCCGCCAAGCTGCTATCGGCCGACGTGATCAATTTCAATATCAGCACCTCGGCCACCTCCAAGGGCGAAACCCTGCTGGATACGCTGCGCAACATCGAGGCGATGCATTCCGACATGTTCGTGGTGCGTCACGCCCAGTCTGGTGCCGCGCATTTCATCGCCGAGCATTGCTCGCCGCGGGTCAGCGTGATCAACGCCGGCGACGGCCGCCACTCGCATCCGACGCAGGCCATGCTCGACATGTTCACGATCCGCAAGCACAAGGGCGATTTCACACCGCTGCGCGTGGCGATTGTCGGTGACGTGTTGCACTCGCGCGTCGCCCGCTCGCAGATCCTGGCGCTGAATACCCTGGGGGTCAGTGAGGTGCGGATTGTCGGTCCACGCACCCTGCTGCCGACCGAGGCGCGTGCGCTCGGCGTGCATGTCTTTCACGATCTCGAGGAAGGCATCAAGGACGTCGACGTGGTGATCATGCTGCGCCTGCAGAATGAACGCATGGACGGCGCGCTGCTGCCCAACGAACATGAATACTTCCGCCTTTACGGTCTGACCGACGAGCGCCTCGAGGCCGCCAAGCCGGATGCCATTGTCATGCACCCCGGGCCGATGAACCGCGGTATCGAGATGGATTCGGAGGTCGCCGACGGCCCGCGCTCGGTGGTCCTGCAACAGGTCAGCTACGGCATCGCGGTGCGCATGGCGGTGATGTCGATGGCGATGCAGTCGCAGGCCGACCTGGCCGGAGGTGAGGCATGAGCATCAGCATCATCAACGGCCGCCTGATCGATCCGGCACACGGCATCGACGACACGCTGGATCTGCACATCGACGGCGAGACCATCGTCGCGGTCGGCGATGCACCGGCCGAATTCGCCGCCGAAGAGGTGATCGACGCGCGCGGCTGCGTGGTCGCGCCCGGCCTGGTGGACATGGCGGCCGGGTTGCGCGAACCCGGCTACGAACACAAAGGCACGCTAGCCAGCGAGACCCTGGCCGCGGCACGCGGTGGGATCACGACGGTGCTGTGCTCACCCGATACCAAACCGGTTATCGACAATTCGGCGGTGGTCGAGCTGGTCCACCGCATCGCGCGCAAGCTCGGCCAGGCGCGTGTGCTGGCGACCGGCGCCCTCACCCAGGGCCTCAAAGGCGAGATGCTGGCCGAGATGGCGGCGCTCAAGCAGGCCGGCTGCGTCGCCGTCAGCAATGCCCACTTCCCGCTGGCCTCGACGCTGGTCGAACGGCGCGCACTGGAGTATGCGGCGACCTTCGGTCTACCGGTGTTCCTGCGCCCTGAAGACCGCCACCTGCGTGCCGACGGCTGCGCACACGAGGGCGTCGTGTCGGCCCGGCTCGGTCTGCCGGCCATCCCGTCGGCCGCCGAGAGCGTGGCGGTCGCGCGCGATCTCGCACTGGCCGAACACACCCAGGCCCAGGTGCATTTCCGCACCCTGTCGACCCAGACCGCAGCGCGCATGATCAGCGAGGCGCAGGCCGCCGGACTGGCGGTGACCGCCGATGTCGCTGCGCACCAACTGCACCTTACCGAGATGGATGTCGACGGCTTCGTCGCCGAGTGCAATGTGTCGCCGCCACTGCGCACGCTGGCCGATCGCGATGCACTGCGTCGCGCGGTCGCCGACGGCACCATCAGCGCAATCTGTTCCGATCACAAACCGCACGAGCCCGATGCCAAGCAACGCCCTTTCCCGGAAACGGAACCGGGCATCTCCGGCCTCGAAAGCCTGCTCGGCCTGGTGTTGCGCCTGGTCGAAGAGAAAGTGCTCGACCTGCCGACCGCGTTAGCGCGGGTTACCTGCGGCCCGGCCGATATCCTCGGCCTGCCCTACGGCCGGCTCGGCGTCGGCACCCCGGCGGATGTGTGCATCTTCGATATGGACCGTCGCTGGACGCTGAGCGCCGCGACCATGGTCAGCGAGGGTCGCAATACCCCCTTCGACGGCTGGGACTTTGCCGGCGTCATCACGCATACGATATTTAACGGCCACGTGGTCTACCGCGCTACGGACTCGAACTGATGGAAAAACCTCACCGCGACACGATACTGGTCGAAGACGCCGAGATTCTCAGCCACGAGGCGTTTCCCGGCGATCAATTCGTCATGCGGGTCAAGGCGCCGGGTTGCGCGTCGACCGCGCTGCCCGGGCAATTCGCCCATATTAGGGTCGATCCGCAGCGGCCGATGCGCCGCCCGATCTCGATCATGCGCACCTCGGCTGACCAAGGCTGGGTGGATTTCCTCTACAAAGCGGTCGGTGAAGGCACGCAGTTACTGGCCCGGCGCGCAGTGGGAGAAACGGTCAACCTGCTCGCCCCGGTCGGCAAGCCGTTCGAGATTACGCACCAACGTCCGCTGCTGATCGGCGGTGGCGTCGGCATGCCGCCGATGATCTTCATCGCAGAATCCCTGCGCAAAACCGATAAGCAGCCATTCGTGGTACTCGGCTCTGAGGTGCCCTTCCCTTTCACACCCCGTCCATCGCAGTTCATGCTGCCCGGTGTTCCGCCGGAGGTGATCGCCGCTATGCCGTTGCTCGAAGACTGGGGCATACCGAGCCGCCTGGCCAGCCTGCAGGGCTATGCCGGCTGTCACGAGGGCTATGTCACCGATTTGGCGCGTCGCTGGCTGGATGGCCTGGGCGATAGCGAACGCGCACAGGTCGGCGTCTACGCCTGTGGCCCGCACCCGATGCTCGAAGCGGTTGTCGGTGTTGCGCGTGACTACGACCTGCCGGTACAGGTCTCGCTCGAAGAGTTCATGGCCTGCGCGGTCGGCGGCTGTGCCGGCTGTGTGGTCGAAGTTGCTACGGACGAAGGCCCGGCGATGAAACGTGTCTGTGTCGACGGGCCGGTGTTTGACGGCTATCGCGTCTTCTAAGAACGCGGCGATGCACTCGCACCGCCGTTTTCCCCTATCTATTCGTTGAGGAAGCTCATCTTGCCCGCGTCGCGGTTCAGCGCGTTCGGGCTGGTATCGCCGAGCTTGATCATCAGGCGCACCTCATTGGCCGAATCGGCGTGATGCAACGCATCCTCCTGGGTGATCTCGCCGCGGCGGAACGCGTCGTACAGGGCCTGATCGAAAGTGATCATGCCGTGCTCGGTAGAGCGCTTCATCAGCTCTTTGAGCTTGTGGATCTCGCCCTTGAGAATCAGGTCGGATACGAGCGGCGTATTCAGCAAAACCTCGGTGATCGCGCGCCGGCCATTGCCGTCCGGACGACGTACCAGTTGCTGCGCAACGATACCGCGCAGGTTCAATGAAAGATCCATCAGGATCTGCTCGTGCTGATCTTCCGGGAAGAAGTGCAATATGCGATCGAGCGCCTGGTTGGCGTTGTTGGCGTGCAAGGTGGTCAGTACCAGGTGGCCGGTCTCGGCGAAAGTAATGGCGTGTTCCATCGCTTCACGGGTACGGATCTCGCCGATCATGATCACATCGGGCGCCTGGCGCAGCGTGTTGCGCAACGCCACCTCGTACGACTCGGTATCGATGCCGACCTCACGCTGGGTGACGATGCAGCCCGCATGTGAATGCAGGAACTCGATCGGGTCTTCGATGCTGATGATGTGGCCGGTGCTGTTCTGGTTGCGGTAACCGAGCATGGCCGCCAGCGAGGTCGACTTACCGGTACCGGTCGCGCCGACGAAGAACACGATACCGCGATTGGCCATCGCCAGCTCAGTGATGGTGCTCGGCAGTCCGAGCATATCGAGCGTCGGTATGCGGGTTTCGATGCGCCGCAGCACCATGCCGATGGCGTCGCGCTGAACGAAAGCACTGACGCGGAAGCGGCCGATCTTGCTGGCGGTGAACGCGAAGTTGCACTCCTTGGTGTGCATGAACTCGTCGCGCTGTTCCGGCGTCATCAATGACAGCGTCAGCTCGCGCGTCTGCGCTGCATCGAGCTTGGTCTTGGAGACCGGCTTGATATGCCCGTGGACCTTGATGCTCGGCGCTACGCCGGCGGTGATGAACAGATCCGATGCTTCTTTGCGCACCATCAGATCCAGGATGTTGTTGAAATCCATACCGGCCTCTCTCGCTCTGGTGTACCGCGTCGCCCTTGTTACCCGGGCTTTGCGGCGCGTTTAGCGAAAAAGACCACATTACGCGCACCGCGTCCAGTGGATCGCGCGGTAAAACGCCTGCGATTCCTGGTGCGCACCCCCAGCATTTCGGCGATCGACAGACCGCCATACGGACCGAGGCGCGCCCAGAGCTTAGTGGAAGAGTTCCTTGTTGACCGCGCGCGACATCGCGTCCTGCTTTGAGATCAGACCTTTTTTCAGGATCTCCTGCAGGTTCTGGTCGAGCGTCTGCATGCCGTGCGCCTGGCCGGTCTGGATCGCCGAGTACATCTGCGCGACCTTGTCTTCACGGATCAGGTTACGGATGGCCGGGGTACCGATCATGATTTCGTGGCAGGCGACACGGCCGCCGCCGGTACGCTTGAGCAGCGTCTGCGAGATAACTGCACGCAGCGACTCCGACAGCATCGAGCGCACCATCGCCTTTTCGCCGGACGGGAACACGTCGACGATACGGTCGATGGTCTTGGCCGCCGAGCTGGTGTGCAAGGTGCCGAACACCAGGTGACCGGTTTCGGCCGCGGTCATCGCCAGACGGATGGTCTCGAGGTCACGCAATTCGCCGACCAGGATGATGTCCGGGTCTTCACGCAGTGCCGAGCGCAGGGCTTCGGCGAAACCGAGCGTGTCGCGGTGCACCTCGCGCTGGTTGATCAGGCACTTCTTGCTCTGGTGCACGAATTCGATCGGGTCTTCGATCGTCAGGATATGGCCATACTCGGTGTCGTTCTTGTAGTCCATCATCGCCGCCAGCGTGGTCGACTTACCCGAACCGGTCGGGCCGGTGACCAACACCAGGCCACGCGGGTTGTCGCAGATGGTCTTGAACACCGACGGGCAGTTGAGTTCTTCCAGGCTCTGGATCTTCGACGGGATGGTACGGAACACCGCCGCCGCGCCGCGGTCCTGGTTGAAGGCGTTGACACGAAAACGCGCAAGGCCGGGGATCTCGAACGAGAAGTCGACCTCAAAGAATTCTTCGTAATCTTTGCGCTGCTTGTCGTTCATGATGTCGTACACCAGTTCATGAACGGTCTTGTGGTCGAGCACCGGTACATTGATGCGGCGGATGTCGCCATCGACGCGAATCATCGGCGGCAGACCGGCAGACAAATGCAAGTCAGACGCATTGTGCTTGACGCTAAAGGCGAGCAGCTCAGCAATATCCATTAGTATTCCTGCAACAACGAGAAAAAAGAAATGTGTCAGACGGTTATAGTTAGCGACAGCGCTTCGTTTGAGTTAAGCAGGAATTTTCACCCTGCGGCGGCGCCGTTCGGGTCTCTTTATATAGCATCGAGGCAATGAATCAAATTCCCGACAATCTCGCGGCCGTGCAGGCGCGCATCGCCGCGGCCGTTGCCGCCAGTGATCGACCTGCCGAAAGCGTCGCCTTGCTGGCGGTCAGCAAGACCAAGCCGATCCAGGCCGTAAAGGCCGCCTACGACGCCGGGCAACGCGCTTTCGGCGAGAACTACCTGCAGGATGCATTGCCCAAAATCGCTGCCCTGCCGCTGGATGGCATCGAGTGGCACTTCATCGGTCATCTGCAAAGCAACAAGACCGCCGAGGTCGCCGCTCACTTCGCCTGGGTACATGGCCTGGACAGCCTGAAACACGCCGAACGGCTCAACAAACAGCGCCCCGACGATCTGCCGCCGCTGCAGGTGTGTCTGCAGGTCAACCTGAGCGGCGAAGCCAGCAAGGGCGGCGTCACCCCTGAAGCGCTCGAAACGCTGGCGGTACGCGTCGCCGAGCTGCCCCGCTTGCGCCTGCGCGGCCTGATGACCATGCCCGACCCGAACAGCCCACCGGACGAGCAGCGCACGGTGTTCGCGCGCCTGCGCGAGCGGCTGCTGGCGTTGCGCGACAAAGGGCTGGATCTCGACACCCTGTCGATGGGCATGAGCGGCGACATGGAAATGGCGATTGCCGAAGGCGCAACCATCGTGCGCATCGGCACCGACATCTTCGGTGCGCGCACCTGAAATCGTACCCAATTGCGACCGTCGAACTGACTGGCGCCGCCATCATCCAGTAGACTTGGCCCCCTCGATCGACGCAAGCAGAGAATCGCGCAAACACCATGAGCAAGCGAATCACCTTTATCGGCGCAGGCAACATGGCCGGCGCCCTGATCGGCGGCCTGATTGCCGATGGTGTACCGCCGCACGACATCACGGCCACCGATCCCTCGGCGGAGAAATGCCGTGCGCTGCACGAAGCCACCGGCATCCGCACCTCGCAGGACAACCGCCAGGCGATCGCCGAAGCGGCCACCGTCGTACTCGCGGTCAAGCCGCAAGTGCTCAAACAGGTAGCCGAAGAGATCGCCGACACGGTGCAGACCCACAACCCGCTGGTAATCTCGGTCGCCGCGGGCATTCGTTGCGAAAGTCTGTCGACCTGGCTCGGCGGCGATCTGGCACTGGTACGCACCATGCCGAATACACCGGCAATGGTACAGAGCGGCGCGACCGTGCTGTACGCGACCGATGGGGTCAGCGAGAAACAGCGCGAACAGGCCGAATCGCTGATGCGGGCCGTCGGGCTGACCCAGTGGGTCGACGACGAGGCGCTGATGGATGCCGTTACCGCCCTGTCGGGCAGTGGCCCTGCCTATTTCTTCCTGATCATGGAGGCGATGGAGGCCGTCGGTCGCGAGATGGGACTGCCGGACGAAACGGCGCACCTGCTGACCTTGCAAACGGCGCTCGGGGCCGCACGTATGGCCTTGGAGAGCAGCGATTCTCCGCAGGTATTGCGGCAGAAAGTGACCTCACCGGGCGGCACCACCGAGCAGGCCATCAACACGCTGGTCGACGGCGGCATCGAAGCGCTCTTCACGCGCGCGCTGAAGGCGGCACGCGACCGCTCCATCGAACTCTCGACTGATTTGGGGAACACATAATGGGCGGCGGTTACCTTGAGAACCCGGCGATCTTTCTCGTTCAGGTCATCTTCGGCCTGTACGCCACGCTGGTGGTGCTGCGTTTTCTTCTGCAGCTGATGCGGGCGGATTTTTACAACCCCCTGTCACAGTTCATCGTCAAAGCCACCAAACCGATCCTCAATCCCATGCGGCGTATCATTCCGTCCGTCGGCGGCATGGATACGGCATCGATCGTACTCGCCTGGATCGTCATTGCGGTCGAGCAACTGTTGATCCTGGCCATCAAGGGGTTCGGCTTCGCCCCGGTAGCGGCGATGCTCTTGGCAATACCCGAGCTGATTGCGCTCGTTATCAACGTGTTCCTGTTCGCAATCATCATTCAGGTGATCATCAGTTGGATCAATCCCGGCACGTACAACCCGGTTGTCGGACTGATCAACAGCCTTACCGAACCGCTGATCAGTCCGGTGCGTCGCCGCATGCCCAACATGGGTGGCCTGGACTTTTCGCCGATGGTGGTGATCATCGGCCTTGTGCTCCTCGAGATGCTGCTTATCCCGCCGTTGACCGACGTCATCAGCCGTATGCTGTGAACGAAGAAGCTTGGTATCACTGGGACGGCGACGACCTGGTGCTCAAGCTGAAGCTGCAGCCCAAGTCCAGCCGCGATCAATTCGCGGATATCCAGAACGACCGCCTACGCGTGCGCATCACTGCGCCACCGGTCGACGGCAAGGCCAACACGCACCTGATCGCATGGCTGGCGCGTCAATTCGGTGTCGCCAAGTCGGCGGTCGCGATTGAGAACGGTCACACCAGCCAGCTTAAACGCCTAAGGATCAGCGCTCCGAAACGATTACCTAATATCGTTAAACGCTGATAATCGCGACGACCAAGAAACCAACAATAGGTCGCGATCCAGTTCGTGCTTGAATTGACTGGTTCGACATAAAGTCGGCGCGCGGCTGGTCTATAGTCAGTAGAAACCAAACAACGACAACAATATCGATCCGGAGGAAGATGCAATGACTAGGTTGGTCCATTCCCTGAGCGTATTGATGTTCATGCTGTTACCGCTGGCCGTAGCGGCCGAGAACAGCACCCGCGCAGGCGAATACACAATTCACCACAACGCCTTGACCACCGACAGCCTGCCAGCGGAGGTGGCGAGCGCCTACGGCATCCAACGCAGCACCAGCCGCGGGCTGCTCAATGTGAGTGTGATACGCGGCAAGCCCGGCATGCTCGGCGAGCCCGTGCACGCCAAGATCAATGTCACGGCCAAGAATCTGTACGGCCAGATCAAACCGGTCGAGTTGCGCGAGATCGTCGAAGACAAAGCGATCTATTACATCGCCGACTTCCCGGTGGCGCACCGCGAGATGCTGCACTTCCAGATGGAGGTGTTGCCCGAAGGTGAGAACTATCCGGTACAGGCGCAGATGACTCAGGAGTTCTATACCGATTGATCGCCCAGGCGATCGGCGAGCGTTTCAAGACCAGGCGGACTGCGCGCGATCCCTGTGCGCGCAGCCGCTTCAAGTCACCCAGGCCTGAATCAGCAGCCAGACCCCGAACAACATAACCATTGCGCCGGCGATCGAGCGGACCACCGGTTTACGCACCCAATGGTTGAGCTGCGCGGCGGCCACACCCATCAGCAACAGGTTGGGCAATGTGCCCAGGCCGAATGCCAGCATCAACAGGGCGCCTTCGAGCGCACCGCCCGCGGACACGGTCCAGATCAAGGCACTGTAGACCAGGCCGCACGGCAACCATCCCCATAGCGCGCCGAGTAGCAACGCCTGCCTGACATGCCTTACCGGCAACAAGCCGCGCCCGAGCGGTTCGATGCGTTTCCACAGCTTGCCGCCGACGCGTTCGACACGCGCCAACAGGTTCCACCAGCCGGCAAGATACAGCCCCATCAGGATCAGGAATACGCCGGCGATGCTCAGCAACACGTGCTGCGCGGTCTGCACCGGCAGAAGCCCTGAAAAGTAGAAACCCAGCGCCCCCATGATGGCCCCGGCCAGCGTGTAGCTACCGATGCGCCCGAGGTTGTAGGCCAGCAACAACGGCCATTGTGAACGACCGGCAGGCAGACCCAGCGATAAGGCGCCGACGATGCCGCCGCACATACCTGCGCAGTGCACACCACCAAGCACGCCGACAACGAACGCGCTGAACAGGCCCAGTTCCGTCATGCGCGTGCGGGCACCGGTGGCGCATACCGCCACGCGAGCGCAATCAACACCAACACCGGCACGCCGAGCAACGCGGTAAAGGTAAAGAACTGCGGATAACCCCAGGCATTGACGAGGTCACCCGAAAAGCCGCCAAAGAACTTCGGCAGCAACACCATCAGGGAACTGAACAGCGCATACTGTGTTGCCGAGTACATGACATTGGTCAGACTCGACAGGTACGCGATAAAGGCCGCCGTGGCCACGCCGGCACTCAGGTTATCCATGCCGACCACCGCGATCAGCCACCAGTAATCGTGACCGATACCGGCCAACACGGAGAACAACAGGTTGGTTGCAGCCGACAGCAGGCCACCGATGAACAGGATCGGCATAACGCCGAAACGGTACACCGCGGCGCCACCGAGGGCGGTTCCCGCCAATTGCATGATGACGCCGTACACCTTCGACGCCGACGCCACTTCGTCTTTGGTGAATCCCATGTTCTGGTAGAACACGTTGGTGATCACGCCCAACACGATATCCGACATGCGATAGCAGGCGATCAGCGTCAGAATCAGCAATGCGAGCACGCCATAGCGACGGAAGAAGTCGACGAACGGATTAGCCACGGCTGCCACAAACCAGGCACTCACGCGATCGAACAGCGATGCGCTCCCTCGCCGCTCTGTCACGCTGTCGCCGGTCGGTACATCCGGCTCGGGTGAAAACAGGGTCGTCAACATGCCTACGCACATCAGCGCGGCCATCGCGCTGTAAGCTATCATCCACGGCACATGCTGATAGGTCTTTTCATCGGGGTCGAACGCCGCAGCGATCCACAGCACGCCGGCCGACGCGCTGATCATCGCCAGGCGGTAGCCCAAGGTATAGGCCGACGCCAACAGGCCCTGCATCCGCTGCTCGGCAACTTCGATGCGGTAGGCATCGATCGCGATATCCTGCGTGGCCGAGGTGAACGCGACCAGCAAGGCCAGCCATACCAAGCGCTCCAGCGAAACCGCCGGGTCGGTCAGCGCCATACCGAGGATGCCGCCGATCAATATGAGCTGCGTCAGCAGCAACCACCCGCGCCGGCGTCCCAGCTTCCGGGTCAAAGCCCCCAGACCCAGGCGGTCGACCAGTGGCGACCATACCCATTTGACGCCATAGGCCAGCGCGACCCAACTGATGTGGCCGATGGTCGAACGGTCGATGCCCGCTTCGGCAAGCCAATAGGAAAGCGTGCCGAACACCAGCAACAACGGGAGACCGGAAGAGAACCCCAACAGAAACAGGCGCAACACGCGTGCGTCATGTAACAGGTGATACAGCAGGTCGCGCCAGCCGTGGCCGTCCTGCAGCCGGTCTGCGGTGTCAGAACTCGACGTCATAATCGACGATCAATGGCGCATGGTCGGAGAAACGCTTCTTGCGATAGATGCTCGCCCCGACGATATGCTCGCGCAGCCCCGGCGTGACCACTTGGTAATCGATACGCCAGCCGACGTTCTTCGCCCAGGCCTGCCCGCGGTTCGACCACCAGGTGTACTCGTCGGCGTTCTGGTTGACGACGCGAAACGCATCCACCCAGCCCATCGGCCCGAACAACTTGTCGAGCCACGCGCGTTCTTCCGGCAGAAAGCCCGAGTTCTTCAGGTTGCCACGCCAGTTCTTGATATCGGCCTTGGTGTGGGCAATGTTCCAGTCGCCGCAGATGATGTATTCGCGACCATTGCTGCGCAGCTTTTTCAGCAGCGGCGTCATCCGATCCATGATGTCGAATTTCACCTGCTGGCGCAGCTCGCTCGACGAACCAGACGGCAGGTACAGCGAAACCACGCTGAGCTTGCCGAAGCGTGCCTCTATCCAGCGGCCTTCGGCATCGAAGTCGGGCCAGTCGAGCCCTTCGATCACTTCGTCCGGTTCGCGTTTCGCATAGATGCCGACACCGCTGTAGCCCTTCTTTTCAGCGGGATGGTAGTAGCAGTTGAAGCTCGGCGGCCAGTACAGGCGGTCGTTGATCTGATCGACCTGCGCCTTGAGTTCCTGCAGACACACCACGTCGGCCTGCTGGCGACGCAGCCAGGCATAGAAGCCCTTGCGTGCAGCAGCCCGTATACCATTCAAGTTAAGACTGATCACGCGCATGCGGCGCATTATAAGGAAAGGCGCTGCGACATGCCCTTGTCAGCACCAGACGGGTTCCGCAAAATGCAGCGCTGCAATCTGGAGTGACCGCATGCAAGACTACCAACGCGACTTTCTCGACTTCGCCCTCGACCAGGGCGTGCTCAAGTTCGGCGAGTTCACCCTCAAGTCGGGACGCAAAAGCCCTTACTTCTTCAATGCCGGCCTGTTCAACACCGGTGCTGCGTTGGCCAAACTCGGTCGTTTCTATGCTCAGACCATCGTCGATTCCGGTATCGAGTTCGACGTGCTGTACGGTCCTGCCTATAAGGGCATCCCGCTCGCTGCAGTGACCGCCGCCGCGCTGTACGACCATCACGGCCTCGACGTGCCTTATGCCTTCAACCGCAAGGAGGCCAAGAGCCACGGTGAGGGCGGCAGCATCGTCGGCCACCCACTGCAGGGCGACATCCTGATCATCGACGATGTCATCACTGCCGGCACGGCGATTCGCGAATCGATGGACATCATCAACGCCGAAGGCGCCAAACCGGCCGGGGTGGTGATTGCACTGGATCGCCAGGAGCGCGGCAAAGGCGAACGCTCGGCGATTCAGGAAGTGGAAAGCGACTACGGGCTGAGCGTGGCCGCGATCGTGCGCCTCGCCGAACTCATCGACTTCGTCAAACAGCGCGGCGACGCCGACGACCACCTGGCCTATATCCAGGCCTATCGCGAGGCGTATGGCGTCTGAGGGTCGACCGGCTGGGCTCGGACGCCTTGCTCAGCCGACGATCAGCTTGATCCCGACCAACACGGTAACCACCTCGAAGGCACGCTTGATCCAGACATTGCCTTTGAGGATCGCCAGGTGAGCGCCCGCGTAGCCGCCGAGAAATGACCCGGCCAACAGGGCCGGTAACCAGTCCCACTGCACCTCGCCCAGCAGGCTCAGGGTAACCGCGCCACTGCCGTTCCAGAACATGCCGACCAGCACCAGGGTGTAGGTCACCGCCTGACGGTAGTCGGCGCCGAACCAGCGTACCAGCCACAGGGTGACGAACAGGCCGGTACCGGAGGTCAGCGAACCGTTCAGCACGCCGATCCCGAACAGCCCCAAACCACCCCAGAACAGCCCCGAACCGGCGCGGTTACGCGGTTCTTCGGTCAGACCGAGCTGTTTCTTGCTGACCGAATAGATGCCCAACCCCAGTGTCAACATCCCCAGCGCGATCTCGGCATAACGCCCGGGAACCTGGAGGATCAAACTGGCGCCTAACAACACACCAGGGACGCCGGTGGCCAGGATGAACACGACGAACTGGCGGCGCAGGCCGCCCTCGCGCAGATGGCGGATGGTGGCCCCTACACCCAGCGCCACCGAGGCGATTTTGTGAGTCGCGAGGGCCACGCCGAACGGCAATCCGAGAAAGATCAGCAGCGGCAGCTGCAGCAGGCCGGCACCGCCGCCGGCAAACGCTGAAAACAGG
This sequence comes from Thiosocius teredinicola, assembly GCF_002009425.1. Classification (NCBI taxonomy): domain Bacteria; kingdom Pseudomonadati; phylum Pseudomonadota; class Gammaproteobacteria; order Chromatiales; family Sedimenticolaceae; genus Thiosocius; species Thiosocius teredinicola. The sequence continues at coordinate 4,022,772 of NZ_CP019936.1, forward strand.
TTGGCCAGCAGCGATATCAAAAAAAGTATGAAATGTTCCAAGACTTGGCCGATAAAGCAGGACTGAGAGTCATTATAATGACGAGTAACGCGCTAGACGCTCGAAGAAGGCTATGACTGTAACAACGAGATTTTCCGCCTTGGTGATGGTCGCTCTCATGCTGGCAGGCTCAGCGCAGGCCGGGAGCTTCAAGAAATGGGTCGACGAGAACGGCGTGACCCACTACGGCACGTCGATCCCGCCCGAATACCAGGATCGGGCCCATTCCGAACTGAACACCCGCGGCATTGAGGTCAAACGCCACGACCGCGCCAAAACGCCCGAGGAGATCGAGCGCGACAAGGCACTGGCGGCACTGCGCGCCGAACAGCAGAAACTCCTCGAAGAACAGCAGGCGCGAGATCGCATCCTGCTCAATCTGTACCGCAACGAAGACGACCTGGTCATGGCGCGCGACGGCAAGATCGCGCAGCTCGATGCGCAGATCAAACTCACGCATAACGAGATCCGGCGCCTCAAGACCCGCCTGTCGGAGTTCCAGGGACGCGCGGCCGCCGCCGAGCGCGCGGGTCGACAGCTCAACAAACGTCAGCGCGACAACCTCGATAGTACCCAGCGATCGATCGAAAAGTCGTACGCCATCATCCTCAGCAAGGAAGACGAGAAGCGGTCGACGCTGGAACAATACGACTACGATCTGGCGCGTTTCCGCAAGCTGCATCAGGGCGGCGTGCGTGCCGCCAATGCCGACGTCGTCGCCAAGTCGGATATTCCGGACCTGGTGGATACCGCGGTGCGCTGCAATGGCGATCAGGAGTGCCTGAAGCTTTGGGAGATCGCGCAGAAATATGCCCGCGACAACGCGACCACGCCGATCGACCTCGCGGCCGACCGTATCTTAGTGACCGCCCCGCCGCGCGAGACGCGCGATGTCAGCATTACCGTGTCACGCCTGATCGATCGCACCGACGGCGGTGAACGCATCTTCATGGATTTGCAGTGCGTGAGCTTCACCGAGGGCCAGGAGTTCTGCCGCGGCCCGGAAGTCGAGGCCATCCGTGAAAAGTTCCGCGACGCGCTGATCGCCGGCAAATAGCTCAATGACAGTTTGGCCGCGCAATGGCGGCCATCCCTGAGCGGCTCTCAGGACGGGGCGTTCTGCCCCGGATCGAACAGGCCGTGACTCAATACCGCCCAATCGGCATCCCAGGCCGTCAGCGACGGCTTGGCGAAGCGTGAACGCAGAAACTGCTGCATCCGACCCTCGACAAACGCAGTCAGCAAGCTCGCCGCCTCTTCCGGCGAGCGACGCAGCGTTGCATCGTTGCGTAGCTGCGCCTCGCGCAGAATCTGCCGCAACTGCACATCGATGCGTTCGAAAAACTGCTGCACCCGATCATGCAGGCGTTCACGTTCGCCGACCAAAGCATCGCCGAGCAGGATGCGTGTGATGCCGGGATTACGATCGGCGAAGCCGAGCAGCAGGTAGATCACCCGGGCGACCCGCACCTGGGTGTGCTTCTCTTCATCGAGGATCTGATTGATGCGAGCAAACACGGTTTCTTCGGCGAAGCCGATCAGCCCCTCGAACATCCGGGCCTTGCTCGGAAAGTGCCGATAAAGTGCCGCCTCGGAGACGCCCACCGCGCGCGCCAGCGCTGCCGTCGTGATCCGGTCACCCGGATGCAGCTCCAGCTCGTTCGCCAGCGCCTCGAGAATCGCCTGTTTACGCGACGGCCTCGGCATCGCTAGGTGTTAGCGACGGCGAATCAGAGTGCCGACACCCTGATCGGTAAACAACTCGACCATAACGGCGTGCGGCACGCGACCGTCGATGATGTGCGCTGAGTTCACGCCTGCCTTGACCGCATCGAGCGCACAACCGATCTTCGGCAGCATACCGCCGGTGATGGTGCCGTCGGCGACCAGTTCATCGACGCGCTCCAGGGTCAGCCCGGTCAACAACTTGCCCTGCTTGTCGAGCAGGCCTTGAGTGTTGGTCAGCAGAATCAGCTTTTCCGCATTCAGCACTTCGGCCATCTTGCCGGCCACGAGGTCGGCGTTGATGTTGTACGAACGACCGTCTTCACCGACTCCGATCGGCGCGACGACCGGAATGAAGTCACCGTGCACCAGCATGTCGACCACCGAGGCGTCGATACTCTCGACCTCGCCGACATGCCCGATATCGATGATCTCGGGCAGCTTCGCTTCGGGGTTGTTCTTGGTCAGCGCCAGTTTGCGCGCACGGATCAGGTCACCATCCTTGCCCGTCAGGCCCACTGCCGAACCGCCATGACGGTTGATCAGATTGACGATCTCCTTGTTGACCAACCCGCCGAGCACCATCTCGACCACGTCCATGGTCTCGGCGTCGGTCACGCGCATACCCTGGATGAACTCGCTCTCCTTGCCGAGGCGCTTGAGCAGTTCACCGATCTGCGGGCCGCCGCCGTGCACGACGACCGGGTTGATGCCGACCAATTTCATCATGACCACGTCGCGTGCAAAGCCGGCCTTGAGGTCTTCATCGACCATCGCGTTGCCGCCGTACTTGATCACAATGGTTTTGCCACCGAAACGTTGAATGTAGGGCAACGCTTCGGACAATACGTGGGCGACGTTACTCGCCGCTTCCGCCGTCAGACTCATGAGCTGTATTAAACCTTCAGAATGGTGCTTGCATATCCGGCGCGACCCGACCAAGCAGGTCGCGGAACCGTGCCTTTATCTCTTCCAGAGACCCTTCGTCGTCGGCTTCGAAGCGGAAGGTCAACGACGGCGTGGTATTGGACGGCCGGATCAATCCCCAGCCGTTGCCAAACTCCACGCGCAGACCGTCGAGTTCGACCAGACGCGCGTCGTCGAATACCTTGTTGGCATCGACCGCGCGCATCAGTTCGCGGCTCTGCCCCTCTTCGAGCATCAGTTGGTACTCGGGCGTGCTCGGGCTGCTCGGCAACTCGGCGAACAAATCGCTCGATGGGCGCGGGTCCAGCGCCAAGATCTCCAGCACGCGCGCCGCTGCGTAGATCGCATCATCGAAGGCATACCAACGCTCCTTGACGAACAGGTGGCCCGAGAACTCGCCGCCGAGCAGCGCGCCGGTCTCCAGCATCTTCGCCCGCATGCGCGAGTGGCCGGATTTCCACATGATCGGTCGGCCACCGTGGCCGAGGATGAAGCTCGCCAGATGGCGCGACGATTTCACGTCGTACAGGATGTCGACCCCCGGGTGACGTCCGAGGATGTCTGACGCGAGCAGCATCAAAATGGTATCTGGCCAGATGGTATTGCCGGCATTGTCGACGATACCCAGGCGGTCACCGTCGCCGTCGAAGGCGAGACCGATGTCGGCCTCCTGCGCCTGCACCTCGAGCATCAGCGATGCGAGGTTGTCCGGCTGGCTCGGGTCCGGATGATGATTCGGGAAGTTGCCGTCCGGCTCGCAGAACAGCGGCACGACCTCGCAACCAAGCATCTCGAACGTGGCAATCGCCAGATCGCCGGCCACGCCGTTACCGGCATCGACAACGACCTTGAGCGGCCGCGCCAGTTGCACCTCGTTGACCACGGCCTCGGCATACTGGCCGACCAGATCGATGCGCTCGACCGTGCCCTGGCCCTGGCTGAACCGACCCTCGAGCATGCGTTCGCGCAATGCCTTGAGCTCGTCGCCATCGAGCACCTTGTCGCCGATAGCGATCTTCAGGCCGTTGTACTCGGGGGGATTGTGGCTGCCGGTGACCATCACGCCGGCGTGCGTCGAACGTACCTGCATGGCGTAGTACAGCAACGGCGTCGGCGCCTGGCCGACGTCGAGCACGTTACAACCACCGGCGACCAGGCCGCGGATCAACGCGGTGGACAGATCCGGGCTCGACAAACGCGCGTCGCTGGCGACCGCAACCTCCAGCCCGCCCTGTTCGCGCACCAGCGTCGCCAGCGCCCGGCCGATCAATTCGGCAACCGGCGAGGTCAGTGTTTCGCCGACGATGCCGCGGATATCGTAGGCGCGGAACAGGCTCTCTGCGATGTCCACTTCAGGCGCCGATCCGCTCGTCATCAGCAGCTCGGCAGGATCCGAATCGATCTCTTCGACATCCAGGCCGCTGACCGACTGTGGGGCAATCGGCGCCGCCTGCGGCACGGCCTCGCTCAACGGCGCTTCGGGCATGGGAGCAGCACCGCGCACCCGAGCCTCTCGCGCATATTGCGACAACAGGGCGATGGCATCGCTGTTCGCCCCGACGTGCGCCTCGCGATTCTGCGAACCGGTGCGGCGCAGGATCGCTTCACCGAGGTTGACGATCGCGCTGGCGTCTTCTTTGAGATCGCGGCCGAGCATGCGCCATTGCAATGCCACGCTGAGGATCAACGTCAGCACGCCGCCACCGATCAGCGCCAGCACCGTGACCATGTCGCTCAGGCCACCGCTGTCTGCGCGTGCACCGTAGGCCACTTTCCAGATGCTGCCGGGCACCTCCACGACACCGTCGCCGCCATCATCGAGTTCCAGGTGGCCCGGGCCCTTGGCCAGCGCATAGGGCGTTTCTTTGCCCTGGATGAGTTGCAGGCGACCGGGGAAAACCGGCGACGATTCGACAACGCGAATCAGCGGGCGCATATCCCAGGCACCGAACATCACCAAGGTACGCCCGCCCGCCTTGACCGGCACGGCCAGCGCCAGGTAAGGCGAGCCGCTTTCAATCTGGTGAATCTCCGCCTGGGAGACCTTGCCCGATTGCGCGGCACGCCTGATCTGGTCCAAACCCGCGTAGCCAAGCGGCGCGGGGCCACCGGTATCGGGCTGGCTGGCATCCGGCGACAACAGGCGCAACTGCATCAAGCCGGGCAGCCGGCTCTGCAGGCGTTCGAGCGCCGTCTGCAACTGATCCGCGTCATCACGCAAAAAGGCATTCACCGCCGGACCGTCGGATGCGGCGAGCACCATCAGGTCGCGACGCGCCTTCACCTCACCTTCGAGCCTCAGGGCGAGGCCCTCGGCGAGGTTCATCGCTGTTTCCTTGGCAGTCAGCGTTGCCGCACCAATGATGCTCTGCCACGCAAAGAACGCCAGCACGACCATCAGCGCCATCGCGACCAGCGGTGCCGGCAGCAGATAGTAGAAAAGAGACCGCCCTTTCTTGCTGGTTTCCGCCTGCGGCGCCGGCTGTTCGGCCGCAGCTTTCTCCGTTTTCTTTTTTAATAGACCCACACTATCCCCGGTGCTGGTGCTGTTTTCTGATGGCTTGTTAGTGTCGTCCCGAGTGCCCGAAACCGCCGGCACCACGGTCGCTCTGATCAAACTCGTCTACCTGCTCGAACACGGCGCGAACCACCGGGATCAGCATCAGCTGAGCGATGCGCTCCCCGACTTCGACGCGAAAATGGTCGCTGCCACGGTTCCAGCACGACACGAAGAGCTGCCCCTGGTAGTCGGAATCGATCAATCCGACCAGGTTGCCCAATACGATGCCGTGCTTGTGACCGAGTCCCGAGCGCGGCAGGATCACCGCGGCCAGGGCCGGGTCGGCGATGTGTATGGCGACACCCGTTGGTATCAGCTGGGTCTCCCCCGGCGCCAGTTCGAGCGGCTCGTCGAGCATGGCGCGCAAGTCCATCCCGGCAGAGCCTTCGGTCGCATAATCGGGTAACGGGAAATCGCCACCGAGGCGATCGTCAAGAATCTTCAGTTGCAGTCTGTGCATTAAAACGGTCCACAATCAATTCGACCAGTTGTGCCGCCAAACGCGACTTGGACTGCATCGGCAGACGTTGTTGTCCCCCTTCCCACAGCACCAACAACGCGTTGTCGTCGACTTCGAAACCCTGCGACGCGCTCACCTGGTTAGCGGCAATCATATCGAGGCCCTTAGCAAGCAACTTGCCCCGGGCATAGTTCTCCACGTCGTGGGTTTCGGCGGCAAAACCGACACAGAAAGGCCGCGCCGGCGAAGCCGAGACCTCGCTGAGGATGTCGGGGTTGCGAATCATTTCGACGACGAGGGTTTCATCGGTTTTCTTTATCTTCTGCTCGGCGGCACGCGCCGGTCGAAAATCAGCTACCGCGGCACATGCTACAAAAATGGCAGCGCCCGGCAGCGATGTAAAGACGGCGTCGTGCATATCGTCAGCACTTTCGACGTCGATACGGGTGATGCCACCGGGAGTCGGCAACGCCACCGGCCCGGCGACAAGGGTCACATCCGCGCCTTGCGCCACCAACGCGGAGGCCACCGCGAAGCCCATCTTGCCCGAACTGCGGTTGCCGACGAATCGCACCGGGTCGATCGCTTCGCGCGTCGGTCCGGCCGTCACGATCACGCGTTTGCCGCGCAGCGCGCCCGACTTCATCAACAGGTCGTGAATAGCGCCCCGGATCTGCGCCGGTTCCTGCATGCGACCCGCGCCCTGATCGCCGCAGGCCTGCTCGCCGACGGCCGGCCCGATAAGCTGCGTGCCGCGCCCGCTGAGCACCCCGATGTTCGCCTGTGTTGCCGGATGCGCCCACATCGCCTGATTCATCGCCGGCGCAACCAGCAGCGGCGCGGTCGAGGCCAGGCACAGCGTCGTCAGCAGATCGTCCGCCGTGCCGGCGGCCAGGTGAGCCAGGGTCGACGCCGTGGCGGGTGCGATCACGATCACCTCGGCCCAACGCGCCAGTTCGATGTGCCCCATCGCGGCCTCGTGCTGCGCGTCGAACAGGCTGTCACGTACCGGCCGACCGGTAATCGCCTGCAGGGTCATCGCCCCGATAAACTGGGTCGCCGAGCGGGTCATCACCACCTGCACATCGGCCCCGTCCTTGACCAGCAAACGCGCCAGTTCGGCCGCCTTGTAGGCGGCAATCCCGGCAGTGATACCGAGCAATACCCGGCGAGCGCGCAACGGCTGCATGGTGAGGAAAAAAACTCCCTTTTCGGCATGGCGAAATACGTTCCGACAAGAGTAACCGAGTCGGCCGACAAGGCAAAGCAAACGTTGGCGGCAAGCGGCTTTCTCGGTTAGGCTTCACCAACTTCAAGGAGGAAGTGACACCATGTCGATCAAGGATTGGCCGACCCAGGAGCGGCCCAGAGAACGCCTGCTGGCACACGGAGCCGAAAGCCTCAGCGACGCCCAATTACTCGCCATATTTCTGCGCACCGGGGTACGTGGCCGCAGCGCCGTGGATCTCGCCCGCGACCTGCTCGACCGTTTTGGCAGCCTGCGCGAGCTACTCGCGGCACCGCAGGCCAGTTTCTGCGATGCGCCGGGCCTGGGAAGTGCGAAGTACGCCCAGCTGCAGGCGGTACTCGAGATGGGCCGGCGTCACCTGTTCGAAACGCTTGCCCGCGGCAAGCGCCTGACAAGCCCCGCGCAAACCATGCAATTCCTGGCGTCGCGCCTGCGCGACTATGAGCACGAGGTGTTCGCGGTGTTGTTTCTCGACAACCGGCACCGCGTGTTGGCGTTCGAGGAACTGTTTCGCGGCACCATCGATGGTGCCAGCGTGCACCCACGGGAGGTGGTCAAGCGCGCCTTGCAACACAACGCCGCGGCAGTCATCCTGAGCCACAATCACCCATCCGGCGTGGCCGAACCCAGCGCGGCCGACCGGTCGATCACGCAGCGCCTGCGCGACGCCCTGGGCTTGGTCGACATCCGCGTGCTCGACCACATCATCGTCGGCGATGGCACCTGCTGCTCGCTGGCCGAGCGCGGCGACTGCTAGACCGGCAGTGCAGTGGCCGGCCTGCGCCGATCAGAGCCCGGTTGAGCTTGACCGTGTCGCTGGCTTCCGGTATAAATTGCCGCCTTTCCGTCCGGCGGATTGCCGGCGTAAGCAAAATTAACGAGATTTTTCGAGGCTTTAACCATGTCCAGAGTCTGCCAGGTAACCGGCAAGCGGCCGATCACCGGGAACAACGTTTCCCACTCGCACCGTAAGACCCGGCGCCGGTTCCTGCCGAACCTGCACTACCATCGTTTCTGGGTCGAGAGTGAACAGCGCTTCGTACGTCTGCGCGTCTCCGCAGCCGGCATGCGCATCATCGACAAGAAAGGCATCGATTCGGTGCTCAGCGAGCTGCGTGCGCGCGGCGAGAAAGTCTAAGGAGCATCACCATGGCTAAAGCTGTTCGCGAGAAAATCCGCCTGAACTCAAGTGCAGGCACCGGTCACTTCTACACCACCACCAAAAACAAGAAGACCATGACCGGCAAGATGGAAATCAAAAAGTACGATCCGGTCGCACGCAAGCACGTGATGTACAAAGAAGGCAAGATCAAGTAATCACTTGATATCTGCCACAAAAAAAACCGCCGTCAGGCGGTTTTTTTATGTCCGCAACCGCAGTTTGCGGCAGCGTTCGATACGCTCAGCCTACAGCCGGATAGTAGCCGCGTAAGGTACGCGCGAAATCCTGAAGCGCCTTGATACCGCTGGCTTCCGCTTCCTTGCACCACTGCTGCAACGACGCCAACAACGCATCCTGGCTCGACGCCGTGCGCTCCCAGACATCCTGCAATTGCTTGCGCGAGCGATGGACGGTCGCCAGCACCTGGCTGCGATCGAGCAGCTTCTGCAGGCGTTTGCGGCTCGACGCATCCATGGTCGCCTCTTCGCGCAGCAATAGGCGACGCGCCTGGCGCGCCAGCCGGCGACAATGCTGCTCCGAATTGCAGAACTCCGCGTCGGTGACGGGTTTGATTACGTCGCGCGCATAGTCGGCCAGCACGTGCATACGGTGAACCACCACTGCCTTGACCGTATCCATATCGATCACGCTCTTGCCGCTGTCGACAACGGGTTTGCGCGCGACCCGGCGCACCTTGGCCAGACCCAGCAGCGAGAACAGACGGATATACATCCAGCCGATATCAAACTCCCACCAGCGGGCCGACAGCTTTGCCGAACTCGGGAAGGCGTGGTGATTGTTGTGCAACTCTTCACCGCCGATCAGTATGCCCCACGGCGAGATATTGGTGGCGGCGTCGGGTGATTCGAAATTGCGGTAACCCCAGTAGTGACCAACGCCGTTGATCACACCTGCCGCGAAGAACGGTATCCAGATCATCTGTACCGCCCAGGCGGCCACGCCGAGCACGCCGAACAGCAGCACGTCGATCACGAGCATGATGACGATGCCGAGATAACGAAAATGCCCGTACACCTTGCGCTCCAGCCAGTCGTCAGGCGTTCCGCGGGCGTAGCGCTCGACGATTTCCTGCTTGCTGGCGCTCTCGCGGTACAGCTCGGCACCCTCCCACAACACCTTGTTGAGACCGAAGATCTGCGGGCTGTGCGGATCTTCTTCCGTTTCGCAGCGCGCGTGATGGCGGCGATGCACACCCACCCATTCGCGCGTGACCATGCCGGTGGTCAACCACAACCAGAAGCGGAAGAAATGTGACAGCACCGGGTGCAGGTCCAGCGCGCGGTGCGCTTGGCTGCGATGCAGAAAAACGGTAACGGCGACAATGGTGATATGCGTCATGCCCAGTACAACGAGGATCAGTTGCCACCAGGACAGGCCGAGGATGCCGTCGATCATTCAATTCCCTCCGACAGGGTGGGTGGTAAACAACGGTCAGGTTGGGGCGGCAGAGCGCGATTGCAAGCCGCCGACCCGAACTATGAATAATAACGCGTTTCACGGGCCGTTGCCGGGCCAACAACCGTTCAAGCAAGTGTTCGGGTGGACGCTATCCTCTTGAAGAATCGAGAGCGCGATCCGGGGGCCCAAATGCAAACTTCGAGCCGCACGGCCGAAAACCGTTCAGACACGATCCAGATCGGCCGCCAGGCCATCCTGGACCGCGAACTGAACGTTTTCGCCTACGAGCTGCTCTATCGCGATGCGGACGGCCGCTGCAACATCAGCGACGGCGATCACGCAACGTCGGTCACGCTACTCAACGCCTTCATGGAGATCGGCCTGGAACGGATCACCGGTCCGCACAAGGCGTTCATCAACCTGACGCGACGCTTCTTCGTCGACCTGCCGCCCATCCCCTTTCCGGCCAACCGGGTCGTGCTGGAGGTGCTGGAGGACGTCGCCGTCGATGACGCGTTGATCGCGGGCGTTTCCAAGATGTCCGCCGACGGATTCGAACTGGCGATGGACGACTACGCGTTTCAGCGTGAGTTCGACGACATTCTGCCGCTGGTCAATTACATCAAGGTCGAGATCAGCGACGGCATCATCCCGGAGCTGAAACGGCGTCTGCCCGAATTGCGCGCGACCGGCGCCAAGCTGCTGGCCGAAAAAGTCGAGACTGCCGAACAGTTCGAGCAGCTCAAAGCGATGGGGTTCGATTATTTCCAGGGCTACTTCTTCGCCCGCCCTGACTTGGTCAAGTCTGATCGGCTCAAAGAGAACGCAGCGATGGTCATCCAGCTGCTGGCGCGCCTCAACGACCCGTCGGTGCCGATGGATGAAGTTGTACGGCTGGTCAGCCAGGATCCGGCGCTGAGCTACAAGGTGCTGCGCTTCATCAACTCGGCGGCAGTGGGGCTGCGCGCCAAGGTCGATTCCATCCAGCGTGCAGTGGTACTGATGGGCCTACAGCGTATTCGCGCCTGGGCCACGCTGTTCGCATTGGCCGGGCTCGACAATAAACCCATGGAAATCCTCAACATCGGTCTGCTGCGCGCCAATCTGTGTGAGAACCTTGCCAAGCTGTGCAGCATCGGCGAGCCCGATGCCGCCTATACCGTCGGGTTGCTATCGGTCGTCGACGCGATGCTCGGCCAGCCGATGGACGAGCTGATGGCCGAACTGCCTCTGCCGGCTGAAACCAAGGACGCCATCACCTTGCACGACGGGCCGCATGGCAAGCTGCTGCGCCTGGCCATCCAGATGGAACGCAATGAATGGGCCGGCGAACAGTGCAGCGATGTCCCGCTCGCAGACCTGATGGAGGTCTATGCCGAAAGCACGGATGCAGCGTTCAAGATGCTCGAGATCATCAAAGACTGAGCAGCAGATTGCCGACAGCGTCGACCCGCAATCGCCATCCCGGCGCCACCCAGGTGGTAGCCACTGTCTCGAAGATTAATGCGGGCCCGTCGATACATTGCCCCGCCGCCAATTGATCACGCCAGTACTGCGGCGTTAGGCCGACACCCTCCACCCGGCACTGACCGAACGGCTCGGCAGCCGCCCGCTCCGGCCATGGCGGCAGACTCAAACGCGATTCGGGGCCACGCACCGCAAGACGCAGATTGACCAGTTCGACCGGCAGATCGAGATCGTGTCCGTAACGTTCGCGATGCCGGCAGTGAAACGCGTTGATCAGTTCCGACACCGGCTGCCATGGCAGATTCAGCGTGTACGACTGCCCGGCATAGCGCACATCCACACTGGCGCTCGCGTCCAGCTGGGCTTCACTGAAGCCCTCTTCATGCAGCGCGGCTCGCCCTTGCTCCCGCAGTTGCTCGAACGCTGCCTCGATGCTGTCGACCGGGACCTGTGCCAACAGACCGACATAGGTCTGCGAGAACTGGCGACCCGGGCGCGCCGCCAACATCCCCAATGCCGAAAACACCCCGCCGTGCACCGGCACAATGGCGCTCGCCATATCCAGCAAATCGGCCAGTGCGCAGACGTGCAACCCGCCTGCACCACCGAACGACATCAGGGTGTAGTCGTGAGGGTCGACGCCTCGCTTGATCAGGATGGCGCGCAGCGCCTGCGCCATGTGTTCATTGGCGACCGCGACGATATCGTTGGCCGCGTGCACCGTATCGACACCCATGGCCGCCGCCAGCCGCGACATCGCCTGCTCGGCGGCCGCAACGTCGAGCGACATGTCGCCACCCAGAAAGGCGTCGGCCTGGATGTGGCCTAGAATCAGGTTGGCATCCGTCACCGCAGGCTCACGACCACCGCGGCCGTAGCAGGCCGGGCCGGGATCAGCGCCAGCCGACTGCGGTCCCACCTGCAGCATGCCACCGGCGTCGACCCACGCGATCGAGCCGCCTCCGGCGCCGATGGTGTGCATGTCGACCATCGGCACCGCGACCGGGAACGCCGCGATTCGGCCCTCGGTCGTCAGGCGCGGTTCGGCGTCGACCAAGGCGACATCGGTCGATGTGCCGCCCATATCGAAGGTCAACAGCCGCTCGAACCCCGCTTGCTGGCCGACGAAGCGTGCTGCGGCCAAACCACCGGCCGGGCCGGACAGCAGCATGCGAACCGCTTGTTCGGCTGCCTGATCGGCAGCCACGGTATCGCCCGAACTCTGCATCACCGAGACTGGCATCTCACCGAGCGCCCGTCGCAGGCGCGACAGGTATCCGGCCACCTTCGGCCCGATCCAGGCGTTGAGCCAGGTCGCCATGCCGCGCTCGTATTCGCGAATCTCCGGCAGTACCGACGACGACAACGACACGAATACCTCGTCCGGCACCACGGCGGCGATCCGCCGCTCGCTCTCCGGGTCGAGATAGGAAAACAGCAGGTTTACCGCAACCGCCTCGGGTCGCAACAGGCGAATCGCCGCGGCAAATGCATCCAGGGTCTCTTGCGTCAACGGCTCAACGATCTCGCCGTTGGCATCCAGCCGACAATCGATCTCGATACTCAGTTCACCCGGAACGATGCGCGGTAACGCCGGCTGCAAATCGTATAGGGCCGCACGTTGCTGCCGGCCGATCTTCAACAGATCGGCGAACCCCGTATTTGCCACGTAGAGGGTTTTGACACCCTTACCTTCGAGCACCGCGTTGGTCGCAACCGTCGAACCATGTACCAGTTGCAGGGGCACCCCTTCCAGGCCCATGTCACCGATACCTTGCAGGATCGCCTGTTCCGGCGCATGCGGCGTCGACAACACCTTATGCACGCGCAACTCGCCCGCCGCATCGAGCAGGACGAAATCGGTGAAGGTGCCGCCGGTGTCCACCCCCAAGCGTTTCATCGCACACCCGGCACTGCTACATCGCGCATCTGCTTACCAGCGAACCGCATCAACGCTGCAATCGTCGCTGATCATGCGACGAAAGCAGGCCGTTTACGTATCTGGTCGTCGTGTACTGCAGGCCGCCCGCCACCAGTCGCAGCTCGTGGACAACCTCCCACAGGTTCGATACATCGTTCATACCAAGCCGTCGGTATTTCTCGATGGCAACCATGTGCTCGGCATCGAGCTCAAGCAGTTCGATGTCGGCGATGGCCAACGTGACATGCGTGACTCTGCTGCTGGCTTCATCGCTATAGCCGCGTTGCTCGTCGATCCGTATCACCATCTCGCCGGTCTTACGCACCGTCAGGCTCGACTCGAAACGCCGGCTATCGGCGCGCGGCGCCGACTGCGATCCTTTGCAGTACAAGGCGTCGCCCTCGCCCTGCCATTCGCCCTCCAAGCGTTCGATCAGACCGGAGAATACGCGTTGTTGTGCCGGCGGAATGCGCGGCGCGACGCCCATGTCAAAATAGGCGGCCCCATCGCGCGTATAGCGCTCTGACTCGGCATAACAGCTGACAGCCGACGCGGGCACAGCAGAAGTCACTGTCAGCAGAATCACAAGCGTTCGAAACATTGGCAGGTCGATGGTCATCGTTGGGCTACGGCGTTGTCTTTATCCAGTATAACTCGGCAGCAACACGCCGATCGGCGTCACAACAACGCCATGCCGCGCAATACGTTGGGCAAAATCTGTGAAATCCCGGGTAAACGGCTTGATCCGGTTTCGCAATGCGCCCGACTCAGGGTAATCTGCGCGCACATGAATCCGTTGTTGAAAGCCACGCAACTCCGCCACGGCAGCAAAGACTGCCCTCGACTGATCGATGTCGACCTGCGACTCGACAGCGGTGACCACCTCGCATTACTCGGCGTCAACGGTGCCGGCAAGTCGACCTTGATGCAGATCCTGGCCGGCGTGTTGCGCCCCGACGGTGGCGAGGTTCTGATCCAGGGTCAGTCGCTACACGCACCATCGCCGGCGATTCGCCGGCATATCGGCTACCTGCCGCAGCGGGTTGCCCTGTATCCGCAATTGACCGTCTGGGAAAACATGCTGTGGGCCGCACAGCTGCATGCCGTTGCCAAACCCGCATTGCACGGTGCCATCGAAAACGCGTTGCGCCAGATGGGGCTGCTCGATGTGCGCAAGCGCCTTGCCGGCCGGCTGTCGGGCGGCATGGCGCAGCGCCTGGGCCTGGCGCAGGCGATCCTGCACAAACCGGATATTCTGATACTCGATGAGCCAACTGCCGGGCTCGACCCGATGCAGACGATGCAGATCCGCGAACTGCTGAAGGCCCAGGCGAGCGCCTGCAGCCTGATCCTGGCGACGCATGTACTCGACGACGTCAGCGCCCTGTGCAACCGCGTGATACTGCTCGACGGTGGGCGCAAGATCGACGAGCAGGCAGTCACCGAAGACACCGACCTGCTGCAACATTTCCAACGCCTGACGTCGACTGCGGAGGCTGTTGCTTGATCGCCTCCATCGCCTTGCACGAATGGCGACGCCTGCGCAGCGGCATGATGTTCTGGCTGACGCTGGCGTTTGCACAGTTGATCATCGCGTGGCTGGCCTTTACCCAACTCGAAGCCTTCGCACGCATCGCACCACAACTCAAGGCGCGCAACTCGCCACTCGGCGCGATGGACCTGGTGATCGCACCGAGCATGAACACCTTGGTGATGCTGCTGCTGTTGGTCACACCCATCCTCGGGATGGGCAGTATCGCCGGCGAAACCCAGAGCGGTCGTATCAGCCTGTGGCTGTCGGCACCGGTGAGAAGCAGCCGGGTCGTTGTCGGCAAATGGTTGGGACTGTGGCTGGCGACACTACCGATTGTCATCAGCGTACTGTCGACTTTGGCGGCGTTCGGTCTGGCGACGGAGCTGGATTGGCCGCGCTTCATGCTGGCGGCGTTCGGCCTGGTGCTATTGTCGATGTGGTTGGCTGCGATCAACGTCTGGCTGTCCGGGCTGTTCGATCATCCTGCCGCGGCATTGGCGCTGAGCTATGGGCTGCTGCTGTTTCTCTGGCTACTCGACTCGTTCAGCGGGCCGACCGCGCCCTGGTATTGGCTTGCCCTGTTGCCGCACATCAAACCGATGTTCGCCGGTCTGCTGCAGTCGCAGGACCTGGTGTACTTCGCAGTAACCGCGATTGCCGTGCTGTTGCTGGCAACCTTCGGCATCGCTCGCCGCCGAGGTGAAGTCTAGTGCTGCGCAGGCTTGCCTTCCTCGTGTTGCTTATCGCCTGCGTCGTCCTGAGCGCCGGCGTGAGCGAGCGCTTTGCCCAGCACTGGGATCTGAGCGCCACACGCATCAACTCGCTGAGCAAGTCTGCAGAGCGGGCATTGAGTGCATTGAAAGAGCCGCTCGAGATCACGGCCTACCTGCCGGACTACCCCGTACAACGCGCCGAGTTTCGCACCTTGCTCAAGCCCTATCTCGATCATCCCAATGGCGCGCAGCTGCAGTTCGTCGATCCGATCAAAGATCCCGAGGCCGCACGCGCTGCAGATGTTGGCCAGCACGGCGAGTTACATCTGGACGTCGGCGCACGCCACGAAGTGGTCGCCGTGCCGACCGCCAACGCGATCGACCAGGCATTGAATCGTTTGGCATTGAGCGGTGAACACTGGATCGTGATGTTCAAGGGCCATGGTGAAGCCGAGGCCGTGGACGAGCCGGGCGGCCTGTTGAGATTCGTCGAACACGCCGAGGAACTGGGCTACCGTGTGGTGTCACTCGACCCGCGTTATGTCGACGATATCCCGAAGAATGCCAACGTCCTGTTGATTGCGGCACCCCGGCGTTCCTACGGCGACGAGGTCTATCAGCAGATCGAGCGTTTTCTCGAGCGTGGCGGCCAACTGTTGTGGCTGAGTGGCGACGATCTGCCCCTGCAGATCAGCGAACGCTTCGCCCTCCAACAGCTTCCAGGGATCATCGTCGACGCAGCGGCGGCCAAACACGGTCTCAAATCGCCGGATAACGCCGTTGTCGGCGACTACCCAAAGGCGCTGCTACCCCAAGTGCCGGATCGCCCCGCCGTATTCAAGCGCAGCCATGCACTGACCATGCAGGACAGCGAAACCCTACAGCAACTGGCCGTACTGCAAAGCAGTCCGCTCAGCTGGAACGAAACGGGCGAGCTGCACGGCAACATCTCGCGCGATCCGAATGCCGGTGAACAGGCGGGACCACTGAACGTCGCGATTGCGGTGACGGACACTCGAGGCCAGCCGCCGCGCCGCGCCCTGTTCGTCGGCGGACCGACGATCTTCACCAACGACCAGATCGGCATCGCGGCCAACCGGACGCTGGCAACCGGCCTGCTGCGTTGGCTTACCGGAAACCAACAACTCGGCGATACGCGCGTGGCACGTGATCTCGAGGTGCATTGGTCGCCGACACTGGCCGCATCCCTGGCGATTCTGCTGATGGCGGTGTTGCCTATCGTTTATATCGGCAGCGGTTTGTGGCTGCGCCGCAGGCGTCGCAAAGCATGAATGCCTGGAGCAGACTCAACCTTGCGCTGGCTGTCGTTGCGGCCGTATTGTTGACGGCGCTGTTGATGCCGGAAGAGGATGCCGACAACGACCGCCTGCTCGACATCAAGCGCGACACCATCACGTCGCTACGTGTCGAACGCAGCGAACGCCTTGCCTTGTCGTTCGAGCGCGACGACCGAGGCTGGCGACTGCTGCATCCCGAGGTGGCGCCAGCCGAACTGCAACGCGTCGAACAACTCATCGCAGTAACCCGGGCTGCCGTGCTGCAGCGTTTTGCCGTGCCCGACGATCTGCAACCCTACGGGCTCAATGCCCCCGCGGCGGTGATGCAGGTCAATCAACAACGCCTGCTGTTCGGCGATCGCGATCCAAGCCAACGTCACCGCTACGTACTCGTCGGCGATCAGTTGTGCGTGATCGACGACGTGTATTTCAACCTGCTGAAATTGCCGGCAACCCATTTTCTGCAGCAATAAGCCATGCCTGAACTGCCCGAGGTCGAAACCACGCGTCGCGGTATCGAACCGCACCTGAGCGGACAGGTGATCAGCGGCGCCGTCGTTCGCCAGCCGAAACTGCGTTGGCCCGTTCCGGATCTCGCCAAGCTACTGGTGCAGCAGCGGGTTCAATCCGTCGAGCGTCGCGGCAAGTATTTATTGCTGCGCTTCAACAACGGTACATTGATCATCCATCTGGGCATGTCCGGCAGCTTGCGCGTGCTGCCCGCGGCCACGGCTGCGCGCGCGCACGACCATGTCGACCTGCAATTCGGTAAACAGTGTCTGCGATTCCACGATCCGCGGCGCTTCGGCGCGATGCTGTGGACCGATAGCGACCCGCTAAAGCATCCACGTCTGTGCGACCTGGGACCGGAACCCCTGTCGGACGCGTTCAACAGTGACTACCTGTACCCGATCGCGCGCAAACGCAACATCGCTATCAAGAGCCTGTTGATGAACGGACACGTGGTGGTCGGTGTCGGCAACATCTACGCGACCGAGGCACTGTTTGCCGCGGGCATTCATCCACAACGCAGCAGCCATCGCATTTCACGCCCTCGGCTCGATCGACTCGTTGTAGAGGTGAAGAAGATACTGAGGTACGCCATCGAACGCGGCGGTACAACGCTACGCGACTTTCTCAACGAATCAGGTCAACCCGGCTACTTTGCGCAGGAGCTGATGGTCTACGGGCGTGCCGGCGAAGCATGTAAGCAATGCGGCAACACCATCAAGACCCGCCAGATCGGTCAACGCGCCAGCGCCTTCTGCCCGACCTGCCAGCACTGACGCGCTCATCGCCCGCAACCCGCGTGCGGTAGACCTTGCGATCAATCCGCGGTTGTTTGCCCGGCGACCGACCGGACGACACTGTGCCCGATCCCGCGCGGGTCCGATGCGGCGGTGACGGTGTTGTCCTGCATGTCCCATTTCACGGCCTGCATATTGCCGTAACCCCGCTGCAAACGATCGATGGTGTGGCCTTTGCGCTCCAGCGTGGCGATCTCAGCGTCCGACAGGCTGCCGGGCTCGACCTGGATCTTGTCGGGCAGGTATTGATGATGGATGCGTCCCCGGCTCACCCAGTCTTCGACCGGCCGTTCGTCGACGGCATCGAGTATTGCCAGCAGCACCATGCTGATGATGCGTGAACCACCGGGCGTACCGACGATCGCGACCATGTCTTCACCCTCGATGAAGGTCGGAGACATGCTCGACAACATGCGCTTGCCCGGCGCGATTGCATTGGCCGCGGTACCGACCAGGCCATACACGTTGGGTACACCCGGCTTGGCGACGAAATCGTCCATCTCGTCATTCAGCAGCACGCCGGTATCGCCGACCACCGTTCCGGAACCGAAGGGATAGTTGATACTGAGCGTCGCCGCGACGCGATTGCCCTGGCGATCGAGGATGGAGAAATGCGTGGTGTCGTGCCCTTCGCCACCCGGCGACCAGACCTCGACACTCGGTGTCGCTGCATCCAGATCGATCTGCTGGGCACGCCGCTGTTGATAGGCCGGATTGGTCAGAAAGGCTACCGGCACGGCGACATGATCCGCATCGCCGAGATAGCGTGCGCGATCGGCATAGGCGCGTCGCATGACCTCGACCAGCACATGTGCGCGTTGTGACGGAAGGGCTTGTTGCAGGCGCTGCGTGTTCAGCATTTGCAGCATCTCGGCCAGCAGGATACCGCCAGACGACGGCAGGCTGGCGCTGACCACGCGATAGCCTTGGTATTCGGTCACGATCGGCCGGCGCTCGACCGTGTGGTAGTCACGCAGATCACGCAGGCTCCAGATGCCACCCGCTTCGCGGACGCCGGCGACCAGGCGCTCCGCAATGTCCCCGGTGTAGAACGCTGCCGCACCACCCTCGGCGATCGCGCGCAGCGTGGCGGCCAGCTGCGGCTGCTTCAGGCGATAACCCTCGGGCGGCACGTCACCCTCCACCAAGTATTGCACCGCAGCTTGATCGGAGGCGCGCAACGCTTCGAGGCGAACACCAGCCATACGACGGTAGGCGCTGTCGACCGGAAAGCCCTCTTCCGCCAATCCGATCGCCGGCGCCAGACTGACCGCCAACGGGAGTCGCCCGTAGTAATTTGCCAAGTGGTCGAGTGCCGCAGGCACGCCGGGAATACCGGCCGCCAAGGCACCGTCGATCGACTTGCGCGGAATGACCTCGCCGTCGCTGTCGAGGTACATGTCGGCGGTGGCCGCCAGCGGCGCGCGTTCGCGCCCATCGATCATCACCTGGTAACCGTCACGCTCGCGGTGCAGCAACCAGAACCCACCACCGCCGATACCGGACCCGTAGGGTTCGACAACCGCCAATGCCGCACTGACCGCAACCGCCGCATCAAATGCATTGCCGCCCGCATCGAGAACCAGCAAGCCGGCCTCGGTCGCCAAGGGATGTGCACTGGCGATCGCCTCGGCCGATGGCGTCGATGCGACCGCGCCCGCCGAGCAGGTGAGCCATAACGCAAAAAGGCTCCACAGAGGAGCCTTTCGCGACCATAAGCGGTGGGCGTAGTCAGGCATTGGCGGCAGTAATACGTTCGTACTTCGCCATCAATTCCTCTTCCGTCTCCGCATGATCCGGATCTTTCGGGATGCAATCGACCGGGCATACCTCCACGCACTGCGAGGTCTCGTAATGGCCGACACACTCGGTGCACAGGTCCGGGTCGATCTCGTAGATCTCATCACCCTGCGTAATCGCGCCGTTGGGGCACTCCGGCTCGCACACATCGCAGTTGATGCATTCGTCAGTAATCATCAAGGCCATGTTGCCTACTCCACAAACATCTATTTTTGATTTGTCAGGCGCAATGCTTGCTCGACAACATGCGTTGCACCTCGGGATGCACGAATTCTGACACATCCCCACCCAGTCGCGCGATTTCCCTCACCAAAGTCGAGGAGATAAAGGCATACCGTTCTGCGGGCGTCAGAAAGATCGTCTCGATATCGGGTGCAAGACGACGATTCATGCTGGCCAGCTGAAACTCGAACTCGAAGTCTGAAACAGCACGCAAACCGCGAATGACGATGCCCGCGTTATGCTCCTGACAGAAATGCACCAACAGCCCCTCGAAAGGCACGATCTCGACATTCGGGATTGCATCGAGGGCGACGCGCGCCAGTTCAACACGTTCAGTCAAACCGCATACCGTGTTCTTCGCGGTATCTTTGGCGACCCCGACGATCACGTGATCAAACAGTCGGGAGGCACGCATCACCAAATCGGCATGGCCATTCGTTATCGGGTCGAAAGTACCCGGGTAGACCGCTCTTTTCATTGCGTTTTGTCAGAACGGGCTCCGCGAACGGATTACCCTTCCCAATCCTCGCTAATAAGTATTGAACTGATCATTCTACCCCGCGATGTTGCGCCGCAACAATCTATGCGCCGATTGCCCGGCTTTTCCTTCGCGGTGAATTGACCATGCAGCCGGCAGGGTTGGCCAGGGCCGTTTCGCATCCTGTTCAAGATAGACCATGGCATGGGAAGTCAACCAACCGTGGGTTTCGAGCAACGCGCAAACCGGCTCGATGAGCGCGTCGGCGAACGGTGGATCGACAAAAACGAGGTCGTAGGGGGCATCGGGCGCGGTCCGCAGCAGCTGTAGGGCATTGCCGTGGATCACCTCGACTCTGTCTTGCTCACCGAGCAACTCGGCGTTGCCGCGCAGACGTTGCGCCGCCGCACGGTGCTGTTCAACTGCACAGAGATAGACCGCACCACGCGACACTGCCTCAAATCCGAGGGCGCCGCTGCCGGCGAATAGGTCGAGACATCGCGAACCGTTGATGTTCGCTTGCAGCCAGTTGAAGAGCGTCTCGCGTACCCGGTCGGGTGTCGGGCGAAGACCGCGACCGGGAATGAACTGCAGACGACGGCCGCGATGGCGGCCGCCGATGATACGAACCTGATTCGCCAACCGTCAGCCGCTGCCGCCGACGATGACCGCAATACCCGCCAGGGCATCGATGCGACGACGAAACGCGTCGCGCACTTTCTCGACGTCTACGGCCGCCATCTTGTCGGTCAGCGTATCCAGCCAATCGAGCGGGTAGTCGTAAAAGCCCATCATCGCCAGATACTCGACGATCTTGCCGTTGCTCGAGATACGCAACGGGAAACCGCCGATCAGGTTCTGCTTGGCTGCTTCCAGTTCTTCTTCGGACGGACCCTGCTCGACGAAGCGGTTCAGCGTCTCGCGCATCACCTTCAATGCCTCGTCGGCCTTCTCGTTCTTGGTCTGTGCAACCATCAGGAACGGGCCATCGACGCGCATCGGGCTGAAGTAGCTGTAGACGCTGTACGACAGGCCACGCTTGTTGCGCACCTCTTCAGCGAGGGTCGACACCAACGAACCGCCGCCCAACACGTGGTTGCCGACGTACAAGGCGATGTAATCCGGATCGTGGCGCGCCATGCCCGCCTGGCCGAGAAAGATATGTGTCTGCGACGACGGAAACTTCTCGCGCAGTTCGGTGCTGTTGACTGGCGGCGGAGGCGGCAGCGCCGGCGCATGCTCACCCGCGGGCAACCCGGCGGTTACACGCTCGGCAATCTGTTCTGCGGCCTCGCGATTGACCGCGCCGACAACGGCGACGATTGCATTACCGGCGACATAGTATTTCTCATGGAACTTTAAGAGGTCATCGCGCGTGATTTCGGCGAGCGACTCTTTATCGCCGTCCGGCGAATGCGCATAGGGATGATTGCCATACAACGCTTCGAAGAAACGTCGCTTGGCCACGCCGCTGGGCGACTGCAAGGTACGCCGCAGGCCGATCTGCATCTGTTGACGGATACGCGCGACCGCGTCATCGGCGAACCGAGGTTTGGCCAGCACCGCCGCGACGCTCTCCAGCGCGACATTCAATACCGCGTCGTCGGTCAGGCTGCGCAGGCTCACCCATGCCATGTCACGCAGCGAACCGTTGCTGAGTTCGATGCCGCGCTCTTCCAGGCGCAGCGCCAAGGCATCGGCATCCCACTCCCCTGCACCCTCGGTCAGCACCGCATTGGTGAATTGCGCCAGACCCGGCAGTTCGCCGTCACGCGCACTGCCGGCATCGAACACGACGCGCACGTCGACCATCGGCAGATCGGGGGCATGCACATACATCACCTTGGTACCTGCCGGCGTCTGCCAGGATTCGACCTTCGGTCCCGCGTAGACATAACCGCAGAAGAAAACTACGGCGACCAACAACCAACGCTTAGCTACCATGACGACCTCCCATCGAGGTGACCGCACGTGGCTGCGTTTGCTCCATCGGTAACGGCACCAGGGTTGCCACCGTCAGGTTGCTGTCCACCAGGTAACGCTGCGCCACCGTGCGCACCTGCTCCGGCGTAACCGCCTTGAGTTTATCGATCTCGGTCTTGATCAGACGCCAGTCCAGGCCGATCGTCTCGAGCATGCCGATCTCGGTCGCCTGGTAGAACAAGGAGTCCGCCTGATACACCTTGGCGGCAACCGCCTGCGTGACGACGCGCTGCAACTCAGCCTGATCGATCAGTTCATTGCGTAGCTTGGCGATCTCACCGCGCAGTTCCCCTTCGAGATCGGCAAGCGTGTGTCCGTCGGTCGGCGTACCATCGAGCAACAGCATACCGGGTAGACGGCTGTAAGCGCCGTACTCGGCGCCGGCCGAAGCCGCGATACCGCCGCCCCTGACCAGGTCACGCGACAAGCGTGCGCTACTGCCACCATCGAGCACGCTGGACAGAACGTACAGCGCATAGGGCTCCCATTCCTCTTCGGCCTGCCCAACCATCGGTGTCTTGTAGCCCATCAGCAGATAAGGCTGCTGCGCCGGCACTTTGACCTCGACCCGCGTCTCACCACTCTGTTCAGGCTCTGCCGCCGGCTTCAGTGGCGGGATATCGCTGCCGCGCAATGGCCCGAAATGACGCTCCGCCATCGCCATGACCTCGTCCGGCTGAACATCGCCGACCACCACCAGCGTGGCGTTGTTCGGCGCGTACCACTTGCGGTACCAGGCGGCCAGATCGTCCAGTGTCATGTGATCCAGGTCATTCATCCAACCGATCACCGGATTGCGATAAGGCGATGCGCGCCACGCAACGGCGTTGAACTGTTCGTACACCTTGCCGGTCGGCTTGTCTTCGGTGCGCAGGCGACGCTCCTCCTTGACCACCTCGATCTCTTTGGCGAACTCGTCGGCATTCAGCAGCAGGTTACGCATGCGGTCGGCTTCGAGTTCCAAGGCTTTTTCGAGGTGCTCGACCGACAGCGTTTCGTAATACGCCGTGTAGTCCCGGCTGGTAAACGCGTTCTCTTCACCACCGAGGGCCGATACCGTCTTCGAGAACTCGCCCGGCCCCACCTGCTCGGTACCCTTGAACATCATGTGCTCGAGGGCATGTGAAACGCCGGTGACGCCATCCGGCTCATAGCTGGAACCCACCCGGTACCAGACCTGGCTGACCACGACCGGCGCCCGGTGATCTTCCTTGACGATCACTTTCATACCGTTGCCGAGCTTGAACTCGCTGACTTGTGCAATGGCCGGCAGACAGGCGACGGCCAACACGGCGAACATGAATCGGGAAAAGACTGTCGTTGTCATCAAGGCTCCAGGGTGCGGCGGCAGCGGTACGGGTGGTACGATGCGCTGCGTCATTTATTTAAGTTGTATTCGCCGTGGCGGATGGCGATTCTGGCAAGTCAGCCGATCGGCATCAACCGCCCAGGCGTGAGTATCCTGCGCAAATCGACCACCAGGTTGCGCGACAGTTCCCACAGACGGAAACAATGTTCGGATTCGGCAGAAACAAAAACCCGGAAAAACCCGCAGAAAAGGCAGCAGAAGAAGACAAGCCTAAAGGCTTGTTCTCGCGCCTGCGTGCCGGCCTTGCACGCACGCGGGCGAACCTCAGCGACGCCCTCGGCGACCTGCTCAGCGGCAAGCGGCAGATCGATGACGACCTGCTCGAAGAGCTCGAAACCCTGTTGCTGACCGCGGATGTCGGGGTCGATGCCACACGGCGCATCATCGACGACCTCACCGCGCGCGTGCGGCGCAAGGAACTCGCCGACCCCGAGGCACTCGGCGCGGCGCTGCGCAGCCAGTTGACCGATATCCTGCAATCGATCGATGCACCGGTTAAACAGCCGGCGGCGGGACGCCCACAGGTCATCCTGATGGTCGGCATCAACGGCGCCGGCAAAACCACAACCATCGGCAAGCTGGCGCGTCGCCTCAAAGAAGAAGGCCAGAGCGTGATGCTGGCGGCCGGCGATACCTTTCGCGCCGCGGCCGTCGAACAGTTGCAGACCTGGGGGGAACGCAACGGCATTCCGGTGGTCGCCCAGGCGACGGGTGCCGATGCCGCATCGGTTATCTACGATGCACTTGAAGCTGCAACGGCGCGCAAGGTCGACGTGCTGATCGCCGATACCGCCGGCCGCCTGCACACCAAGAGCAACCTGATGGACGAACTGACCAAGATCAGCCGCGTCATGAAAAAGATCGACCCCGAGGCGCCGCACGAGGTGATGCTGGTGGTCGATGCAGGCACCGGTCAGAACGCGCTCAACCAGGCGGTGGAGTTCCATCAGGCGGTCGGCCTGACCGGTATCACATTGACCAAGCTCGACGGCACGGCCAAAGGCGGCATCATCTTCGCCATCGGCGATCGCGTCGGCGTGCCGATCCGTTTTATCGGTGTCGGCGAGTCGATCGAAGACCTGCGACCGTTCGATGCGGGCGAGTTCGTCAAGGCGCTGTTTGAATAAGGAACGGGCACTGACGCAGTGATTCGCTTCGATAATGTCGCCAAGCGCTATGCCACGGGCCACGAAGGCCTGTCGGGGGTAGACCTGCATCTCGAACCCGGCGAGATGGCCTTCGTCACCGGCCATTCAGGCGCCGGCAAAAGCACCCTGCTCAAGCTGATCGGCCTGCTCGAACGCGCCACGCGCGGCCAGGTCTGGGTCAACGGCCGCAACCTGAACAAGCTCAAGAATCGCGATGTGCCCTACCACCGTCGCGAGGTCGGCATGATCTTCCAGGATCACCGGCTGCTGCACGATCGCACCGTGTTCGACAATATCGCGCTGCCGCTGGTGGTCGCCGGCATGGGTCACGGCGAGATTAAGCGCCGGGTTCGCGCGGCGCTCGACAAGGTCGGTCTGCTGAAGAAAGAGAAGGTGTTCCCGATTACCCTGTCCGGGGGCGAACAGCAGCGCGTCGGTATCGCGCGTGCACTGGTCAGCAAGCCGCCGGTTCTGCTGGCCGACGAACCAACCGGCAACCTCGACCCCGACTTGTCGCGTGAGATCATGGAACTGTTCCTGCAGTTCAATCAGGTCGGCGTGACGCTGTTGATCGCCACCCACGATGTCGAACTGGTCGACCGACTGGGTAAACGCATCGTCAACCTGCGTAACGGCCGGGTTGCCGCCGATACCGGCGACGAGGCGGACGACTGATGGCCGGCCGCAAAAAGAGCAGCGGATTCAAACGCAACCGCAGCCCGAGCACCTGGCTGCTGCGGCACGCACAGATGTCGCTGGCTTCGCTCGGCCGCTTGAGCAGGAGCCCGGTCAGCACACTGATGACCGCAGCGGTGATCGGCATCGCGCTGGCGCTGCCGAGCGGCCTGCACCTGATGGTCGACAACGTGCGCGGCATCAGCAGTACCTGGGAAGGCAGCGCGAGTATCTCGCTGTTCCTCAACGAAGCGGTCAGCAACGAACAGGCCGAAGCCGTGCGTGCCCAGGTCGCCCAGCGCGGCGATGTGGCGGAAACGCGCCTGATCGACCGTGACAAGGCGCTCGCCGAGTTCCGCACCCTGTCGGGATTCGGCGAAGCGATCGAACTGCTCGACAGCAACCCCCTGCCGCCCGTGGTGATCGTGCGCCCGAGCGAGAATGTGCAAGGTACCGAAGCCGTCGGCCGCATGGCGGATGAGCTGCAGGCCTACCGCGAGATCGACATCGCCCAGGTCGATCTGCAGTGGGTTGCGCGCCTGACTGCGATCACCGGCACGATCGAACGTGCGGTGATGATCCTCGCCGCCTTGCTCGGCGGCGCCGTGCTGCTGATCGTCGGCAACACCATCCGCCTCGAAATCCAGAATCGGCACAGCGAGATCGAGATCGTGAAACTGGTCGGCGGCACCGACGCCTTCATCCGCCGCCCGTTCCTCTACGAGGGTCTGTGGTACGGCCTGCTGGGTGCCACGATTGCGCTGTTGCTGGTGCTGATCTCGCTGTATCTGCTCGCCGGCCCGGTGCAACGTCTCGCAGGCCTGTACGAATCGGATTTCTCCCTCGCGTTGATCGACCCACTCAGTCTGGCCGGCGTGTTGCTCGGCGGTCCGCTGCTCGGCCTCGCCGGCGCCTGGCTGGCGGTCGGTCGCCATCTGGCCGACGTGCAACCCGAATAACTAGGCCGGGCGGTGCCGCGGCCTGGGTGACATCCTTCGCACATCCGCACTAAACATTTCGCAGAAGGGCCCGTTAAGGCGCTGAGCGTTCGCGCGATACCCGTCCGAGCGGGTCGAGCGCCACAATATATTTAATATTGATATCAAATAGTTAGACAACCGGCGGAACTTTGACGCCTGGTTAGCACTCTTACCCGCGGACTGCTAAAATGCACTAGCAGTCGAAAAATCAGAGTGCTAAATTCAGGCTAGGAAGAGGATTTGGGTAACAGACCTATGAGCAATCAACTTGCGATACCGATGACGCTACCGACCGGCAATATGGATGCCTATATCGGGGCGGCTTTTCAACTGCCGATGTTGTCGGCGGAGGAAGAGCACGATCTCGCTGTGCGCCTGCGCGACCAACAGGATCTGGACGCCGCGCGCCAATTGGTCATGTCACACCTGCGTTTCGTCGTACGCATTGCCCGCGGCTACAACGGCTATGGCCTGCCGCAGAACGATCTTATCCAGGAAGGTACGGTCGGCCTGATGAAGGCCGTGCGGCGCTTCGACCCGGACATGGGCGTACGCCTCGTGTCGTTCGCCGTGCACTGGATCAAGGCCGAGATCCACGAATACATCCTGCGCAACTGGCGCATCGTCAAAGTGGCGACGACCAAAGCGCAGCGCAAGCTGTTCTTCAATCTGCGCAGTGCGAAGAAGCGTCTCGGATGGTTCTCGCAACAGGAAGTCAACCAAGTCGCCGAGGATCTTGGGGTTAAACCCGAAACCGTGGTTGAAATGGAGTCGCGCCTGTTGAACTACGATGTCGCGTTCGATGGCGCAGATGCCGACGATGACGACAGCACCAGCTTTGCACCGGCCGCCTACCTGCCCGACCTGCGGCACGAGCCGTCGATCATGCTCGAAGATGCGGATAGCGCCGAATCGGAGCGCGATGGCCTGTATTCAGCGCTCGAATCGCTGGACGACCGCAGTCGCGACATCCTGCAGCGCCGCTGGCTGAACGAAAGCAAAGAGACGTTGCACGAGCTGGCGGATGAGTACGGCGTGTCGGCCGAACGTATTCGTCAGATCGAGGCGGCCGCAATGAAGAAGCTGCGCAGCAAACTCGCCGCCTGATCGGCCAAGACCAAAACCCCAACAAACAAACGCCCGCAGCCTGCGGGCGTTTTCATCTGTGCCGAGGGGAAACTCAGCCGGCGAGAATGACCGAAAAGAAACTCAACCAGGCCATCACGATCAAGGCGATGACGACGGTCATGGCGAAATTGTCAAAGCTGAACACTGGATCTCTCCTTCATTTGTAGCGTTGTCATTTCCCCTCATTCCCCTTTTTTGTCTACCGGCTCGTCATCCGACGCTTCGGCCGGATTTTCGAGCTGTTTCGTTTTTTTTGCATTGCCCGGAATCTTCGGGTCATCGTCATCCATCAGGATGCGATGCGCCGGACCTTCCAGGTCATCATATTGTCCGGTGCGCACCGTCCACAGAAAGAACACGATCGCTACCGCCATGAGGCCCACGGCAAGTGGGATGAGCAGGTACAGAATCGTCATCTTTCTAGTCGGCCTTCAATCTGAGCGCGTTGAATACCACCACCAACGAGCTGAACGACATCCCGATGGCAGCCATCCACGGCGCCACCATTCCGGCGGCAGCCAGCGGCACGGCGGCAATATTATACAGAATTGCCCACGCCAGATTCTGTTTAATGACCGTCCGCGTCGCGCGCGCCTTGCGAACCCCGTCGGGAAGCGCGCTCAGCCGCTCCGACAGCACCACCATGTCGGCGCTTGCATGCGCCAGCTGCGCACCCTGCCCCATTGCAATCGACACGTCGGCACCAGCCAGCACCGGGGCATCGTTGACCCCATCGCCGACCATCGCCACCCGGTGTCCTGCGGCCTGCAGCTCGCGCACCCGGTCGAGCTTGCCGTCCGGACGCATACCGGCAGATGCTTCGCTGACGCCCAATTGATCGGCGACGCGCTTGACCGCGCCGGCGACGTCGCCACTCAATATCTCTACCTGGAGGCCCAGTTCTTTCAGGCGCTGGATCGCCACATCGGCATCCGGGCGTAACTCGTCGCGCAGTTCAAACCGCGCCAGAATGCCCTGCTCGTCACCCAGGTAGACCTCGGTACCGAACCCGTCGCCCGGTAGCGGCACAGCCGAGTTGCTCAATTCAGCAACATAGGCGGCATTGCCGATTCGATAACGGCGGGATTCGATTACACCCTGCATACCGTGCCCGGGAAGATTGGTCAGGTCGGTCGGTCGCAACTTGTGACTGGCGCGCGATACCAGGGCCTTGCCAACCGGGTGCTCCGAACCACTCTCCAGGGCCGCGGCCAGATCCAGCGCTCGGGTACGATCGATGCCACGGTCGTTCAACAGCTCGACCTCGGCAAGCTGAAGGATGCCGCGGGTCAGCGTGCCGGTCTTGTCGAACAGGATATGGGTTGCCTGCGCCAGGCCCTCCAGGGCGTGACCGCGGGTGGTCAGCAGTCCCAGCCGGGTCAACGCCCCCGACGCCGCGGTAATCGCGGTCGGTGTCGCCAGCGATAGCGCGCAGGGACAGGTCACGACCAATACCGACAGCGTGATCGCGAACGCGTGCTCCGGGGCGTGGAAATACCAGAAGGTCGCCACCAGCGTCGCGACGATCAGCAAGACGCCGACGAACCAACCGGCAACGCGATCGGCGAGCCGCGCGACGCTCGGCTTTTCCGCCTGCGCGCGATCGAGCAGGCGAACGATCGCCGATACCAGCGTGTCTTCCCCAACCTTTTCGACCTTTAGCAGCAGCGGGCTTTCGACATTGACACTGCCGCCCACCAGCTCGTCGCCCACCTGGCGCGGACGCGGCAGGCTCTCGCCGGTAAGCAGCGACTCGTCGACCGAGCTACGACCGTCGATGACATTGCCATCGGCCGGAATGGTTTCGCCGGGACGCACCAGCACACGATCACCCGGGGCCAGCTCGGAAACGGCGACCACGACCTCTTCGTCAGCATCGTTCAGCCGCGTGGTGGTCGCCGGCAGCAGTTTGACCAACTCTTCGGCGGCCTCGCCGGCGCGGTGACGTGCACCCATCTCGAGGTAGCGGCTGGCCAGCAGGAAAAACGCGAACATGCAGACCGAGTCGAAGTAGACCTCGCTGCCACCGAATACCGTCGACCAGACACTGGCAGTGAAGGCGCCGCCGATCGCCAGCGACACCGGCACTTCCATGCTCAATTGACGCCGCCGCAGATCGCGCCACGCGGTGCGGAAAAAACCGGCTGCCGAATACGCCACCACCGGCAAGGTAAGCAGCAGACTGACCCAGCGCATGAACACGCGCAAGTCCGCTTCCATGCCACTGTAGTCGCCGGCATACATCGCGATCGCCAGCATCATGACCTGCATGGCACCCAGGCCGGCTACTGCAAGACGCCGCAGCGCAGCGGATTTCTCTTTCTTGTTGACCGCTTCCTGGCGACCGGGATCGAAAGGATGGGCGACGTAACCGATCTCGGTGATCGCCTTGAGGATGTCCGACAGGTGGATCTTGCTGTCGTCCCAGCGCACGCGTGCGCGGTGGGTGCTGTAATTGACGGCGAAGTCGACAACACCGGGTAGCGCGTTCACATGGCGCTCGTTCAGCCACACGCAGGCAGCACAGGTAATGCCTTCGAGGATCAGGGAGGCGGTCTTGACCGACGCGTCGTCGATCTCGACGAAACTCTGCTGCAATGCCGGCTGGTCGTACAGGTCAAAACGCTGCAGCGCCTCGGGGACCAGGTCTTCCGGTCGACGCGAAGGTGACTCGCGGTGCTTGTAGAAAGACGTCAGGCCACCATCGACGATGGCCTGCGCAACGGCCTGGCAGCCGTGGCAACACATCTCATGCGACTCGCCATCGATTGTGACCTTGTAGTCGGCCCCGTCGGGCACCGGCAGACCACAGTGATAACAATCGGCCATCGACGCCACCCGGTTCAACCGTGGCCTGCGGCGCCGCCCACCAGGGTCTCCGCCCGGATTTCGTGCAGGTCTTCGCCGCGTCGCACTTGCAACACCAGGTCCCACAATCCCTGCAGCGGCATTTTCAGATCGACCCGGTATTCGCCGGGACCGGTTTCGTGCATCTCGAATTCGAAGTCATCACGGCTGTTCGACGCCCGCAGGAATCGACCGGAAACGTCGGCCCCGCTGATTGGGGAGCCCTGCTTGTCGGCAACGGTCACCATGAAGGTTGCATTCTGCCCGACGACGGGTTTGTACAACCACCCCTTTCTCACCTGCCAGCCGCGCTGGTGCTGCTCCTCGACCTGGCGCAGATACGCGTTGTACTGCGCCTCTTTCTCTTGGAAATCGTGAGACACCGTGCCGGGAAAACGCGAGTCGACCACCTCCGCCTCTTCCGGCTCCGGCAGGATCCTGGCGAACAGGCCGGTGATGCCGCGCTCGGCCACACCCAGAAAAATCACGTTGGTGATGATGACCATCACGAAGAATCCGACGATCAGTGCCGGTGCCCAGTGCCAGCCGCGCCCGACGCGGCTGCCGATCATGCCCAGGCCGTAGGCGGTGGTCAGGTAGATCGCCAGATGAATGGCGAAGATGTCGGCACCCGGCCACGTCAGGATCGCCCACGGCACATAGGCAAGCACCACCAGCAGACCGATCGCCATGGCCGAGGCCTTGCCGTCGAGGCGGAACACGCGGTGCAGCAAAATGTACAGCAACACCTCGCCGAGCACGCCACCGCCGATCGTGGCCAACATCATTGAGGCGGACATCGTCATTTTTCGGGTACGTAGAACACGCTTTGCGCTTTGAACGGCTGCAGCTCGGGTGCGTTCTGCGGCTCGACAATCAGATAGAAGGGATGGCTGTGGCCATCGAATTCCTTCGGCATCGCACGCACCTTGGCTGCCAATCTCAGGCGCTGTTCGGGTCGCAGGCTGATCTCGGTGAACTGGCCGAAATCGAGATCCGCTCCCTCGGGCAGACCTTCCGCGCGGAATCGCAGGGTCAACGTCTTGTTGGTCTTGTTGTTGAGTTTGACCTCATAGCTGTTCTGGATTCGGCCATCCGACAGGCGCACGTAGATCGGCTGACGCTCCTGTGCCACCGTCATGTCGAACGGCACCTGATGCGACACGCTCCAGCCCAACAGACCGATCGCCACCACCAGCACGGCGGCATAACCGATCACCTTCGGACGCAGCCAGCGCGCCTGCACGCCGGTGTCTTCTTTGCGCTGCGACGTGTAGCCCACCAGGCCGCGCTCCCAGCCCATCGAATCCATGATGGTGTCGCAGGCATCGACGCACAGGGCGCAGGAGATGCATTGGATCTGCAGACCGTTACGGATGTCGATACCGGTCGGACAGACCTGCACGCAATAGCCGCAGTCGATGCAATCGCCGACGCCCGCCTCGGTGCGCGCTTCCTTGGTCTTGAGCGTCTTGCCGAGCTTCGAGCGCCCTTTATCACCTTCACCACGCTGGGCGTCGTACGACACGATCAAGGTGTCCTTGTCGAACATCACCGCCTGAAAGCGCGCATAGGGGCACATGTAGGTGCATACCTGTTCGCGCGCGATACCCGCCATGACATAGGTGGTTGTGGTGAGGAACAGCGTCGTGGCGTAAGCGGCAAACGGTGCCTGACCGGTGAAGAACTGCTGGACCAGCTCTGGCGCGTTGCCCCAGTAGAGCACAAAGGTAAGCCCGGTCATGAAGGCCACCAGCAGCCACAGCAGATGAGTGAGGCCCAGCTTCACGATCTTGGCCGGCCCCCAAGGCGCCTTCGCGAGTCGGATACGCGCCGGCCGTTCGCCCTGCACCAGGCGTTCGATCAGGATATAGACGTCGGTCCACAACGTCTGAAAACAGAAGTATCCGCAGAACACGCGCCCCGCCAGACCAGTCACGAAGAACAGCAGGTAGGCAGCGATCATCAGCAGGCCGGCCAGCCAGAAGATGTCCTGCGGGTGGACGACGAGATCGAACAGATAGAACTTGCGCCCGACCAGGTCGAACAGCACAGCCTGGTCACCACCGGCCTCACGCTCCCAGTGCAGCCATGGCAGCAGGAAGTAGACACCATAGGCCAATGCCAGTACGCCCCATTTCAGGCGACGAAAACGGCCGCTGACCGAACGCGGATAGATATGGGTACGCGCGGCGTAGAGATCGGATTGGTTGTCGCTGTCGTTCATCGGGTGTGCTCGGTTATCGCGCGTTCAACGCTGTACTACAGTTTTTTGCGCACGCGAAACTGCCTCAAAAACCCCACTGCCGCCATGACAAACGTCACTCTCCACAACCAGAAAAAGGCCGCGAACGGCCTTTTTCAAGATCACCCGAATTGAACGATCAGCCACCAAGGCTGTTCACATAGGCGGTCAGTAGCTTGATCTCGGTATCGTCCAGACGACCGCTCCATGCCGGCATTTGGCGCTGAATGCCACCACGGATCACTTTCTTGACTGCTTCGAGTTTGCCGGCATCATCCACGGCACCAGGCACATCGGCGACCGTCCAGATCTGATCGGTCAGATTGGCTGCACCCTGCGAATGCATACCCTTGCCCGACTCGGTATGACAGTAGTAGCAGCCACCTTCTTTGCCCTGGAAGATCGCTTTACCGGCTTCCGCCTTGGCCATATCAGCGCTGGAGCCAGACAGGCTCAACACGTAGCTGGCGACCTGCTCAACCTGCTCATCGCTCAGCACCTCGCCGAACGCTGGCATGAAGCCGTTGCGGCCAGCGCGGATGGTCTGCTCGATCTGCTCCGTGCTACCACCCCACAGCCAGGCGTCGTCGCCGAGGTTGGGGTACAGGCCCAACTTGAGCGGCGCACCACCAATGCCGTGACAAGCCGCGCAGTTGTCCGCAAACAATACCTTGGCGGTTGAACGCATGAAGCCGGACATCTCCGGGTCGGATTCGATCTGCGCATACGAAGCGGCAGCCACCTTCTTCATGTATTCCTGCTGTTTGAGCGTCTCGCTGCCGGTCTGCATCTCTTCGATCAGCTCGGCGCGCGTGTTCCAGTGCGTGGTCACCTCTTCGCCGTTGGCTTGGTAGGTGACCGAACCGATACCCTTGGTGAAGGAGCTGGCGATCGGCCAGGCCGGATACCAGATCCAGTAGATCACGGCGAACACGACGGTCGCGTAGAACGTCCACAACCACCAGCGCGGCAGCGGGTTGTTGAATTCCTGCAGGTCACCGTCCCAGGCATGGCCAGTGGTCTGTACAGCTTTACCTTGGTTTTGATCAGCCATTGTCTGAATCCTTATCTCTTTTGTCGCCCGCCTCGTCATCGTCGAGGAAGGGGATGTTCTTGTACGACTCGAGGCGCTTGGCGCGCTTCTTACCGGTGAACACGTAGATCAGAATGCCGACGAAGGTCACGAAGAAAATCACCAGCGCCAACGGCTTGGTGTTTTCCATCTGCGACAACCATTCGAGCATCTGACGTATCCCCTAACCGACCGACGAGGTCACGTGATAATCAACGAAATTCCGCGAAGTAGCCTTCGTCGTACTTGGTGAAATCGACCATGGTGCCGAGCACCTGCAGGTAGGCCACCAAGGCATCCATCTCGGTCAGGCGGCTGCGGTCGCCGTCCCAGTTTTCGGCCTGGGCCTGCTTCAGCAGGTTGATTTCAGCACGATGGATGTCGAGATTCTCAGCGACCTCTTCACCAAACTGTTCGACGTTCGCCTTGTACTCTTCTTCGGTATCCGAGTACGGCACGCCGACGGCCTTCAGCGCACGCATGCGATCACCGACATCGGCGTAATCGAGCTCGTTCTGCAACAGCCAGGGATAGCTCGGCATGATCGAGGTATCGACGACGTCGCGCGGATTATTCAGATGCTGGGTGTGCCAGGCATTCGAATACTTGCGACCAACGCGCGCCAGATCGGGACCGGTACGCTTCGAACCCCATTGAAAGGGATGGTCGTACTGCGACTCTGCTGCCAAAGAATAGTGGCCATAACGCATGTCTTCGTCACGGAACGGACGGATCATCTGCGAATGGCAGGTATAGCAGCCCTCGCGCACATAGATGTCGCGACCGCGCTGTTCCAGCGGGGTGTAGGGACGCACCCCTTCAACCTTCTCGATCGTGTCCTTGATGTAGAACAGCGGCACGATTTCGACCAGGCCACCGATCGAGATCGCGATCAGGGTCAGCACGGTCATCAGACCGGCATTGATTTCAATACTTTCGTGAGTGAGTTTCATTAGTTACAGCCCCTTACACGCCGGCCTTGGCCATCTTGGCGGCAATCTTCGCCTCCAATGCAGCCTGTTCCTGTTTGCCGGCACGGATGGTCATGGCGACGTTGAGCACCATGATCAAAACACCGGACACGAAGAACACGCCGCCCAACATACGTACTACCAGCGGCCAATGCATGAACTGCACCGATTCGATGAAGGTGTACGCGAGGTTGCCGTACTCATCGAAGGCACGCAGCATCAGGCCCTGGCCGATACCCGACACCCACATCGATGCGATGTACAGCACGATACCGATGGTCGCCAGCCAGAAATGCACGTACACCAGCTTGGTGCTGTACAGACGGGTTTCATACAGGCGCGGAATCAGGTGATAGAACGAACCGAACGAGATCATCGCCACCCAGCCCAATGCGCCGGAATGCACGTGACCAACGGTCCAGTCGGTGTAATGCGACAGGGCGTTGACGCTCTTCAGCGACATCATCGGACCTTCGAAGGTCGACATGCCGTAGAACGACAAGGCAGTGATCAGGAACAGCATGATCGGGTCGGTACGCAGCTTTTCCCAGGCACCGGACAAGGTCATGATGCCGTTGATCATGCCGCCCCACGAAGGCAACAGCAGCAGGATCGAGAACGCAGCCGCCAGCGACGACGTCCAGTCAGGCAGTGCGGTCCAGTGCAGATGGTGACCACCGACCCACATGTACATAAACGACAGTGCCCAGAAGTGCACGATCGACAGACGGTATGAATAGATCGGACGACCCGCCTGCTTCGGTACGAAGTAGTACATCATGCCGAGGAAGGCAGCCGTCAGGAAGAAGCCAACCGCGTTGTGTCCGTACCACCATTGGGTCATGGCGTCCTGTACGCCCGAGAACAGGCTGTAGGAGTACGGGCTGAAGAAGCTGACCGGCACCGCGAGGTTGTTGAAGATGTGCAGCAATGCGGTCGCCAGGATGAACGCGAGGTAGAACCAGTTCGCCACGTAGATGTGCGGCTGTGAACGACGACGCAGGGTACCGAGGAAGACGATCGCATACATCACCCAGGTCACGGTGATGAGCAGATCGATGTACCACGGAAATTCGGCGTACTCGCGGCCTTGGGTGATGCCGTTGACGTAGCCGATGACGCCGAGCAACACGGAAAGCTGCCAGCCCCAGAAGGTCATATTGGCCATCACATCGCTGAACAGGCGCGCCTGGCTGGTGCGCTGAACGACGTAATAAGAAGTTGCAAACAACGCGCTGCCACCGAAACCGAAGATGACCAGCGTGGTGTGTACCGGACGCAGACGACCGAAGGTGATCTCGGCGGTGTCGAAATTCAGGAAGGGAAATGCCAATTCAGCGGCGATGTAGGTACCCGCGGTCATGCCAAGCAGACCCCAGACAAGCGCCATAATGGCGAACTTCTTGACGATGTCGTAGTTGTACTGCGTTGTTGCAGCAGCGGTAGATTGCACCATGTTTACACCTCTGGCTGACCCAAAACCAACACGCTGCCCGGTACCGCCCTTGCGTCCAAGCGACCAACGTGAAGCGACAATATTGACGTTAACCCTTGCGAATCGCGCGACCTTCGGAACCTGCAGCCGCAAACTTGGTCTCTATCAGCGAACCTACCGATAGAGCGCCGTTGTCGACGACAGCGCGACATTCTGAGGACGAGCAATCCCGAAGCGGCCGGATAGTAGCCGACGGCAGAATATTAGTCAATTCTTATGGTAGTGCGCGCCGCAAAACCATGGCGCGCAAGCTTAGAGGAAAAGTGGCGATCTGTCCGTTGCGAAGCCCAATACAAAATATGGGCAGATGGCCCTATGTAACACCGGGTTGTTCGCCGCTATGCCAATCGCGACGCAGTGCGTGACAGCTTGGGACGGAAACCGCCGTCAATCAATCAATAGAATCATCTGCGGCACATAATGATCGATCAACAACAGGGCGAACAACGCCATCAGGTAGATGATCGAATAGCCGAAGGTGCGCATCGGCATCCGCGGATCGTCATCGATGAACAGTCGGACGGCGTAATATAGGAAACCCAGTCCCAGCACCAGGGCTCCCCCCAGGTACAAACCACCGCTCATACCGTAGCCATACGGCAGCAGGGTGACGACCAACAGCAACACGGTGTACAGCAGGATTTGCAGGCGAGTGAAATCGGAACCGTGGGTTACCGGCAACATCGGCATATCAACCTTGCGGTATTCCTCGGCGCGATGAATTGCCAGCGCCCAGAAGTGCGGCGGCGTCCAGGTGAAAATAATCAGGAACAGCAACAAGGCACCCGGATCGACGCTGCCGGTCACCGCCGTCCACCCCAACACCGGCGGCGCCGCACCCGCTGCACCACCGATCACGATATTCTGCGGCGTAGCGCGCTTCAGATACATGGTGTAGATCACCGCATAGCCGATCAACGACAGGAACGTCAGCATGGCGGTCAAGGTGTTGACCAGCAGGGCCAGCATCAGCATCGCCACCGCGCCGATCAGCAGCGCGAAGGTCAACGCATCGCGGGTGCTGACCGCGCCTTGCGGTAACGGCCGCCCACTGGTGCGTCCCATGATCGCGTCGATCTTGCGGTCGACCACGTGGTTGATCGCCGCCGCGGACGCGGCCGCCAGACCGATGCCGAGCGTGCCGAACAGCAGCGCTTCCAGCGGCACCATGCCCGGGGCAGCGAGCAACATGCCCACTACCGCGGTGAACACGATCAACAAAACCACGTTCGGTTTACACAGCGCCAGGTAGTCGCGCCAGCCGGCGTGGTGGGTCGTCTTTAGTGCGGTCGTTGCCATAGTCGGTAGTTCACATAAACGAGAGAGACAAGCAGCAGCGCGGCGACACCGTTGTGTGCCGTCGCCACCCCCAAAGGCAGATGCATTACCACATTGCCGATACCCAATGCGATTTGGGTCAGCAACAGGACACCCACCAACATCGCCGAGCCGGCCAGCCCGCCGGCCGAACGCAACAGTTTCACCACCAGCCACGCCAGATACAGGAACGTGACCAGTGCGCCGATGCGATGGGTATAGTGGATCGCGGTACGTGCCGGGCTATCCAGCACGCCGTATTCATAGTTCACGCCGAGCCCGCGCCACAGTACGAAGCCCTCTTTGAAATCCATGTCGGGCATCCAACTGCCCTGGCACATCGGAAAATCCGGGCACGATACGGCCGCGTAGTTTGAACTGGTCCACCCACCGAGGGCGATCTGCGCGACCAACACGATCACACCGATTGCACCGGCGAGCCGCCAGTCACCCGTAGTGGGTTTCGGTCGCGCCGGCGCGGTGCGCAACGCCAACAGCACCAGCAAGGCAAAGGTCGCAAAGCCACCGAGCAGATGCGACATCACCACGACCGGCTTGAGCAGCAGCGTTACCGTCCACATGCCGAGCGCCGCCTGAAACACCACCAGTGCCAACAGGAATGTCGGCAGCCACACCGGCTGGTCGGGGTCGCGCCGCCGGCGCACCCAGGCCCAGACCGCGATTGCCAGAATGCACAAACCGAGCGTGCCGGCAAAGTAGCGGTGCACCATCTCTTTCCAGCCCTTTTCCGGCTCCAGGGCTCGCTGCTCGAGATAGTGTTTTTCGACAACGTGTTCTTCACTCTCGGGCACGGTCAGGTGGCCGTAACACCCGGGCCAATCGGGGCAGCCGAGGCCGGCGTCGGCCAGTCGCGTGTAGGCACCCAGCAGGATGACGGCGAAGGCGAGAAGCGCGGCAAGAATGGTGAAGCGATGAAAGGCCATGTTGTTACCCGATCTGCGAAATCTTCAACAGCTTCTGAAGATCCTTCATCATGCCCTTGGCCGGCACGTCGAGATCGTAAAACATCATCAGATTACCCAACGGGTCGACCAGAAAATACTGCTCGCCCGACGGCGCGAATCCATCGCCCTCAAAAGTCTGTATCAAGGCATCTGCTTCACTGGCGCGCACCACCCAGTGCAGATCGGCATGCTGCTTTGCCAGACGTGACGCGAATTCGGCGCTCGGCTGGTTGGCAAGCACCAACAGGCGCTGCACACGCGGCATATCCTTGTTCATTGCAACGCGAATCTGGCGCGTCAGATAGAGTTGCTCCTCGCAGCGTTTGTCGCAGTCACCGGGCGCGAAGACGACATACGTCCAACGACCACGCAGGTCTTGGTCGACCAACGGTGTGCCATCCGCTTTGTGCAGACCACCGATCTGCAGCGGACGCGCAGGAGAGACCAGCGTACCGGCGTTGGTGGTCGCATCGACGCCGTGCTCACCCAGGTATTGCCAAGCGATCCACGCAGATACCGGCGGAATCAGAAAGAGCACGAATATCAACACCAACTGAACACGACTACGCCGCCGCTGGTGCTGCTCAGACATTGGCATGTGTTTCTCCATCGTCCCGATCACGCCGCGTATTCACTCCTATGTAGATGATCAACAAGGCAACGGCCAGACCGAACCATTGCACCGCATAACCCAGATGTTTTTCCGGCCCCATTTCGGGAATCGGCGACCAGTCGTACTGCAGGCCGCCGGGCTGCCCTTCATCGATTACCAACGCATAGCGCAGCAGATCGACGCCTTTCTCATTCGCCAATGCCGCGATATCCAGCGACTGCACGACAACCCTGTCGGCCACACTGCTGAGCGGCACCTCGCCGATCACCAGGCCGACCGATGCAGGCGAGTCGAATCGTCCCTGCAGCGTGACTGGCTCGCTCGTCACTTCCAGCCTTGGCAGGTATTGGCGTGAAGCGCCAACCGAAACCCACCCACGGTTGACCAGCAAGGTCGCCTGATCGTCGCCATCCACTCGAAACGGGGTGAATACGTGGTATCCGGCCTGGCCATGGTAGGTGCGGTTGTCGAGCAACCATTGCTGCTCGCGCAGATAGCGTCCACGAACGACGGCCGGACGATAACGATCGCTTTCGCCGAGCTGCGTGTAACGATCGACGCGCAACACTTGCGCAACCTCGGTTTCGGCGCGTCGCTCGACCAGGCTCTGCTTCTGCTTGGCGCGATCCATCTGCCAAGCGCCGAGGCCGAGCAACACCGGAAAGACCAACACGAAGGCCACGCTCGGCCAGAGGTTTGGCGCAAACCGGTAACGTCCGAACTGCAACGACAGGAACGCCATAGATCAAGCGACTGCTATACTGCCGCGGCATAAAGAGGGGAAGACATCGTGTGGATCAAGATCATCATCGTGCTCGCATTTATCGGCATCATCGCCAGTCTCGGTTCCGGCCTTTACTATCTGGTCAACGATAAAGGCGATTCCCGCCGCACCTTGCGTGCACTCACCCTCCGCATCGGCCTGTCCGTTGGTCTTTTCGCCTTTTTGATGTTGTTGATCGGTCTCGATGTGATCGAGCCGCATGGTGTTTTACCCAACCCGGCAGCG
The DNA here is from genome assembly GCF_002009425.1 of Thiosocius teredinicola. Taxonomy (NCBI): domain Bacteria; kingdom Pseudomonadati; phylum Pseudomonadota; class Gammaproteobacteria; order Chromatiales; family Sedimenticolaceae; genus Thiosocius; species Thiosocius teredinicola. The sequence continues at coordinate 4,062,870 of NZ_CP019936.1, forward strand.
TCATCTGCCCCTCAACAATGAACAACGGGTTATCGAGGAACCGGACAACCCGGTTCCTCTGCACACCGTTTACAACACGTAAACAAATATAAATAGGCCCAACCAGACCACGTCGACGAAGTGCCAATACCAAGCCACGCCTTCGAAGGCGAAATGGTTATCCGGCGAGAAGTGTCCCTTGGCCGCACGGATGGTAATAACGATCAGCATAATGGTACCGATCGTGACGTGCATACCATGGAAACCCGTCAACATGAAGAACGTCGAACCGTAAATGCCTGAACCCAGCGTCAGGTTCAGTGCTTGGTAAGCGTGTACGTACTCATAGGCCTGAAAACCCAGGAACACCACACCAAGCAGAACGGTAGCCGCCAACCAGAGTACGGTTTTGCTCTTGTCATTGGCCTTCAATGCCCAGTGCGACAGCGTGATGGTCACACCTGAAGTCAACAGCAACAGGGTGTTGATCGCGGGGATACCCCACGCACCCATCGTTTCGAATTCACCGCCGACATTGCCGGGGCCGTTGGTCGGCCAGGATTCGCCGAACCCGGTCCACAGGTATTCATGCGTGGAGAAATCGCCACCGAGCAGCCACGGCACCGACAGCACACGCGCATAGAACAGTGCGCCGAAGAATGCGGCAAAGAACATTACCTCGGAGAAGATGAACCACATCATGCCCTGACGGAACGAACGGTCGACCTGCTCGTTATAGGCACCTTTGAGGCTTTCGCGAATCACGGTGCCGAACCAGCCGAACATCATGAACACGACCATGGCCAGGCCGACAAACAAAGTCATCTGCCCCGACGCGTTGCCGTTGAACCAGTTCGCCGCCCCGATCACACCGACCGTGAGCGCGACACTCGCAACGATTGGCCAGTGACTGCCGTGTGGCACGTAATAATGGTCACTACTTGCGTGTGCCATGTCTCCCCCTCGTTTGTGTAATTCGTTCAGTTACCGATCTTTTTACTGCGGCCCGAACAAACAGCCCTTCGAGCATCAATTCATTGCAACCTGCGTGACGTCGAACACCGTGTAAGAAAGCGTCAGCGTATGCACATCTTTCGGAATGTTCGGATCGACGATAAACCGCAGCGGCATATCCTTGGTTTCACCGGCAGCGAGCGGCTGCTGATTGAAACAGAAGCATTCGGTCTTATTGAAATAGCGACTCGCCTTGGTCGGCGCGACGCTTGGCACGGCCTGCCCCACCATCTTGTGCCCGGTCGGATTGCTCGCGGTAAACGCCGTCGCATAGATCTGGCCGGGATGCACTTGCATGGTTTTGACGACCGGGGCGAACTTCCACGGCATGCCCATATTGTTGTTTGCAACAAACTGCACTTTGATCGTGCGCGACAGATCGGGCGTGTACCGCTCTACCACAGCGGCCTCGTCGATCCTGCCGGTCTTGCCGTTCAGGCCGGTGATCTCACAGAACACATCGTATAGCGGCACCAACAGGTAACCGAAACCGAACATCGCGACGGCTACGATGGCGACGCGTGCGAACGAACGGTTGTTACGTGTCTGCTGCCCGGTCATCTGGTCAGTCTGCTTTGCCCATGGACAGATACATACCCATCACGAAGAAACCCAGGGCGATGGCGCCGAGAATCAATGCCAGGCGAATGTTCGATTTCGACTTGTCGTCAGTTTGTTGCATAGCGAACCTACTGCTTGAGATCTCTGCGCCTGTGCGCAGAGATCTCGCGATCATCACTTGACCTGCGGAGCGTCAGTGAAGCTGTGATACGGCGGCGGTGACGGCAAGGTCCACTCCAGACCATGCGCACCTTCCCAAACCTGGTCGGTGGCTTTTTCGCCACCACGGATGGTTTTGATCACAAGGTAGGCAAACATCAACTGCGACAGGCCGAACACGAAGCCACCGATCGAAGAGATGACGTTCCAGTCGGTAAACTGGACGGAGTAGTCCGGAATACGACGCGGCATGCCGGCCAGCCCGAGGAAATGCTGCGGGAAGAACAACACGTTGACCGAGATCGTCGAGATCCAGAAATGCATCTTGCCGAGCTTCTCGTCGTACATATTGCCGGTCCACTTCGGCAGCCAGTAGTAGGCAGCAGCCATGATCGAGTACACGGCGCCCGTCACCAGCACGTAGTGGAAGTGCGCGACGACGAAGTAGGTATCGTGGTACTGGAAGTCGGCCGGCGCGATCGCCAGCATCAGGCCCGAGAAACCACCGATCGTAAACATGATGATGAAACCGATGGCGAACAACATCGGTGTCTCGAAGGTCATCGCCCCCTTCCACATGGTCGACACCCAGTTGAACACCTTCACCCCGGTCGGCACGGCGATCATCATGGTGGCGTACATGAAGAACAATTCACCGACCACCGGCATACCCACCGTGAACATGTGGTGCGCCCAAACGATAAACGACAGGAAGGCAATCGACGCGGTAGCGTAGACCATCGAACTGTAGCCGAACAGCGGCTTGCGGGCGAAGGTCGGCACGATCGCCGAGATGATGCCGAATGCCGGCAAAATCAGGATGTACACCTCGGGGTGACCGAAGAACCAGAAGATGTGCTGGTACATGACCGGGTCACCGCCGCCGGCCGCACTGAAGAAGCTGGTGCCGGCGAACTTGTCGGTCAGCAACATGGTGACCGCGCCCGCCAGTACCGGCATGGTCGCGATCAGCAGATAGGCTGTGATCAGCCAGGTCCACACGAACAGCGGCATCTTCATCAGGGTCATGCCAGGTGCGCGCATGTTGAGGATGGTCACCACGACGTTGATCGAACCCATGATCGACGAGATACCCGCCAAGTGGATGGCGAAGATCATGAACGGAAAGCCATCACCCATCTGCAATGACAACGGCGGGTAGATGGTCCAACCGGCCGCCGGGCCGCCACCAGCCATGAAGAAGGTCGACAGCAGCAGCGAAAACGCGAACGGCAGGATCCAGAACGAGAAGTTGTTCATACGCGGCAGCGCCATGTCCGGCGCACCGATCATCATCGGGATCAGCCAGTTGGCCAGGCCGGTGAAGGCCGGCATAACCGCGCCGAAGATCATGACCAGCGCGTGCACGGTGGTCATCGAGTTGAAGAACTGCGGATCAACAACCTGCATACCCGGCTGGAACAGTTCCGCACGGATCACCATGGCCATCGCGCCGCCGATGAAAAACATCAGCAGGGCGAACAGCAGGTAGAGCGTGCCGATATCCTTGTGGTTGGTCGTCGTAACCCAACGCATCAGGCCCTTGGCCGGCCCGTGATCGTGATGATCGTCGTGAGTTGCTGTAGCGGTACTCATCGTAGACTCTCCCAATGTAATTCTTAGCGGGCTGCCTTGACTGCAGCGGGTTGAACGACACTCGCGCTGTTGCCGAAAGCGTTGCGCTCATAGGTGATTACCGCCGCCATATCGGCGTCGTTGAGCACTTCGCGGTAGGCAGCCATGGCAGTTCCAGTCTTGCCGTTCATCACGATATCGAGGTGCGCCGCAGCATCACCGGTTGCGATTGCACTACCGGCCAATGCCGGGAAAGCAGGCGGCACGCCCTGGCCATTCGGCTGATGACAGGCGGCGCAGTTGGTCGTATAGACCTGCTCACCCTTGGCCATCAGTTCTTCTTTGGTCCATTCGCGATCAGCCGAAGCGGCGGCCGCCTCTGCTGCGCCTTTCTGCTCCGCAACCCAGATTGCGTAGTCTTCGGGAGACTTTGCAACAACCACGATCGGCATGAAGCCGTGGTCCTTGCCACAGAGTTCCGCGCATTTACCGCGGTAGATTCCCGGCTCATCGACCTTGGTCCAGGCCTCGTTGATGAATCCCGGGATTGCATCTTTCTTCCAGCCCAGGTCAGGAACCCACCAGGAATGGATAACGTCGGCCGCCGTGAGCAGGAAACGCACCTTCTTGCCCGTGGGGATAACCAAGGGGTTGTCGACATCGCGCAGATAGGTGTCACCGAACTGGCTGAGATCGGCGCCGGAACCAAGCATGCGAGCTTCGTTGTGGTCCGGATGCAACGAACTGACGAACGATACGCCCGCAGCATCACCGTCGACATAGTCGTACTTCCATTTCCACTGGATGCCGGTGACTTTGATCGACATGTCGGCATCGCTGGAATCCTCCATCGCCAACAAGGTGGTCGTGGCCGGGATGGCCATGCTGACGAGGATAACGATCGGTACGACCGTCCACAGAATCTCCATCGTCGTGCTTTCGTGGAACTGGGCGGCAACCGCGCCCTTGGACTTGCGGTGGTTGATAATCGAATAGATCATCGCGCCGAACACGACGACACCGATCGCACAACACACCCAGAAAATTATCATGTGCAGGTCGTACACACTCTGACTGGTTTGCGTTACCCCCTCACGCATGTTGAGTGCGTAATCGGCATGCGCTGCAGCGAATGCCCCTCCGAGGTATGCCGCTGAAACAGCCGCCAGCCTACGCATCATTCTCACAGCTCATCTCCCCCCAACTCTTAGTCGTTATCTCTTGTAGCCCACCGCTGCAACGCGCGATGCGCACCTATTCACACGGATAACATGCGTCGCAATTCGGTCGCGAGTTCGGCTTTTTCTTCTTCGATTAAAAATTCGCCGATTTCAACCCGCTTGCCCGAAGCGGCGATCCAGAGGCGGCGCGGATACCAGTGATCCGCTGCTTTGGAGAGTTCGACCCGGACCCAGCCGCGCGCGAACTCTACCCTTTCTTCCGGCCCCTGACGCGACGAACACGGCCGTCGCTCTCTGCCCTTTTCTACGGTGACTACCGATTCTCCGATCGAGACCACCTCGCAGCGACATGACGCATGCGACACGAGGTAGATGCATGCGAACAAGGCTGCCAACTCAACTCCGGCGAACGGCAGGATCAACCAAAAGCCCTGTGCGGCGAGTACTACGGATATCAACAGTAGGGGCACCGAGATCGCGCCCAGAAAAACCATCGATTGCCGCCAACTCAACGAACGATTGGGCCGGATCACCACCCGCAGCTCATCGCTATCGGGCGGTTTATTGGATGTCACCATCGGCTTGGTCCTTAAGTGACCCGCGCCGAGCTGTTCGTAAACGTTCGGCTACGCCTGATTAGTTTTCGATCCGGAGATTATCGCGCACCATAACGCGATCCAAGCAAATTTGATACAGATCAGTTAAAAATCTACTTATGGCGCGGCGTCTCTCTAATATTCGAATTTATTAATCTTTAGGAGAGACGGATGAGGCGGGTTAAATGTCTATATTTTTGTAGGGTTAAATCTATTTAGCGTTTATTAATAAACCAAGATTCAACGGTCGCGCCGGGCTGATCTCTTGGTTGCTGCGCGGGTTCGGGATCACGCCGAGACATGGCGTCTGCAGACAGGCCTCGAGCGATGCGATGTTCTCGTTCAAGCGCTCCATGTTCGGGTCGACGTGCGAGCCGATCCAACCCAACAGTTCGACGCCGCTGTCCAGAATGACCTGTTCGCTGAGCTGCGCGTGATTCAGACAACCAAGCCGCAGACCGACCACCAGCACCACCGGCAGCCCCAGTGACTGCGCCAGCGACTGCATGTCCCAGTTCGCGCCCAAGGGCACACGCCAACCGCCCGCCCCCTCGACCACCACGATGTCGGCCGCTGCATTGACCGCGGTGAATGCACGGCGGATGGTTTCCATGTTGATCGGCTGATCGGTTTCGCGTGCCGCCAGGTGCGGTGCGATCGGCTGCTCGAAGCAATAGGGGTTCACCTGTTGATACGGCAGGTCGAACCCGCAGGCCTCGATCAGCGCCATGGAATCGTCATTACGCAATTCTCCGTCGTGCCAACGGGCTCCCGCGGCAACCGGCTTGAAGCCCGCAGCGGTGATGCCTTGTTTGCGCAAGGCCCGGATCAATGCCACCGAGACGACGGTCTTTCCGCAGTCGGTATCGGTTCCTGTGATGAAGACACCCTGTTTCACCGGCCGGCTCTCAGCACATCGACCGAAACACGCGTTTCGCCATCCACCTTGCGCTGTACCGCGCCCCACGCATGACCGTGAACCACCTCGTAGGTCAACGGCAGTCTGCCGTCGGCATCGCGGAACTGTTCATAGGCGGCACATACCTCAACCAGGCGTTGCCGGCTGAGCAGGCCGCGCGAACGACTCACGTCCGCGTTGCCGGCACCGATGATTTTGACTTCGCGCATCAAACGCATGGCATCAGTGTAGGTCAGCGTCATACGTTCCACATCCATGACCGGGTCGGCCAGGCCCGCTGCCATCAGCGTATCGCCATAGTCGTGCATATCGATGAAGTTATGCACATGAGGCCGACCGTCGACTTCCGACCAGGCCGCGCGCAGTTCCTTGAGCGTATCCGGACCGAAACTGCTGAACATCAGCAGCCCTCCCGGTTTCAGTACCCGGCTGATATCGGCAAACGCCTGTGCCGGCCGGGTGCTCCACTGCAGTGCCGCGTTGGCGAATACCAGGTCGACGCTCTGATCCGCCAGCGGCAGGTGATCGAGATCGGCACACAGGCAACGCGGCCGGCGCAGCCAGCGTCCACGCTTGCGGGTGCGCGCCAGCATCGGCATCGCGAAATCGAGCGCAAACACCTGGGCCTTTGGATAACGCTTCATCAGCGCCTCGGTGGCCACCCCGGTGCCGCAGCCGATATCGAGTATCACGCCGGGTTGATGGCGGACGAAATCGAGCCGCTCGAGCATGCGTCTGCCGATCTCATGCTGCAGCACGGCCGCCTCATCGTAGTGCTGCGCGGCCCGCCCGAAACTCAGGCGTGCTTTGCGCTTGTCCAGTGGTTGCTCTTCAACGTCGCCCATCGATCAACTCACCGGTAGAAAATCCAACAACAAATCCAAACTCTCCTGCGGATGCGATAGAAACGGTGCGTGGCCGGCGCCGTCGATCACATCGATCCGGCTCGCCGGTAACCAGTCACCCAGGCATTCCGTAATCGTCGAAGGCACCAGCGTGTCACGCGCACCGAACCACCAATGGGTGGGACACGCGAGCTCCGCCAGTTCGCCACGCAGGTCAGTGCGCAACAGCAGCTCCAAACCCTGGCTCAGCCCTTCGGCGCTCGCCGGCGGTCGCTGCGCGACCTCATCGCGCAGCTGCTTCAACGTCTCACGTGCATGCTCCGCACCTTTCACCTGCAAACTCAAAAAACGCATCAGGGTTGCGTTGGCGTCGTCATCCAGCGCCCTGGCAAACTGCTCGAAGGTCGATGTCGGCATCGCACACGGCCAATCGACGCTTTGCACGAAGCGCGGCGTTGTGCCCACCAGCGAAAGCCGACCCACCCTTGCCGGGGCCATCAGCGCCGCCTGCAACGCCACCTGGCCACCCAACGACCAACCGATCCACTGGGCACGCCGGGGCGCGGCATCCAGGCACAGCTGCGCCCAATCGCGTAGCTCGGCAGCGGGCGCCGGCGGGCTGGCGCCGTGTCCCGGCAACTCGATCACGTTGACCTCGAAGTGCTCAGCGAGTGTCGGCAGGATCGGCTCCCACACGGCCGCGTTCATCCCCCAACCATGCAGCAACACCAGCGGCGCGCCCTGCCCTGTCTTCTGGCAATACAGGCTCATGCCAGCTCAGCCGCCGTCTCTTCGAGTACGCTCAGCAAGGTCTCGACCTGCGATACCGTGTGCGACGCCGACAGGGTCACGCGCAGGCGCGCGGCACCATCGGGCACGGTCGGCGGGCGAATCGCCGTTACCAGGATACCTTCGCGGTAAAGCCGATCGCTCCATTGCAGCGCGCGCTGCGCAGAACCGAGCAGAATCGGCTGGATCGGTGTTTCCGAATCCATCAACTCGAGCCCGATACGCGCAGCGCCGCGACGGAAACGGACGATCAGACCCTGCAGACGCTCACGCCGCCATTCCTCGTCGAGCACGATGCGCAGGCTGGCACGCGTTGCCTCGGCGATCGCTGCCGGCATGGCGGTGGTGTAGATATAGGGTCGCGCCTGCTGGATCAGCGTTTCGATCAGCACCTCAGGCCCGGCGACGAATGCACCGGCCGTGCCCAGCGCCTTGCCCAGCGTGCCCATCAGGATCGGCACATCCGATTCACCGAGTTCCGCAGCCACAATACTGCCTCTGCCTTGCGGGCCGACAACCCCGATACCGTGCGCATCGTCGACCATCAGCCAGGCGTTGTGGGCCGAGCACTGCTCTGCCAGACCAGCCAGCGGCGCAATGTCGCCGTCCATGCTGAACACGCCGTCGGTCGCCACCAGGCAACGTGCTTCACCCTCGCGCAGCAAACCCGCCAGTGCGTCGGTGTCGGCATGCGCATAACGCTTGAAGCGTGCGCGTGACAGGATGCCGCCATCGATCAGCGAGGCGTGGTTGAGGCGATCTTCCAAAACGGTGTCGCTACGACCCAGCAGCGCGCTGAGCACCCCGAGATTGGCCATGTAGCCGGTCGAGAACAACAGCGCACGTTCGCGTCCGGTGAACTCGGCAAGTTCTTCTTCGAGGGCATGATGCGCAGCGCTATGGCCGCTGATCAGGTGCGCCGCGCCGCTGCCGACGCCGTAGCGCGCCACACCGCGATTCACTGCCTCGCCCAGACGCGGGTCGGCAGCCAGACCAAGATAGTCGTTGGAACAGAAGCTGAGCATGCGCCGGCCGTCGACGACCAGTTCCGGCCCCTGTGCACCGTCGGTCACCCGGCGTTGCCGGTACAGGCCCTCGCGTCGACGTTGTTCCAGCGCAGCCTGCAACGACTGCATCGATGATTCGTCCATGCCGTGAACCGGCCTCGACTTGGATCAGGTACCGGCGCCGCAGCAAACCTGCTGATCGGCGGCCAGTTCGACCTCCTGCCGGTTGATACCGAGGCGATCGAACAACTGTTGGTCGTGATCGGCGTCGGGATTATCCGTCGTCAACAGGCGCTCACCGTAGAAGATCGAGTTGGCTCCGGCCAGGAAGCACAGCGCCTGAGTCTCGTCGCTCATGTCGGTGCGTCCGGCCGACAGACGCACATAGCTCTTGGGCATCAGGATGCGCGCAACCGCGATGCTGCGCACAAACTCCAGCGAGTCGATCGTATCGCTGCCGTACAGCGGCGTACCTTCGATCTGCACCAGCATGTTGATCGGCACCGATTCCGGATGCTGCTCGAGATTGGACAGCTCCTGCAACATGCGCGCGCGGTCGGTGCCGTTCTCGCCCATGCCGAGGATGCCGCCGGAACACACGTTGATGCCTGCTTCGCGCACATGCTTGAGGGTATCGAGGCGATCCTGGAAGGTGCGCGTGGTGATGACGTTGCCGTAGAACTCGGGCGAGGTGTCGAGGTTGTGGTTGTAGTAATCCAGGCCGGCCTCGCGCAGACGCTGCGCCTGGGTGCCGGTCAGCATCCCCAGGGTGACACAGGTCTCCATGCCCAGGCCACGTACCGCGGTGATCATGTCGATCACCTTGTCGAGATTCTTGTCGGTTGGGTTGCGCCACGCGGCACCCATACAGAAACGGGTCGAGCCCTTGTCTTTCGCAGTCTGTGCGGCGGCAATCACCTCGTCGAGCGGCAGCAGCTTCTCGCGCTCCAGCCCGGTGTCGTATTTGGCGCTCTGCGAACAGTAGGCACAGTCCTCGGCGCAAGCGCCGGTCTTGATCGACAACAGGGTGCTGACCTGCACCTGGTTGGGATCGAAATATTGACGGTGCACGCTCTGAGCGCGAAACAGCAGATCGTTGAACGGCAAGGCAAACAGGGCGCGGATTTCGTCCAGCGACCAATCATGGCGGAGCTCGGCGGCGCTCATGAAGTGTGCTCCTCAATAGTGTGATCTTCGGCATCAACAATAAGGTCATCCCATTGCTCGCGCCGGATGCGGGCAATCGACCACAGCGACCAGGGCACGATGATCGCCAAACCGGCGCCCCAGGCGATCAGCCAGGACTCTATGCCGCGCCCCGGGAAGAAGGTGCCGATAGGGATAATCGCTCCCATCACGCCGTAGAACCGGTAGGCGGCGTTCTGCGTGAAATGCCCCACCCGCGGATTCGGGTGATGCCGGTGCAATGCATAGATCAGCATCGACCCACCGAACCACAGCAGCGGCAGTGGCGGCAGCAACATGCTGACAAGGTTGCCTATATCCATCTGCATGGCGGCGAAGCGCGAGGAGCGTCCGCTGACCGTGCGTACAGCATCTGATGGGGCGACTTCCATTACAATCCGGTCCCGTGGGCAAAATCGAGCCGCCATAATTCGGATCGGACGGCCCGCTGTCAACCGAAATGGATTTCTATGGTTAACAACTGGCCAATTATTGCTCAATTATTCGGCAGCAGTTGCGTGCTGTGCCGCCAACCCGGCGACCTGATCTGCCCGCGCTGCATCGCCGCCATGCCATACAACGACCATGCGTGCCGCCAGTGCGCCCTGCCACTGCCGCCAAGCGCGCCGCGGTTAAGCCTATGTGCCGACTGCCAAACGCATCCACCGGCGTTCGATCACGTGATTGCCCCGCTACGCTATGCCCCGCCGGTTGACGACCTGGTAGCCGGCTTCAAGTATCACCACCGTCTTGCGCTGGGACGCAGCCTGACCGGCCTGCTGGCCGGCGCTATCGACACCGCGGTAGATCCGCCCGATCTGCTGCTACCGATCCCGGCCGGCAGCGCGCGACTGCGCGAACGCGGATTCAACCAGGCCGCGGAGATCGCACGTGGATTGTCTCGACACCTGCACATCCCATGGTCGTCGCGCCACCTGGTGCGTAGCGGGTCGGCCGGACAACAACGCAAGCTGTCGCGCCTGAACCGGCGGCGCAATGCGCGCGGGATGTTTCTGTGTGTTGGAGATCTGCCACCGCGGGTGGCGGTCATCGACGATGTGATGACAACCGGCGCAACGGCCGAAGAGGCGGCGCACAGTCTGAAGCGCGCCGGGGTCGCTCACGTCGAGGTCTGGACGGTCGCCCGGACCCCGCGTGACGGTTAGGCCGTATCAGCGGTCGGCCAGCACCCGCTCTTTCATCTCACGGCGTTCCTGCGCATCGATCGTCAAGGTGGCAATCGGGCGCGCCTTCAAACGCATGACGCCAATCGGCTCACCCGTATCTTCGCAGTAGCCGTAGCTGCCATCGTCGATACGCTCGAGCGCCTGCTCGATCTTGCGCTGCAGCTTGCGGTAACGGTCGCGGGTCCGCAGTTCCAGGCCATGCTCGCTTTCGCGGCTGGCGCGGTCCGCCTCGTCGCCGACTTCCTGGTACGACTTGTCGCGCAGGTTGTCGAGCGTTTCCTGGGCTTCAGTCATCAGCTCCTCGCGCCAGCGAATCAATTGCCGCCGGAAATATTCCAGCTGCATCGGGTTCATGTACTCCTCATCCGGGCTCGGCTCGTAATCGGCCGGAAGTTCCACCGTCATGCTCGTCTGACTCCGAAGATTGATGATTAAGGCCGCGGGTTTTTAGCCTACCCAGCCGCCATAATCAACCCCAAGGCATGCAAAAGCGTCGATCACGGCCAGGAATTCAGATCCCACTGAGACACTGGGGAGGCGCCGGATTCTGCGGATCGGCGAGAAACACCCGAGACAGCTCGGCCGCACAGACATGGCTGTCCAGTACCCCGTGCCCGATACCCGGAAAGATAAATAACTCGCTGTTTTCCAGATATTTATCGGTACTTTCCGCCCATTCCGGCGGGGTCACGGGATCAAACTCGCCGGCCAGCACCAGGGTCGGCACCGCGCTACGCACCGGTTCGAAGAAGTCGGCCGGCGCCCGCCCCGACTCCCAGAATCGGCAGGCATGGAATTCCCAATCGAGCTTTTTGTACGGCGCCGCCCGCGGGAAACGCCGCAGTTCGCGTTCGGCCTCGGCGGCGGTCACCTCGGCGGTGTCGTGGCAATCGACGGACGTGGCCACCGGATCGCTGAGCGCGAAATCGAGGAAGGTCTCGATGCTCGTCTGGATCAGGTCGCGCAGGTTGCTGTCGAGTTCACCCTCGGCCAACTCGCGCATGCTATCCGGCAGCCGCGGGATCAGATCCCATTGATAAAACGCCTCGAACAACAGCCAAGGCAGGTCGTCATCGGTGTAGACGACGGCAAGATCGCCGCCGAACAGCGGATCGCGCACACTCAACTTGACGGGTTCGCGCTGCACCCGCTCGAACGCCGCCTCGAGCACCTGCGTCAACGCCTCGGGCGAGTCGGCACATTGATCCGCCAGGCCGCAGATTCGGCTGAACAGTTCGAATACGCGTTGCAGCAGCCAGGCATCGGCCAGCTCGGGATTGACGTGCGGCGGGTAAGGCGAATCGAGGATGACCGCGCGCAACGACTCGGGCGCCATGCGCATCATCTCCAACGCCACGCGCGTGCCGTACGACACGCCGTACACGTTCCATTGCTCCAGGCCCATCGTACGCATCAGGTCGATGGCGTCGTCGGCGTTGTGGCGAGTGGTAAAGCGGCGGAGATCCCAACCCTCGGCCTGCAGGCGATCGTGACAGGCGCGCGTCGCCTCGCGGATCAGTGGGTAGGCCTCTTCGTTCGACACCGGCACCGGCAACATCTCGCGACGCAGTTCATGCAGCTCCGGACAATCCAGCGCCGGGTTCGACAGGCCGACACCGCGTTGATCGTAGAGCACCAGGTCACCGTTCCAGCGGTTCGACTTGGCCCATTCCAGCCAGAACGGCGCTTCGTCCGGTTGCAGCCAGGCCGAGCCGCCCGGCCCGCCCGCGATGTACTGTACCGGCGGGCCGCCACGCAGCCAGAACCATTGCGGGATGTACACCACAGGAAGCGAAAACTGCTGCGGCTGCGCACCCTGTTCGAACGCGGTGTGGAAGCGCCCACAGTGCACCGGGCGCCACCAGGGCGTCTCGAACCAACAATCCACCCACTCGATGCTGGCGCCGTTTTCCAACCGATGCGGATCCGGCGGCGCGTGCAGGGCGATCCAGGCCCAGGCTAGGAGCAGCAGCAACCCGATCGGTATGACCAACCAGCGCAATACACTCATAAAGCCGGGTTCAACAGGTAGTCGACTAACAGGCCGGCAAACACCAACAGGCCCACATAGTGGTTGTTGAGGAAGGCCTTGAAGCAAGCGGCGCGGGCGCGCTCGCGAATCAGCCACTGCTGGTACAGGAACAACGCCGCTGCTGCGCCCAAGCCAATGCTGTACGGCAGACCACGTTCGGCCATGCTGCCAACCTGCCACAACAGCGCCAACATGACGATCTGCAGCACACCGATGATCAGGCGGTCGAATCGGCCAAACAGGATCGCGGTCGATTTCACGCCGATCTTCAGATCGTCGTCACGATCGACCATCGCGTACATGGTGTCGTAGATCAGCGCCCAGATCACGGTTGCGCTGAACATCACCCAGGCAACCGGCGGTATCTGGTTCTGCAGCGCGGTGAAGGCCATCGGCACCGCCCAGCCGAATGCCGTGCCCAGCACCAGCTGCGGCATGTTGGTCACCCGCTTGGTGAAGGGGTAAAGCGCCGCCAGGCCCACTGCAACAAACGAGTGCGCAATCGTCTTGCTGTTGAGCGTCAGCACCAGCGCGAAGGCGATCAGGCTGAGCACGGCAAACACCGCCAGTGCCTCGCGCGGCGATACTGCGCCGGTCGCCAACGGCCGTTGCGCGGTACGCTCGACGAGGCCGTCGAAGTCGCGGTCCGCAAAATCATTGATCGCGCATCCGGCAGAGCGCATCAGCGCGGTGCCCGACACGAACACCAGCAGGATCCACCAGGGTGGAATGCCGCCGGCCGCGACCCACAGCGCCCACATGGCGGGCCACAGCAACAGGTAGATACCGATCGGCCGATCGGCGCGCACCAGCACCCAGTAGTGCCGCAAGCGGGTGCGCCAGTCGACGGCGTCGGCCGTGTGCGGGGTCGCACTCACGCGCGCAACTCCGGCAGGCCGGGTAGAAAAATCTCGTTTACCAGAATGCGTTCGCCACCATATTCGAACAGCGTTCGTCGACCCCACAAGGCCTCCGGCTTGCGCGCAAGATGATCGGTGGCGCGCGCGAACAGTCGGTGACGTGGGGTGATGCAGGCGACCTCGACTCGCAAGCGGCGGGTCGTCGGGTTGGAGAACAGCACCTCGCCCAGCGGCCGACGACCCAACTGGGTCAGCGCATGCACCGGGCCGCGCAGGCTGCTCAACGGCATCAAGGTGCGGGCGTAGACATAGGCGTCACGACCGCAGCACAGGTGCACCTCGCGGATCAGCGTGGCCGCGGTGCGCTCACTGCCCAGCATGGCGGCCTCGCTCGGCAAGGCCTCGCCGCGCTGTTGCGCCAGCAGGTCGATGCGGAACTTGCCGCGACAACTGGCGATCACCGAACGGGTCAATGACCCACGGTCGCTCAGCCAGGCCTGCATCTGCGGCGAGCTGCCGGGCAGGCGACGCAGGTCGAGCTCACACCATGGGGCTTCGCGCAGGCCCGTCGGGCGCCGCTTACGACGTTGAAACATTATGCTGCTGATCTTCGACATCGCGGCGATTATCGCACGCCGAGAGGGGCGAACGGACCGGCTTTATTGAAACCAGCGACGCAGGCGGACATGCAGATGGAACGGGCCGGTGAAGATCGGTTCGTGGACCTTCACCTCGGTCACACGCGAGGTCTGGGTGCGCCCGTCAAAGCGCACGGCGACGCCGCCGGCGTGATGCCGACCGAGCAATGTGCAACGCACCGACTGCAATGCCGGCACCCAGTCACACTGCGCGTCGTGCAGACCGCTGGCACGCAACTTGGCGCGCACCTGCGCGTGGCTGTCGCCGACCGCGATGTCGCGCCATTGTTGCGGTGTCTCCAGCGTTTCGGCCAGCGACACGAGGTACACCGGCACCATAAAGAGAACCAGCAGGATCGCGAGGCGGCGCAGCACTCTCAAGGCCTGCCCTCCTCACCAACTGCGTGACGACTACACGTCGGCATACTGCACCTTGTGGCCGATCCAACGATGCATCAACGGCGCGACCGATTCAGGATGCTCGACGAGCAACTGATCGGCCAGCGCCTGCACCCCCGGCACCAGTTCCTGATCGCGCAACAGGTCGGCGATGCGAAACTGCATCTCGCCGGTCTGGCGGGTGCCGAGCACCTCGCCCGGTCCACGGATCTCCAGGTCGCGACGGGCGATCTCGAAACCGTCGTTGGTCTCGCGCATCACCGCCAATCGCTCCTGTGCGACCTGACCCAGCGGCGGGTGGTACATCAATACGCAATGACTCTGTTGCGCTCCCCTGCCGACCCGCCCGCGTAGCTGGTGCAGCTGCGACAGCCCCAGGCGCTCGGCATTCTCGATCACCATCAGGCTGGCGCTCGGCACATCGACACCGACCTCGATCACCGTGGTCGCGACCAGCAAATCGATATCACCGGCCTTGAAAGACGCCATGACAGCCTCCTTGTCGGCCGCCTTCAAACGGCCATGAACCAGCCCTACCCGCAGGCCTTCGAGGGCCTCGGTGAGCGCCGCTGCCGTATCCTCGGCGGCCTGGCATTGCAATGCCTCGGACTCTTCGATCAACGTGCATACCCAGTAAGCCTGACGCCCATCGCGGCAGGCCAGCGCCACCCGCTCGACAACCTGGTCGCGGCGTGCGTCGGCGACGACCACGGTGCTGACCGGCGTGCGCCCCGGCGGCAGTTCATCGATGACCGACAGGTCCAGGTCGGCATAGGCAGTCATCGCCAGCGTGCGCGGAATCGGCGTTGCGGTCATAACCAATTGATGTGGCACCTGGTTGCCACCGCCCTTCTCGCGCAGCGCGAGACGTTGATGCACGCCGAAGCGATGTTGCTCGTCGACCACGACCAGCCCCAGCCGGTCGAACGCCACGTCGTCCTGGAACAGCGCGTGTGTGCCGACGGCGACCTGGATCGAGCCGTCGCGCAAGGCGGCCAGCGTGGCCTCGCGCCGTTTGCCTTTGTGCCGTCCGCTGAGCCAACCGACCTCGACGCCCAACGGCGCCAGCCAGTTGCTGAAGTTGCGCAGGTGTTGTTCCGCCAGCAGTTCGGTCGGCGCCATCAGGGCCACCTGATACCCGGCCTCGACGCCCATCAATGCCGCCAGTGCAGCAACAATGGTCTTGCCCGAGCCGACGTCGCCTTGCACCAGGCGTTGCGCCGGATGCCGCTGCGCGAGATCTTTGCGCAACTGATCGGCCACCCGTTGCTGCGCAGCCGTCAGCTCGAACGGCAGGCTGTTCAACAAGGCCTGCTGCAAGCCGCCGTCGCCACGCAGTGCCGGCGCACCTTTGCGCCGTTGGCGTTGACGCAACACACGCAGGCTGAGCTGGTGCGCAAGCAATTCTTCGAGCGCCAAGCGACGCTGCGCCGGATGGCCGGCCTCGGACAGTAACTGCTGCGATTGATCAGGCGGCGGACGATGCAACAAACGCACAGCATCGGCCAACGGCGGCATGTCGTGCTGCGCGAGTACCTTGTCCGGCAGCAGCTCTTGCAAGCCGCCCTGGCCGAGCAGATCGAGTGCGCGACCGGTCAGGTCGCGCCAGGTCAGTTGATGCATGCCTTCGGTGGTCGGGTAGATCGGGGTCAGCGCCTGTTCGACCTCGGCAGGCTCACCCTCGGCCACGCGCTCGACCTCGGGGTGGACCAGTTCGTAGCTTTGCGGCCCGTTGCGCACCTCGCCAAAGCAACGCAGCCAACTGCCACGGCGCATGTTGTCTTTCTGCGCATTACTGAAGTGAAAGAAGCGCAGCATGATGTGGCCTGTGCCATCGGCCAATCTCACCATCAGCGAGCGACGGCGCCCGTAGCGGATGTCGGCCAGTTCGACCTCGCCCTGGATGACCGCCTGATCGCCCGGCCGCAGGCTGCCGATGGGCACAATGCGCGTGCGGTCCTGGTAACGGGTCGGCAAATGGAACAGCAGATCCTGCACGTTCTCGATGCCAAGCTTGTGCAGGCGCTCGGCGCTCTTCGGTCCGACACCCTTGAGTGCGGTAACCGGCGTTTCAGCGAGGCTTTTCGGGGAACTGACCACCGCGGCAGGATACGGAACGTCGTTGGCGGCAACAAGCGGCGATCAGCATCCAGCGACCGTTGGTCAGTCAGCCGGCGGCGGATTCTCTTGCTCGACGAAAATCAGCTCGTCGGCGGCAAAACCCAGCGCCTTTGCACGCTCAATAAAGTGCGCCTTGAGCGCTTCATCAACCTGCGGGGTACGCGCCAGCAACCACAGATATGAACGATCATTGCCGGCGATGAACGCATACTGGTAATCCGGCTTGTCGAGTTCGAACACCACGTAGGCACCGTAGAATGGGCCGAAGAACGATACCTTGAGATAGCCTTCGTCAGCATTGCGCACAAAGTAGGCCTTGCCGTCGGCCTCCTGCCATGCGCTGTCTTCGGTCGAGTAACCGCGATTGAGCACGGCCACGCCGCCGTCGTCGCGCAGACTGTATTCGGCCGAAACATGCGACAGCCCCTGTTCGAACGAGTGATCGAGCCGCGCAATCTCGTACCACTTACCGAGATAACGGTCGATCTCAAACCCTTGTACCGGTTCGATACCTTTAGGCAGACCGGTACAACCCGCAAATAGCACCATGCATGCCGAAGCCATCAAATACCGCATGAGCTTCGCCGACCAAGTCGCTCGCATGTTGTCATTCCTCTGCAAATAAGGGTGCCGTTCTTCGCACGCCGTCGGCTATGCGCTAGCCTTAGGGCAAACATCTCGCCGCGCTGCGGCAGCAAATCATTGCGCATTCGATCCGGAGTCCACCTTGCCCGACAAAAGCAACATCGCCCTGCTGATCGACGCCGACAACTCGCCCGCCAAGTCGATCCAGTTCGTGCTCTCCGAACTGGCGCGCCACGGCAAGGTCAATATCCGGCGCGCCTACGGCAATTGGACCTCGAAAAACCTCAAAGGTTGGGAAGCCGTGCTGCAGGAGCACGCCATCCAGCCCATCCAACAATACGATCTGACCAAAGGCAAGAACGCAACCGACATCGCGATGACGATCGATGCGATGGATGTCCTGTACATGAAGCAGGTGGACACCTTCTGCTTCGTCACTTCGGACTGCGATTTCACACCGCTGGTGACACGCATCCTGTCGGACGGCAAATCGGTGATCGGCTTTGGCGAGCGCAAAACGCCGGCTGCCTTCGTCAACGCCTGCTCGACTTTCCTGTACCTGGACGACGAGCAGGAAAAGAGCGTCAAGAAACTCAAAACCAACGAGTTGCGCCAGGATTCGAAGCTGATGAACCTGGTCCGCGAGGCGATCGCAGGCACTGCGGGTGACGACGGCTGGGCGAAGCTGTCGCGCGTCGGCACCCACATCTCCAACCAGGCATCGTTCGACGCACGCAACTACGGTTATGCTCGCCTCAGCGACCTGATCGAGGCCATCGGACTGTTCGAGATCCGGCGCGACGAGAGCAAGCACTTTGAGCTGCGCGACCCGAAACGCAAAGCCTAGATCGCCGGCGCGCACCGTCACTACCAACACGAAACCGTTTATGACTCACCAAGAGACCATCCATCACCGCACCCGCGGGCGCGGCACCTACGACATCACCCACGAGATCCGCAAAGTGGTCGACAACGCCGGCATCGATACCGGCCTGTGTCACCTGTTCGTGCAACACACCAGCGCCTCGCTGATCATCTGTGAAAACGCCGATCCGACGGTGCGCAGCGACCTCGAACGCTTCATCAACCGGCTGGTACCCGACGGCGATCCGATCTACGACCACACCATGGAAGGCCCGGACGACATGCCGGCGCATGTCCGATCGATCCTGACGAAAATGGAGATGACGATCCCGGTCAGCAACGGACGTTGTGCGCTCGGGACTTGGCAGGGCGTCTACCTGTATGAACACCGCCACCACCCGCACGAACGGCGGGTGGTGGTGACGGTGCGCGACTAGGGCCCGTCGACGGGGCCCGAATACGGCTTATTTCTTCAGCGAGCCCAGGGCCTTGGTGAAGCCGCTAAGCGACAGCGGCAGGCCGACGACCTGCTTGTTCGGTGCGGCCACACGGATAACCGCCTTCTCGCCCTTCTTCATCGCATCCAGCATCGGCGTGGGAATGGCCGTCGCGATGGTCGTGCAGCCTTCTGCCGCACAGATGAAATAGGTCAGCTTGACCGGCTCGACGCCTTCCATCGTCAGCGCAGCGCCGGGCGGCAGCAGCGAGCCGAGGGGTACGGTGACAACCAGCAGCGGATCGGGCTGGCCGTCGCGATAGGCGACGCGCGCGCCGAGTACCAGTTGTCCACCCTCTTTCTTGGTGACGTTCTGGAACACGTAGCACAGCTCCTGCTTGCCATCGGGCGACTTGTCGCACTTGTAACCCCAGTCCCCGTAGGTCGGGATTTTTTCTTCTTCCGCCAATGCCATCTGCGAGACCAGCAGTGAGCCCGCCAGAATCAGCAGAACCGAGGAGAACAATCTACGCATCATGGAACCTGTCGTTGAAAAGAGGATGTCGCAGTCTACCGGTTATCGACTACGCCGAGAATGACCGCGCTCAGGCATTTTGGTTCCGCGGCAGCAAGATAAGTTGATTCACATCGCAAATCGGTCGGAGCCGGCCGGGGCTCCCTGATCGATAGTCATGTGCTATCGCACATATGAAAACAAACAATTTCACTAATTCACGTCCAATCCCGATACTGCACCCACTGAATTTGAACACCGTTTCTGGAGTATCGAGATGAAACTTGAAAACCGCGAAGGCCAAACCGTACCTAACGTTGTATTCCGTACCCGCCGCGATCACGAGTGGGTCGACGTCAGCACCGACGACGTCTTCAAAGGCAAGACCGTCGTGGTATTCGCCCTGCCGGGCGCCTTCACCCCGACCTGTTCTTCGACCCACGTGCCGCGCTACAACCAGCTCGCGCCGGCACTCAAGCAGCAGGGCGTGGACGAGATCATCTGTATCTCGGTCAACGACGCCTTCGTCATGAACGAGTGGCGCGCCGAGCAGAAGGCCTGGAACCTCACTTTCCTGCCGGACGGCAACGGCGACTTCAGCCGCGGCATGGGCCTGCTGGTGCCGAAAGACGAACTCGGCTTCGGTGAGCGTTCGTGGCGCTACTCGATGCTGGTCAAGGACGGCGTGGTCGAAAAGATGTTCATCGAGCCGGACGTACCGGGCGACCCCTTCGAAGTCTCGGACGCCGACACCATGCTGAACTACATCGCGCCGAACGCCAGCAAGCCGCTCGACGTGACCGTGTTCACCCGCGAGGGCTGCCCGTTCTGCGTGCGTGCCAAGGGCATGCTGCGCGATGCCGGCATCCAGTACGACGAACTGGTGCTGAACCAGGACTACAGCGAAGTCACGCTGCGCGCGGTGGCCGGCGCCTCGATGGTGCCGCAGGTGTTCATCAACGGTGAACACATCGGTGGCTCGGACAAGCTCGAGGAGTACCTCGGCAAGCGCGATAAAGCCGCCGCCTGATTGCCGGCTGAAACGTAAGCGGCTGCGGGAGGGTCTCTCTCCCGCAGTACCCCCGACAATCCGGGGCAGACATCTGGAGCAGTAACATGGATACGCATTTCGACCTGATCGCCATCGGTGGCGGCAGTGGTGGCCTGGCCGTGGCCGAAAAGGCGGCCCAGTTCGGCAAAAACGTTGCCGTCATCGAATCGCACAAGATGGGCGGTACCTGCGTGAACAACGGTTGCGTGCCCAAGAAAGTCATGTGGTACGCCGCCAATCTGGCGCATGCCGTCGACGACGCCAAGCACTTCGGCATCCCCGCTGAGCGTGGCGCGACCGACTGGAAGAAGCTGATCAAGGGCCGTCAGGACTACATCGGCATGATCAATCGCTATTGGGACGGCTACGTCGTCGATACCGGTATTACGCGCATCAACGGCAAGGCGCACTTCGTCGATGCCCATACGGTCGAGGTCGATGGCCAACGTTACAGCGCCGACCACATCGTGATCGCCACCGGTGGTCGCCCAATCGTTCCGCCTGTGCCGGGCGCCGAGCTGGGCATCACCTCGGACGGCTTCTTCGAACTGCAATCGCAACCGCGCAAGGTGGCGATCATCGGCGCCGGTTATATCGGCGTGGAGCTGGCCGGGGTGATGCGCGCACTCGGATCAGATGTCACGGTCGTGGCATTGGAGGCGCGGGTACTCGAAACCTTCGACGGCATGATCAGCGACGTGCTGATGGCCGAGATGCGCAAGCAAGGCATCGAGCTGCATATGAGTTTCCAGGTCGCCGGCCTGGCCAGGACCGATGACGGCATTGCGCTGGATGCCAGCAACGGCGAACGCCTGGACGGCTTCGACAGTGTGATCTGGGCGGTTGGCCGTGCACCCAACACGCGTGAACTGGCGTTGAATGTCGCCGGCGTCGAAACCCGCGCCAACGGGGTCGTGCCGACCGACGAGTTCCAGAACACGAACGTACCCGGCATCTATGCCATCGGAGATATCACCGGCCGCACGCCGCTGACGCCGGTCGCGATCGCGGCTGGCCGTCGCCTGGCAGCACGACTGTTCAACGGCGAAGCCGAGAGCCGCGTCGACTACGACAACATCCCGAGCGTGGTGTTTGCGCATCCGCCGGTAGGCACGGTCGGCCTGACCGAAGCACAGGCGCGCGAGCGCCACGCCAAGGTCACGATCTACCAGACCGACTTCACACCGATGCGCCACGCGCTGTCGGAGCACGGTGTGACGACCGCAATGAAGCTGGTATGCGCCGGCGAGAACCAGCAGGTGGTCGGCATCCACCTGATCGGCGACAACGTCGACGAGATGCTGCAGGGCTTCGCCGTGGCAGTGAAGATGGGCGCCACCAAGGCAGACTTCGACAGCACGATCGCGATCCACCCGGTCAGCGCCGAGGAACTGGTGACGATGAAGACACCGGAACCCGAACCCGAGACCCATCACGTGGTGGACAGCGGTGTCGAGTGGAAAGACGCCAGCTGAAGACAGTCACCGGGGCGATGCGTTCGCCCCGGTTATCTACCGTACGTGACACTCCCCCGACAATGAGCGACTGCGCAATCACCCTGTCGATCGACAACGCCCCGGACCTGTCCCTGATCAACCCGGTCGTCGAGCAGTGCGTGGCAACCTGGGACCTGCCCGACCGGGTCAAACGCCTGGTCGCACCGAGTTACCGCTATACCGAGGCCGATGTCGATCACCTGACCTTTGCGACGGCGCTTGTTCAAGGCAGCCGCAAGCTTGCCGGCGTCGCGGCATGGGAAACGGCTGACGATGCCGACCTTGTGCCCAAGCAGTCGGGGCTGCTGTTACATGGACTCTACGTCGCGCCGCACTATCAGCGCTGCGGTATCGGTTCACGTTTGGTGGAATGCTGCGCACAGGCCGCTCGTCAGGCCGGCGTTCAGGGCATCCTGGTCAAGGCACAGCGCGATGCTGAAGCATTCTTCGAGCGGTTGGGGTTCAGCGCGCTCCCGGTTGTCGATGAGCGACACGACTACGCCCACCGCTGGTGGAAATCGGTGTAGACGACAACCGGCCCGCGTCCCGGGCTTTGCCGATACACCGGCAGGCGCTCGATGGCTTCAGCGGGTGCTGAGCCCACCCACCGCGGACAGAAAAAGCTTGCCGATCACGCGCTGCTCGGAGTATCTAAGGTTGTCGGCCGCCCACAGCGCGCCTGCGATTCGAAGCAACCCGCTTCACTGAGTTTGCTTGCGTGGAGTCACCGTGGATCACTACGACACCCTGCCGTACGAGAGCATCCCGTTTCCGGATACCCACCCAACGGCACTGAACATGCTCGGCAGGCTGTTCGGTATCGATGCCGCATCGGCAACGCGTTGTCGCGTATTGGAACTGGGCTGCGCCACCGGCGGCAACCTGATCCCTATGGCCTGGCATCTGCGCGGCAGTGAGTTCGTCGGCATCGATCTTTCTGCGGGCCAAATCGATACCGGCAACGCAATCATCGGCGAGTTGGGGCTTGAGAACGTCCGCCTGGTCCAGGCCGACATCCGCCAGTTGGACAACAGTTTTGGTCAATTCGACTACATTATTGCGCATGGCGTCTTGTCCTGGGTGCCTTCCGACGTTCAGCAGGCGTTGTTCAGGCTGTTCCAACATCGCCTCGGGCCCGAGGGCATCGGCTATATCAGCTTCAATGTAAGCCCCGGCTGGCATGCCCGCAGCGCACTGCGCGATATGCTCCTTTACCACACGCGCGACCTCGAAGACCCGGTTACACGGCTCAATCGTGCCCGCGATTTTCTTGGCCTTCTCAAGGAGATCTACGCCTCGAACGACACACCGGCGGCGCAGGCCTTACTGGCCGAAATCCATTCGCTCGACGACGCCCACCCCAGCTACCTTTTTCACGAGTACCTCGAGACGAACAACCGCAGCTTCACATTCGACGAGTTTCGTCGCCAACTAACCGAACATGGCCTGCGTTATCTGTGCGACAGCCGCCTGCACACCATGTTCGGTAGCAATATCAGCACCACCGGTGAACACTTTCTCGACACGGTCGACAGTGATATCGCACACGAGCAGTACCTGGACTTCTTCAGCCAACGAACCTTTCGCCAGAGCCTTGTCGTTCACGAGCAGATCGAACCGAATTTCGAGATCGACCTCGAGTTGCTCGACCACCTTCACTGCGCGTCGGATCTGCGGCCGCAGTCGTCGACCGATCAGGGCGACAATGAAAAAGCCATTTTCCACACCGCAAACGGCAAGCCCGTTGAGGTCGGGGATCCACTGGCCGCGGCCATGTTGCGTATCCTGTACCAATGCTTTCCAAGCACCGTGCCGATGGCCCAACTGGCCGCGGAGGTCATCGCGAAACACGCTGACGCCGAAGAGCGCGATGCCTGGCGGACCGAGATCTTCAGCCTGTTCGCAAACAACCTCGTGATATTGACCAGCGAGCCACACCGGTTCGACAGCCCCCAACACGAACTACCGCAGACAGGGCGGCTCGCGCAGGTGCTGCTCGGCTTCGCCTGGCAACACATCCCCACGGTTTGGCATCACTCCCTGGACATCGACGACTTCACCCGTTGTTTGCTGTCGCACCTTGATGGAAAACAAGATCAAGCGGCCCTGCTTACGTGTCTAGGCGACGATGTGCAAAGCGGCAAACTGCAGCTGCCGATTGCCGGCACCGACAATGAGCAACTGCAGGAGCTGTTGGCGTTGAACACTTCCCGTTTGCTCGAGATATTCGCCAGAAACGGCATCTTGGACTGAAGCCAATCCGGTTTCGACAGCTCGACATAAACGCCGTCTTCCGACGAGCATGTCGGCGCCTCGTACGCTGAAGTACCGCCGCTCTCACCCGCCCAATCAAGCAGCACCACTCAGCCGATTAGCGCCTACACTTGCACAGTAGGGTTACCCGGATAGACCGTCACCGAACGAGGAAGAATGCCGTTCATACGCTCAGTTGCACCGATGCGTTGCCACCGTGCTGGATAGTCTGTCGTATACCGTTATCCGCACCGCCGGGCATGGGCGCTGATTGCAGTGAATCGGGACGAACAGCAAGACCGCCGGCAAGACCTGCCTGATCACGGATCATCCCGGGCCGGCACGAACAACGCCTACCGCTCGAGAGGTCATGCCGTGGTGGTACCCGAAGACGGGATCGGACAAGCTGATGGCGTCGATGCTACCCCGCAAGGGGTCGCTTCGCTCAAGCAGCGATGCGTGTCCTGGCAACTGGTCGTGCCGGGTTTTCTTCGCTGGTTTCTGCCGTTTGCCGCGGCGATCCTGGCGATCGGCTACTTCATGGCGGCGGCGGAGCTTGAGCATCAACAGCAACTGCGCGACACCAAGGCCGAAGAGCGCATCGTGCTCGCCGCGAAAGATATCGAATTGCAGTTTCGCGCGGTGGTATCCGATCTAAGATTTCTCGCCGGCGCCGATTCCCTGCATCGCCTTCTACGCAACGCCCCCGGATCGCGTTCGGCGCTGGGCCGGGATATGCGCAATTTTGCCGTGAGCGCCGCGTCATACGATCAGATCCGGTTCATCGACAAGTTTGGCGATGAACAGATCCGTGTCGACTACAACAATGGTCTAGCCCGCGAAGCTTCAAGGCATACGCTGCAAAACAAGAAACACCGCTATTACTTCACTGACTCCCTGGCGCTGGCCGAAGGCCAGGTATTCGTCTCCCCCCTGGATCTCAATGTCGAACACGGCAAGATCGAACAGCCGCTGAAACCCACGATCCGCTTCGGAATCGCGGTGTTCGACACCAACGGTAACAAGGCCGGCGTGGTCATCCTGAATTACCTGGCGAAAAACATACTGGACGGGTTCCAAACGTTGTTTGCCAGCGACCAAGGCCAACTCTACCTGCTAAATAAAGAAGGCTATTTTCTGTCAAGCCCAAATAAGGAAGATACCTGGGGCTTCATGATCAAGGGGCGGCAAGACGATCAACTCAAAACGCGCGAAGCCGCGCTCTGGGCCCGACTCAACGCGGACTATGCGGGCAGCCTCGACACCTCGGATGCGCGCTACATCTATGCCCGTATCCACCCGCTGTGGGAGGGCTTGCATTCAAGCGCGGGCTCGAACAATCTCTTCGGGCGCAGCCATACCGACGTGCCACCCAACGAGTACTACTGGACGATCGTTGCCCGCTACCCGCCGCTGACAATCGCCGATATCGTCGGCCAACCAAGCCTGATCTGGTTCATCGCCGTCGCCTTGGTGACTGCCGCCGTCAGCGCATGGTTGGTCGCGCGCGAAGCTCAGCACGAACGCGCCCACGTCAAGCAGTTGCGCCGCTATCGCGACCATCTCGAAGAACAGGTCGCAGTGCGTACCGCTGAACTGGCCAGGTCGAGTTCCAGAATGGAACTGCTGCTGGATTCGACCGCAGAAGGCATCATCGGTACCGACAGGTACGGCAACTGCGTATTCGCCAATTTCGCCGGCCTGTCATTGCTCGCCTACAGCGACGAAGCACAGATGCTGGGCAACGACATCAGACAACATATCGCGCGGCTCAATCACACGCCCGACTCAGCGCCGGCAGGCCGGCGAAGCCTGGTCGACAGCGTGATCGAATCCGGCTGCGGCGTGCACCTCGATGATGGACTGATCGTAACCCGCGATGGAGACAAGCGTCCCGCCGATATCCGCATACAACCGATGATGCAGGACGAGCAAGTGAGCGGCCTGGTCGTCAGTTTCGTCGATATCAGTGCCAACAAAGACGCCGAGCAACGGATTCGCATACTCTCGCAGGCCGTCGAGCAGAGTCCGGTATCGGTCATCATCACCGATCCGCAAGGGATGATCGAATTCGTCAACGCCAAGTTTGAAGCGGTGTCTGGCTACACGGCCGGCGACGTTGTCGGCAGAGACCCCAGCTTTCTACGCAGCGACAACGACCTCCCGCAGACCGATGACGAGATCCGACGAATGCTGGAGGCCGGGCACAGCTGGCACGGTGAGATGCACAACCAGCGGAGCGACGGCAGCCGCTACTGGGTGCGGACTCATATCGCGCCGGTCTGCGATACCAACAAACAACTTTGCCACCTGTTGCGCATCGACGAAGACATCACGCAGTACAAAGAGCAGGAACAGAAGATCGTTCAACAGGCGCACTACGATTTCCTGACTGGTCTACCCAACCGGCTGCTGGCCATGGACCGGCTCGGTCAGCTCATCAAAAAGGCGGCGCGGGACAGTGATCACGTCGTGGCCATGTTCCTTGACCTGGACGATTTCAAGAAGATCAACGACACCTTCGGCCACGAGGTCGGCGACCAGCTGCTTGTCGAGGCTTCAAGGCGACTGAGCGGTGCGATCAGAGATCAGGACACGGTATCGCGACTGGGTGGAGACGAGTTTCTGGTGATTCTCGGTACGTCGACGAGAGACGATTCAGCGAGCACGATCGCCGAGCACCTGCTCGACAAGTTCCGGGCACCGTTTCTGCTGAACGGACACGAGATCGTCGTGACCGTGAGTATCGGTATCGCACTGTTTCCGAACGATGGAGAAACTACATCGAGCCTGTTGCGCAGCGCCGACATCGCCATGTACCAGGCCAAGCGCTTCGGCGCGAATACCTACCAATACTTCGCATCGTCGATGAACGAAGAGATCGAACGCCGCCTGCACATCGAGGCGCGTCTGCGCCATGCCCTGCGGCGCGGCGATATCCAGGTGCACTACCAGCCAATAGTCAGCTTGGATGGCGATCGCCTGATCGGGGCCGAAGCCCTGATGCGTTGGCATGATGCCGAACTCGGCCAAATGCCACCGGACGAATTCATTCCGGTCGCCGAGCAAACCGGCATGATCGAAGAACTCGGCGCCTTCGTGCTCGAAGAGGCGGTGGCCCAATGTACCGTGTTCCGACAGCGATTCGGCACGCCCTTCCATATCTCCGTCAATGCATCACCATCGCAGTTCAGAGACGCCGAATTCGCATGCTATGTCGAAAGCGCGCTGTTGCGCGCGCAATTACCGCCCAGTGCACTGGTCCTCGAGGTGACGGAGGGTGTGCTACTCAGTGGCAACCCGCAGGTCGATGATATCCTCGACGCGTTACATCGCTTGCAGGTAAGGCTCGCACTGGACGACTTCGGTACAGGCTATGCATCACTCGCCTATCTGCGGCGCTACCCGTTCGACATGCTCAAGATCGATCGTGAATTCGTCCGCGACATGAGCACCGACAACAATGACCGCGAGTTGGTCAGAGCGGCAGTCCGCATGGCCCAGGCATTGGAATTGGAGGTTGTGGCTGAAGGCGTCGAGACACGCGATCAGATCGACGCCTTGCGCGAATGGAACTGCGGCTTCGCCCAAGGTTACTACTTTGGCAAACCTTGTGCTCCGACCAGTTTCGATCGGCCGAACCCCCATGAGTAAGGGGTAAAGGACGTCCCTTCACTTATAGTCGTCACGTTCCAAACCGTACTTCTTCATCTTGTCGTAAAGCGTTTTGCGCGGCAGCCCCAAGGCCTCCATCGTCGCCTTGATACTGCCGTTGTTGGCCTTGAGATGCTGTTCGATCAGACCGCGCTCGAAGCACTCGACCTGTTCCGGCAAGGTCATCGCCGGTCGGTCTGCGCTGCCGTTCAACAGTGCCTCGATGTCGTAACCGCAAGAGTCGCCCAACAGCACATAGCGCTCCGCGGCGTTGCGCAGTTCACGCACATTGCCCGGCCATTCTTCCATCATCAGGCGGTTGAGCAGATCGGGATGTGGCGGCGGAGGCTCTCGCTGGTAACGCGCACCGGCTACCAGCACAAAGTGCTGGAACAGCAAGGGAATGTCTTCGCGGCGCTCGCGCAGCGGCGGGATATCGATCATCACAACGCTCAGGCGGTAATACAGGTCTTCGCGAAACTCGCCACGCGCGGCGGCCTCGCGCAGATCAACCTTGCTTGCGGCGACGACGCGCAGGTCGAGCGGTATCACCTCGTTCGAGCCCAAACGTTCGACGGCGCGCTCCTGCAGCACCCTCAGCAGGTGAACCTGCACCTTCAAGGGCATGCTTTCGATCTCGTCGAGAAACAAGGTACCGCCATTGGCATGCTCGAACTTGCCGATGCGTCGTGAACGCGCATCGGTAAAGGCGCCTTTCTCGTGACCGAACAGTTCGCTCTCGATCAGGTGCTCCGGTACGGCACCGCAGTTGACCGCGACGAAGTTACGGTCGCGCCGGCGGCTGTTCTCGTGCAGGGCGCGCGCGACCAGTTCCTTGCCGGTGCCGGTCTCGCCGTTGACCAGCACATCGGCATCGGTGTCGGCGATCTGCCCGAGGGTCAGGCGCAGACGCTGCACGGCCGGCGTGTTGCCGATGATCCGCGGCCCCGGCTTGCTCTGCACCGCCAGTTCATTCTTCAGCCGGCGGTTTTCCATCGTCAACCGGCGCTTGTCGAGCGCGCGGCCCACCGTGTCGACCAGGTCTTCGACCGCGAACGGCTTTTCGATGAAGTCATAGGCCCCGGCGCGCATCGCCTCGACCGCCATACTGACATCGCCATGGCCGGTGATCAGAATCACCGGCAGGTCGCTATCGATCGATCGGGCCTGCTGCAGAAACTGCATGCCGTCGGTACCGGGCATGCGGATGTCGCTGATGATCGCTCCCGGCCAATCGGCATCCAGCTTTGCCAGGGCCTGGTCGGCCGTTTCAAAGGCATGTACCTGGTAGCCGGCGAGGTCGAGCGCCTGGCTCGCCGCCACGCGGATGTGCTCTTCGTCGTCGATCAACATGACCGGCAGGGCGTCACTTTTCTTCATAGGGCGAGCTTACTGTGCGAACGCAACAGAATCACCTGTGGTGTCGTTTGATACTGATCATGTAATTGCGCAAAACTCGGTCGACGGTAGTGGTATTCTGAGCCGGTTGTTCAACTCGCATATCGCACTAAGAGATCGGTGCATGCGCCGTCTCCGAAAGCGGGGCGCGCGATCAGCCAGAGCGGCGCAGTCAGGGCTGCCCGAAGGATGGCCGCGCGATGCTTCCGCCGGAGACTTTGCACAACCGATCACGACATCGCACTTTTCCATCCGAGGGTTGCAGTACGCCCTCCATGCGCGCGCCCGGCTTGCCCGTGTGTTGTCTTCCCGTGCGTCTTCGCGAGCCATGCGGGTTGCTTCGTTTTGCAATCACAATACAACTCAGAGGGGAAATGAACATGGCCGAATTGTTTTCAGCCGACTGGATGAATCAACTCAAGGATGCGTGGAACGCAGAACCGGAGGTGCGCGGCAAACTGGCTGACATCGGTTTCAGCTCGACCATCACCTGCGGTTTCAAAGATGAAGACCAGCCGCGCGGTGTGTTCGTCGTCGAGAACGGCGAATGCGTGCGTGCCGGCGACTATGCCGGTGAGGCCCCGGATTGGGATATGCGCGCCTCACGCAACGACTGGATGAAATGGGTCGAAAAAGGTCTGGGCATGGCCGGCATGGGCACAGCCTTTGCGATGGGCAAACTGAAATTTGTTCACGGCGACTTCAAAT